>NZ_JALDQE010000007.1:0-235330 GCF_022748145.1 Bacillus sp. CCB-MMP212
GTTAGCCTAATCAATTAGAGTTCGATAGAACTCTTTACTTAGGAATCCCTCACTTCTAAACGAAGTGAAAGTGGGGGTAGTTCAAAGTTGTATTGTGTATACGGTAATTCATCGTCCTAAGGAGGAATTATTCAAATCACGTAAGTTAATCCTGGGTATTATATAACCATCTAGGCATTCTACATAGTTATTAAATCAAAAGCTATCTAAAAATTAGATAGCTTTTTTATTGTTTCAAAATTGTTATTGGTTTAACTGTTAACCCTGGATAAATAATTGAATATGTCCAGAGATAATAAAGTTATTTAAAAAATGCTGGTCATGTTATTCAACAATTGAGCCATTTAATTGAATAAGACTACACAAAAAGTCGCTTTCCCTTACGTAAGGAAAGTGACTTTTTAGCTTGATTTCCCCCTTATTCTATTTAGTAGAATATTCCCCTATATAGCATCATTATTGGGTGTCCATGCGTTTGAAGTTAAGATATATTGAAAAGATCTTATTGAGATTTATTGTCAATTTCTCATGAGTTTTCAGTTTATTCGGAAATTTAGTGGTTTTAATTTTACAGTTTAGTGAAATAGTGGGTTTGAAGATAATATAAAGTGTCTGCAGGACAATAGTAATGGATATAAGATGAAAATATTGTATGTGCATATCAAAACATAACGGAAAATCAACAACATGAACGGAAAGATAAACAGTACTGTAGAATATGAAATTATTTGATCTGTCTTAGGAGTCGTACAAAGCAAAATTGTAAGTCAGCGATCCTAGAAATAAGTTTGCCTTCGGTAGTAAGCGCTTCACTAGCAATGTTCATCCTCAATATTTTCTTAAAACGTTTGAATGAATTCACTTATAGATCCTCATCTAAACTAAAAAATTTCGCATATAACTTTATTTACGTTTAAAGTCTAAAAGCTCACCATAGATGATTTATAGAGAATGCAATTATAAATGCAAGAAAATCTAATTTAAAATTGAAAATTCGTTCTATTTTGGTTAGATATGGAATAAATGAATTTTATTTCTCAATATTCACTGTATGTCACTTTTTTGTTTTTTTCTATATGATATTGGAAAAAGTATGCTTAATTTTATGACATAAATCCCCTACAAAATTATTACTCTACAAATTAATTTCTTAAAGAAAACTTCTTGTGAATATGTTACTAACTACATAAATTGTAATATTAACAGAATTATTACCAAAGTATTAGGTTTTTAGAATGAAAAATGAGTGCTCAAAATATCATTGAAATCCAGGAATAGAAATTGTAATTAAATTTTTTGTTTTCTGTCAGGTATGTAAATCACTTTAGCTACTTTATGGGTAATTTCATGTGTTTTTTCTTTTGCTTAATTTTATGAAATAGCAGTATTAGCTCTAAGTATTGTAGCTAAGAGTATGTAAAGCATAGAAAATCCGAATTAAACAAAATAGGAGGAAAGTGAAAATGAAGCATCAAGATGATAGTAAAACTGGTTTGGAAATAGCGATTATTGGAATGGCAGGTAAATTTCCAGGTGCAAATGAAATAAACCAATTCTGGGATAACCTAAAAAATGGTGTTGATTCAATTTCTACATTTACTGAAGATGAGTTAATTAAAGAAGGTGTTAATTTAGATGTTTTACAACATCCTAATTTTGTGAAAGCAAAAGGGTATTTGGAGGAAGTAGAATATTTTGATGAATCCTTTTTTGCTTATACACCTAGAGAAGCGAAAATAATGGATCCCCAAATCCGTATGTTACAGGAAACAACATGGGAAGCATTAGAGATGGCAGGTTATAATCCATTTGACTATGAAGGATTAATAGGGTTATACGTAGGAGCATCTACTAATTTTAATTGGATGAAGCACACGCCATTATTAAACAGTGATAGTGTAGTTGAGTTCTCAGAAGCGGGTACTCTTTCCTATAAAGATGCAATTTCAACACTTACCTCCTATAAGCTGGGACTTAAGGGACCGAGTTTTACATTATATACAGCTTGCTCTACATCTCTATTGAGCATTCATCTTGCATGTAGATCATTGTTAACTGGAGAATGCTCTATTGCAGCTGCAGGTGGAGTATCTATAACGTATCCTAAAAAGAATGGTTATAAATATCATGAAGGAATGACAAGTTCACCTGATGGCAAAGTACGTACTTTTGATGCAGAAGCCCAGGGTGCAGTTTTTAGTGATGGTGTAGGTATGGTAATACTGAAGAGATTAGAAGATGCAATTGCTGATGGGGATACAATCTATGGTGTAATTAAGGGATCAGCAGCAAATAATGATGGAGGTCGAAAAGTAGGCTATACTGCTCCGAGTGTTGAGGGACAGGCTGAAGTAATACAAGCAGCACATAGTTTTGCTGAAGTTGATCCTTCTACTATTAGTTATGTAGAAACGCATGGGACAGCAACGCCATTAGGGGATTCTATCGAAGTAGAGGCTCTAAAGAGAGCGTTTCAAGATGTGGACAAGAAATCTTTTTGTGCAATTGGTTCTGTTAAGAGTAATGTAGGTCATTTAGATACAGCTGCAGGGGTGACCGGACTTATAAAGACAGTTTTATCTATGAAACATAAACAACTCCCGCCAACTTTAAATGTGAAGCGCCCTAACTCGAAAATTGATTTTATAGATAGCCCATTTTATATCAATACTGATTTGGTAAATTGGCAAAGTGATGATAATGATCTTCTTCGAGCTGGTGTAAGTGCTTTCGGATATGGTGGAACTAACGTTCATATTGTATTAGAAGAAGCCCCTAAAGTTAAAAGTTCTGCTTCTACTAGAGAGAAAAAACTAATGGTTCTTTCTGCTAGATCAAAAGAAGCTTTAAATAATGCTACAGTAAATATGGTCCAATATCTGGAATCTAATAAAGATGTTGAATTAGCAGATGTAGCATACACATTGCAAACTGGCCGTCGACCATTTCCGTATAGAAGAGCGGTCTTATGTAAGGATATAGATAGCGCTATAGACAATTTAAAAACAGTTAAAGATTTTCACGTAAAAACGCAAGAAAATCCAGATTTGGTATTTGTGTTACCTAGCGAATACTCATCAATTATTGAGAATGTAAAAGAACTATACCAAAAGGAACCATTATTCTTACAAGTATTTGAGCGTAATATGACTGATGCCCAAATGTATACTGGAAAGGCATTGAAAGAAGCATTCTTTAAAGGAACAGATGATAGCTTGGTTGAAGATTTAACCTTTTTCGTCTGCTTGCAATCGATTATTGATGTATTAATTGAATGTGATGTACGTCCTTCTAACATTATTGGTACAGGCTTAGCTGGAATGGTTTCAGATATTTATAATAAATCTCTTAAGCCAGAAGATGTCCTGAATCCATTAGTTGAGAACTATATAGAGTTACAGACAGAATGGACGCATGGAGAAAAAGTAGAACTTCTAACACAAGTTAAGGATGTAGATCCTAATTTTGTGATTGTACATATTGGAGAGTTATTAAATTCTGAAATTAATAATAATCAGATTATTTTACAGAACGACTTGTTAGAGGTATTGGGACAAGCGTGGGAGTTAGGGGTAGAAATTAATTGGAGTAAACTGTATGAAGAGGAATATAGATTACGTATTGCCTTACCAACTTATCCTTTTGAGAAAAAACGATATTGGATAGATCCAGCAGAACAGCAAAATATAACTAATAGTGAAGAAACATCGATAAAGAAACGTTCTAATATAGCTGAGTGGTTCTATACTCCAGGTTGGACGGAAAAAGAAATTGTAGATGTAACTAAAGGATCTACTAAAAGTTGGTTGTTATTTTTAGACAACGAGCATATAGGCTTAGCTCTTAAAGAAAAACTTGAAAGAGATGGACATCGTGTTATAACAGTCGGTGTGGGTCCTTCATATAAAAAGATTAGTTTAAATGAATTTACAATATGCCCTACTGAACAAGAAGATTATTATCAGTTATTTAATGAGCTACAAAAACAAGAGTGTTTACCAGAGGAGATTGTTCATCTATGGAATGTGGATAATAAGGATTTAGGTATCGAGACCTTAGATACTGGATTCTATTCATTAATATCACTTGCAAAGACAATTAGTAAATTTAATTTACTTTATCCTATCAATATAAATGTTATGACGAATAATATGCAAAAGGTAGTAGGAGACGAGTCTATTATTGCAGAAAAATCTACTCTTTTGGCTCCTATAAAAGTATTTCCGCAAGAGTATCCAAATATTAGATGCCGTAGTGTAGATTTTATGTTGTCTGATAATGAAGAAGCATTAATATCAAACTTATATTCTGAGATTCAAACGGACATTATTGACACTGTAATAGCAATTCGAAATAACACTCGTTACATTCGAATCTATGAGCCTATACCTGATGAAAAAGTAAGTGAAATGCTAGTAATAAATGAAAATGAATCAGCTTCAAAAATTCCGAATATTCGATCGGAAGGAGTTTATTTAATTACTGGTGGAATGGGAGGAGTAGGCCTTAAATTAGCAGAATATTTGGCGCGTACAGTAAAGGCTAAACTAATATTAGTTAGTAGAACAGCTCTTCCTGATCGTGAAGAATGGGATCAAATTCTTCAATCACAGATTGAAAATGAACAATTATGTCAACGTATTAACCATATTCAGAAGTTGGAGTCATTGGGAGCAAAAGTAATGACAGCTGTTGCAGATGTAGCTAATGAAGAGCAGATGAGAAACGTGATTCATCAGGCTGAGGCTAATTTTGGTCACATAAATGGGGTAATTCATGCAGCAGGTGTCTTACGTGTTAAATCAGCTCAGTGTCCAATGGAAAAGATAAGTAGGATTGAATGTGAAGAGCAATTTCTTCCTAAAGTACATGGTGTGCTAGTTCTTGATAAGCTATTAAGTAATTATGATCTTGATTTTTGTTATCTTGTTTCATCACTTTCACCTATTTTGGGTGGATTAGGTTTTGTAGCCTATTCAGCAGCAAACCTTTACTTAGATAGTTTTTCAGACAAAGTGAGTAATACATCTAATAATCGATGGACTAGTATTAACTGGGGAGATTGGCAGTACACGGGAACTGAACAGGTTAATAAAATATTCAATGCTCAAAGTATAGAAGCACTTGAAATGACATCTGAGGAAGGACAAAAAACATTCCAATGTGTGCTTGGTTTAAGTGGTTTAAATCAGGTAATTATTTCTTCAGGAGATTTAAATAAACGTTTTGATCAATGGATCAATTTGAATTCTCGCAAACGAATTTCTGAATTGGAAACTCAAACGAAAACGGGAGATAAGTTCAGAAATCAAGATGAAGTAGAGGAAATAATTATAGGGATTTGGAAAGATTTTTACAGTGTTGATACTGTAAATGTAAATGAAAATTTCTTTGATCTTGGTGCAACTTCACTTCATATAATTCAAATTCATGAGAGATTAATTAATAGATTAGAAAAACATATTTCAATTGGAGTTATGTTTGAGTATCCAAGTATTCGTTCTTTAGCGAAATACTTAAGTGGAGATAAACAAAAGAATCAAGTTAAACATACAAAACGATTTAATCGAAAAACGAAAGAAGATAACGATATTGCAATTATAGGAATAGATGGACGTTTTCCTGGAGCACAGAATGTAAATGAATTCTGGAATAATATAAAGTCTGGTACAGAGTCTATTCAATTTTTTACAGATGAAGAGTTAATTGAATCTGGTGTAAATCCTATGGAAGTAAAAAGCCCTAATTATGTTAAAGCGAAAGGGTATTTAGAGGGAACTGATAATTTTGATGCTCCATTCTTTGATTATACACCTCAAGATGCATCGTTAATGGATCCGCAACTACGAGTATTTCATGAATGTGCGTGGTCTGCCCTTGAACATGCTGGATATAATATCGAGACATACCCGGGCCTAATTGGTGTATATAGTGGGGCATCTCCAAACTTATATTGGCAAGTGTTATCTACTCTTTCAGAGGCAAATGAACCAGCTGGGCAATTTTTAATTTCATTACTTAACGACAAAGACTCGCTTAGTACTCAAATTTCTTACAAATTTAACCTTAAAGGACCAAGTATGAATCTCTTTACGGGATGTTCAACATCATTGGTGGCTATTCATAATGCATGCCAAGCATTATTACAGGGGCATTGTGATATTGCTATAGCTGGGGGAATTACATTAACTCAACCTGAAAAAGCAGGTTATACCTACCAAGAAGGAATGCTGTTTTCTTCAGATGGTCATTGTCGTCCTTTTGATGAAAATGCAAATGGAATGCTTTTTGGAGACGGAGTTGGGATTGTTGTCCTGAAGCCTTTACAGGAAGCTATAAATGATGGAGATACTATACATGCAGTAATAAAAGGAACGGCGATTAATAATGATGGGAATCGGAAAATTGGTTACACTGCGCCTAGTGTAGAGGGCCAAGTAGAAGTTATTAAAATGGCGCAACATGAAGCAAATGTAGAACCTGAGTCCATTTCCTATATTGAAACACACGGAACTGCTACTAAACTAGGAGATACCATTGAGATCAAGGCGCTTAGTGAAGTGTTTAACTCTAATGAAAAACAATCTGTACCAATTGGATCTGTTAAAGCAAATGTAGGCCATCTAAATGCAGCATCCGGTGTTGCTGGTCTAATTAAAACGGTCTTTGCGATGAAAGATCAGGTTCTTCCGCCAAGTGTGAATTTTACAAAACCAAACACGCAAATTGGATTTGAAAAGACACCTTTTTATGTAAATCAACAATTAAATGAGTGGAAAAAGGATAATAAACCATTACGTGCAGGTGTTAGTTCATTTGGTATTGGTGGTACAAATGCACATATTATTTTGGAGGAGGCACCAAAGCTTGAAGCAACATCAAATAGTAGACCATACCAGATGTTAATGATTTCGGCAAAATCGAAAGATGCTTTGGATCGTATGACTTTGAATTTAGGGAATCACCTTGAACAGAATCCTCATGTGAATTTGGCAGACGCTAGTTATACATTGCAAATTGGACGTAAGGAATTCAAGCATAGGAGAGCTTTAGTTTGTTCCAGTACTCAAGAAGGAATTGAACTGTTAAACCAGCCAGAAGGAAGAAGAGTACAATATGTAAATGTAAAAGAGGAACATCCTAAAGTTAACTTCCTGTTTTCTGGGAATGGGTCGCAATATGTAAACATGGGGTTAGAATTATACGAACAAGAGGCAATTTTCCGTGAAGCTATGGATGAATGCTTTGCAATCCTTCAATCTGTTACGAATGTAAACATGAAAGAAGTGTTATACCCAACTACTTTGAGTATTGATGAGGCGACGGAAAAATTAAAAAGAATGGAATTTAGTCAACCAATTCTTTTCGCGTTTGAATACTCAGTTGCGAAACTATTAATGGGTTGGGGAATTAAACCTGAAGCAATGATTGGATATTCATTTGGTGAATATGTGGCTGCTTGTTTAGCAGAAGTATTTACTTTGGAAGATGCACTTAAATTGGTTGTAAAAAGAGGTCAGCTAATGAGTAGTCTTCCTGCAGGAGTAATGCTTAGCGTTCCACTTCCAGAAGAGGAATTAATTCATTTGATTAATTCTTTTGAAAAAGAATATCAACATACCATTTCTTTAGCAGTAGTTAATGGTCCAGCTTGTATAGTTTCTGGGACAGAAGAAGCAATTGTAGATTTTGAAAATGAATTAAAGAAAAAGCGTTTAATGTGTATGCGAGTAACAATAGAAGGAGCAGCACATTCACACGAACTGGATTCAATTCTGGACGAGTATGCTTCCTATGTTAGTACATTAACACTCAGAGAACCTAAAATACCTTATTTGTCAAACTTGACTGGTACTTGGATACGACCTGAAGAAGCAACAAACCCAGTTTATTGGGTAAAACACATGCGTGGAACTGTTCGATTCTCTGATGGAATTCAAGAGTTGAATAGGGACAATACAAGTCTATTCATCGAGATTGGTCCTGGAAATGATCTTAGTAGGCTTACTAGTCGCCTTTTAGATTATGAAAATGGTAATGAAAGAATATTTAATACGGTTCGATCCGTTCAACAAGATGTATCAGATATGTATTTCTTATTTAGTCACATCACTCGAATGTGGGTAACAGGTATTTCTATAGATTGGGAACAATTTTATAAAGATGAGAAGAGAAGACGTATCCCATTACCAATGTATTCTTTCAATAAAATATCTTATAAATTACAAGGTAATCCGTATGATTTAGGTCAAAAGCTTAATAGTAAGCAATCTAAAATTAGTAAGAATAACAACATTTCTGAATGGTTCTATACGCCACAATGGAAAAGTTCTACATTGTTTGAACCAAATCATGATGTGAATGAGACATGGATTGTTTTTGTAGATCAAGAAGGATTAGGTAATGAACTAGTTAAGGACTTATTAAATAAAGGGCAGAGAGTAGTTACAGTAGAACCTGGCTTTGGTTTTAATAAGGAGAATAACGATCGCTTCATTATAAATCCTGAAGAACGTACAGACTACGTTAAGTTATTGGATGAAGTACAAGAAATATGTGGTTTACCTACAAGAATAGTTCATATGTGGGGAATTACGGATGAGGAAAGACAAGCCTCAATTGAATATGTAAATTGTAAACAAAACTTAGGATTCTATTCAATTTTTTACTTAACTCAGGCACTAGGAGACAAGAATATCTCTGATTCAATCTCAATTCGAATCATTACAAATGGTGTTCAACAAGTGTTTGGTGATGAAGAATTAATTCCAGAAAAATCAACTGTACTTGGAACGTCATTAGTTGTTCCGCAAGAGTATTCTTATCTTTCTTGTTCAAGTGTTGATGTTGTTTTACCTCTAAACAAAGAATTGAAGAGTAGGCTAATAAATCAATTAGTAGAAGAATGTCTTTCAAATACGAATGATAAAATGATTGCTTATCGAGGAAATAAAAGATTTGTTCAAACTTATGAGCCTATACAACTAGAACAGCCAGCTAAAGAGAAATTGCCTTTACGAAAAAATGGAGTTTACCTTATTACAGGAGGGCTCGGAGGTATTGGTACAATTCTTGCGAAACATTTAGCTCAAACTGTACAAGCCAACTTAGTTCTTCTTACACGTACTGGTTTGCCAAATCGTGATGAGTGGGATATGCATTTGAAGGAAAATACGATGTATTCGGACAGAATTCGTAAAGTTTTAGAGATAGAAGAAACGGGATCTAAAGTTTCTGTACTTGCTGCTGATGTTACAGATCAATCACAACTATACGAAGCAATTCATAAGGCAGAACAAAAATTTGGAAAGATTAATGGTGTAATTCATGGTGCAGGTATTCTTGGTGGAAAGACTTTTAATTTAATTCAGGAACTTGAAAAAGGGGACTGTGAGGAACAATTTTCTGCAAAAGTTTATGGTCTTCTAAATTTAGAAGAATGCTTACGAAATAAAGACTTAGATTTTTGTGTTCTAATGTCTTCTATTTCAGCGGTCTTAGGTGGATTAGGGTATGTTTCATACGCTGCTTCAAATATATACATGGATGTTTTTGCACAATATATAAATCGTTATTCCAATCTGCCTTGGATAAGCGTCAATTGGAGTGATTGGAAATACTGGGAAGATGAAGAAAAAGATATGCAGATAGGTGCAAGTGTACATGAATTATCTATGACACCTGAAGAAGGAGTTCAGGCCTTTAATATAGCACTGTCATGGAAACAAGGGGAAGTACTGATTCATTCTCCAGGAGAACTGCAAGCGCGTATTGATCAATGGGTGTTATTAAATTCTTTCAATGATGAGAAGGAAGAAGAATTAGATTCTACGTTATACCATTCTAGACCACAACTCTTGACTGAATATGTAGCACCTCGCAATGAGGTAGAAGAAAAGCTTTCAAAAATTTGGAGAAATATATTTAAAGTTTCAGAAGTTGGTGTTCATGATGATCTTCTGGAACTAGGTGGAGATTCACTTAAGGCTATTACTATTGTTTCAAAAATTCATAAAGAGTTTAATGTTGAAGTTCCTATTAAAGAACTCTTTACTCTATCAAATATTGAGAAACTAGCAAATTATATTTCAAGGGCAGATAAGAGTGAATTTGATGTTATTGTTCCAGCTGAACCTAAATCTCATTATCAGCTTTCTTCAGCTCAGAAGAGATTTTATGTATTACACCGATTGTATCCAGAAAGTACAGCTTATAATGATACTTCCGTTATTCTTTTGAATGGAAAATTAAACATTGAACGTTTAGAAAAGGCGTTCACTCAATTAATTAAGCGTCATGAGATATTTAGAACTACTATTGAAATGAAAAATGATAAACCGGTACAAATTATTCATGATCATGCTGATTTCCATATTACTCAAATTGAGGGCTTTGAATCTGAAGTGGAACAAATAATTAATGAGTTTATTCGCCCATTTAATTTTAATAATGCTCCATATTTCCGTGTAGGGTTAATTAGATTGGAAGAACAAAAACATATTTTAATTATTGATTTACATCATATAGTAACCGATGGAGTTTCCTATGATATTTTCGTTAGAGATCTATTTGCGCTTTACTCTGGAGAGAAATTACCAAGCTTAAAAATACAGTATAAGGATTACTCAGAATGGCAGCAGAGTGAAAAAGAAAAAGAAATTGCTCTCAAACATGAACAGTATTGGCTAGAGCAGTTTAAAGATGGTGTACCTGTCTTGAATATGCCTACAGATTATACAAGACCTGAAATAATAGATCTGAAAGGTAGTAAAATATCCTTTACTATTGATTCCAATGTTACCAAGAAAATTAAGCGTCTATTAGCAAAAGAAGAAACAACATTATATACGCTAATGCTCTCTGTATATAATATTTTGCTAGGTAAATATACTGGCCAAGAGGATGTTGTAATTGGTTCACCAATTACTGGTCGCCCACATGCGGATTTACAAGATATTATAGGAGTATTTGTAAACATGTTAGGGATAAGGAACTATCCAAGAGCTGAACAAAGGTTTACTCAGTTCCTATTTGAAGTAAAAGAACAAGTCTTACAAGCTTTTGAACATCAAAAATGTCAATATGAGGACCTGGTTAATCAATTAGGACTTCAAGGAACGTATAATAGGAACCCACTTTTCGATGTTTCATTTGTTATGCAAAATATGGATGCAGATCATATGTTTATCGATGGTTTAGAACTAAAGACATATGATCACGACTTTAAGCGCGCGCAAATGGATTTATTGCTAAGAGTGGTTGAATTGGAAGATACAATTGAACTGACTATGGAATATGCAACCTCTTTATATACTAGGGACACGGTTCAAAAGTTATGTGAGCGTTATGTTGAGATTTTTGAACAAATTGTAGATCATCCTGAAATTTTATTAAAAGATATTTCATTTAAACAAGAAATTCAAGAACTGCAACCAGTTAAGGTATCAGTAGATTTTGGGGATTTTAACTTTTAATTGATTATTGTCAGGAGTGAGTAACTATGGTTGAACGAATAGCGAATAAAGATAAAGTAATTGCCGCAAATGAACGAATAAAGGAAAGAGAATTTTGGTTAGAAAACTTATCAGGGGAACTGGCTGACTGCCATTTCCCTTATGATTACCGGACATCAAACAAACAGGTGAATTTATCAAATGTTAGCATAAAACTAAAAGAGGAATTGTCCGAGAAGATTTTAAAGTTAGCAAATGGATCAGATCTTCAATTGCACATGATTCTTACTGCTGGACTTACTTTGCTGTTAAATAAATATACTAGATTGCAAGATATATGCATTGGTACACCTGTTTTAAAACAAGACAGTGATACTAACCTTATTAATACTTTGTTAGTTTTAAGACATGGTCTTGAGGAACATATGACATTTAGACAAATTCTCCAGCAAGTTAGTACAGTAATGGGTAATGCTTTAGAACATCAAAATTTCCCATTGGAAAGTTTACAACCGGTTTTGAGTAACTACCTTCCAGAGGGGCGTAATTATCCATTCCGTACTGCAATTTTGCTAGAGGAAATTCAAGATTTAAATTATTTAAGTGAGAGCAATGCTGAGATTATATTCTCTTTCCGCCAAGTAAATGGGTGTATAGAAGGTGATATGTATTTTAATGAACATCTATACAAAACATCTACTGTTACGCGATTTGGTCATCATTTTATAGACTTGTTAGAGCAAGCTTTACTACAACCGAATACGCCCCATATAGATTTAGATTGGGTTAGTGATAATGATATAAGAGAGTTAATTGCATTTAATCAAACTGAGTTAGATTACCCGCATCATTTAACGGTGATACAGTTATTTGAAGAACAAGTCATGCATAATCCAAATAAACTTGCTGTTTCTGATGACAAAAGAGAAATAACATACGCTCAATTAAAAGAAAAGGTAGATCTGGTTGCCAGTTCTCTACATAAAAAAGAAATTGGAAAAGGACACATTGTTGGTCTTATGATGGATCGATCAATTGATGCAGTCATTGCAATGCTAGGTATTTTAAAAAGTGGGGCTGCTTATTTACCTATTAACATATATTTGCCGTATAAACGGATAGAGGCGATGCTAAAAGAATGTAAATCTCCACTTTGTATAGTAAAACCAGAGGTTATTAGTGAAGATTTTACAAGAGAAATCCAGGATTGTAGTATGGTGAGTTTTAATGAACTACTTGAAACAGAGTTGGTTAGTTTCCCTTCAGTAAGTACACCTTACGATTTGGCATATGTTATTTTTACCTCTGGAACTACAGGTAATCCTAAAGGAATTATGGTTGAAAATCGTAGTGTTGTAAATTTAATATTTGGGTTAAAAAATGAAATATATGATAAATATAGTTCTTCTATGCAAATCGGGTTAGTTTCACCTTTTGAGTTTGACGCTTCAGTACAAAACATGTTTGGTGCGCTTCTATTAGGAAATAGTTTATTTATAGTACCTGAGGAAGCAAGAACTGATGGGCAGAAGCTAATTAATTTTTATCAAGAAAAGCAAATAAATATCGCGGATGGAACGCCGATGCATCTTCGATTATTAACTAATTTTATAGATGAAGAAATAGAATATTCATTTAAACATTTTATTATTGCTGGAGAGGAATTACCACCGAAATTAGCACGGAAATTCCTTGGTTTATTTAATGAAAACTGCCGACCAAATTTAACAAATGCTTATGGACCTACAGAGACAACTGTAGATTCTACATGTTATCATGTTCAGCACGCTGAGTTAGAATTTATGAATCAATTACCAATAGGAAGGCCTCTAGCTAATCAAAAAGTTTATATTATGGGTGATAATCAACAATTACAACCTGTTGGAATTCCTGGGGAATTGTGTATTTCAGGAGAAGGATTAGCAAGAGGTTATTTAAATCAACCTAAGTTAACTATGGAGAAATTTGTTCTTATACAAATCAACAAAGAGGGTTCTTCTATTATAGATGACAAGGTATATCGTACTGGAGATTTGGCTCGCTGGTTACCAGATGGAAATCTTGAATATTTAGGCCGTATGGATGATCAAGTCAAAATTCGTGGATTACGAATTGAATTGGGAGAAATAGAAAAGCAACTATTACGATATCCTGAAATTGGTGAAGCTATTGTAATTACACGTAAAAAAGAGGGAGAAGATGCTCCGGTTTTATGTGCATATGTTGTTATGAATTCTTCAGCTAAAGTAGAAGAGGTACGCCAATTCCTTAGAGAGTATTTACCTTTTTATATGATTCCTGCATACATCATCCCGATTGAGCAGTTTCCAATCTCATCAAACGGTAAAATAGATCGGAAAGCTCTTCCAGATCCAATTTGGGAGCAATCCACAGCTTTATTTATTGAACCACGTAATGAAATTGAACAAATGCTCTCTGAGATATGGAAAGTAGTACTTGGAATAGAGAAAATAGGTGTGAATGATAACTTTTTCGAATTAGGAGGTAATTCATTACAAATCACTTCTGTTGTTTCACACATATATAAACGTTTAGGTGTAGATGTACCTATACGTGAAATGTTTCAAAGGCCTACAATTATGCTATTAGCAGAGTATATAGAGAAATATGAAGGGAAGAAAAATTATTCTCAAATTGAGATTGTACCTGATAGAGAATTTTATCAAGCTTCTTCTTCACAAAAAAGATTATATATATTAAACCGCTTTGCTGGAATAGGAACTGCCTACAATATACCAGGTGCAATGTTAATTGAAGGTGAGTTTGATTTTATAAAGGCAGAACAATGTGTCAAAGAATTAGTGGAACGTCATGAATCATTAAGAACTTCATTCCAATTTATTAAAGGTGAACCAGTTCAATTTATTCATGATAGTCTAGATATTAGAATTGAACATTTATATAAATCTGATAGATCAACAATTGAAGAGTTAATACAGGAATTTGTTCGTCCTTTTCAGCTAGATAGGGCTCCACTTATGCGCGTCGGTTTAATGAAATTAGAATTCAATCAATATCTGCTACTATTTGATCTTCATCACATAATAGCAGATGGAGTATCTTTAGCGAAGTTAGAAAAAGAGTTTATAGATTTATATTCAGGTAAAGTCTTAGAGCCTATTAAAATACAATACAAAGATTATGCCAATTGGCAAACCAATCGTTTACATGAAGAAGGGCTGAAAGAAATTGAAGAGTATTGGGTAGATAAGTTTAAAGGTGAGTTACCAATTCTTATGTTCCCAATCGATAAGCCACGTGGGCTAAATCAAACTTTTGAAGGTGATAGATTAGTATTCCATCTAACACCTGAACTTTCTAATAAATTAAAGTCCTTTGCAGATGAAAGAGAAGCTACTTTATACATGGTACTTCTTTCGTCACTAAATATAGTGTTGCATGTGTATACGCAACAGGAAGATATTATAGTAGGTTCTCCAATTGCGGGAAGAATTCATCATGATCTTGAGCCTATCATAGGTATGTTTGTAAATACACTACCTATGAGAAATCATCCTAAAGCGGAAAAGACGATAATCCAATTCTTAAATGAAGTAAAAGAAAATGCGCTAGAAGCATTTCAATATCAAGAATACCCATTTGATGAGTTAGTAAATAAGTTAGACATGGCTTATCATACTAACCGGAACCCTGTATTTGATGTTATGTTAGTGATGCAGAATATCGGAAGAACATCAGAAAAAATAAAAGATATTACATTTAAATCTTACGAAATTAAGCATCAAGCTTCAAAGGTAGATATGAGTATAGAAGTATTTCCGGAAGAAGAGGGTCTACGATTAGAGTTGGAATACGCGACAGGACTATATTATCCGCAAACTATAGAGCGATTTATGATGCATTTTATAAATACGCTAGAGTGGATGGTAGCTAATCCTGAAGCGAAAATTGAAGATGTTAATGTCTTAAGTAAGAGTGAATCCATGAGGATGTTAAATGAACTTAATAATACAAAATTAGATTTTCCTCAGAATAAATTAGTTCATCAATTTTTTGAGGATCAGGTTGAAAATAAATCAGAAGAAATCGCAGTTATTTCAAATGATATACCGTACAGTTATTCGTATATTAATAATCGAGCAAATCAGCTTGCTCGTATTCTTAGACAAAAAGGTGTAGATCAGGAAACTAAAATTGGTATTGTTGTGGAAAGATCTGTAGAAATGATTATAGCTATATTTGCCGCGCTAAAATCTGGAGCTGCATATGTACCAATTGATCCTGAATATCCAAAGCGTCGAATGGAACATATTTTAGAGGATTGTAATCCTCAATTTGTACTTACAGAATCTAAATACGTAGGTGAAATTCCATTTGTAGGAGAGATTATTGATTTAAAACAAGAAAATTTGTACGTTGGTGATACAAGCAACCTGGAGGTTACTGGAAAACCAAATGATTTAGCGTATATTTTATATACCTCAGGTTCTACAGGTAGACCAAAAGGAGTCATGATTGAACATTGTAGTATTGTGAATTTCTTATTTTCAATGACTCATTTATATCCTATGGATGAATCAGATACGTATTTACTGAAGACGCCTTATATATTTGATGTATCTGTTTTAGAGTTGTTTGGGTGGACCATAGTAGGTAGTAAATTAGTAATAATGGAAAATGGGGAACATCGAAACCCAAGGGCAATTTTAAGAGTTATAGATAAATATGATGTAAAATTATTAAATTTTGTACCGTCTATGTTTAGAGCATTCGTAAATACACTTAATAATGAAAATAGCCAGGTTTTAAATAAAGTAAAGTATATATTACTTGCGGGTGAAGCTTTGACACATGAGGTGGTTAATAAGTTTAAAAAGCATCGACTATCGACTCAAATAGAAAATATGTATGGTCCTACTGAGGCGACAGTTATCGCAAGTACGTTTTCACTTCAAGAAAGTGAAAACTATAATACTATTCCTATTGGAAAGCCTATTCCGAATGTAAGGCTTTATATACTTAATCAAAAACAGAGACTTCAGCCTATTGGTGCGGTAGGAGAGCTGTATATTGCGGGGGAAGGGCTTGCAAGAGGATATGTAAATCAAATGAGATTAACTGAAGAAAAGTTTTTACCAGACCCATTTGTAAACGGGGAGAAAATGTACAGAACAGGAGATCTTTCACGCTGGTTACCTGATGGGAATATAGAATTCCTCGGTAGAAATGATGAACAATTAAAAATTAGAGGATATCGAATTGAGCCAGGTGAAATTTTAGATGCTTTATCTTCACACCATGCAATTAAAGAATCTGTGATAGTAGACATTCAAGATGAAGATGGGCAGAAAAAGCTTGTAGCTTATTTCGTAGCAAAATCACTTGTATCTATTTCTGATTTGAAATTGCATCTTGCGAAATTAGTTCCGAGTTATATGATACCTACTTTCTTTGTTGAAGTTGAAAACATACCATTAACACCAAGTGGAAAGGTTGATCGACATTCCTTACCTTCACCTAGATCTTTAACTAAGAATAAGGAGGAGAGTATGATGTCTCCTAGTAATGAGTTAGAATCTCGTTTGGTTGAAATATGGAAAAGTATACTGAAGATTGAAGCTGTCGGTGTAGAGGATGATTTCTTTGACCTAGGAGGAAATTCTCTACTAGCTATTGAGCTTGATCTTGCTTTAGAAAACGAAAATCTTAATACGGATGACCTAGTTGCATATACAAAGCGAAATATTAAACAACTAGCGGCTTATATAGCAGAAAAGAAAAATAATTAGTATTACTTCATATTGTAAACACGACTTTTAAGAGTTTAAATTTACACTTGCTACACTGTGGGATTAAAGGAGCTTTCCCTCTTAGATTTCTGGAATGATAGTGTATATTCTGGTGATTCTGAGTTAGGGAATTCTCCCCTTATTTAAAAGTGATTAAAATAAAAAAGTGATTCGTGGAATAAGATTCTTCATATTAAAGGGGTTAATAATAATTGATAGTTTTTTAAAGAAGATATACATATCTTTGTCAACTTAGTATAGAAAAATAACCAGATTACCAAATTACACTAGTTTTTCCTATTGTTAAAAATATAGAGGTGAGTAAATGGGAAATTATGCTTCTTCAATCTTATATGATGTAGAGCCCTGTAAAAGCTCTGAACAAAATTGTATTGATGATGTGATTGCTACGTTAGCTAATTGGTTTAAGCGTAAACATTATTTAATGTACGCTAGATTATGGGATTTTGGTTTTTCTCCTGTCGATAAGGGAAATTTAGGGGATGGTTTATATACAGAGTCTGGTTATTTTGTAAGTGATTTAGAAAAATATCATGGTATAAAAAGTACTATATTTGATACAGATTCATCCGATGAAGGATTTGAAATTATATTAGAACAATTATACTCGGGATTTCCTGTGGTGGTAACCATGAATGCGTACTGGCTTCCTTGGGATGAGAATTATCTAAAAAATCATATTGTTCATTCATTTGTTATTGTAGGATATGAGCCCGAAGAAGACTGTTTAATTATTACCGATCCATATTTTATGGTTAAAAATGCACAACTTTCAACAGAACTTTTTCATAAGGGTTATCAAAAAGTAAGTACTTTAAAAGTTACTGAAGATGAGATCACAGACATACAATCGATTACAAACGATTTGTCAAATTGGATAAAACATATAAAAGATGAAAAACATATTTTTTCACAAATGCACCTTTTTGCTACGCAACTAATAAGTAAGTTTGACTTGAATAAAGAGACAGATGGATATTTAGACTTTAATGATGTTCCGTTATTCTCACATTTGGGTCAAGTTGTAGATGGCCGAGTAAAGTTTTCCAAAATGCTTTCGTTTCTTGGTGAGCATTATCACTCGGATTTCCAAACTATCGCTGAATCTATGAAGACAGCAGCTGCCAATTGGGGAGTAATTCGTGGATCATTGATAAAAATGCACTTAACAAAATCAGTAACTAAAGAAGGCATAGTAAATATTTCAGATAAAATTCACCATGCTGCAGAATACGAGCAAAATTTAGCTGAACAAATAATGACATTTCTTATTTCTGTTATAGAAGGTAATACAAAGAATGTAATCATAGATTCTTCTCCATCGATAGAACAGACTACTAATTATGTAAAACCAATCGATGATATGGAGAGAAAGCTAGTTGATATATGGAAAGAAGTTATAGGTAATCCTTGTATAGGTGTGGAAGATAATTTTTTTGCACTTGGTGGTCATTCCCTTCATGCTACTGTAATCAACGCTAAAATATGGAAAGAATTTAATGTGCAATTATCATTAGCAAATCTTTTTGAGTATCCAACAATAAGAACTTTAAGTCATTTTATTAAAAATTCAAAAGAAAATAGGTTGCAAGAGATAGAAATAGTACCGGAATCTGAGGTATACCCGGTTTCATCGACTCAAAAAAGAATGATGTTATTACAAGAGATGGATGGGGTACAGATGACATACAATGTACCAAGTTGTTTTATTCTTAAAGGAACGGTGGACCGGAAAAGGATAGAATTAGTCTTTGAAAAGCTTATTAAACGCCATGAAATACTCAGAACACAGTTTGAGTGGCAGGGGGATCAATTAGTACAGAGAGTATTAGAACAGGTAACATTTGAGCTAGAAATGATAAAGGGAGATTATAAAGAATGGTTACAACCATTTAATCTTTCTAAGGTTCCGTTAATGCGGGCTGGACTAAAGGAGCTAAAAGATAATAGTTATTTACTTGTAATTGACCTTCATCACATCATAACAGATGGCGTGTCTTTAAGTATCTTTATGCATGATTTTAAGGCCCTATATGCTGGGGAAACATTGCCGGAAAATCGTTTGCAATATAAAGATTATGCTGTGTGGGAACAAAAATTATTATCTTCTAAAGAATTTGATATCCATAAGAAATACTGGGAGGAATTATTCTCAGGGAATATACCAGTTCTTGAATTACCATACGATCGAGGTCGACCACCAGTAAAGAGTTTTGAGGGTGAACAATACAATTTCCAAGTAAACAAGGAAATTACTCAAAAAATAAAAAAAATAGCACTAGAAACTGATACGACACCTTTTATGTTACTTATGGCTACTTTCACTATTTTTCTGTACAAGCATGGGGAACAAAAGGATGTCATTATAGGATCACCAGTTGCAGGTAGGCCGCATGCTGATTTGTTACCTCTTATGGGGCTGTTTGTAAATACAATTGCATTACGTTATCAAATAAATCCAAATCAATCTTTTATTAATCACTTGAAAAAAGTGAAAAACGATACGTTAGAAGCTTTCGAACATCAGGTGTATCCATTTGATCAATTAGTGGAAAAATTAGATCTTTCTAGAGACTTAAGCCGAAGTGCTTTATTTGATGTCATGTTTGTATTACAAAATTCGGATGAAAAACATACAGTTGTGGATGGATTAGAAATTAGCACAGAAACAAACACAGATACACTAACAAGTAAGTTTGATTTAACTCTTATTGCTGAAGAAAATAAAGATATATATGAATTCACTTTTGAATATGCTACATCTTTATTTGACAAATCAACAATAGTAGAATTTGGAAGGCGATTTAACCTTCTATTAGAAGAAATAACAACTCATCCTAATGTTAGTCTAAAAGATATTCAAATGTTAACAAGTGAGGAAAAAGAACTTGTTTTATCTGCGACTCAGGAGAAAGAAAAAATAAAAATAGAGACCGATTTTAATTGGGATATTGGTTAATTGAATTCCCAGGTCTCAGAAGGAGTAATTACATGGATAATCATGAAAAAATACGTCAATACATTAAAAAAAATCTTATTATTTTTAATGCAGAGGAAACTATTGTTGCTAATGATGACAACATATTTGAAAAAGGTTATGTGAATTCGCTCTTTGCTATGCAAATGTTAAATTTTATAGAAACAGAGTTTGATATAGTAGTAGATAATGATGAACTTGATATTATTAACTTTTCTACTATTAATAATATGGTTGATCTAATTAACAAAAAGAAGAATGGGAATTTCACAGTATGAGTAATACAGAAGAGATTCTGGGAGTAGTTGATGAGTTTGCGGAAAAGAAGCTTCGGCCTCGAGCAAGTGAGTTTGAAAGTGCTGAAGAGCTTCCCTATGATGTAATACAAGAACTCTCAAGTTATGGTGTATTGGGTGCAACGATACCAACAGAATATGGTGGACTTTCTCTCGATTCTTTAGATTATGGTCGTCTTACTGAAATCATTGGTAAAGCTTGCAATTCGGTTCGTGAATTACTTACAGTTCATGTATCTTTAGTAGGGGAGTCAATTAAAAGGTGGGGGACTGAAGAGCAAAAGAGAAAATGGTTACCTGAGATGGCAACGGGGAACCTATTATTTTCATTTGCCTTAACTGAGCCAGAGGTTGGTTCTGATGCAAAAGCCGTTGGAACTTCCTATAAACAAGTTGATGATCATTTTATTCTTAATGGGCACAAAAAATGGATTTCTTTTGCAGACATTGCAGATTGTTTTTTGGTTTTTGCGTCCAGTGAAGGAAAAGTTAGTGCCTTTATTGTTGAACGGTCAATGACGGGTGTTTCTACAAATAAAATGAGTAAACTGTTAGCAAGTAATTCCTCTCATATAGCTGAGATTCATTTGCAAGATGTAAAGGTACCAGCTGAAAATTTGTTAGGACCAATTGGGGGTGGATGGAGTTATGTAGTTAACACAGCTCTTGATCATGGTAGATATAGTATTGCCTGGGCGGGAGTAGCCATTGCTCAAGAAGCACTAGAAGCAATGGTAGCTTATTCAAGAAGAAGAAAACAAGGAAATAAATATATATGTGAATATGAAGCAATTCAAACAATTTTAGCAGAAGCAAGTGTAAATATAAAAGCAGCTCGTTCGTTATGCCAAGAGGCTGGGAAAAAGCGTCAGGATAGACATACTGATGCTGTAATTGAAACAACCATTGCAAAATATTTTGCCTCAAAGATGGCTATGAAGGTAGCCACAGACGCTGTCCAAGTGTTTGGTGGAAACGGATTTTCAAGAGAATATCCTGTTGAGCGTTTATTTAGGGAAGCAAAGGTTTTAGAAATTATTGAAGGTACCTCGCAGGTACTTCAGCCAATTATTGCGCAGCATGCACTTCACACTTGTTCTCAAAAGGGAGGACTTTTAAGAATATGATTTATGAATTGGTAAAAGAAAAGGATGAATTCAAACAAATAGCTCCACTTCTCGTTGATTATAAGAACCATCCAATACTTAACGGTATAGCTCATGGTTACAATAAGGGACATATTTATGTGGATAATCCTAATAACCCTAGATGTGCACTTGTATGGGCAGAACAAGAAATTTTTTATTTACTAGGTGATCCTACAAATAATTTTGTTTCAAGTCTGCCAACTTTTATTAAAGAAGTAATTGCACCTGAGGCTGAGCAGATAGGGGATGACTTTTTTCAGGTTGAATTATTACCCGAATCAAAATGGAAACAGGTTGTCGAGGAACAATTGCAAATGTTTATTCCTAAACCTTACACTCGAGTAACATTTACTTTTGATCCGGAGTCTTATAATAAGTTATCTAAACCTAATATACCTGAAGAGGTAACGGTGGAACGTATTACAATCGACATGCTATCAGATAAAAAGTTCGCAATGGTACGGGATGATATTGTTGATTTTTGGGAGTCAACTCAGGATTTCATCCAAAATGGATTTGGTTATGTAGTAATGGTACATGAACAAGTTGTAACTAGTTGCTTATCGGTTTTTGCAACAGATACTGATGTGGAAATTGGAATTAATACTTATGATTTATTCCAGCGAGGTAAAGGGTATGCTTGGTTGGCTGCAAGAGCATTTTTGGATGACTGTTTAAAACAAGGAAGAACACCACATTGGAAGACGGAGGATTTTCGTATTCCATCTATTAAACTAGCGGGAAAAGTTGGATTCACAAATCTTCAAACCTATACAGCTTATGTGTTTCCTTATAACGAATTAGATAATTTCATTTTTACCGCGTACCATCAATTAAGATACTATTCAAATTTTAATAAAGCTAGTGAGTTTGTACAAAAAGCTCGTACTATAGGAGATTTAAATGCATGGCATCACTTTTTACTTTCATGTGGTTATTCATTAATTGATAGAATCGATCTTTCGTTAAAGCATATGAATCTTGCACTAGATCTAGGATGGAATGATGTATCAGATATTCGCTATGTAGTTGATTTAGTGAATTTAAGAAAAACTGAAGAGGGACGAGCTTTATTAGATAGAGTTGAAGATAGCTTAAGATGAAAATAAGGGAGATAAAAAGATGAATATTGTATTTATGTTTCCTGGCGTAGGATCCCATTATTCTGGAATGGGTAAGTACCTTTATGAAAACTTCCCTGTAGCACGTGAGATATTTGAAGAAGCAAGTGACACTCTAAAAATAGACATGGCTTCCCTTTGTATGGAGAAGATATACAAAGCTGACCTTGAAAAGTTACAAAATTCACAGACTGCTTTAGTAACAACTAGCATGGCAGCTTTTCGAGTTTTTGAACAAGAAATAGGCAATAAACCAGAGGCAATGATTGGATATTCTTTGGGAGAATATACAGCTCTATGTGCTTCTGGAGCAATTGCATTTTCAGATACCTTAAAATTAGTACAAGAACGTAGTACGATTTTGAGTAGCTATGCATTGACTATAGATGGAACTATGGCATGGGTTAACAATCTTGCTCCAGAAATTGTTGAAGGTATTTGTTCAGAATTGTTAACCAAGGGACAGGAAGTATATATATCGGCTTATGACACTCCAAATAAAACATCAATTTCTGGTACAAACTCTGCGGTTCAGTTAGCTTGTGAAATGGTAGTAGAGCATGGGGGAATTGCAATCCCCCTTAAATTAAGTGGACCATTTCATTCTCCTATGATGCAACCTGCTGCTGAAAAATATAAGAGTGTACTAGAAAATATAGATATGAAACAGCCATTAGTACCTGTCATAGCAAATCATGATAGTTCAATGTATAAAGGTGTAGAAAATATAAGAGAAAACCTTTACTTACAATTAATAAAGCCTGTGAAATGGTTGGATATGATTCACTATCTAATGAATCAAGAGTCTATGAAAGCTATTGAAATGGGACCAAAGGAAGTCTTGAAGTATCTTTTGCAAGCTATTAACCCTGCTATATCGACATGTAATTATGAAAGGGAGAAAGATATCCTAAATACAAAAAATTCCTTTACATTACAAGAATCTGATTATGAAGAAGTAATATCAGGGTGTTTAACTGTAGTTGTAAGTACAAAAAATTATAATACAGATTTAAGTGAGTATCAGAAAAAGGTAGTACGCCCATTTCAAAAGGTCCAAAGTCAATTCGAAGAAAAAATTAATTCGGGGTATTCAGTGGAGAAAAGTGATGTAGAAGAAGCAATCCAAATGATGAAAACAGCACTTACTGAAAAACAGATTAAAGAGAGAGAACAAAAACGTTACCTGCAAAGAGTTCTTCAATGTAAAAGTTTTTAGATATAAATTATAAATATATTAAGGGAGCGATGATGGATAAATGTTCAAGAAAATTGGTATTGTAGGTGCTGGAACAATGGGGATCGGCATGGCAGTAGATTTAGTGCTGCATGGTCTAGAAACGGTATTAATTGATGTTACAGAAGAGCAGTTGAACAAAGCGGAAGAGAAAATATTAGAGACAGTTCGCTTTGCTCCTCTGATTAATAAAGCATTTCCTAGAATGCATAAGGAAGAAGTACTTTCGTTAATAAGTAGCTCTACTAATCTTGATGAAGTGGCCGAATGTGATTATATAGTAGAAAATGTTCCAGAAAACTGGCAAATTAAAGAGCCGATCTATAGAAGATTAGATGAGATATGTAAAAAGGATACAATTTTCGGAGTCAATACGTCTTGTATCTCAATAACAAAAGTAGGAGGAGTAACAAAGCGTCCTGATAAAATAATAGGAATGCATTTTATGAATCCGGTATATATGAAACCATCTATAGAAGTTATTAGAGGGCATTTAACTTCAGATGAAACGGTCGAGAAAGCTCAATCTTTCCTCAAACAATTAGATAAAGATGCAATTGTTGTTAATGATCAGACTGGTTTTGTTTCTAACCGTATCTCCCACTTATTCATGAATGAATCAGCTTGGGTTGTAATGGATGGTGTAGCAACACCTAAACAGGTAGATGATATATTTAAAAAATGCTTTGGACACACAATGGGTCCATTAGAAACAGCAGATTTAATTGGGTTAGATACAGTATTACATTCATTAAATGTACTTTATGAGGAATATCAAGATCCAAAGTTTAGATGTTGTCCATTACTTAAAAAGATGGTAGATGCAGGTGAATGTGGTAGAAAGAGTGGTAAAGGTTTTTACGCTTATTAAAATTAAAAATAGGGGTGTATAAAATGCAAGATAAAAATTTAGAACAAATTATTCATATGTATATTCAAGATCATGTAGGTATTGAATTTAATGATGATACTGAGATTTTTGAAGAAGGATTAGTTAATTCTTTGTTTGCAATCCAATTGATGACTTTTCTTGAAAAAGAATTTGCTATAAAGGTAACTATGGATGACTTAGATATGGATAACTATAAGTCTGTAAATTCTATTGGTAATTTTATAAGAAATAAGCAAATGGTTCGGTAATGGACATGAAACAATACTTAGAGCCATCTCAATATAAAATGTATCAGAATTTTTTGGATTTTGTTTGTGAAAATATAGAACCTCACGCTAATAGGTGGGAGATTGAACAGGGCATTCCATCAGACATAATACAGACTTGTGCTAAAAATGGTTATTTAGGTGGAACACTTCCAGCGGAGTATGGTGGATTAGAATGGGATTATGTAACGTATGGGTTATTTACTGAAGCAATAGCAAGAGGTAGTGTCTCTCTTTCGGGATTATTTAATGTCCATACGATGGTAACAGAAACGATTTTAAAATGGGGAACAGAAAATCAAAAAAATCAGTGGTTACCATTACTTGCATCTGGTAATCAAATAGCTGCATTAGCTCTTACTGAACCTGGAGCAGGATCAGATTTAAATATGATTAAAACGAACTTCGATCAACACGGGGATAAATTAATACTTAATGGAGTGAAGAAGTGGATCACTTTTGGTGCAGCTGCTGATGTGTTTTTGGTATTTGGAAAACTAAATGGTGAACAACCAATTGCCTGTTTAGTACCAAAAGATAGTGTGGGTGTAAATGTTACTCATATAAGAGACATGCTTGGATTTAAAGCTGCATATTTGGCAGAAATTGAATTCAATAATGTAGAAATACCTTTAGAAAATATCATTGGTAGACCAGGATTTGCTTTTACTTACCTTGCACCGTATGCTTTAGAATTTGGACGTATTTCAATTGCCTTTGCTGCTCTTGGTGTATTACGTACTTGTTTAGAAATCTGTGGGAATCATGTATTACATAGAAGCGCATTTGGTAACTCTCTAATTGATCATGGCATGATTTCACATATGGTTACGGATATGGGAGTAGATTTAGAAGCTTCTATACTCCTTAGTTTAGAAGCTTGTAAGGCCAAAAATGAACATCGAGCTGATGCTACTGAAAAGATTATGATTGCAAAATATTTTGCATCGCGCTCAGGTACAAGGCATTCAACGAATGCTGTACAGATTATGGGAGCACTTGGTTGTAATGATAATTATTCAATATCAAGGTGCTTTAGAGATTCTAAAACAATGGAGATCGTTGAGGGGAGTAATCAGATTCATCAGTTATTACTTGGTAAGGGATTTGCTAAAAAAGCGAAACGTGCCATTGAAAAAATACCTGTAACTAAAGGAGTGATACAACCCGGATGAGTACATGTATACAAAAGCTGTTTGAAGAACAAGTAGTCCGTACGCCAGATGAGGTTGCTGTTATCTTTAAAAAAGAAACATTAACCTATAAGGAATTAAATGAAAAAAGTAACCAATTAGCTCGTCTTTTACGTGAAGGTGGAGTTGGTCCAGATACAGTTGTAGGTATTATGGTAGAGCGATCTATCGAAATGGTTGTCGGAATTTTCGGGATATTGAAAGCGGGCGGAGCATATCTTCCGCTTTCCCCGAATCATCCATCATCACGATTACAATTCATTATAGAAGATAGCGGTGCTAAATTAATACTTACGCAAAAGCAAATTCTACATCGTTTTCAAGATAGTTTGAAAGCTGATATGTTGGCTTTAGATTCGATTTCCTATGAAGGAAAGGGTGAAAATCTAGAGTGTATTAACAAACCCTCTGATCTTGTGTACGTAATATACACTTCCGGTTCAACCGGGAAACCTAAGGGTGTTATGATTGAGCATTCGGCCTTAATAAATCGAATTGAGTGGATGCAAGAGGCTTATCCAATTAGTTCAAAGGATACTATATTACAAAAGACCCCTTATACATTTGATGTATCCGTATGGGAGATGTTCTGGTGGGCCATAGTTGGAGCCAAAGTATGTATTCTTGCGCCGGGGATGGAGAAGTTTCCACAGGCTATTATTGAGACAACTGAAAGTAATGACGTGACAATTATGCATTTTGTACCATCTATGTTAAGTGCATTTTTACACTATCTTGATGTGACAGGTGAAACTAACCGAATAAAATCGTTGAAACAAGTATTTGTTAGTGGTGAGGCACTACTGTCTCAACATGTAAACCGTTTTAACAAGCTGCTAAATTTCTCTAATGGTACACTTCTTACTAATCTGTACGGGCCTACTGAAGCAACCATTGATGTGACTGCTTATGATTGTCCGACACATGAGATTAAAGAAGGGAGCGTTCCAATAGGGCGACCAATTAAGAATATTGAGATGTTTGTTGTTGATAAATATGGTAATAAACTTCCGGAAGGCCATATAGGAGAATTATGTATCTCAGGTATAGGATTAGCACGTGGATATGTAAATAGGCCGCAATTAACGGCAGAAAAGTTTGTACAATATTCCCTTGATACCCGTATATATAAAACCGGTGACTTAGCTTTAATAAGATCGGATGGGAATATTGAGTTTCATGGAAGAATTGATTTTCAAGTTAAAGTTAATGGGCTTCGTATTGAGTTAGGGGAAATAGAATCGTGTTTAATGTCTTGTGAAGGAGTTTTACAATGTGCGGTAATTGTAAGACAAGAATCTGAGATGGTAGTTAAGTTAATAGCTTTCTATGAGTCAGAAAATGATATTGAGTTAGAGAGGTTAAAAAAATATCTACGCTTATTTTTACCAGATTATATGATACCTAACAGTTTTGTACGTGTAAATGAAATGCCATTAACGGATAGCGGAAAGATAGATAGAAAAGCACTTGCCTTATTAGGTTCCGATAAATATTCACACCATACCACACTTGTAGGAGGTTCTGTTAATGAGGAAAGCAGTAAAGATTCATAAAGAAGATATTGAAGATGTAATCGCCCTTACACCAGTGCAGGAAGGTATTCTTTATCATTATTTGAAAGAACCCGAAGGAAAGCTATATCATGAAGAACTTCGACTTTGTTTAACTGGAAAAATTAATATTCCAAAGTTTGAAGAGGCGTGGAATTATGTAACGCGGGAAAATGAAATGCTGCGTACAATTTTTCGATGGGAAAAAGTTAAACAACCTGTACAACTTATACTAAAAGAGCATACTCCGAACATTATATATAGTGATGGTAAAGTCTCTAATGATACAGAAAGCTTTGATTTACAAACAGTTCCCTTTTCTATCGAACTGTGCCACTTGAACGAAGGCGAATATGAAATGGTTTTACGTCATCATCATATTTTGTTTGATGGTTGGAGTAATAGTATTATTTTACAAGAGTTTATTAAGGTATATCGAGAGTTAATAAAGGGAGATGTACCATCATCTAAAAATAAAAAGAAATTTAAAGAATATATACTATGGCAACAAAAACAAGATAAATCAAAACAAAAGCTTTTTTGGGAACAATATTTAAATGAATTAACTGAACAAATAAATTTATCCAATAAAAATTCTAATCAACTAAAAAAAGCAAAAACATATGTAAAAGAGATAGATAAAGAGCGAAGTGATAGATTTCGAAGTTTTGCAAGTAATCAAGGTGTAACATTGGCTACATTATTCTATACAGCCTGGGGTCTATTACTACAAAGGTACAAAAATTCAGAGGACGTAATATTCGGTACAACAGTATCCGGGCGTTCAATTCCAATGCACGGTCTGAGTGACATGGTAGGTTTATTTATAAATACACCACCACTTCGTGTAAGTGCTGATGGGAGAATGACTGTTTCAGATCTTTTACAAAGAATTCAAAGTGATGTCCAAAGAAGAACTGAATATGAAACGACTCCAATTGTTGATTTAAACGTGTCATTTGACACTATTATGGTAGTTGAGAATTATCCTCTTGATATAGAAAAGCTGAAAGAAATTGATGAAAGTGTAAGAATTTCAGGTTATGAAGTAAATGAAATGACCAACTATGATTTAACCGTCTCAATAGAGTGTTTCGATTCTATTAAACTTGCAATGATGTGGCCTGAAGATCTATTTGATGAATCCATTATTACCAGTATAACTAACCATTTTATACAACTATTAGATTCAATGCTTTTAGATGAAGGACAACCAATACAAACTCTTAAGATGTTAGATGAGGCAGAAGAAAAGTTTTTGCTTCAAGGTGGTCAAAATCAAAGTGCTACATTCCCACACACAACACTTCATCAATTAATTGAGATGCAAGCTGAAAAGCATCCTGAGAGAGTGGCACTTACATTTGAGAATAGTGAGATGACTTATGGAGAGTTGAATGAGCGTGCGGATAAAGTGGCATTTGCTCTTCTAAAAGAAGGTGTAACTTTAGATTCTCCAGTAGCTGTAATGTTGGATTACTCATTTAATATGATTATCTCTTTACTTGGTATTTTAAAAGCAGGTGGGGCTTATGTTCCAATTGATCCTGATTATCCGCAGGAACGAATTGATTTTATTCTTCAAGATAGTGGGTCAAATGTAATAATAACCTCAAATTTATTTGAAGATATAGTTAAATTTGATAGCACAATACTTTTTATTGAAGAACTTAATAAGACATCGATGCAAGATTTCGAGAGAGTAGATGTTGCCCCAAATAATTTAGCATATGTCATTTATACTTCTGGAACAACAGGACGTCCTAAAGGGGTTATGATTGAACATCGTAATGTAATACAACTTGTCATGCATCAACCAAATAAATTTAAATTCTCTAGTAATGATGTGTGGTTACTATTTCATTCTTTCTGTTTTGATATGTCAGTTTGGGAGATATTTGGATCACTTACTTATGGTGGACGTCTTGTCCTGGCAACAAAAGAAACAATCCGTGATACGTATAAACTTGCTCAGTTGATTGCAGATGAGGGAGTAACGGTATTGAATCAAACTCCATCTGCATTCTATGTTTTTCAACAAGTAGTTGAAGAGATGCCTAAACTTGCTTTTAAAATTAGGTTAATTACATTTGGAGGGGAAATGTTGAAGCCAGGTTTACTGCAAAGTTGGTTTAAGCGTTCACCTAATACGGTCATAGTAAATATGTATGGAATAACTGAGACGACAGTACATGTTACTTATAAGGAAATTGGAGAAAAAGAAATGCACAGTAATCTTAGTGCTATAGGCGTGCCTCTTCCTACGTATTCGTGCTATGTATTTGACAAAGATATGAATCCTACACCTAAGGGAATGCAAGGGGAACTTTATGTTGGAGGACATGGAGTTGCGCGGGGATATCTAAATCGTCCTGAACTAAACAGTGAACGTTTTATACAGAATCCATATAATCCAAGTGAAAGATTATATAGATCAGGAGATTTAGTTCGTATTCTTGAAAATGGTGAGATGGAGTATATAGGTCGTAGTGATCATCAAGTGAAGATACGTGGTTATCGAATCGAAACAGGAGAAATAGAACATCATTTACAACAGCATGCGGATGTGAAGGAAGCGGTAGTTTTATCTATTGCTTTTGGAGAGGAGCAAGAACTGTGTGCTTATATACTAACTGATCAAGATATATCTCAAAATGAATTACGTTATTATCTTACTGACAAAATACCTTCGTATATGATACCTATGTATTTTGTGCTTTTAAGTGAAATGCCATTAACTACGAATGGAAAAGTTAATCGTCGTGCTTTACCTAAGCCTACTAAGTTAGTACAACCAAATGATTTACTAGATGAGCTTGAAACAACGGTAGCTGATGTTTGGAAGGAAGTTTTGGGGGTAGAAAAAGTAGGGTTGTATGATAATTTCTTTGATGTTGGAGGGAACTCCTTAAAAATGGTTCGATTGTTCTCTCGTTTACGAAGCAAGTTTGAAAAAGAACTTACAATGCCTATGTTATTCCGATACCCAACGGTTCAAGATCAAGCTTCCTACTTTAGAAGTGATAATGCTATGGAACACCAACCTGAAGAAGTTAAGAAAGAAAATCTTTTATCTATGAATAAAAATGATGTAGCAGTGGTTGGTATGGCGGTTCGTATGCCAGGCGCTTCTAATCTTAAGCAATTCTGGTCAAATTTAGAACAAGGGATAGAATCCATTCGTACATTTACAGATGAAGAACTTAGTGAGATGGGCATACCAAAAGAAGTGATTCAAAAACCTAATTATATAAAATCTAAAGGGTATTTAGAAGATGTAGATGCATTTGACAATGAATTTTTTGATTACAGTCTAAAAGAAGCTGAAATGATGGATCCACAACTGCGTATACTTCATGAATGCGCATGGGAAGCACTAGAACAAGCAGGTGAGGTTAATTCTTCTCATATGAATACAGGAGTTTATGTTGGAGGATCACCAAATTTCCACTGGCTTCGTTCTATTGCTAGTGAATCTTCTAATACATTAGAAGATTTCCAAGCAATGTTGTTAAACGAAAAAGATTTCTTTGCTACTCGATTGGCTTATAAATTAAATCTAAAAGGACCAGCGATTACAGTACAAACTGCTTGTTCTACCTCCTTAGTTGCTATTCAAAACGCATGGGCAGATCTTATCGATGGACGATGCGATATAGCCTTGGCCGGGGGAGTAAGTATAACTTATCCAACAAAAACAGGATATTTATATGAAGATGGTATGATTTTCTCACCAGATGGACATTGTCGAGCTTTTGATAAGGATGCGCAAGGAACAGTAGGTGGAAATGGTGCTGGTATTGTAGTACTGAAAAGGTTAGAGGACGCTCTTCGAGATGGGAATTTAATACATGGAGTTATTAAAGGAGCTGCAGTAAACAATGATGGGTCCAATAAGGCTGGATTTACAGCGCCAGGGGTGGATGGACAAGCTGCTGTTATAAAATCAGCTCATGAAATAGCTGGTGTTAAGCCTGAAGAAATCTCATATATAGAAACTCATGGTACTGGTACGCAACTAGGTGATCCTATAGAAGTAGAAGCATTGAAGTTAGCTTTTGGTAAGCAAGAACCAGGTAGAGTTTTAATTGGATCAGTGAAGACGAACATTGGACATTTAGATGCTGCAGCAGGAGTTGGAGGATTTATAAAGACGGTCTTAGCTTTGAAAAACAAGAAAATTCCGCCGAGCCTTCATTATAATAACCCAAACCCTAGCATTGATTTTGGGAAAAATCCGTTTCGTGTAAATACGGAACTTATCCCATGGAAAGAAGAGGTAAGAAGAGCGGGTGTTAGTTCGTTTGGGATGGGTGGAACTAATGCACATATAGTGTTAGAGTCTGTTCCTGACAATGCTAAGAATTTTGAAAAACAATCTTGGAACTTATTAACTGTTTCAGCAAAAACAGAGGAATCTTTAGATAAAGCTACTAACGATCTATTATTGCATTTGAAGGAGAATCCAGAGATATCACTATCTGATACAGCTTATACATTACAAAAAGGTCGTCGTGAATTTCCATATAGAACTGCAGTAGTTGCTAATGGAATAGAGGGTGCCATAGAAAAACTTGGTGATACGGGACTAGAGAAAACAAACGCAATGGAGAGTAGACCTTTAGCCTTTCTTTTTTCAGGGCAAGGATCACAGTATATCAATATGGGTAGAGATTTATATGAAAATGAACCTGTATTTCGTGAACACGTTGATCAAGGTTTAGCCTTACTCTCAAATTGGCTAGATATAGAAATGAAAAATATTTTGTATCCTACAAAGGAGACAGAGGATAAAGCAACTGAACAGTTAAATAGAACTTCAATGACGCAACCTCTACTATTCATTATTGAATATGCATTAGCAAAGCTTCTAATGAATTGGGGAGTTTATCCAAGGGTCATGTTTGGCCATAGTATTGGTGAGTTTGTAGCAGCTTGTTTAGCAGAAGTAATGTCTTATGAAGATGCATTACATTTAGTAATGATTAGAGGGAAGTTAATGAATAGCGTACCAGAAGGCGCTATGCTAAGTGTAAATTTATCTGTTGAAGAATTACAAACCTATATAACAGATGATGTAGATATAGCAGCTGTAAATTCCTCTCAACATTCAGTAATTTCTGGTACTGTACTTTCAATCAATAAAATTGAGGAATTACTTTTAAATCATGGAGTAAAGACAACGCGTCTATTTACTTCGCATGCTTTCCATTCTCGAATGATGGATGAAGTTCTAGATTCATTTGAGCAAGCTGTAGGAAATATAAAATTATCAAGTCCTAAAATACCTTATATATCTAATGTTACAGGTGAAATGATTACAGCAAATCAAGCCACATCACCTTCTTATTGGGCACAGCATCTACGAAGTACTGTTCAATTTTCAAAGGGATTATCTGAAATTTTTCATTTAAAAAATGTAATTTGCCTTGAGATTGGCCCAGGTAATGCATTATCAACTTTTGTATTAAAACATTTAAATAGGAGTAAAGATCAATTGGCTTTAAACATGTTACGTCATCCTCTGGATAAATCAAATGACTTCGAGCATTTATGCAAGCAAATGGGACGGTTATGGATGCAAGGTGGAACTATAAATTGGAATACTTTTAATAACAGTGAGAATAAAAGTTTATTAGATTTACCAACGTATCCTTTCATGAAAAAACGATTTAAAGCTGATCCATTTTTTAATATTCAATCTCAGAGTTTAACTCAGGAAACAAGAGGCCATAATAAACAGGCTAATATTAAAGACTGGTTTTATTTGCCTTCTTGGGAACGCAAAACATTAAAATCTATACAAATAAAGAAAGAACAAAAATATAAGTGGCTTATTTTCAATGATCATCTAAATCGATTCAATCGACTGATAGAAAAATTAAAAAGAGAAGGTCATGATGTAATTGAAGTTAAAACAGGTGGTATTTTCTCTGAAAAATCCGACAGTTTATATGCGATATGTCCATCTCAAAAAATGCATTATGAAATGCTATTTTCAGAATTAGAACAAAAAGATTTATTACCAAATAAGATTATACATGCTTGGAGCTTTAATCCAGTTAATGAGGTTATTCTCAATCAAGAGAGAATTGAACGGTCAATGGATGAAGGATATTATTCGTTACTTTATATTGCACAAGCAATTGGGAAAATTAATTATGAGGGAGCATTACAGTTAAATATCTTTACTGACCGTATGTTTGAAGTTACAGGTACAGAGCTGAATTTAAAACCAGAGCAAGCTACAATTCTAGGCTTTTCAAAAATATGCAATCTTGAGTTTCAAAATATAAAATGTCGTACCATTGATATGGATACAGATTCTCAGCAAATGTTTGAGGAAGCGGGTTTAATGGAGAGTTTTGTGGATTCTACTGATATAGTTGTAGCTTATCGAGGACGTCATCGATGGGCGCAAACGATTATTCAAAGTCCTTTTGAGGAAGAAGATGTAGAAATTGATAGATTACGAGAGAGTGGCGTCTATCTAATTACTGGTGGACTTGGTGGAATTGGATTTGAAATTGCAAAAGATTTAGCTAATAGAGTACCAAATGTCAAACTTATATTGATTGGCCGCTCAGAGTTCCCACCTCGTAATCAATGGGAACAGTACCTAGAAAATAAAGACGAGCGTGTAAGCCGAGTTATTTCTGATTTGTTAACAATGGAGTCTCAAGGTGCAGAATACATGATCCTAAGTGCAGATGTTTCCAATCAAGATGATATGAAACAGGCAATTGAAAAGGCTAAATCTCGCTTTGGTTCTATTAATGGCGTAATTCATGCAGCAGGTGTCGCTGATTATCTAGGTATTATGATGAATCGTGAAAAAGAATCTAATAATAAAATTTTAGCTCCGAAAATTAAAGGTACACTAGTGCTCGATGCTTTATTAAAAGATGAACCAATTGATTTCTTCGTACTATGTTCATCAATTGGTAATGTGGCGTATCATATGAAATTTGGTCAGAGTGGTTATAATGCAGCGAATGAATTTTTAGATGCATTTGCATTTTATAAGCGGGCTCATGATGGAGTGTTCACTGTAGCTATTAACTGGCCAGATTGGCAAGAGGTGGGTATGTCACTTAAGTCTGCTGAAATATGGGCAAAGCAATTTAATATGGATATGGAAAGTGTATTACATGATGGTGTAACTGTAGAAGAGGGCTTAAAAGTATTCCGTAGTATTATCAATAGAAATCAACAACAAGTTGTGGTTTCTCCAATAGATTTACATTGGAAACTTTTAAATGGTGCCAACTATTATAATGAACTATTGGAAAAAGGAAGTAAGAATAGATTAAAGCAGAATCGTTCAGATGTTTCCACAACGTATAGACCACCAACTAATGAAATTGAACAACAATTATACGAATTATTAAAAGATATGTTTGGAATCGAAGAAATAGGAATTTACGATAATTTCTTCGATCTAGGAATGAGTTCTTTAGATCTTGTTCGTATTAATGTGAAATTAAAAGAGGCCTTTAAACGAGACTTACCTATAGTTGTTCTTTATGAGCATACGTCAATTAAATCTCTTGCTAAATATTTAAGTAATCAAGAAGTAAATAACAATTTAACAAATAAAAAAGAGTTATTGAAAGCGAAATCGGTTATGAAAAATACATTATCTGCTTTAAAAAGTAGAAAGTAGTAAAGGGAGGGGAACAACATGATTAATAAAGAAGTAGTTCCGTCAAAAGTTGAGTTTTGCTGGGGATTACCTGTTATTCCAACGCCACAAACAAAAGAACTTCTAGAGGAATATGTTAATCAAGCTAAAAGAGCTGAGAAGAATAACTTTGACTCGGTATTGGTTTCGATTGCACCAACTTCTGTTGATCCAATGATAGCAGCGTCTATGATTGGAATGAATACGGAGTTTGTAAAGATTTTGGTTGCGCAAAATACAAACCAGATGCTTCCTACCGTAACAGCAAAAGCATTGAATACTTTAAATAGTTTAATTGGTAATCGTGCAGATATTAACATTGTAACTGGTAGTGCCTCGCTTGTCCTTGCACGTGATGGATTACCAGAACCGCATCATGTTCGATATGCTAGGACAAAAGAATATATTGAGCTGTTACAACAATTAAGACGAGGAGTAACTAGCTATAAAGGTGAGTTTTATCAAGTAGAAAATAGTGATATTTATCCAAAGGAAGATCTCTCTCGAAGTGCCCGCTACTTTGTAGCGGGGTCCTCCGAGGAGGCAATGAGAATAGCTGCAGAGTATGGTGATGCTTATATACTTTATGCAACAGACCGCAAAAGTCTTAGAGAACACTATCAAACAGTTAATAATTACGCTAAGCAATATGGGCGCGAGAAAATTCCAGGTGCTATTTTAGTAGACATCATTGCTCGTGAGACTTCGGAAGAAGCATATGAAGAAGCATATGAATTACTTGAGAGAACACCAGCAGCCTTAAAGAGGATGACTAAGCTATTTTTAGATAATGCAGATTCTGTTGGACTTCGCCGATACAAAGATTTAATTACAAAAGATAGTATGTGGATAGATGATCATCTTTGGGGAGGTCTAAGTTTAGTTAACCCATCTAATTCAATTTCTATAGTTGGTAGCTATGAGGAAGTCATCTCGACGTTAACTGATTTTTGGGAAATAGGGGTAAATTATTTTCTTATTACTTCTCAGATTAGTGAGCATGAAATTGAACGTATTGGTCAAAATGTTGTGCAACCATTTAAAAAGAAAATTGAAAAGTTAATCCAAGTTAACTAAAAGAGGGCTAAAAATATGAAGTTAAACATATGGTTGAAGTTTATCATTTTAATGACTTTAATAGTACTCCCTTATCGACAGGTGGAAGCACAGGAAACGGTACAGTTTAATGAGAAGAAAATACAGAAGCATATAGAAGAACAAATATCTCAAGCGGGTATTCCTGGACTTTCAGTCGTAATTGTAAAAGGAAACGAAACGATTTATAAGAAGAATTATGGCTATGCCGATACAGACAAAAAACGTCAAGTTACGAATGAGACGCTTTTCGAGCTAGGTTCTACTTCAAAAGCTTTTACGGCATTAGCTGTATTGCAGCTAGAAAAAGAAGGGAAAATCAAACTTAGTGATTCTTTAACTAAATATGTTTCATGGTTTGAAATGGAGTATAAAGGCAAACCTTATGAAATTACACTTTATGACTTATTACACCATACTAGTGGAATACCGGAAAAGGCCATTGGATATATTCCTATAACCAATGGCAAAGATTCTATTGAGAAAACGATTAGAAATGTTATGCCAATAGGACTAAACCGAGAGCCGGGTAGCAGTTTTGAATATTCTACGGTTAACTACGATCTATTAGGCTTAGTAATCGAGAAGGCAACTAATCAATCATTTGAAAAATATGTTCAAGACCATGTGCTATCAAAGTTGGATTTATTGAGTACATACGCTGGACGTGAGATGGTCCCATTAGATAACATGGCTCAAGGTTACAAGCGTAATTTCTTACAATCATTACCCTATGACGCTCCTAATTATAGGGGGAATACACCGGCTGGATATTTTATTTCAAATATAAATGATATGGAAAAATGGTTAAAATTACAGCTTGGGGTTGAAAAGCCTAGGACGTTTCCGGAGGAATTGATTAACGATTCTCATAAAGCGAATAGAAAGGTTGCCCCAGATAGCAATGGAGCTTCATATGCAGCTGGATGGGAGGTCTATCAAAGTGGTGGAGGGGAAATTTCACATGGTGGAAGTAACCCAAATTATTCATCGTATATTGGTTTCCGTGATGAGGAACAGATAGGGGTCGTAGTATTAGCAAATCTGAATAGTAATTACACTTACTATATCGGTAGCAGTCTTTTAAATATGATGATAGATAAAGAAGTTAAACCGTTACTCTATGATGAATATAAGAAAACAGATCAAATAGGAACAGCCTTATTTGTGATCTCATCTTTGTGTTTACTAACGTTATTGGTCATGTTATTTCATTTAATCAGAGAGATTATTTTTAGAAAAAGAAAATTTATATTACCAACGGGAAAAACATGGTTACATATGGTATTAGTTGTTGCGATATATGGGCTAATGATTTATGCACTTTATCAACTACCAAATCTCTTGTTTGGAGGGCTTCCGTGGGCATTTATAAAAGTTTGGGCTCCTTCAACTGTTGTACTTGCAATATATGCAATTGCTGGGGTGGGTTTGGCCTATGTTATCCATACATTCTTAAATCTTTGTTTTCCAAGACAAAAGGGAAAGTCGCTTTTGACTTTAATTGTTTTGGGATTAATATCAGGATTTGGTAATGCCTTTCTCATTTTTGTGATTAATGAAACGTTTGTTAGATCAAATAATTTGGAAAATGGCTTGTTGTTTTACTTTGTACTTGGAATCGTTATGTATGTCTTTTCACAACGTATTATTAGAACTAGCATTGTATCGTATACAAACGAGCTAGTTTATGAAAAAAGGATGGAATTAACAGATAAGTTGTTACAGACTCCTTATTATAAATTGGAGTTGATTGAGAAGGGCCGAATAGAGGCGACATTAAATAACGATACGGAAGTTATCTCTCGTTCTCTCAATCTATTAGTTACTGCTGGAACAAGTTTATTAACGTTACTGTTTTGTTTTCTCTATCTTGGTGTAATGAATATGTATGCCTTTTTACTATCCTTGTGTATCATCTTTATTACTGCAGGGGTATATTCTCTGATCGGACGACAAGCAGATAAAGTTTGGAATGAAACAAGAGATATTCAGAATGTATATTTTCGTTTGATTGGTGATCTAAGGCATGGTTTCAAAGAGCTTAGGCTTCATACTGGAAAACGAAACGATTTTCGAGAAGTTATGAATGAAAGCTGTAATAACTATCGTGTTAAACGAACGATAGGAGATATTAAATTTGCAAATGTGTTTGTTCTGGGAGAACTATTATTCATTTTTGTTATTGGTATTGTAGTTTTCGTATTTCCAGAAATTTTTGTTAATATGCCAAAAGAGACGATAAGTAACTATGTAATTGTTTTTCTGTATATGACAGGTCCAGTTAATGAAATACTGGGCGGTATCCCTCAGCTCGTAAATGTACGTATTTCTTGGCAACGTATTCAACAAATGGTGAAGAGTGTAGATCATATAAAGGCAAATGAGCAAATCGCGACAACAAAAGAGTACTTAGATGTGCCAATTTGTTTGCAGCTACAAAATGTAAGTTATAAGTATAAGAATAAAGATGGAGATTTTACTGGTTTTGGTATTGGTCCAATAGACATGGAGTTTAATTCTGGAGAAATAGTCTTTATTGCTGGTGGTAATGGGAGTGGAAAATCTACTTTATCAAAACTGATTACTGGGTTATATGAACCTAATGAAGGTAACGTTTTATTAAATGGAAAAGAAATAGCTCCAGAGGAATTGAATCAATACTATTCAGCTATCCTTAGTGATTTTCATGTTTTTGATAGGCTATATGGAATTAATACAGAAGGAATGAAAGCAGAAATCGATCATTATTTAGAACTTCTCCAACTGAGTGACAAGGTTGGCATTGAGAATGGGCGTTTTACTACTACGCAACTATCAACTGGACAAAAGAAAAGGTTGGCATTGCTGGTTACGTATTTGGAAGATCGACCTATACTTTTATTTGATGAATGGGCAGCGGATCAAGATCCTGGTTATAGACGCTTCTTTTATGAAGAATTGTTACCTCAAATGCGAGCGAAGGGTAAATGTATTATTGCTATTACTCACGACGATCAATATTTTCATTTAGCAGATAAGCTTATAGTGATGGAGATGGGAACTGTGAAAATGAATAAAACAAAGGAGGCATTATCATGAGTAAGGAAATTAAATGTGTTGTTTGGGACTTAGATTGTACAATTTGGGATGGTGTTTTATTAGAGAGTGGCACAGTTACTTTAAAACCTGGAATTTATGAAATTATATGTGAATTAGATCGACGTGGAATACTGCAATCAGTTGCTAGTAAAAATAATTACGAAGATGCAATAGCTAAATTACGGGAATTTGGAATAGAAGAGTACTTTTTATATCCGGAGATTCATTGGAACTCTAAATCTAGTTCCATTGAGAAAATTAGTAAAAATTTAAACATAGGTATTGATACTTTTGCGTTCATTGATGACCAACCTTTTGAATTAGAGGAAGTACAGAGTGTTCACAATGATATCCTGTGTATACATGTAAATGAATATAAGTCGTTATTAGACTTGCCACGACTACAACCAAAAAGAATTACAGAAGACTCACGTCGTCGAAGACTGATGTATTTAGAAAATCTTAAGAGAACGAAGGATGAAGAAGAATATGAAGGCCCAAAAGAAGAGTTTTTAGCTTCACTTGGGATGAATTTTGTGATTAGTGAGGCTCGTGAGGAAGATTTGCAGCGTGCAGAGGAGTTAACAGTACGTACGAATCAATTAAATTCGACTGGTATTACCTATGATTATGATGAATTAAACTATTATCGTAATCATCCAGATTATTTATTATTAGTATGTGAGTTATCAGATAAATATGGCTCCTATGGGAAGATTGGTTTAACACTTGTAAAAAGGACGGAGGAAGCCGACTGCCTAAAACTTCTTCTCATGTCTTGTCGTGTAATGTCACGTGGCGTTGGTACTATACTCCTCACATATCTAATGGAAAGAACAAAACAGGCAGGTAAACGCTTTTTGGCTGAGTTTCGACAGACTGACCGTAACCGTATGATGTTTGTTACGTACCGATTAGCTGGATTTAAGGAAACTAGCAACGAAAATGGAATATTAATTTTAGAACATAATCTTGAGAATATAAATCCTTATCCTCACTATATTAATATACAATTTCCGGAAACACCAACGGATGTGGATAGAGGGGAAGTGGAAATATGCAACAAACAATTGTAAAGCATTCTCTTACGCATCCACAAAAAAGAGTTTGGTATAATGAACAAATTTATCCAAACACATCTATGTATAACATCGGAGGGATGGTTCTTATTAATGGGGAAATTAATTTTACAATTTTAGAAAAAGCAATTCAATTATTCATTAAGAAAAATGATGGTTTACGTCTACGGATTTTTCAACAACATAGAGAACCCCACCAATATATATCACCATTTGAACCTACACCAATACGTTTAATTGATTTTTCTAATCATCATAATCCAAGTTTAGAAGCTAGAAAATGGGCCCAGGATGAATTTCAAAAACAAATTCCACTTGAAGGAGGCCCTCTGTTTGAATTTGTGCTCTTGAAAATAAGTGATGTAGAAAGCTCCTATTTTGTTAAGTTTCATCATATTATAGCTGATGGTTGGACAATCCAACTTATGACGAGTCAAATTATCGATTTTTACTCTAAGTTAAAGAATGATGACCATATAAATGATACGGTTGAATCTACTTATTTATCTTATTTACAAGCAGAGGAGAAATATCTGGAATCCCCTCGATACGTAAAAAATAAGAATTATTGGAATGAGAAATTTATGAATCTGCCAGATTTCTTTTTATCAAAAACATCTCATTCTCTAGAAGGGAAACGAAAGATATTTTTAATTGAAAAAGAAAAATCGGTTGCACTACAGTCTTTTATACAAAAACATAGAATATCTATGAATACATTATTTTCAACCTTTATGCTTATTTATATTCATAAAATGTATGATCAATCAGACATAATTATTGGATCTCCTGTACTAAATCGTTCCGGCGTACTAGAAAAGAAAATAGTGGGTATGTTTACTAGCACAATGCCGTTACGGTTAAATGTGGATGAAGATGAGAGTGTTCTATCTTTCATTAAAAGAGTAAATCATGAAATAAAACAATGTCTATTTCACCAGCGTTATCCTTATAACTTATTGGTAAAAGACTTGCAATTGACTAGTAAAGGATACGATGGTTTATTTCAATATAGTGTGAATTACTATAATACAAAACTTAAAAATACTATTGATGGATTTTCTTTAGAAAACGTGGAGTTTTACAGTGGTTACCAAGCCTATTCATTGCAGTTAGTTATTAAGGAATGGGCAGATGAAGGTTTAGAAATTCAATATGATTATAAAGTCGCGGATTTTGAAGAAGATCAAATCAATTGTATGCATGAGAGGTTTTTAGCTTTAATAGAACAAGTTTTACGTAATGAAGATCAATCGGTAAAAGAATTATCTTTGTTATCGGATGATGAGCAAAAGTTTATGTTAGAGAAATTTAACAATACAGCTGTTGTGTATCCGAAAGAAAAAACTATTCAAGAATTATTTGAAGAACAAGTAAAACAGACACCAGAAAAAATAGCAATTCAACATGCTGATAGATCAATGACTTATCTTGAATTAAATAAGAAATCTAATCAGTTAGCAAGAAAGTTACGAGAAAAAGGAGTCAAAAATGGTCAAGTCGTGGGTATACTAGCTAAACATTCACTTGAGATAGTAATTGCAATTTGGGGAGTTATTAAGGCTGGAGGTACATATTTGCCTATAGATCCTTCCTACCCAGAGGACCGAATTCGTTATATTTTGAATGATAGCGGCACAACATTACTTTTAACTGACTATACAAATGAGGGTAATTTAGAATATTTAGGTAAGAAAATTAATATATGTGATCAGAAACTTTATGAAGGAGATAATGCCAATCTAAACCTAGTAAATGCACCAAATGATCCAATATATATAATTTATACCTCTGGAACCACGGGGAATCCTAAAGGAACTGTAATCACTCAATGTGGATTGGTTAACTATATTTCCTGGGCTAAAAAGAACTATATTAGTAGTGAAAATGATGTTTTTGCATTATATTCATCCGTTTCTTTTGATTTAACAGTAACTTCAATATTCACTCCTTTAATAAGTGGTTTATTGTTAGTAATATATCATGATAATGAAGATGAGTTTATTTTGTCAAAAATACTCAAGGAAAATGTAGTAACAGTGTTGAAAGTTACGCCTTCACATTTAGCATTGTTAAATAACTATTCACCCCCAAGAGTTTCATCTCTTCGCAGATTGATTGTGGGTGGAGAGGATTTGAAAACCTCAGTAGCCGAAAAGATATATGATCTTTTTAGCGGTAAAGTTGAAATAATTAATGAATATGGACCAACTGAAACTGTGGTTGGATGTATGATTCATCGTTATGATCCAGATCTAGATCGAAGAGCATCCGTACCAATTGGTACACCAGCTGATAATGTTCAAATATATTTATTGGATAAGAATCTTCAGCCGGTTCCTATTGGTGTAAAAGGAGAAATTTATATATCGGGTGATGGGGTAGCTAAAGGTTATTTAAATCGTCCGGATTTAACAGCGCAACGTTTTTTATCCAATCCATTTATTTCGAGTGAGAAGATGTATCGAAGTGGTGACTTAGCTGTCATGTTGCCAAATGGATTAATTGAGTATCAAGGACGGATGGATTCTCAAGTGAAAGTTAAAGGATATCGTATTGAAATAGGGGAAGTTGAGAATGCACTGTTACAACACAAGTCTGTTAAAGATGTAGTAGTGGTGAATTGGCAAGGTGAGGATAATTCAAATCATCTAGTTGCTTACATTGTTTTGAAAGACAGTGTTCAAAATATAGAAATACGCAGTTTTATTTCGCATATGCTACCAAGTTATATGATTCCTTCATTTTTTATCTATATGGATCAGCTACCGCTTACTATCAATGGAAAGGTAGATCGTCAAGCGTTGCCAGATCCGATGTTAAATAACGGTTCTAATCATACTCATTTAGAAGAAGTAGATGAAGATGTTACTGGAATGGTTAGTGAAGTTCTCAAGGAAATATTACAGACTGATAGAATCGAATTGCATAGTAATTTTTATCATTTAGGTGGAGATTCTATTAAAGCGATCCAAGTGAGCGCTAGATTACAAGAACTGGGATGGAAAGTTAGAGTTAAAGATGTACTAAATTATCCAGTTGTAAGTGAATTGGCAGCAATGTTAGTTAAACAAAAAGATGTTACAGTCTCACAAACATTGGTAACAGGAAAGGTAGAGCCTACTCCTATTATGCGTTGGTTCCTTGATCAACAGTTTAAGAACCCGCATCATTGGAATCAATCGGTATTACTGTCTTTGAAGAAGCCGGTTAAAGAAGAATATGTTAATAAGATGTTAAATACGATCATGCATCATCATGATTTGTTACGGTTAAGGTATGAGGATAAGCAGGATTACTTCTATTATGACGAAGATATGTCCATTGTTGATTCTAAGGTTACCATGTTTGATTTGTCTGAAATTCCAATTGAAATGGCTTTGAATCAGGTTCATATAAAAGGTCAAGAGTTAAAAGGAAGTTTAAATTTGAATGTAGGACCATTATTTAAAGGGGCCTTATTCCAGCTTTCAAATGATCAACAGTTGTTATTATTAACTGCACACCACCTTATTGTTGATGCTGTGTCCTGGCGTATTTTAATTGAAGATGCAAACCGATGTTTGAATAGCTTGTATTTAGGAGAAGTTCCATCGCTACCATTAAAAACTAACTCTTTCCAAGATTGGTCTGAAGCTTTAAATAGTCGAGGAGTTAATTTAGTACATGCTGAATTAGATTATTGGGAATCCATAGATAACACGCTAGATAATAATTTTCAAATTAATAAAGAAAAAGAAAATAGTACTGTTGAAAGTTGTACGACTCTTACCTTTACATTGAATGCAGATGATACAAGAAAACTATTAACTACTGCAAATGTGCCTTACAATACACAACCAATGGAGTTGTTACTTGCTGTATTGACAGAAAATTTAGGTAAATATACAAACCAAGATCAAATTAAATTTGAGTTAGAAGGTCATGGTCGAGAGGAATTATTTGAGCATCTTGATATTTCACGTACAGTAGGGTGGTTTACAACGATGTATCCTATTGTATTAAAAGTTTCGCATAATATTGCTAATCAAATAAAGAGTGTTAAAGAAGAGGTTCGTAAAAGACCTAATAAGGGAATTGGATATGGAATTCTTAAAGAGAAGTTTCCTTCTTGCAAAGATTTAACTCAAAATATAATTCGTTTTAACTATTTAGGAGAGATAGATAATTCTCTCGGGGATGGATGGTTTACTATTGTTGATTATCAAAGTGGCAGTGAACAATCAAAAGATAATCATATTACTGCATTATTGGATATTGTGGCCATGGTTAAGAATAAAAGCTTAGAAATTCATGTGACATTTAGTACAAGTCATTTTCAAAAGAATTTTGTAGAAAATTTATTTTCAGATTATCTAGAACGACTACAGACATATATCCAATCCTGTTGTCAAATGCAAACAAAAGAATTTACTTCATCAGATTTTGAAACCTTAAACCTTAGTGATGAAGAAATTGATAATTTGTTTGATTAAACAACTATTTGATGAAAATTTTATTTAATAAAGGAGAAGTCACTTGAGAAAATTAATGAAAGATTTATCGCCAGGATTGAATAGTAACAAATATTTGGTTTGTGTTCCTTATGCTGGGGGCTATTCGAATTCTTTTTTACCTTTAAAGAATTATTTACCGAAAGATATAAAACTTATTTCATTTGATCCTCCAGGCCATGGTCCTAATCTTTCTCCACTAGTTGATAACATAGATGATCTTGTTAATTTATATTTAATGGAGATGCAACCAATTTTAGAGGGAGAGGTTACATTATTTGGCCATAGCATGGGAGGAATTATAGTTCACCGTATGGCTCAAATTTTAGAAAGTAAGGGCATAAATCCTAAAAATGTTATTATCTCTGCTATGAATCCACCGGAAATAAGAAGAAAAACAAATCATTTAGATGATAAAGACTTTATAGATTATATAAAGTCTTTGGGAGGATTACCGGATGAAGTATTACAACATCAGGAGCTTTTAAACTATATCCTTCCAGTTATTCGATCAGACTTTCGTGCCATTGAGAATTATATAAATGATGACACAACATTGTTGAAAGCGCCTCTATATATTATTAGTGGAACAACAGACTCTAATTATACAGTAAAAGGGGCTAAGAAGTGGGTAGAATGGGGCAATGAGGTTCATTTTCTAACAGTTAATGGTGGTCATATGTTTTTACTACATCAAGCTGACATCGTGGGCGAGTTAATTATGAAAATACTAGATATGGTAAAATCTGTGAAGTGAAAAAATTAAGAGATGTATCTGAGTAAGAGAAAAGTGCATTTCTATGCTTTATGTGAAACTTCTATCGTTAAAGTAGCAATCTAATTGGTCGTCATTGGGAGTTTTATTACTGAGGAAGAAAAATCCCAATGACGAGTATGATTGTGCCCCCTCATGATAAAACGGATAGGTCTATGGGGAACATAACCACTAAATATGTAGTATTTAGTATCAATATCATAGAGAATGGTGGGAAGAAAAAATGCTTGATAAATTTACCCAGCAGGTTTTATTATCTAGTGAAAAATTTAAAAAAGAAAAAGAATATTGGTTAGACAAGTTATCAGGTGATGTTGAGTTAAGTAGATTTCCTTGTGATTGTCTGTCTTTAAATAATATTCAGGCTTCTAAAGAAAGTTATTATTGTCAATTCCCATCGGATATTGCGAAGAGAGCTGTAGCAATTAGCAATAATTCTGATATGTTACTGTACACTATTTTATTATCAGGCGTGAAATATCTCTTAAGTAGATATACCGATAAGGATGATGTAGTAATTGGAATGCCAATTTTTAAACAAGGTCAAGAAGAGACGGTTTTTCAAAACAACTTTTTATTATTACGTACTCAAATAAATCAAGAAGATAATTTTAAAGAAATAATATATAAAATTAAAGAAACAATTTTAGAGTCAAATGAACATTGTCATTTTCCTTTTAATAAACTTACTCAATTATTAAGTCTAGATGGAGAGAGTAATAATCTTCCCTTATTAAATACAATAGTAATGTTAGATGATATTCATTGTTATGAGAGTACAGATAAAATAAACTCTGATATGGTTATTAGGTTTATGAAAAATGAAGAACAGTTAAAGGTTCAAGTGGATTACAATTCTACTTTATATAGTGAAGGGTTAGTTAGTAGAATAGTTAATCATTTATATAATATTTTAGATATATTAATGAAAGATCCAAATAAATCTGCAATGGATCTAGATGTAATGCCTAAAACAGAAAAGAATCAAATATTATTTGATTTCAATCATACGACTAGAGTTCATAAAACATTACTTTGTGAGACTGTAACAGCTCCTCAATTATTTGAAGAGCAGGTAAAACAGAATCCTAATCAAATAGCGATTGTATGTAATGGAAAAGAAATTACATATAAACAATTAAATATAAAAGCTAATCAGTTGGCGAGAAGGTTATTAGACCAGGGAGTTAAAAGAGAATCCATTGTTGGTGTGATGATGGAACGCTCTATTGAGATGATTGTAGGCATATTAGGTATCTTAAAAGCGGGTGGGGCGTATTTACCGATTGATACCGAGTTACCAAAACAAAGAGTGGAATATATGCTGACAGACAGCGGGTGTTCACATGTACTAACATATCAAAACTCTATTATAAAGGGAGTAGCATTTCAAGGTAGTGTAATAAATCTAATGGATATTCCTTTTGAAGAAGAACAATTAGAAGATTTGCAGATAACGATGGAACCTCAAAATTTGGCATATGTTATTTATACATCAGGTTCTACAGGCCAGCCCAAAGGGGTAATGATTGAACATCGTTCCTTAACTAATTTTTTGTGTGCAATGTATGAGGACTTCTCTCAAGATATAGGGATAACTGATAATGTACTATTCTCAAGTAGTATTTCTTTCGATGTTACTATATTTGAAATATTTGTCCCATTGGTATATGGAGCAAGAATGACTATTTATCAAGGTGAGAAGTTTGATGTACCAAAACTTGTACAAGTCATTCTTGAGGAACAGGTCACGTTAGCATATATTCCACCTACCTTATTAAATGAAATATATGATTATTTTGTAAGGGCGAATCAGAAGATATCGATAAATAAACTTTTCGTGGGAGTAGAACCAATTAAAATAGAATTACTCGCAAAATACAATCATCTATTTAGGGGGAACCTCCAAATATTAAATTTATACGGACCTACAGAGGCTACAGTCTGTTGTACATCTTATCAATATGAGAGGGATAAAGAAATTACAACACAAAACGTACCAATAGGTTCGCCATTGTTAAATACTAAAATTTATATATTGGATTCATTTCACAGGCTACAACCTATAGGTGTTCCAGGAGAAATATGTATTTCTGGCATAGGGTTAGCTAGGGGATACATCAATCGAAAAGAATTAACAGCAGATAAATTTATTGATCATCCGTTTGAACCTGGTGAGAAATTATATAAAACAGGAGATATAGCGAGATGGCTACCTGATGGTAACATAGAATACTTGGGACGAGTGGATCATCAAGTGAAAATAAGGGGATATCGAATAGAACTAGGTGAGATAGAAGCAAGTTTGTTAAAATATGAGACAATCAAAACCGCCGTAGTAATACAGCGAGAAGATGAAAGTGGAGAAAAGTATTTATGCGCGTATGTAGTTACCGAAAAAGATATTCCTATTCCAGAGGTAAGAGCATATTTAGCAACAAAGTTACCATATTATATGATACCTCAACAGATCATACCCATTCAAAACATACCGTTAACACAAAACGGAAAAATAGATAGAAAAAAATTACCTCAACCTATTTATAATTTAAAATCTAGTCATATAGAGCCGACAAATTCTACAGAAAGAAAATTAGTTGAGATTTGGAAAGATGTTTTAAGAATTCAAAGGGTAGGAATACAGGATAACTTTTTTGAGATAGGTGGTCATTCATTAAAGGCTGCTAAGTTAATTTCTATTGTTAATAAAGAATTTGATGTGCAATTATCTATTAAAACCCTATTTAAATTTCCTGTTTTGATTGATTTTTCAAAATGTATATTAGAAATGGAAAAAAGTAATTATATTTCCATAGAACCTATAAAACAACAAGAGTATTATTTAGCTTCTACGTCACAAAAGAGAATGTTTATAGTAGATCAATTCGAAGATGGTACAAATACAACTTATAACATGCCCACAATACTTAAAGTAGAAGGGGATATTTGTAAAGATAAGTTTGAAAATATATTTCAATCTTTAATGCAAAGACATGAAATATTAAGAACTTCTTTTCAAATTTTAGATGGAGAATTAGTGCAGAAAATTGAGCCTAATGTAGAATTCAATATTAAATACGTTCATGTAAATGAAAAAGATGCGGATTATTTAATACATGAGTTTATAAGTCCATTTGATTTATCAAAAGCGCCATTATTAAGAGTGTTGCTTTTAAGGATAGCAGAAGAAAGACATATCCTTGTAGTAGATATGCATCATATAATCTCTGATGGTTTATCAATGGGGATATTAATAAAAGAGTTTGTAGAATTGTATAAAGGAAATGAACTTCCAAAATTGAGAGTTCAGTACAAAGACTATGTGATGTGGCAAAATGGAACTTACTATAAGAATCTAATTAGTGAACAAAAGAATTATTGGTTAACAACTTTAAAAGGAGAACTCCCGGTTTTAAATTTCCCAACCGATTTTCAAAGACCGACTATACAAAGCTTTAAAGGTAAGGTTTGTTCCTTTAATTTGGGAACAGATTTAACTTTTAAAGTAAATAAGCTAGCAACTGAAACTGGTACCACGCCATATATGATTTTATTGGCCATTTATAACATACTTTTATCTAGATACACAGGTCAAGAAGACATTATTGTAGGTTCACCAATTGCTGGAAGGTCTCATTCTGATACTAATCATATGATTGGTATGTTTATTAATACTTTGGTAATGAGAAATTATCTAGAAAATGACGATGAGTTTATTGAGTTTTTGAGTAGATTAAAACTCAATACATTAGAAGCTTATGAAAATCAAGACTATCCTTTTGAAGAACTATTAGAAGATTTAGACTTGCATAGGGATACAAGTAGAAATCCATTATTTGATACCATGTTTGTTTTTCAAAATATGGATATGAATCCAATATCTATTGGTGAATTAGAATTTACACCGTATCAATTTAAACAGTCAGTTTCAAAATTTGATTTGTCATTAGTAGCAACGGAAATAGATAATAACATTCATTTAAAAGTAGAATATAGTACTAAGTTATTTAAAGCGGAGACAATAGAAAGGTTAATGGTACATTTTACAAATATAGTTCAGGAAGTAACTAATAACCCTAAAATACGATTGCGTAATATTAATATGTTATCTGTAGAAGAAGAACATTGTATAATGAATGAATTTAACAAAAAAGAGAATTCAAATTCTAATCATTTTTTAGTGCATAAAATGTTTGAAGAACAAGTGAAACGGAACCCTAATCAAATAGCCGTTGTATGTAATGAAAAAGGAATTACATATAATGAGTTAAATATAAAAGCTAATCGGTTGGCGAGAAGGTTATTAGACCAAGGGGTTAAAAGAGAATCCATTGTTGGCGTGATGATGGAACGCTCTATCGAGATGGTTATAGGTATATTAGGTGTCTTAAAAGCAGGTGGGGCGTATTTACCGATTGATACTGACTTACCAAAACAAAGAGTGGAGTATATGCTTATAGACAGTGGATGTTCACATGTATTAGTACATCAAAACTCTATTATAAAGGAGATAGAATTCCAAGGTAGTGTAATAGATCTAATGGATATGTCTTTTGAAGAAGAGCAAGGAGAAGACATGCATATGATGATAGAACCTCACAACTTAGCGTATGTTATTTATACATCAGGTTCTACAGGACAACCTAAAGGCGTAATGATTGAACATCGATCCTTAACGAATTTTGTGTGTGCAATGTATGAAGATTTCTCTCAAGATATAGGGATATCTGATAACGTTCTATTCTCTAGTAGCATCTCTTTTGATGTTACCATATTTGAAATATTTGTCCCATTGGTATATGGCGCAAGAATGACTATTTATCAAGGTGAGAAGTTTGATGTACCAAAACTTGTACAAGTCATTCTTGAGGAACAGGTCACGTTATCATATATTCCACCTACTTTATTAAATGAAATATATGATTATTTTGTTAGAGATAACCAGAAGATAGTGTTAAATAAGCTACTTGTAGGAGTAGAACCAATTAAAACAGAATTACTCGCAAAATACGATCATCTATTTAGAGGGAACCTCCAAATATTAAATGGATACGGACCTACAGAGGCTACAGTCTGTTGTACATCTTATCAATATGAGACGGATAAAGAAATTACAACACAAAACGTACCGATAGGTTCGCCATTGTTAAATACTAAAATTTATATATTGGATTCATTTTACAGGCTACAACCTATAGGTGTTCCAGGAGAAATATGTATTTCTGGCATAGGGTTAGCTAGAGGATACATCAATCGAAAAGAATTAACAGCAGATAAATTTATTGATCATCCATTTGAACCTGGTGAGAAACTATATAAAACAGGAGATATAGCAAGGTGGCTCCCTGATGGTAACATTGAATACTTGGGCCGAGTTGATCATCAAGTGAAAGTAAGGGGATATCGAATAGAACTAGGTGAGATAGAAGCGAGTTTGTTAAAATATGAGACAATCAAAACGACCGTAGTAATAGATCAAGAAGATGAAGCTGGAGAAAAGTATTTATGTGCATACGTAGTTACTGAAAAAGATATTAGTATTCCAGAGGTAAGAGCATATTTAGCAACAAAGTTACCACATTATATGATACCTCAACAACTCATACCAATTCACAATATACCATTAACACAAAATGGGAAAATAGATAGAAGCAAGTTACCGAAGCTAAATACAATGAGCAATAGTAATTATGTACCACCAAGAAATGAAATAGATAGTAGTTTAATTGATATTTGGAGTAGTATATTAGGCGTAAATAATATTGGTATAAATGATAATTTCTTTGAATTAGGTGGTCATTCTCTTAAGGGATTAAAGTTATTCGAAAATATCAAGATAATGTTTAATGTGCAACTGCCATTAAGTTTATTATTTCAAAAGGCTACTATTGAACAATTAAGTAATGTAATAAGTAGGAATAAAGGAATAGACAGTGAGTGTTTAATTCCAATTCAAAATGGAACAAACAAGGATAGTCAATGGTTCATTGTTCATGGGCAAGGCGGGGGTATATTAAACTATTATGATTTGGCTAGAGAATTAGGAGAGGATAAGACTGTATATGGGTTACAATCTATAGGATATGATGATAGTAGATTTCCAAACTTATCTGTAGAGGAAATGGCGGTAAGATATATAGAAGAGATTAAACAAGTAAAAAAGGAAGGGCCATATACCTTATTAGGATGGTCTTTTGGTGGAATAGTTGCATTTGAAATGGCTAGAAAATTAGAAGAACTAGGTGATAAAGTTAGTTTTCTAGGTTTACTTGATGTTCATCCTATTGAACAAGGTAAGGAGATTCTTAGTTTAAATATTAGGAATGCATTTGAAGAATTGGAAAAATTCAATGATCAGTTAGGGATTGAGAAAAATAGTTTTGAGCAAATGAGTGAAGAACAATTAATAGAATCTTTACTGAAAAAATTTACATTGAATGAAAATAGTTGTCAGCAAAATTTTGAAGATCCAATGATGAATAAGTTAAAAGTAATGATAGCTAATAGATATGCATACCTAAAATATAATTGTAAACAAAAAATAAAAGCAGATATCTTTCTATTTAATGCATCTATTAATGACATTCACCCACTAGTAGATTATAACAGATGGAATGAATATACATCAGGGGAAGTATACGCTTTGCAAGTGCCAGGTTCCCATCTGAGTATGTTAGAGAAACCGCATATTCATGAATTGGTAAAGAGTATAAAAATGAATTTTAAACAAATGCTCTTATTAGCACATGTAAATAAGTGAAATATTATTTAAAATTGTACACTATTAGTTTTCTAAAAGTCTCATAAATTCGTGTATAACATATTATGAGACTTTTTTCTTTGAGCCCATTCAATAATAAACATAAGAGGTTGGAAAATATGAATGTGAAATAGAATATTATCCTCTGAAAATGTTTGTTACTATCAAAAATAAATAAGAATTGTTCATTGAGAGTTTTTAAATTTATATAAGATGTTAGGTGGGAAGGAAATAATGAATATATATAAGGTACGTGTGCCAGGAAATATAGAACATAATATTATGCAGAAACTTATGCGTTTGGTCTCAAAAGAAAAGCAGATGAAAATACAGAAATATAAAAGAAAGCCCGACCAATATAGCGCCTTAATTGGAGATATTATAATAAGATATTTAATTACTACAAATTTCTCAAAAGAAAATAAAGATATTAAATATAAATACAATGAATACGGAAAGCCTTATGTTGATGAGTTAAATAATTTTCATTTTAATATATCACATTCCGAAAGTTGGGTTGTTGGAGCTATTCATGAGGAAGAAGTAGGAATAGATGTAGAAAAAGTCCGGTCCATAGATACTATAATGATTAAAAATATTTTTACTGAGGAAGAATTTAATTATTTAAATTCATTAAATGTAGAACAACAATTAGATGTTTTTTATGAATTATGGACTATAAAAGAAAGTTTTGTTAAATGGATAGGGAAAGGACTAACTATACCTTTAAACTCTTTTGTTATTAATAAAAATACAATATTTTATGGTGACATGCTATCTAATGAGGTTTATTATAAAAAGTTTACTATTGGTAAAGATTATAAGCTTTCTTGTTGTGCTTCTTTAGATAGTTTTCCAGAATCAATAATTGAAATTGATTTTGTTGATTTGTGTAATTACTTTATAGAAGATAAGCATTCTTACATAGTTTAAAATGATCGATATTTCCCTAAGGAAAGAAAATTTTCGGGAATTTAATTTTGAAAATTCTAAAAGTAAACATCTGAATAAGTAATTAAACTTGCTGGATATGCAATCATTTTACGCTTAATAGATTACTTTGTGTATATATTAGTATGTCATTCATTGTTTGTTTACTTAGATCAATGGTTGCAATAACAATTGTTAACGTTGTAGCTGTAACAATTAAGAGATTATCATAACTACTAATAGCGAGCCAGTAGAAGGAGTATATCTCTTTTAAAGAGGGCTCTTTAATAACTGCAGCAGTAATTTGCATCTTAACTGACAATCTGGAAAACGATACTTTTGAATGGGTGGGTTTTTTAGAGATGGGGCTATAAAAGAAACGGCCAACATTGTATGTATATTATTAGTAAAAAAGAGAATACAAGTATGAATTGACAGAAAATTGATAAAAGAATTGAGAAAGCTGAAAATTCAGTATTTTGAGTATATTTTTAGCGTTGTAGTGTGTAATATATTCAGCAGAGCTATATCATAAAAAATAAGAATATAGACTAACAATAGAATTATATTTAAGTATGTATGAGTAAAAATAGCATTCGAGTTCATATAGGCTATATGTCAACTGCTATACATTAGTTTAAAAACAAATATAGAAAAGTGTGGTAATGGATCCACATGAATTATATTTGCAATCTATTATTTTTTACCTTAGCTGTTTTAATAGTTTTTATTTACATATATATGTAAATACATTTTTGTTACATGCACTTATTCAAAAGGGAGGTAATATGATAATGGCTATTCGAAAACATTTAATTACTCTTGAGGATCTTACTGATAGTGATATTAATCAAATTGTAACTCGTGGGGTAGAGTTTGCCACAGGTAAATCGCAACCTAATCAAATATTAGCTGGAAATATAATTGGGATTTACTTCCGTAAAACATCGACTAGAACTCGATCGGCATTTTCTGTTGCAGCATTAAAGATGGGTGCACAAATTGTATCGTATGGTCCAAATGATTTGCAAGAAAATACAGGGGAGTCTATAGAAGACACTACTCAAGTACTTTCGCGAATGCTGGATGGACTAGTAGCAAGAACTGCAGATAGTCAAAAGGAAATGGAAAAACTGGCATCTCAAAGTCGTATGGCAGTCATTAATGCGATGAGTGCGGAAGAACATCCAACACAAGCACTAACAGACTTAACAACAATGAAACAAAAATTTGGTGAGATAGCTGGATTACGGGTTTTATATATGGGAGAAGGTAATAACAGTGCAGCAGCTCTAGCTCTTTCTTTATCTCGTTTTCCAGGTACAGAGTTATATCTTTTTACACCTGCTGGTTATGGAGTGTCCCCAAGTGTACTTGAAAAATCAAAAGAATATGCACGATTTTCTGGTGCTAAAGTTATTGAATGTCATGATATAAAAATGTTACCTAGTGAAGTGGATGTTGTATATACAACAAGGTGGCAAACAACAGGGACAAGCAAAATAGATCCTTTATGGAAAGATGCATTTAATCCATTTGCAGTGACAGAGGAAATTTTGACTTTATATCAGGAAGCTACTTTTATGCATGACCTCCCAGCACACCGGGGTGAAGAAGTAGCAGCAACAGTTATTGATGGACCGAAAAGTATTGTATTTACCCAAGCCGAAAACAAGCTAAATAGTGCTATGGCAGTACTTGAATGGTGCTTAGCTTACCGCTACTAAAGAATCTAGCGTTTATTGTCTTTCAGCTATAAGTTCTATTTGAGCTACATTCGAAAGGGCATTTAAAGTAAACCTGAATATAAGTTATTTAAAAGTGATTTATATTTGAATTTGTAAATGTTTAATTAATTTTTTTAGATTTTAATCAAGAAAGGAAGCAAATTATGCTCAAGAAATTAGAGAGTTTAGAAAGGGTAATCGGCAACACACCTATGATTAAATTAGAGCATGAAAAGATTAATCTGTATGCAAAACTAGAATATTACAATCTAATGAATAGTGTTAAAGTACGTGCTGCTTACCATATTTTAAAATCAGCAATAAGTCGCGGTGAAGTGACTGAAAATTCTACGATTATCGAATCTTCATCTGGTAACTTTGCGGTTGCTCTTGCTACTCTTTGTAGGTATATTGGTCTGAAATTCATACCAGTTATTGATCCAAATATTAATGATAGTTATGAGAATTTTTTGAGAGCAACTTCCTATCAAGTAGCTAAAGTGGATGAACGAGATGAAACAGGTGGCTATTTATTAACGCGTTTAAATAAGGTGAAAGAACTTTTAAATACTATTCCTAATGCATACTGGACAAATCAATATAATAATGCTGATAACTTTGAAGCTCATTATCAAGGAATTGGTGGAGAAATATCTAATGATTTTAAGCAGCTAGATTATGCCTTCATTGGAGTGAGTACTGGAGGGACGATCGCTGGGGTATCTACACGATTAAAAGAAAAATTCCCTAATATTAAAATTATTGCGGTAGATAGTCAAGGATCCATTATCTTTGGTGATAAGCCTCGTAAACGATATATACCAGGAATTGGTGCCAGTATGATACCTGGTATGGTTAAAAAAGCTTTGATTGATGATGTAATTATTGTACCGGAGGTTCATACTGTTGCAGGTTGCTATGAGCTATTTAATAGACATGCAATATTTGCCGGTGGATCATCAGGGACTTCTTATTATGCAATCCAAAAATATTTTGAAAATAGGGATGTTCAAAATACTCCTAATGTTGTTTTCTTATGTCCTGATAATGGTCAAGCTTACACATCTACTATTTACAACGTAGAATGGGTAGAATGGCTTAATACACAAAAATCAGTAGAAGACCAGTTAGTTTCTTTATAAAAATGATATAGAAATGAGGAAGCAATTATGATGTATTTAAATACTAAACATATCAATGAAATGGGTGTTAATTGGGAAGAAACAATAAATGTCATTTCAAAGGCAGTACAAAGTCTTGATTCAGAAGATTTTTCTCAGCCAATTAAGCCATACTTACGTTTCGATGATCCGGCTAATAGAATTATTGCTATGCCAGCTTATATTGGAGGGGAATTTAAGGTTTCAGGAATCAAATGGATAGCTAGTTTTCCAAAGAATATTGAGAAAGGTATTCAACGTGCACATTCAGTTACTATATTAAATGATGCTATGACTGGGAAACCATTTGCGACACTTAATACAGCAATGGTTAGTGTAATACGAACAGCTTCTGTTACAGGGTTAATGATTCGAGAGTTTGCCAAGTTAAGAGATTTAAATAATATTAAGGTTGGAATTATTGGATTTGGACCTATTGGTCAGATGCATTTAAAGATGGTAACTGCCCTATTAGGCGATAAAATCGAAAGTGTTTACTTATATGATATCAATGGAATTAAAGACGAATTAATTCCTGAGGAAATTTATTCTAAAACTCAAAAGGTTAATGCATATGAAGAAGCCTATAATGATGCTGATATTTTTATTACTTGTACTGTTTCTGCAGAAGGTTATATCGATAAGAAACCAAAAGATGGAGCACTACTACTCAATGTTTCTCTTCGTGATTTTAAGCCTGATATCTTAGAATATACAAAATCCCTAGTTGTTGATAATTGGGAAGAAGTCTGTCGTGAAAAAACTGATGTTGAAAGGATGCACCTTGAAAGAGGTTTACAAAAAGAAGATACAATATCAATTGCTGACGTTGTAATCCGAGGAGCACTGCAAAATTTCCCTTATGACAAAGCAATATTATTTAATCCAATGGGTATGGCCATATTTGATGTAGCCATTGCTGCTTATTACTATCAAAGGGCTAGGGAAAATGAAATTGGTGTTTTATTAGAAGACTAGTAAAATTATTAAAACGCAGTTTGAAATAATTGTTTAATAGCTTCTAAATATCGGTAAACACGACTAATCATTATAGAAAATTAGTTATTTGATAAGCTTAGAATTTATGTAATTATTTGAGGAGCTGTTTTTATGAGTGAAATTATTTCGGCCTTAGATCTCTTACATCCCAAGCAAATTCGCTTTCATGAATCATATGAACACAAAAGATTGGAACAAATTTGTCGTGTAATGGAAAGCGAAGGTGTTTTACGAAATCCGCCCTTAGTATCTGAGCTTAGTGATGGTAATTATCTGTTACTTGATGGTGCCCATCGTATGAAGGCTATGATGGCATTAGGTTGTAAACGCGTTGCTGTACAGGTAGTACCTGATGAAAAAATAAAAATTCGTGCTTGGAATCATTTATTACCAATGGGGGAATGGGTAAATAATTTAAAGAAAGAACCTACAATAATTTGGTCAGGTAAGAGTATTGCTAATAAACGTTTGCTTGCAAAAATTACAGAAGCAAATAAACAAGAACATTTTTTATATGCAAGGGATTTACATAGCGATTTATTTACCCATTTAGAGATATGGCATCGTATTGTCGGCTTATATCAACATGAGTATACGGTACGCCGTCATTCAAATGATACTGAGGTCTGGCCTCATTCAAATGAAATATTGATGAGTTATCCAGAATACTCGTTGATGGAACTGAAAAAGGTAATTGAAGCAAAGTTTTTAATGCCAGCGGGAGTTACTCGTACGACGCTTAGTGGTCGGTTATTGAATTTACGTATACCACTTCATATATTGCGTACGGAAGTATATCCTGCTGGTGAATGGGAAACGTTATGTGGAAATTGGTCAAAATGTTTACGCCTTTATGACGAGCCAATATATGTTTATGATGCATAATATATTGTTTAGTGATTATGATGTATATTTTTTATTTATTTTTAAAAATTTCATTATATGATTTATGTTAATTCCAAAATATTTTTATTATGCTATAAAAACTGTTTGAATTAGTATTTAAGACTAATCTAAGAGAGGTTTGTTATCGGATGGGGTAAATATTACCAAAAAAGATAAAGTGGAGATCTCTAAAAAATTAAAAACTTTCTTGGGTGATCAATATTCACTTGAATTAGGAGATTACATAAGCTTTGAGATACTTGAATTTATAATAAAAGAATTAAATCCACATTTTAATCTAGCTACAAAAAATAGGTTGGAAATTCTCTTGAAAAATATAGAGAAAGAGATATATAGTGAATTAGTTTCACATGAAAATAACAAAGTATAGGCAATATTATATGTATTTAAATGTAGAATAGTATAAACCTATATCTACATAATGTATTGCTATTAATTTGGTAGAATAGCGAGGAACAAGAGAATTGATGATATACAATTTTTAAAAGAGATGGAATTGAGAAGTGAACATACTTACAATTTCATCTTTTTATTTTTGACAAGCTTTTTGCAATTCAAGCTTGATACTAGATCCTGACAAAGCCTTTTAGGCAGGGGGGATTTTGTAAGAGAAATTAAACATATTAAAGTTATTTTATAATTGAAATTTTTTGGTGAGATCTTATACAATTAAAGTAAAGGAGTTCATTATCTCCTTTTATGGTAAAATATTCTTTATAATTATATTCTATAAATCTAATTTTTTTCATAAGTGTAATTACAATTCTTAATCGTTATTTAGGTCTTAGAAGAATTATTTAAATTAATAATCAGCATCGATTATAACAAATTTATAAAATAAAAAAATATCAGTTAAGAAAATAGGGTTAAAATTTTAACGCTATAATAAGCACGTTTCTTTTTATTATATCAATATAGTTAGATATCCTATTATTTTATTTTTTTGTAAATATGTCTTTTTTTTATTAACATTTAATGGTATATTATTTTCAGACAATGTTGTGGTAGATTATTGAATTTATAACAACATTTTCAAAAAATAAGAAGGTAGGTATTGGAATGGAGAATGAAAAATATTTACAAGTTGTAGAAGATGAAGAGCTTGAACAATTAGTTGGTGGTATAGGACCTGGTTATATTGAAACTTTAACTAAAGATTGTCCAAGAGTGACACCTCAAATATGCGTACCAATTAATGGAATCTGGACTTGTAAAAGATGCTACTAATAGTTAAAGAGAGTAAGGCAAAAGGCCTTACTCTCTTTAATGATAATGAATTTCTAACTATTTCTCCTACCTATAAAAAGAAGAGGTTATTATGAAAAATAATTCACGTGGAATTTTAAATACAATAGATAATGTGTCCTCTTTAGTAACAAAAGAAGACCTAGAAAAAAATTTTATTATCTTTTTAGAGGATTTTTCATGTAACGATGTTATTAAGAATGATGAAAACTATAACTTTCAAAAAATTATACAAACATATGTAGCATTCTTTAAAAATATGATAATAAATAAAATTGATTTTTTGGGTAATGTTGAGAGGATTTCTGAATCGATAATGTTAGATTTAGAAAAAAGATTATATCAAGTATTAAGACCATCCTTAATTGTATACATAAATAAACTTAGAGTAGAAAAAGCTTTAATAGGAATGGATATCAATGAAGAATATAAGTATTTTACGAGGAATTTCTTTCATTTTAAAAAAATTCATGTGAATTTCTTTAAAATGTTACCTTTACTAAATGAAAAAATTTTTACAATAATTGAAAATGAAATAAATTATTTGATGTGGTTACAAGGAGCTCTTAAAAAAGATCAAAAAGAAATTCATAAAATGTCGGGTTTTAATATTATGCATCTGGAAAAAGTTATTAACCTAGGTGACTATCATAATAATGGAAAGCGAACAATCCTTTTAGAAGATAAATTTAATCATAAGGTAATTTTAAAACCAGTTGATTTGAAAAATTCTATTTTATATCACAGTTTAATTAATCAACTGAATAAGGACTTAAATACAGATATCTTTATTCCACAAGTAGTTAATAAAAAAAATTATGGATATATGGAATTTATTAATCATGAATCATGTGAATCTAATGAGCAAATTAAAGACTATTATTATAATTTAGGTGTCGTGCTTTCTGTAATATATCTGATTAATGGAAGTGACATACATAATGAAAATATTATAGCTCAAGGATCCTCACCAGTCATAATTGATTTTGAGACATTAGGAAGTACATTAAATCCAAGTATCGCTGAAGAAAACAGTAGTTTTATATTATCTAATTCAGTATTAAATTCTAGAATGCTACCTATAAGGTTTAGTGGAGGTAGAGAGGTAATAAGGGATTACAGTGCAATTGGGAGAGTAATGAAGACTTTGGTAAAAACAATTAAAATAAAAAATGAATTTACATCCAATCCAATTGAAATAAGAGAAGAGACAATAGTAGAAGATACGGTTCAGAATTTACCGTTTTTTAACAATGATATATACGAGTATGATAATTATATTAATGATATTATTAAAGGTTTTGAAGATGCATATAATTCAGTTTTAAAAAATAAAGAGGAATATATGTATATTTTAAAAAACAGTATTTCTAAATGGAATTATCGAAAAGTATATCGAAATACAAAAGTCTATACTCTTTTATTAGATAGACTAAATGTTCCGGATTTATTAGAGAATAAATTAAAGACTATAAAATATTTACGGAATATTCTCGAAAAAAACACATACTTGGCTACTAGGAAAGATATTATTCAAAAAGAGATAGAGGCACTATTATCCTATGATGTTCCATATTTCTTTAATAAGTATGAATGGGGGGCTTGCGAGAGTTTATCAAGTAATGAAATAGATTTAGAAATGAAATTCGAAAAAATTTCATATGCTGACTTTTTATTACAAAGAAAAATTATAGAAATATCCCTTTCCAATCAAAATGATAATCTAAATAAGCTGAATACAGTAAAGGAAACAATTAATTTTCAGACTAAATTACCTACAAATAAAATAAAGGAAGCAATTACAGGGAAAATTCTGGATGGTAGCTATATATCAAAAGGCGGTGATCTAGATTTTATTGGACTAAAAACAAATTGGCAAGGGGAGCTCGAGATAAACCATTTGAATAATGGAATATATGATGGATTATTGGGAATAAGTTCATTATTGAGAAATAATGCTGATCCTAATTACATTGAATTTATAAATAAACTCGAACAAAAAGCCTTGTTAGAAATTCTAACCAAAAATAAAAATAATTATGGTTTTGTAAATGGTGTTAATGCTATTGTTTCTTACTATTTAACAAATTTACCGCATATAACCTCTCTCAATGAAAAGGTGATATTGCAAATATTTATGAATATCAACTCTGATATCGAAAAAGGTGAATATAACGATAAGCATTTTGATATATTAGGTGGTTCAGCTGGTCTAGTTTTAACTGCAGTTAAGTTCTATCAAGTTAATCCTAAGTATAAAATATTGCTTGAAGTGGCTGAAAATCTCGGCGACTACATTGTCAATAATATGCAAACACATAATGAATTTGTATATTGGAAAGCTCACGATACTCTAAATTTAGAAGATTCATTAAAGGGATTTGTTCATGGATTATCAGGTCAACTTCTCGCATTTTATAAGTTAAAGGACATATTAAAAACCAATAAGTACGATAGAGTAATACATGGTATACATAAAAGTGAGAAAATGAGTACGAGTAAATATGAGTATACAGATAGCTGGTGTAAAGGGTTTAGTGGAATGGGAATATCAAGAATTAAAATTTTAGAATCATATCAAAATGAAGATATACAATCAGATTTAATCTTTTTTAAAAATCAAATTTTAAGTACATTACATGAAAACAGTGATTATTGTTTATGTCATGGTTTAATGGGGAAATTAGACTTTTTATTGGAGTTAGAAAATAGAGGTATGCTAGAGCGAAATGAAAAACAAATTGTTATGAAAATAACAAATAACTTTTTGAATAATTTTGATATAGAAGATTTTAATCCTCATAAAATTTCATTATTTACAGGTTTAGGAAGTATTTTGTATTTTTTACAAAGGTTAGAGAATAATAAACTAAATAGCATTTTATACTTTAATGCCTAGAATAGGTGATAAATATGTTAAGAAAGAAAATTAAGTTTATACCGCAAATGACATCTTTTGATTGTGGGCCCAGTTGTCTAGCAATGATTATGCATTATTACGGTTTAGCAGTACAAGCTTCGGAAATTAGAAACAGTAAAATTATTAATAAAAAATCGTCATGGAGTTTGTTGGACATAAAAAAAGTTAGTGAATCGTATGGACTCTGTGCAACTGCATATAGGATAGAAAATATAACTGATTTACAAAGGATACAAAAGCCGATGATAGCATTTTGGGGCTTTAATCATTTTGTAATTATTGAAAGGGTTAAAGAAAAGAAATTTTATATTGTAGATCCTAAGGCAGGGCCAATGGTAATCGATATAAGAAGTTTTGAAGAGATGTTTTGTAACTATATTTTAGTAATAGAAAACAAAGAAGATATACAGCCAAATATTAAAAAGCGTGAAAAACATATACTACTTAGATATATAGATCATTTTGTATCCCCTAGTCAGATTATTTTACTAGCACTATTAGCATTGTTAGCACAAATCTCAATTTTTGCTTTCCCTTTTATTTTGAAAAAGTTTATGGATATTTTGAATGCTTCAAAGGAAGTGGATGTAAAATACCTTTTAATTATTTTGGGGAGTTTAATAGTTGTTATAGGGATAAAATCTATAACTTCAATTATAAAAGTAAAATTTCAAAAAGAAATTGATAGAAAAAGTACAACAAAAGTTTTTGAGCATATGTTTAATATCCCCATAGAAAAGATTACTACACGTCACGCAGGGGATTTAAATGGAAGAATCATGAGTCTAGAGTCAATACGAGGATATATTTTAGAAGATCTAATTGAAATGATTATATCAATAGTAGTTATCATTCCATTATTGATCTATCTATTATATACTGAGACTTTTTATACTTTAATATTGATGTTTTTTATTGCTAGTTCCCTATTCATCAATATTTCCTTAGGAAAATTTATATATAATGCTAATTTAGTCGAAACGTATTATCTAGGAGAACATAGAGGGAAAATTAATGAATCATTAAAAGCGATGTATTATGTAAAGGCCACGGGGATTTTTTCTAGAATTAAATCTGTATGGAAAAAAGATTATAATAAATATCTAGATACGGTACAGAAAAGAGTGCTAAAACAAAATGCTTTAGAATCATTTAATAGCTCCCTATCAACAATATTTATTATCATAATGCTTGCTGTAGGATTTTATAATTTTAGTAAGGGGGAAGGGGATTTAAGTAATATTTTCTTCTTTATTGCCATATCTAGTATTATATTTTCTCCGGTTTCAACGATTATAGGATCAATTTTAAATTGGAATTCAGTTAAACCTCTTTTATTAAGAACTTTAGACATCTTGGAAGAAGAGTTGGAAAAAAATAGATCGGATACCGAAGTAGACATTCTTAGAGGATCAATTCAATTCGATAATATTTCGTTTAGTTTTGATGATAAAAAAATAATAGAAAACTTAAGTTTAAACATTAAAAATAATGAAAGTATTGCTATTGTTGGAGAAAGTGGCAGCGGTAAATCCACTTTGGCTAACTTATTATTAAAATTACATACTCCCGATAAGGGTAATATATTAATAGACGATAGAGATATTAAAGATTGGAACAGTGAGGAACTAAGAAAAAAGGTAGGACTAATGACCCAGGATGGAGTTCTATTTAGAGGAAGTCTATTTGAGAATTTATCTTACTTTGATTTAAATTATGATCCTTTAAAAATCCAGAATGCTATAGATAAATTGAATTTAAGTAATTATATTCAATTTCAAAGTGTAACTGATATTTTTATATCTGAGGGAGGAACAAATTTCTCCGGTGGTCAAAGACAAAGGTTAGCAATGTTACGCCTGTTCATGAAAGAATATCCGATTCTTATTTTAGATGAACCAACTAACCATTTAGATAGAGAAACGGCAAATACTGTTATTGAAAATATATTTTCCCTATCATCCACTAAGATTATTATCACTCATGACGAAAGTATTTTAGAGCGTGTAGATAGAGTTTATGAGCTTACTGATAAAAAATTAAAACAACGAGAAATATTTTCGAAATCCAAGTTACAAACATTAGGTAAAGGATAAATAGAGTATCTAATACGTCGAGGATTTATTAAATACCTACTTTTATTTTGGAATGAGGAAGTGAGGAACAAAATGAAATTAGCAATTCAAACTAAAAATTTAACAAAGTCTTTTGACAATCAATCTATTGTAAGAGATTTAAGCTTATCTGTTCCTGAAGGAAGTTTATATGCTTTTATTGGACCCAATGGTGCAGGGAAAACTACAACAATGCGAATGTTATTAGGATTAATTCCATTAGATAAAGGAACGATATTATTTAATAACAAAGATATCAAAGAATGGAAAGAAAAATTATTTGAAAATGTGGGTTGTTTTATTGATTCACCTACCTATTATCCTAATTTAACAGCATATGAAAATTTAGCTTATGTACAAAAAATGATTAATAAACCTTTAGAAGAAATAGATAGAGTATTAAAAACTACAGGAATATATAAAGCAAAGGATAAAAAAGTGAAAGATTTTTCTTTAGGAATGAAACAAAGGCTAGGTATTTCCTTTGCTATTCTTAATAATCCTAAAATACTAATTCTGGACGAGCCGACAAATGGATTAGACCCAGAGGGAGTACATGAGATTAGACGCTTGTTACTTCATTTAGTAAAAAATGAGGGGAAGACTATATTTATCTCTAGTCATAATTTAGCTGAAATTGAAATGATAGCAGATCACATAGCATTATTACATAAGGGGAGCTTACTCTATGAAGGGAAGTTAAACAGTATTATTACTTCTGGAGAATATATTGTTCATGTTAATGATACTGCTACCACCGAAAGAGTTTTAAATACAGAGGGTATACCTTATAGCATAGAAAAAGAAGGGGTATTCAAAATAAAAATAAATCAATATAGTGTTCCTAGTTTAACAAGAATATTAATTAAAAATGATATAGATATTTTTGAAGTTAGCCCTAAAAAGCCGACATTAGAGGAAGTATTTTTATCTTTAACTAAACAAAAGGAGTTACTATAATAATGCAATTTATCTTTAAAAGTGTAAATAGTGAGATGAGGAAAATTGGTGGGAGAAAATTATTATTATTTTCTTTGTTTTTTTCATTGTTATCAAGCTTTTTGTGTATAAGTTATTTTATTTTTAACAAGAATAATCCTGATATGTTTCAAGCTACAAATCTTATAGCAATTACAGTAAACTTTAATACACTAACGTTAAGCATTTTTTCTGCTTGTATGTGGTATTTTATTATTTCTTCTGAAAATAAATATGGTACTTGGGCTATTATTTATACAAATCCAATTTCAAAATTTAAGTTATTGGTAGCTAAAAATCTATTGTTTATACTGTTCTATTTGATCTTTAATATTTTAAATTTTTCAGTTGTAGGTATCTATATTTTTATAAATGGATATGAAATACCCATTTATTATTTTTTAAGAATGTTTATACTTTGTACCATTCTATCTTTAGTAATACCATATTCTCAATTACTTTTTCATTTAATTATAAAAAAGGGAATTTTTGCAGCATCCTTGTCAGTTATTTGGATTTTTTTCATCGTAACATATGGATTATTCCCTTTAATATTTACAAAGACATTTCCAATATTTTATGCATTGAATATAGTAAGTGATGTAATGATTAAAGAAACGACTATTTTATTATATCTTGCAAGTTCTTCAATATATATTTTGGGAATTATGTTATTGACTGTGAATTTTAAATATTATACATATGAATAATAAAGGGTGAAATAATTGGGTATTTTAGGTGAATATAAAAAAAGTCTTCATAATGGATTGTATATCCTGTTACTAGTATTTTTGTTGATACCAATAAGTTTTCAAGTTTTTTTAACTGTATTGTCTCAAGTAAAAGATGGCGTTGACATGCATATAGCGATTCTAAGTCTTTTTTGTAGATTATTTTTACCAATTGCGATAGGTCTATTAGTGTCATTTTCTTTTGTAAACGAATTCAGAAGAAAAGGATATATGTCTGCTATTTATCATGGAATCACTTTAAAAACTATATTAAGTAATAAGTTTTTGTTTTGCTTAATAATTACTTTTGGTTATTTAATATGTGCTTTAGTTATAACTAGTATACCTATTGTATTAACGGTTGATAATCTTGGGACTGTTTATCAAAGATTAATTTTTTCTATACTTTTTATGGTGATTAGCTCTTTAACTATTGTGAATCTACATTTTTTAATAAATATAATATTTTATAAAATCCCGTTACTTTCATTATTAGTAGGGGTTATAGGCGGGTTGGGTAGCTTTTTTATCTCTCATACAAACTATTGGATACTATTTCCTTGGTCATATCCAATTATGAGTCTATATATCGATAGCATTGAACCAAAACAGTTGTATATTATTCTTATTGTATATCTATTATCATTACTAAGTTGTATATTTATTATTAAAAAATCAATGCAATGGAATTAAAGTTAAAATAAGAAGAGTAGTATTATTAATAATAAAGCGTGTTGTAGTTGCTATAAGCTGAATCTCGATACGTTAAGTAGAGGAATAAGACATGTCGATCAAGTACTATTGAATCAAAAGAAGCTAAAATATGAAGAACGTAACTTATGGCTGATAGAATATCTATTAAAAAATTCACCATATGAAAAAAGGTAGCTGTACAAAAGTGCAGCTACCTTTTTTTACAAAAACATCCGAATACAAGAACAATCTTAGTGTAAACTTGTGCTTAATGGTACTTGAGAATAAATTGTGAAACTGTTACCATAAGTACCGTGTTTAGAAAATGAGAAAGAAATTGAACCGTTCCTACTTTTGTGGTAGCCTCAGATGTATCTGCTCTTAGAAGTACGTTTGAAAAGCTAGCTTGGCTAAAAGAATTACGTCCAGTATCATCAACGCCCTGAACCATTTTTACTGGTTCGTATTGAGAAAATGAGCCATATACAGGCTGATTTGCAAATCTAGGGATTCCATTTATATACATAGTAACCGTACCATTGACGTTATTAATTATTTTAAGGTTTATTCGATCACCATCTTTAATTGATGTATCATATTGTGTGTTCCAATACTTATTGTTTTGATCTGATTCATTATATCCTGAATTAAGAAATACTTTATATCCACTTGGTGTTTTTGAAATACCACCTTCAACTTTAGATGCTCCAATACCTAAATACCAATTCACATATCCATTCTTAACAACAAATTATTTTGGTAGATTTATATCAGCTGCAATTCCAGTATAACTACTATTTGTAACACTTTTTACAGCACCTTCTGTAGCTGCAAAACTTGTAGTTGAAAACATTGATAGAGAAATTAGAAGTAAACCGACTAGATACATCATTTTTTTCTTATTTTTCCTTAATACTTGATTCATTTTTAAATCCCCCTTATTCTTAATTATTAAATTGTATTGAAAGTTGGCCAACTAACTACGACTTACAAACCAAAGATACATTAGGTTTAATTTAATGTATATATTTTCCTGTCATAATTCATTGGAATGTCAAATAAATTAGATGATTCGTATTTATAAATATAGGGGGAGTTGACAGTATGAAGTGCTATGTCTATTTAAAATTAAGAATGCTTTGTTAAAAATAAGATTAAAGCTTACAAATTTGTTGGGTATAATATGTATTACGATTTATTTAGGAGAGATAAATATAGAAGGAATACAGGGGATTTTTCAAAAGATATATCTCAAATTCTGAGAAATAAAATACAAACAAATGAAATAAATGGATTTTTTGTGTTAAAGAATTTATTGCAATAGTTCGTAGGTGAAGGGAAATATATGATTTAAAAGGCGTGGAATTCCTATATAAAAAGAAGAAAGGGGATCCAGCTATGGAAAAGATAAGATCAAAGTTAAATAATGCAACTATTGAAGGGGTTATAGAGACATTAAAAGATGAAAATGAATGTTTACGTATGGAAATTGATTATTTAAAAAAGTTAAAGGCCTTCCTTCAAAAAGAGAAGAAATTACAGAACAAGACTAAGTGGAAGTTCTAGTCTATCATTCTACGTACAATTATAGTAACGAGAATAGTCCGAAACAAATCTGTTTCGGTAGTCAATTTGTTTTAAAACAGACCGTCTGTAATAGGCGGTCTGTTGTTTGTTATGGTCGGCGACTGCTATTCTTTTACTCATCTCATATTATATTTAGTTTAAGAATTGAGAATAGAAGAATAGGATTAGAAAAATTAATGTTTTGCCAAATAATTTATTGAATAGACTTAAAGGGATAAACAGCTCTCCTATGGTAAGGCTTTTGAGTTTATTCCTGTTTGGTTTTTTTAACAACTCTTTAAATGTTTGAAAGTTTATTTTATTAACGAAAGACCAATTTGGCACAGCTTTTGTATCTGAATCTATTTTGAAAATGATATGAATACTATGTGGGTGAAAGCCGCCTATACTTAAAATAAGCATAAATCCTAAAATAATGAACCAAGTCATTTTCTAGCGCCTCCTTGCAGTATTTAATATTAAGATATTATTAACGTTGAGGAAGTGTGCTATTGTCCTTGAAAAATATTGAGAAATTGTTGAGGAAACGTTGAGAATGTTTCAATACAATTAATCGTAGCGTAGTTAACTGTGCTTGTCCTGTTTTTTTGTAAAAAAGGTAAAGAGAACAGTTGCGTAGACTGTTCTCTTAAGGAGCGGAAGTGCTGAACATTTTTTAATGACAATGATTCAAGCTTTCCAATTATAGTGTGTGCAAATAGTTACAATTCATACAATAAGGCAGCTGTAAATTATTCATACATTAAAATTACTTTATTATAGATTGAGTGTATTACAAAGTACAAAGAGCACTTGTCAAAAGTGCTCTTTGTAAGGCGTACATTGGGACTTGAAAGAGGCATCATTGACAATCCAAAAGGAGATATCTATATACAACATATGAAGATGATTTGAAAGGGTGACAATAAAAACAAAAAGAGCAGTACGGAGGTACTAATTGCTCAGCTTCAGGGGAATTGGAGAGGGGGAATTTATATATAAATAAAGAATTTTAATATTAAGATTTTTAACAATTTCATAACAACTATTCCATAAATGTTAATATTATCTATTAATGGGAGTGTTTTTGTGTTATAATTCACTAGGTGAACTATTGTTGTTCCTTTCATCTTTTGATGGATGTATGCCCTTCCTTAATTGTAAATATGTTCGATTTTATTGGTGAAGAGGGAAGAAATCCCTCTTCTTTTTTTGTCTCTTGTAAAGTTCAAAGGTGTCTTTTATCCATAAAAAGGGGAGTAATATGAAATTGACATCAATCTATGTTGTAACTATAATAGTTACAGTTGGTTTCGTAAACTAACTCAAATTTCTATGTTATTGATAGTATATTTTCATTCCTTTTTAAGTGTGACAGTTAGCAACTAACTACTATAATCCAATAGAGGATTATATTCTATCTCGTATTTAAAGAGTAGATAAGTTGAACCATCCAAATTCAAGGTACCCAAATACTAAAAAAACTCCATTTCTCAACTTATCCTTTTTGGAATCCTCAGTATTAAAAATTGTAAACATCTATGAAAAGTTAATAAGATTGCTGTATGTAGAAAGAAATCTTTTAAAAAGGTCATAATATGGATAATAGGTAGCACATATTTTAATTAGTAGGACTTGTGCCACTATCAAGCCATTTTTTAATAAAAGTATAGAAAAAATCAAGAAGGTGAGTCCATTGCGTAAACATGTATATGTGCAATTTTATGTATTGATATTGGCTTTAATAACTTATATAAGCTTTTGCTTTATATTTTTATTTGTTTTTCCGAATCATTATTTCATATCAGATTTTAATATCCGGCTATCATCTTTAGTCGTTGAAACTACTGTATTTATCTCATTGCTGTATTCTATATTATCCCAAAAAATTAAGTTAGGAGTATTCTGGGTTTGCATTACTATTGCAATAGGGTGTTTTTTGGTAGGGAATTTCATATCCGCTTTTCAAGTACTTAATGTAGAATTACCAATACAAAATTTTAATATTTCTGATGTGTTTCTACTGTTTTTCTTATTTTTCTTTCTCTTTGCTTTCTTTTATAAAATCATGATGGAATGTAACAAATGGGAGAAAGCATATTTACTTTGTGATTTATGTATTGTTGTTACTGCTATTTTTACATTAGAGTGGTATTTATTTAATAAACCTTCTGCAAATATCTTATTCTTATCAATTGGAGATGTTTTTCTTTCATTTATTTTTCCAATTATAGATTTATTGCTTCTATTGCTAGGAGTTACCCTAATCTTTCGACCCGCTATTTTCAATGCAAAAAGTAAATTGTTTATTTTTATCCTAGTATTAACTGGATTGGCTATTACGGACTACTTGTATTTTTACTTACAAGAAGATTTGTCAGACCGTTCAGTTATATTATTAAGGTGCTTGTATAGAGTTTTCCTATTATTTATCGCTATTGCTGCTACAATTCCAAAGAATACTTCTTCTAAAAGAAATTATTTTATTGTCAATCCAACATTTGGAGAGAAACTTCTTGTCATATTTCCTTATCTTGCAGTTGCAGTCTTAATTGGCTTTACTTTGAAAGAGCAAACTTCTTCAGCTACATTGATTACGGGGAATTGTATTGCTTTTGTATTTGTACTGATTCGTCATACAATTGTACGAATGCAAAACAAAGATTTAAACGAGACCTTAAAAGTGTTTAATAATCAATTAGAGCAAACAGTATCTCAAAGAACAAAGGATTTAATAAACAAATCTAATGATTTGGTAAAAAATCAAGAGAGATTTAAGTCTTTATATGAGTATCATCCAGATCCTATATTAACAATTGATTCAAATGGTATCGTATTAAATATAAACCAGTCTGGAAGTATGTTATTAGGCGAAGACAGTGCTGCATTAATAGGACAAGAGTGCTTCTCTATTTTTTTAGATGAAGATAAATCTGAATTGGAGGCGGCTATAAAGAAGGGGAAACGATGTAGTTCGTCTTCGTTACAGTTACGTGTAAAAAATAACAATGTGAAGGACATACATTTTTGGTATGTCACAATTGTTCCTATTATGATAGAAGGACAAACTTTTGGAAGTTATGTAATGGTAAAAGACATAACGAGGATGAAGCAGCAACAGGATGAGATAAATTATCTAGCATTCCATGATACGGTGACGGAGATTGGAAATCGAACATTCTTCCAACAAGAATTAGATAGATCCATTAAGCATGCACAAAAATCACAGGATAAGTTTGGACTCCTATATATTGATTTAAACCGCTTTAAGACTATTAATGATACACTGGGGCATTCGATTGGTGACAGGGTTTTAAAAGAAGTTGCCAAACGTTTTAGGACATGTCTGTCACCGACTATTCCTCTAGCAAGAATAGGTGGAGATGAGTTTGCAATCATTGTCCATAACCAAACAGAGCAACAGCTATTGGAGTTATGTGAAACTCTATTTCGTATAACTGAAGAACCATTTTTAGTTAATCAACATAGTTTTTACTTAACTCTTAGTATAGGAATAGCAGTGTATCCGTTTGGAGGAATAAATACTACTACACTTTTACAACATGCTGATATTGCTATGTATAGTGCAAAAGAAAAAGGTAACAATGCTGTTTGCATATATGACGAGACATTATCAAAAAAAATAACAAGACGATTGCGATTAGAACAGGATTTACCGAATGCATTAGAAAATAATGAGTTATTTTTATTATATCAACCACAAATTGATAGTAAGACGGGTATCGTTATTGGTGCAGAGGCTTTAATACGTTGGCAACATCCAGAGCTAGGGCTAATTTCACCTTTTGAGTTTATACCTATCGCGGAAGAAACTTCGCAGATTATTTCAATTGGGAAATGGACGTTACAGGAAGCGTGTCGACAACTGAAAGAATGGCATTCAGCGGGCTGTGTAAATCTAAAGATGGGGATAAACTTATCAGCTATAGAGTTTGAACAGAAAGGTTTTGTTCAAACAATCATATCTACCATAGAAGAGGTAGGAGTACCCGCCAATTCGATTGATTTGGAATTAACAGAGCGAATAGCAATGGTAGATGAAAAAGAAACCTTATCGAAGTTAAAAGCATTGAAATCATATGGTGTACATTTATCAATTGACGATTTTGGTACAGGATATTCCTCATTAGCGTATCTTCCTTTGTATCCAATTGATACCTTGAAAATTCCAAGAGAATTTGTTAACAGGATCGGAACTTCTACGGATGGAAATGAAATTATACAAACCATTATTTCACTAGCACATACTTTAAACATGAAAGTGATCGCAGAAGGGGTAGAAACGAAGGAACAATTAACAGTGTTACAGCGTAATGCATGTTATCTAATTCAGGGGTATTACTACAGTAAACCTGTAAATGAAGATGAATTTATCGATTTTTTAAGTACAATGCGATTTAAGTAAAAAATCTTTATATGTTATGAGATAAAGTGAAAAGACGTTCTACCTATATGGAGTAGAACGTCTTTCTTATGTTTGTTTTCAATTGAAGAATTATTTCTTTTGTTGAATGAATTCTTTGAGTTAGAAGGTTAGCTAGAACTTGTTCAAGAAACTGTACTGTGGAAGCATTAAACCGTTGATTAAGTCCTTCAGGACTGATAGGAATACCTGTAGATAATTCAAGGGAGCTACATACTTGTGTGAGCGATGTACTTGCTATCAGTATGTACAAGATTAGGAGATTACTTGTAAGAGTCCTTGGATGACTGCAACCGTGCTGTGTTATACTTCTAAAGTGCTGACGTTTCATGTAGGATTTATAGATGTCGGTTTGACATATGAAATGTAAAATCAATCCGTTATTTTGAAGGTTCAGACTACCATTATTTAAACTAACATTCACACTAAAAGAAGTACAAGGAGGAAGGTATATCTATTAAAACAGTGAGGTATACCAAATTAGAAATGAACATTAAATTTAATAAAAAAGTAGTAGCATTCACGGCAGGATTAACGGTATTATCTTCACCATTGGTATCGTTTGCAGAGGAACAACAATTAGTAAACAATAAGCAACCTACAAACGTTCAGGAACAAAGTAAAACAACATCAGATGAACAAGCTTTAAAAAGTATTGAAGCTAGTTTTGAAGGGGTAGATGGACGTGGTGGAGGTACTGTCGACAATAAGAAAGTAGATAGTCTTCAACGTTCAGAAGGTATTCATGAAGAAACGGGTACACTAACTGTTCCTAACAATTCAAACAGAACAAAACGTAGTCTGTCTCCCATATCACCTAGCACCTCTAGTACAATAAATGGTGTTCCATTCACTGAATGGATTGTTCCAGCAGGTAACGATAATATTCGTCCTCAAAACTATATGAATCCAAAGTACATTACAATTCATGAGACTGATAATACAAGTGTAGGAGCAGGTGCTAGAAACCACGCCCAATACCTATATAACCAAGCAGTAGGCAACACAGACCGAGCTGCATCGTGGCATTTTACAGTAGACGATAAAGAGATTTATCAACATCTACCATTAAACGAGAACGGATGGCACGCAGGAGACGGTGATGGTCCAGGTAATAGAGAATCTATTGCAATTGAAATCGCAGTTAACAGTGACGGTAACTATAGTAAAGCGGTAGATAATGCTAAGAAACTTGTAGCTTATTTAATGAAAGAAACTGGTGTACCGTTAAATAACATTGTAAAACACCAAAAATGGAGTGGTAAAATCTGTCCTGCTAATATGATTAATAATGGACAATGGGATGCATTCGTAAATGGTGTTGGTGGGTATTATAATAATCTTTATCAACCAAAAGATGACATTACTGGAGGTTGGTATGAAGAAGCTATACGAGAGTTAAATAGAAGGGGTATTATGATAGGGGAAGGAAACGGAGTTTTCGCACCTAATAGAGCGATAACAAGAGCCGAATTTGCTCAACTAATCTCTAAATCTCTAAACCTGCCAGCTGGAGATACTTCATTTAAAGACCTAAACGATGCAAACTCAACTTTACGAGATGGTATTAAACGTGCTGCAAGTGCAGGTATCATTCAAGGTAGAGGAGATGGTTATTTTGACCCAAACACACCTATTACAAGAGAAGAATCAGCAATTATTGTAAACAAGGCTTTACAGTATAAAGGTATATGGGGACCAGTTGTAAACCTACCATTCTCAGACAAAGACCAAATTATTTATAAAGAAGACGTACAAAGACTGTATGGCCTAGGTATTGTAAGAGGTAAGGGTGACAATCAATACGACCCTAAAGGAACAACAACTCGTGGTGAAACAGCAACATTCATTCTAAATATGCTACAAGTAATTGAAAATGGTAGTGTTGAAAAGGTAATTGGAACGGCTCAAATTAATGGTATTGGCGTAAATGTTCGAAGCGGATCGGGTACAAACTATTCTATTGTTAGAAAGACAAGTAAAGGCGAAAAAGTTACAGTATATGAAGAAGAGAACGGCTGGCTAAGAATTGGAACAGGGCAGTGGATTTATTATGACTCTAGTTATATCGACTATAACAGATTATAAAAGACTTAATAGTTAAAAGAACAAGTCATATTTGGATATATAACTTACTCTCAGGTTGTGAAGAAGACTTTCTCCACAACCTGTTTTTGTGTCTGGCCCCTCTATTACCTATCAATATTGATAAAAAGGGGAGAAGGAGAGATTCATTATGGTGCTGGTATTGGGAAATCATCGTAATTAGCGTGTACGCAATTAAAGGCTAAGGTTTTTCTGATAATTAAGTGAAGGTCACTATACGTACCCATCCAGCTCATATTTTGAAATATTTTAAAACGAAAAAATGAGCTGGATGGGTAAAAGTTAGCACAAAATTTCGTTCTGAGGGTACTATAAAACCTTCGCTTGATAGAAAAGAGATAACATTAACTTTGTTGCCTAGAATTGCTCGTGCTAGATGTGGGTAGATTCAAAATTTATAGGCTTTATTAATCATCATTTGATTCACCTTCATTTTGATAGGTGTTTCCTTGGTTAAAATGATAAAAAATGCAAAAAGAACTTGTAGGCATCACTACAAGTTCTTTTTTAGATAATATAAAAAGGTGAAACAAACTATCTCATTACTCGTAACAGGGAAACTATCTTACTTAAGGCTTGGTTTCATTATATAACAAATATTAACATGCAGCGTTTTAATGTGTGAAAATTACGTGAATTAGCAAACGAAATTTCATCTCTATTCGTTAAGAATTCCACTTATTCGTTTTTTAACACCTTTAAATCAACGTTGAATAGATTAACAATATTTGCTAAAATAATATTATAATAATTAAATATACAGTAATTTATATAATAGAAAGATAAAAAATTTACATATCACTAATTGAACGCTTAGCCGTTGATTAATGGAGTAAGGTAAATAACGAAGTACATTTAATATACAATTCTTTCCGCAGCATAAGATACGTAATTAAGACATTTGATAGAAATAGAGTGCGAATAATGAGAAAGATGCTGACTTGTGGGTTACATTAATCAACTTGAAATGTTATAGGGGTGTACAAGTACTACAGCCAAAAAGTGATCTGTAATGAATATCGAAGAGGCTGACGCAAAGTTATATGTGAGTCTATGTGCGAAGGGAAAGGATAACGTTTATAGGAGGAAGCATGAGGGGGCAATTTAATATATGTAACGGGGGAATAATATTATGAAATTTAATACGAAATTATTAAAGAAATTACTTGTATTAAGTGCAACGTCTGTATCAATTTTCAGTGCCTGCTCTGCAAAGGAAGATGGGGATTACAAGCCATATAAGGAACAAGACTCTATAGAAGTCGCAAAGGTCGAAGAGGAGAAGTCTAATCCCCCTAAGATTGTAGAGAAGAAGTCCACTCTGCCTAAGGTCAAAGAGGATACAGAAGAACCTAAGAAGAAAAAAAAGGTACAACAAGTGGAGGAATCTAAGAATAAAGATAAGGAAATTAATGACAAATATCCGCATTATAAAGATGTACATGAGGACGCATCAACAGTATCACTAGAACAGTATAATCAAATCAAGGTTGGAATGTCTGCGGACAAAGTCATAGAGATAGCAGGAAAGCCTGGATCCAGCGAAACAGTTAAATTGTTCTCTATCTACATATATTTAGGTCACGGTGGACACGGTTCGATGACAATAAAGTTTGATTCTAATAGAAATGTAACGAACAAAGAGCAAGATGGTCTTAGTAATATTGCAGTTAAAGATGAGAAGGCTAGCAAAGAACATGAAGACCCTAATCCTGAATCTGTTAAGAAATCTAGTGCTATAATTCCAAACGATTTTTGCGGACATGGACATGACGAAACGAAGGAGCTAGCGCACGACTGTGAAAAAATTACTGATAAGAAGGCATATAGAAGATATCAACTACAACAAAAGAGAGAAGAGCGAAAAAGACAAATTAGGGGCGAAGAACAGGAATTAATTGATTACGATCAGGGGGATGCAGCTTACAAAGAGCAGCAGCGTATATACGAAGAAATACAACGTAGAACAGAAGAAAGGGAATCGATTGACTACGATTACGATCAAGTTAGAGCTGTTAACAAAGAAAGGCAGCGTATGTACGAAGAAATACAAGAGTGAGATGAAGAAAAAGAGTGTAAAGTGTAAACTAAAAAGCTAAATGGTACGAGGAGTATATTTCATAGATAGGAATTTGAATTATTGAAAAATCAAAATATGGAAGAGTAAAACTTCACTGGTGATTACTATTAATATTATAATATTTGATCTTGGAATTAACTTATTAGATAATGCTATTGATTGTATAACATCTGACAAATGACTAAAGATAATAAAAAAATTCTTGATACAAAAATCTAAATTGTATAATATATAGGTATATTGTTATTTGTTGAATTCCGTTTATTCCCACGCCTTATGTGTTGTGGTTGAGTTGCAGAAGCAAGTTGTGTTCTTGTTTCAATTTTGAAAGGGCTTCTTTGAGCCGATTAGTGCATATATAGCTTATTTTGTTATGCACATTTTTAATCGACTTGAAGAAGTCCTTTTTATGTTGTTTTCAAGTTGCAGGTGGGATTATTTATGATTCATAACAAAATAAAATAATGTTTGAATAGTATTAGTTGATCTAAAAGAGTAATCTAAAGAGCCGGATGATATATTGATTGATATAGATAAGTTATTAGAGAGTACAAATGAAGAACTACGATATAAATCATGTGATGGTAGTTTATACAGGGGAAAAGGAAGAACTAAGTGATATGAATACTTGGAGCTTCCTTTTTTATTGCAATTAGAAATCTGGTAGTTGATTATGCATATAAAAATGATTTAGCGGAAAAATTTTATTTAATTTCAATACATAGAAGAAAAAGGAAGAAACAAATTCGTAAAGGGCTAGTTTAAGTACGATTCATTTGAATAATTGAGAGGGGAAATGTATTGGTGAAACGTCTTGTTTCTTGCTGACCAAAGGAATGCAGGATGATTAGTAAGGAGTAAGAGCGTATTACTACTCTCACAAAGGAAATTACATTAGAAAAGGGTCTGTCAGTGTTTACAATTTATTTGTTACATCGGTCTAAAAGAATTTGGATGGAGAAGTAAATGCTAAGTGAGAACATGAATGACATTTCTAGAACTTGAACAATTGTGCTTTTTTTTAATAGTGAAAATCAGAAGTAGAAGAGGCACAAGCGTTAAAGTGGACTGCAAAAGTGACAGAAAGAGAACAAGGATTAACATTATTTATAAAGATATCTAATAAGAAGTGCTATCGGATTTATACAGAAGGAGGGATAATACCAGAAAATATATGAATGTATATAAAATTTGAGGTGAATCCACCTAATTTCTATACATTAGTTGAATCAAATAATAGATGACTAGGGAGTGTATAACATCCATTTCCCAGTTAAATTTTCTTAGATAAATAGCATGAAATACAGTATGTTCTCACTCATTTGTATAAGGATAAAATAGCCTTTTATTTTTATGCAAATGAGTGAAACAGAACGATTCACCATATAAGAATATTCGACTATAATGAAACACTGTACGTCATTGTAATATTAAGATGTTTTAAGATTAAAGTGATTATTAGTCATAAAATATGAGTTTCGAGACCTCAGCAAAATATTGCAATGCTTTATATACATGAGATTGTAAAAATTATTTTATTAAAATTACTGGAGGCTGATGAAATATGATAATAGATCATATAAGCAACAATGTAGTAAAAAAATTGGAACAAACGGTGCGCTATGAAAAGAAACAGGTACAGGTATTACGTGTAAGTAAAAGTAGTTCTAATATGCACGCTTACATGATTTTCCCAGAATTCTCAGAGGTTAAAATTTCAAATACTGAACTCGATGAATATATAGAAAATCTATCAACAAGTCTGAAATATGTCATTGATCGCAAGTTAAATCAACAAGAAATTGAAAAACAAAATCATTCTTTCATTATGACGTGCGCAGTTGAGGAAGATGGTGTTATAGATGATGAAACGATTCATTTTAATACGACGTATGTTAAGCCACCTACACTTGCGAGTAAGGTATTTAAGCTAGTGTGTGGTTTAGAAAATCGTTTGAATAGCTTAAAAGAGTTACATATAACAGTATTAAATAATAATATTAATCGAATTGAAATAGAGTTTTATAATGAAAATGAAACATATGTAGCAGTAGAAAAAGAAGAAATTGCAAATGCGATTATGGGGGCATATACAAAAGCCAATATCTATTATTCCGCAGATCTCCGTTATGTTGCAGAAGGAAATGAAATCAAATTAAAGAGCATTAAGCCAAAATTAGCGGGTGATGTGTTGTGAAGCGAGAAAAAGGGATGATTGGAGTTTTATGTACATTTGTTTTTATGATCCTAGTACTCATACCTTTACATACAGCTCATGCATCTGTAAAAGTGGATTTTAATGAATTGAAAGGAAATGATGTTTCTTCATCTTTTAACGAAGGATTAAACAATCGAACAAAAACGACAGAGAAAGACGATTCATTTGGGTCATCAATTATACAAAAAGTTGAGGGTATGTATGCACCAGCTTTTAAAGTAGGGGTAAATATCTTTTCTATCTCTTTCATATTAGGTGTTATTGTCATGGTTATGGCGTTAATTACAAAGAATGGTCAATGGATGAAATGGGCAACAGGGAGTATGATTTTCTCGTTCGTTAGTATGATGGCAATGAGATTAAGTGTATATTTCTTATTTAGTTCGGATGTATTTTCGTTTATGAACATTTTTACGGATTTTTTAGACCTGTTTAAAGCAACAGCACTTATTTTTACACCCTTTATGTTAATTGCAGGAATTCGTTTACGAAGAATTCATGAGAGTACAAAACAACCTGAGTATTATCGTTGGTCTAATCGCGTTATAACGGGATCTTGTTTACTATGTATGTTAGCCGTACTGGCTCCATGGTTATTTACGAATATGTAAAGAAATATATATATAGATGCAAAAGGTACTGAATGTTCATTCAGTACCTTTTATCTACCCATCTGATTTTTCCTTTGTATTCTGCAAATATCTCCTCTGATATAGGGGATAATTCGTTCGATTTTTAATCGTTTTTTTGTTGTAAAGGATTTTCATTTGTAGAATGAACACTCCTTGTAGTAGTGCTGGTATGCCTACAAAACAGACGAGGAAGATAGAAACTAAAATAATATTTTACTTAGAAAAGTATTTCACCTGTTTAAAAATGCCTTAATTTATTTTGAAAGGATTGCTTGTTTTGAAAAGAAATCAAGAATATGCCGCTTTACGAAATTCTATCTTGATAGGTTGGCTGCTCACAATTATCGCTATGGGCCTATCTATCTTTTTTTCTTCTATTGTATATTTACTAATTGGATGTTTCATTTTGTCATTAAAATATGGATTAATGGGCACTATAAAAAATGTAGAAAAGCGTTTGCCAACCTGGGCTAATTTTGGAGTAATTGAAAAGCCAGTGAATCGGAGGGTGACAAGACCGTTTCAATTTCGGGGCGGACTCATTGTTTCATTAGCATTAGGATTCATAGAGATGGTGATAAAAGGTTTATGTATCTCATATTATATTTTAGGATTAGAAACTCATGTATATCGTTTAATGCGTAGAAATACAAGAGTGTGAAAAGGAGGCTTATATTATGAAAGTATTAATATTTGAATTAATTCTAATTGTGCTTCTGATACCGATAAATATTATGGTAAAAAAACATGCGCCAAAATGGAAAGGGAAAGCCGGAGAAAAGATGATAAAACGTAAATTAAGCAAATTAGATCACGAAAGGTATCGGGTGTTACATGATGTGACGGTTCATACAGAGTATGGTGATACAACTCAAATTGACCATATTGTAATCGCAGAAACAGGTATATTTGTTATAGAGACGAAGAACTATGAGGGCTGGATCTATGGAAGTGAGAAGGCAGCAAGATGGACACAAGGTATTTTTAGAAAGAAACACTCTTTTCAAAATCCATTTCGACAAAACTATAAACACATGAAAGCAATTGAATGGGTGATGGAACAGCAGCTGCCGTGTATTTCTATTGCAGTGTTTCATCCAAAATGCAGCCTAAAAAGAGTAAATGTTCATTCTAAAGATAAACATGTCCTATATTATAACGATCTAAAAAAATGTATCGAATCCTATATTGATGTGAAATTAACAAAAGGCGAGGTCGAGCATATTTACCAAACTATTTTGCAAGCAAATATTACTGATAAAAATACTGAAAATAAACAAGTGAAGTATTTACAGAATAAGTTCGCTAAACAATAAGAAACGGAGAAAGGAACAATGTTATATATAATAGGATTTTTGGTAATCATCGTGGTAGTTATTCGTCTTAACGTGAAGTATTACCAGTTAAAAGGTAACCCAAAAGATTTTGTGATGAAAAAGAAGGATTAAGGATATATTTTAGAGATAGAGGTAATAGAATACGTATATTATTTTGGTCGTTACCAAAAGGCCATAAGAATCGTTTTACGACCGATAAATACATACATTATTATATTTATATTAATTGATTTGAATGATAAAATAGATAAATAAAAATAAACAGGAGGTTTAGTTGTGAAAGAAGTGTTAGATGTTGAAACGTATTTAAAGAAAATGAAGAATCAGAAAATAAATTATGACAAATTATTAAGAAAAATGATTAAAGATTGGGAAGCAAGGAATGAAAGACCAAAAGTGTTACTTCATTCATGCTGTGCCCCTTGTAGTACTGCTTCTTTAGAATTTCTTGCAAAACATGCAGATATTACAATTTTTTTCTCGAATTCAAATATCCATCCGAAAAGTGAATACATGAGACGCTCTAATGAACAAAAGATTTTTGTAGAAAAGTTCAATGATCGCACTGGGCACACAGTAGGATTTATTGAAGATGACTATCGTTCAAATGTATTTTTTAAAATGGTAAAAGAACAAGGTTTGGCGGAAGAGCCAGAAGGTGGGCTTCGTTGTTCAGCTTGTTTTGATATGAGATTGGATCGTTCAGCTGAGGTAGCACAAGAAAAAGGATTTGATTACTTCAGTAGTGCGATTACTCTTTCTAAAAATAAAAATAGTCAATTAATAAATGAACTTGGAATCGGTGTGCAACAAAATTATGATTCGCGTTATTTACCAAGTGATTTCAAAAAAAGTAATGGATATCAACGTTCAATTGAAATGTGTAATGAATATGATGTTTTCCGTCAGTGTTATTGTGGATGTTCATTTGCAGCAAAGAAACAAGGTATAGATTTACGAACGGTGAACAAAGATGCAATAAATTATCTAAAAGAAAATAATCTTAGTTTGAAAAAAGAGATTTAATGGAGAAAAATTTGCTTTAAAATTAACCTGTGATCTACAAAAGAAACGCAATATGTTTCTAAATGATAAACGTAAAAAGCTAAAATAGTTCTGGAATAACTCCTTACTAGTTAAAGTTCTAGAGAAGAAAAAAACAGTAAGGAGTGTTTTTTTCTTCTCGCATTGCCCCTGCCTCTCGGGAAGTCATTGCTCCTTGTCCTGCTCTTACATCATTTTGAATTTCTTGTTTCACTTTTTGTGCATCTGTTTCAGCAAAATCTGTTTTCATAACAGAACCAGGACTTTTTATAGATTTTTTACGATCTTGCATAAAAACCCTCCTCGATTTAACATTTAACAATCTTATTATTTACAAAAATACACTCGGTATACTCCGAGTAGTATAATGTTTATTGAAGAAAAAATTGATTACTATAAGGTGATAGAGGAACATAGGGTATAACAATCTTGCATTAACATCTCTCTGAAAAGTTTAGAGAAATATAAAGGAAGAATAGTGTTTTTTTATTTTGGATACAATAGTCTAATTATGCAAATAACCACTTGTTAAGGTTATTAGTAAAAGTGGGATCCAAGAATGACTAAATAGGGCATCTATTATATGAAAGTTTTAATGGGATTGAGTTTTATGTTTGGTTGTATTTTCATTACATCAGGAAATGCTGAAGCTGCATCGGGAAGATGGTATAAAGTTACAGCTGCAGGTAACAATTGTAAAGCTAGGGTAAATACTGATCAAACTGAATATAAGTCCAATAATAAAACCGTAGGCATGCAATTAGAGGCAGAAGGAAATTGTAGTAACATGTATTATGATGCGGCTTTATCAGATAGAGGCCTAGAGTCTGTAGCACATGATACAACTGTTGGAAGTTTTTCTTCGAAAATTCCAATAAAATAACTAAAAATAGGTAATGTTCGCGATATAGTTCAATTATACAAAGATGCCGCTCATACATAGCCTATAGGAAAACTAATTTTAAATAATATTATAATTTATCCTAGTTAACCTATAAATTGGCTACTTGGAAATTGAAAATAGATAACTATATAATCAAAACAAAGGAATACCTTATAATAAAGGATACCTTTGTTTTGATTATAATATTAAATTTAATAGGGCTTCTTTACCCATCGGCATTTAACTAAAGCGAAATTGTAAACCTAAAATAAAATAACATTATCCTTTTCTATAATTCTACAGAAAGAAAAGTGTATTTTTTACAAAATGTATGTGATATCACGAATAATTAAAAAGTTATTCAATAAAAAAGCTAACTGCCGCATTTAAACATATTGAAAATAACTAATTTAGTTATATATTAATCAACCACGTCCAGCTTGGAAAGATGGATATAGCGACATACCACCATCAGCAAACAGTGTAATACCTGTTACATAGCTCGCTTGTGAAGAAGCGAGCCATGCTGCTACCGCTGCAATTTCTTTCGGTTCTCCAATATATCCCATAGGAACCATACTTTCAACATCGGCACGTTTTTCTGGATCCGCAAATTTTTCAGCATTAATCGGCGTATTCATAGCACCAGGCCCAATATTATTTACACGGATTCCTTTTGGTGCATATTCTAGTGCTAATGTTTCTGTCATTAGCTTAACGCCACCTTTACTTGCTGCATAGTGTACAAATAATGGCCATGGAATTTGCTCGTGAACGCTTGACATATTAATAACACTACCTTTAATATCATGCTCAACAAAATATTTAATTGCTTCCCGGCTCCCTAAGAAAGCCCCTGTTAAATTCGTAGCAATTACCTTATTCCAATCACTTAATGACATTTCATGTGAAGGTACTGAATTTTCAATACCCGCATTATTAATCATGACATCCAGTGTACCAAATTCTTTCACAGCAGATTGAACGAGATTAGTAACATCTGATTCAACTGTTACATCTCCTTTTATCGCAATCGCTTCTCCACCTGCTTGTTTAACTACTTGTACTACTTCATTTGCTTCTGATTCGTTTGAATAGTAATTAATTACAACTTTGGCTTGTTCTTCTCCAAAACGAATTGCCATCGCTCTTCCTAATCCTGTGGATGCACCTGTAATAACAACAACTTTCCCTTTTAAATCTGTATACATAATTTTTTCCTCCTTTTTATCCTTTAGCAATTCCTAACATAATGCCAGCTGCAATAATGAAGATAATTCCAATGACAATCGCAATAAATTGTCGTTTTGTTTTCTTTTCACCTAATATAAAAATTCCACCTAAAGTTGAGATCACGATCCCCATTTGGGAAAGGGAAAAACTTGTTGCCACCCCTACACGCGGCTGGGAAATAAATAAAAACATATTTCCTGCTGCCCAAATTAAACCAGGAATAATATTGCGAATCGCATATTTATTAAATGGTTGATGCTTAAAGGTTAGTAGAATTCCACCTAACACCATACCAATGGCTTGTGGTAATAGCGCTGACCATCCGTCTATACTGAATAGGCGGATAATTATCACATATACTAAGTAACCAAGAGTTGAAATTAATAAAATCACAATCCCTTTTTTGAAATTCCCTGTTTGTTCATCGTTTTTTTCTTCTTTGCTTTGGAGAGATGTGAGAACGATTCCAATTAAGATACAAAGCAGTGCCAGAACACCTAATACAACAGATGTTGTTGTTGACCATTCATGAAATACAATGACCCCAAATAAAGTAGTCGAAACTAATTGCATCCCTGTTGAAATAGGCATTGTTTTAGAAACCCCAATTAAATCAATACTTTTTAATTGATTGGCTTGTCCTAATGTCCAAAATAGGCCTGATATAATCCCGATAATTATCACCATGGGCGTCAAAACGGGTTTTATAAAAATATAAACCCCAATAGAAAAAACAAGAGCGCCAAGGGTAGTTCCAAGTATTTGACTGTAAGGACCGCCTCCTAGTTTAACGTTGAAGAGTACAATACTTCCCCAAAATAAGGCTGGTAAAATCGCTAATAAAATATCCATTTTTTCTAACCTTCCTAAAATATATTTATTAAGTTGTATGCTTGTCCGAGACAGTATCTTTGTGTGGAGGGAATTATTTTAGAATAAGAGACGTTTTTCTACCTGTAATATTTGTTTACCCAAAATAAAAGAAAAATAACATTATGTTGAAAAAGAAAATAACTAGCACGAAATAAAAAAGGTTATTAGAAAAGAATATGACCAATACAATTTCAAGTTTTGAAAATAGGAATAAAGGAGAAAAACTTGATGCAAAATTAAGCTATGTTATACAAAAACAACGCATTATGTTTATACATAAGAAAAAGAAATAATATCACAATTCTCATTAATTTCATATATAAAATTAATGAGAATTGTGATATGATGAAAGTAACAAAATACTTCTAAAACTATCTTGCAAAAGGACACACCTACGCATACATATGCGATAGGTGTGTCCTTTTTTATTTGTTTTTAAGATTTCAAGACTCAAAAGGGGGATGTATATTGTGTACCAGTAATATAGCATCTACTAATGTTTCTTTTGAAAAATTGAAAAGTCAGGAAGAGAATGAAAAAAACATAGTGTCAATATGTCCGAATTGTAAGAAACGCTCATTTAGAGCACTTTATAATGATTATCCAAAATGGATAGAGTTTTGCCTATGTTGTAATTATCGAGAAGTAAATACAATAGAGAGTCCGTTTGTTTATTAGATGTAGCTATTTACGTATTTTGATTAGGAGGAAGAAATTCCGATATGAAAATATGAATTAAGGCTATTTGTATAACATCATTTGTATTTCAAATGACAGCATGTAGTAATTCGACGCAAACAAAAAATGATTCGAGACCTGCCCAAGCAGTACAAACCGGAATATAACAGCACGTAGAAGGGAAAGGTGATTATAAGGGGAAATTAAAAGACTTAGAGACCGTTAAAGGGAAGGTATTACATATAAAAGACGGAGATACAATAGACGTAAACGTAAAGGGGCAGAAACAGACGGTAAGGTTACTGTTATTAGATATCTCTGAGTCTGTATCTCAAAAAATTCCACCAAAAAAGATGGGAAAAGAAGCATCTTCCTTTTTAAAGAAACAGCTAGAAGGGAAAAGTGTAACATTTGTTTATGATCGGGGACCGAAAGAAGACAAATACCATAGGAAATTGGCTTATGTATTTTGCGATGGAATACACATCTACGAATTAATGGTCAAGTCGGGTTATGGGATTATAGCCTATATTTCTAGACCTAATATTACATTTCTATATGAAATGAAAGAAGCAGAAAACGAAGCAAAAGAATCAAAGGTTGGCGTATGGAGCATTAAAGTCTTTGTAGATGAAAAGAACCGGCATTATAACCGTAATGATGCAGATTAACACCCTAACCCATTGCAATACAAATATTTGTGCAAAATGGAGGTTTTTTGAATGAATGAAAACAAAAGAAATATGCTCTTATCCTTTATCATTTCAATTTTATTTATTTTCGCGAGTCTATTGCCAGTTAGTAATAATGAATATGTGTATGTTATCTCAAAAATTGGTGCTGCAGCTGGTGTAATAAATATTGTGATGATGAGCGTTTTCTTGTATTTTCAAAGCAAAAAAACGGGACATTTATTAAATTAGTGAATTAAAACTTATTAGTTTTCCTTACTTATATCTTTTTAAGCTTGGTAAGGAAAACCGTAAAGGAGTGTGAAAGGTGAGTCAAGTACCTGGTTTTTTGAAGTTTGTTTTAGCGAAAGAAAGACGGTATGTATATTTAGTTGTAGCAGAAAAGAAAAACAAAAAAGTACATACACACATGGTATATGGATTTGGTCCGCTTGAAAAATCATTAGAAACCATGTACGAAATGCGTGATGATTTTGAAAATCTTTTTCCTCTAGAATTAAAAGAGAGGGGATACGACTGGGAAGATATTAATGATTGGATACTTTCTATTGAAACTGGGTACTCGAAACACGGAAATAAACTAGTCATATATTAGCAAATGTTTTGCATTAAAAAAACAGGTGAGGCGAAAATAAGATGTCGATCATTCAAAAGTATCACATTGCAATTGCTTGGACGATAGCTACTAGTGCAATGCTCATAAGTTTGATTTTTAGTGAGTGGATGAAGCTGCCTCCATGTAATTTGTGCTGGTATCAAAGGATGGCCATGTATCCATTAGTGTTAATATTGGGGATAGGGATATATAGAAAAGATTCGCACGTAAGCACGTATGCATTTCCATTTGCGTGTATTGGTTTAATGTTATCTGTATATCAAATTACAATTCAAGCGTTTCCTAATAGTGAGATGCAGATTTGTTCAGTAGGAGTTTCTTGCACAAAAGATTACTTGAATTTATTCGGTTTCATCTCGATACCTATGCTATCTTTTGTTGGATTTTTAGCTATCATAATACTTCTATATATTAAACCTGAGAGAGACAAAAGATTAAACAATACAGTGATTATGAACAATATGTTCGAATAAACACAAAATACCTATAAATAGATAAAAAATAAAAAGAGTTAAAAAAGGAGAAATAAAAAATGACAACAATGCAAGTAAGTAATGAAATGTACAAAATTCCAGAGGCGGATATAGAACTATTAAAAATCATGGCCCATCCAGTTAGATTACAAATTGTGAAAGAGTTAGAACGCCACAAAATTTGTAATGTAACACAGTTAACAGAGCTATTAGATGTGCCTCAATCTACCGTATCTCAGCATTTATCTAAAATGCGTGGGAAAATTCTTCGCTCAGAAAGAAGGGGATTAGAGATGTATTATCATATTGTGAATTCTAAGGCATGTCAGATTGTCGGAGTATTAGGTCTTTAAATTTAACTTGAAATAGGATGATAGTAAGAGTGTTGTTAAATATAGCTGCAAAAGCTGATGTACTGCAGAATAATAAATTCACAAGCGTAAAGTCTAGTTCTTCTAATAATGGAGGAGCTGACTGCGGTGAAAAATTGATATAGGGGTTACTAAAAAAGAGTGCAGTACATGTCTGCATTCTTTTTCTTTGTGCCATAGCTACAGTAGATAAAGTATTTTGTTTTGCATGACTCTGAATAGGGAATACCGTGTTTTGCTAAGCGAAAACGATATTTTTTACTTTTTAAGCAAAGAAAATGTTTAGTTTACTGATTTGTATGGTTTGGATTAAAGTTTAGAATATTCTGTGTCAATATTATCAATTTACTATAGTTTTCAATTGTGTAAAGATAGAATTGATTATAATTTTCCGTAAATATTAGATTGAAAACTATTATAAGGGGAATTTGAGTATTTATAGCTTGTTTATAAACGATGATTGGGGATACAGACAATTGGGTGATCAAGTACTGGTAGAATTTATCAAACGAAATGAGGTGACTTTAACTTGAGAGAAATTGCGAAAAAAGTACAAATGATACGTTTACAGGAGGAGCATTCCGGGCGTAAGGCAGACGCAGAACAGTATTCTGCCAAGCGATGTAAAATAGAAAGAGAGAGTATTAAATTAGAAAAACATAGAGTTAAAAAAAGAACTCAAAAATTTCAAACGTCAGAAGAAAAATGGGACATAAAATGTAAAAAAGCAGTACAATTATTTAATCAAGGAGAGGAATATCCAACTATTGCAAAAAATCTGAGGTGCAATGTGAGTAGTTTGTATAGAGAACTTAAGAAACGGGGCACATTACAAACACCAAAGCAGGTAGCAGTATCTAAATCATTAAAATCACCCATAACATCAACACGAACAAAAAAAACAAATTTTGAGAGATATAAAGAATTTTATATGTACAAATAGAAGAATTCATGGCTATAAATCTATACTTAATTCTTTAGTGTTAAAAAGCTCAGATTATAAAAGGTACAATGAAAAAATGCATGTTTAGCAGCAAATCTTCTTTCAGTATTGATAGAGCATCTTTTTATTTTTTAGGATATTTTTACATCTAACAAATATTGAAGGCTATTACCTGTTGGTTAGATCAAAAAAATATTTATAAAACTAAATCCTTACTTATATTTGTTGAGTAGTTGGTTAAGAAGAGGTTTTTTTGCAAATGTTAAAATAAGAATACTTTGTCCAAAGCAAAAGAATCCCCATGTCATAAAGGATTCTTTTAGGAGAGTTAGAGAGATGTTGTCACTTGACTCATATTGATTTTACGATAAAAAGAAAGAATATTCAATTTTATTATATATTTCTCAATATATTTCTTTTATTTTTATATTATAATTAATTCTTTTTATTGATGTATATCTTTCTGTGGTGAATCCTTTTAATAAGGATTCCTTTTTTAGTGCCTCATATATTAATAATGAGCCACTAGAGTTTAAGATAGTTTATACAACAACTATTGAAATTGCTTGATTATAAGGGAATTGTTGATTTCTATTGCTGGGGGGATCAGCCCTGAAAATTTATCTACAGTAATAATGATTCCAGGTATTCTAACTCAGTTGATTAGAAAATTTGTTATTCCTTTTGTGTCTCTATTAATTTTTTATAAAATGTTTTCTTGTGTATACATCAATATTCTCTTACTTTTTTAAAAATTTTAATCTTTTTAAGTTTCTCTTATAGATGTAATAGGTTTGGTGTAATTATGATGTTTTTAAATATAGTAGATTTTAAAAATGTTATAAGTGGGATTCTTATAAAAAAAGCCCTCACAATGAAGTGAAGACCTTTATTCATTAAATATCCGTCAGTATGGCTATGAGTGTATTGTGCGATTTTATGCTCGTTCAATTAAGACCTTAACCACCATGATTTCCGTGTGCATATTGAATAACATCAATAGCTTTATGTGTTTCTGTAGGGGATTGGGCACCAAAGATTAAAGTAAAAATAGTAATTACACCAACTAAACCGAGAATTGTCTTTTTCATTTTAATGCCTCCTTCTCAATAACTTTTTTTCCTGCTTGAGAACATGAATAGAAATAATGACTTGCTTTAATATGGTTATTCTCTTTATAAAATGCAGTAGCAAGATATTCTTCGTATTCCTTAATGAATTCGAAAAGTTCTTGCTCTTTAAAATATGATACGCCTTTTAACACTGTCATTTCAAGTGCTTCGGCAGGAAAACCTCCATTCATTGCATCTAATATTTTAAAATGGTGTAGATACTCTATATTTTCAATCTCTTGACAAACGGAATATCCTTTTGCTATGAGATCTTTGGCAACGGAGTGATTTCCTTCCTTCATGTGTTCCCTTGCCTCAATAAAAAGAGCCTTATAATTGTTAGGCATTTTTTGATTTACTTCTGAAAGATATCTAATGGCTAATGGCGAAAGATTTTGAGTAGCATACATTAACCCTAAATTTTGACGCACCATTAAAATAAATTGTTTTTCGTCTATTTTTTGGAACATATCCATTGCTTTCGTGAAATATTCTTCAGCGAGTTCCCATTCTCTCAAATGAGTACAAGCTAAGCCTATAAGATTATCACAGAATGCTACATTGATCTCATACCCAGCATGTTGAGCAAAGATTTCTCTTGCCTCTGATACTTTTTTATAAGATAATAGCCCTTGATATATGTCATAATGGAAAGCTCCAACTTTATAATAAAATTCCGCTTTTTCCAATTCATCAGGAATGCAGTCTAAAAGTTTTTCTGCTTTTTCATAACTCTCCTTTGCGATTTGATATTCGCCAATAGTAGAGGCATGAATCCCTTTGAAAAAGTGATAATAATAAGCTAAGAAATTATCTGTAGGCATATCAAAAACCTCAACTTTGTCAAAGCTGCTTTTTGAAACGCTTAAATTATCAATTACAAATTGGTATCTAAAATCTAGTAGTGAGTAGTAGAGTAATAAATCTTGATCCTCTTCAATATTATGCATCTTAGAATCAATTATTTCTTTTAATTGATGTGCATTACCTATACGCCTTGAGCGGATTTCAACATACCAATCGTTTAATAGCTTTGTAATTTCATTATTCCCCTTAGCTGAAACCATCATTATATATTCCCCCATCCTATAAAAGTCTACTAATGTTATATATTACCATTATAGCAAAGTATCCAGTTCGTTTAATTGTATTATATTTATTTTTCAATAAAATTTAGAAAAATAAGTTAATGATGATAACCAAATTATATTTGATTTATAGTTCTCTCATTAACAATTCACGCAAACGTGATGTGATTGAAGTGAGTCGGAAAATATCATGTTTGCATGAAAGGGGAATGAATAAATATGAAAGCCTCTCTCTACTATAGTGGCAGCTTATTGAAGTCTTAGGTTTATAATTAATAGACAGTTTTAGTTAAGGAAATTTAAAATCCCTGTCTTTAAAGACAGGGATTAAAAAAAGGGATGACAGTTAACAACTGAAGATACCATTATATTACCATTATTGGAATTTTTATTCCATGTTTTCATGTTGAGAAATAAATAATATATGATGTAAAAGGTGAGATGAGTAGAGGGTTCTTATAGGTTTAGCAATATGAGAAAGTAAATATTTCAATTAAACTTTTCTTGAAACGAGGAGTGGAAGTATTGTTTTTGCTTAGAAAGCATTATTCAAAGTTATGTAGAAATTATAATTTGAATAAAAAGAGTCTGGTTAAAAAATTATAAGACACCAATTCATTGGAACGGTAAAAAACTGTTTTCGGAATAGGTGTCTTTTTGTATTGAGTAGAATGTATTTTCTCAACAGGAAAAATTGTAATTATCTATAAGTATTACTTATAAGGATAATAGGAAAGTAGAAATTAATAATAAAGGAGAATGCGAAATGTTAACATTAATATCTAATAATGATCTAGCTAAAATCCGTGAAGAAGATGTAGATGTATTGAAGGTAATGGCGCATCCGGTTCGATTAAAAATCATAAGTGAATTAATACATCATAAAATGTGCAATGTTACACAGTTAACAGAAATATTAAAACTTCCACAATCCACTGTTTCACAACACTTAGCAAAGTTAAGAGGAATTGTACTCCGTGCAGAAAGAAAAGGACTAGAGATGCATTATTATATTGATAATACTAAAGCTCGTCAGATTGTAGAAATTTTAGGGCTATAGGTAAATTATAAGTAAAAGTTTCCTATTATAGGGGAAACTTTTTTCTATGTTGATCAAAGTATAATCATTTGAAGAATGAAATTTGGAAAGGGTGAATTTCAGAATATTATATTGAAGTGTAAGTTTTTAATTCAAGCTATGGAACATATAATTTTTAAGTAAGAAAGGATGGTAGTTGAAGAAAGTCCAATAACTGTCACAATTTCTTTGTAAGCTTAATAAATTATTATGTAATAATTTATTTATATAGTTATTTCAATGTTATAAAGATAAATGAATAGTTGAGTATGAAGTTATGTATATTTAGCTTTCATTTACATTCATGCTCTTAATAAAGTGAAGAAATTAGTAAGGGGGACTATTAAAATGAACAAAAAATTCTTTAAGCAGTTAAAAAAATGGCTACAAATAAAAAAGGATTAAGTGCCGCTGCTGTAGCAGTAGGAATTATGGGTACAACTTTAATTCCTCAAAATGCCTATGCACATGGGTTCGTTGAAAAGCCAGGTAGCCGTGCTGCTTTATGCAGTCAAAATTATGGGGCGTTGAATTCAAATTGTGGAAATATAATGTATGAACCGCAAAGCTTAGAAGCACCTAAAGGATTCCCGCAAGGCGGGCCAGCTGATGGGAAAATTGCTTCAGCGGGAGGTCTATTTGGTGGAATTCTTGATCAACAAACAGCTGATCGATGGTTTAAGAATACTATTAAGGGCGGGGAGAATACATTCACTTGGAAATATACCGCTCCTCATTCAACAAGTCAGTGGCACTATTACATTACAAAAAAAGGATGGAATCCAAATAAACCTTTAACAAGAATGGATTTTGAACCAATAGGAACTGTAAAACACGATGGTTCTGCAGCATCTAATAATCTATCACATAAAATCAATGTACCAACTGATCGCAGTGGATATCATGTCATATTAGCAGTTTGGGATGTAGCTGATACTGTAAATGCTTTCTATAATGTGATCGATGTGAATCTAATAAATAATGAAAAACCAGATACAGAAGCACCAACTCAGCCTAAAGGATTACACAGTATGGGAACCACTACGAATAGTATCGACTTAATGTGGAGTCCGTCTGAAGATAACATAGATGTGAATCATTATATTGTCTACAGAGAAGATGGAGGTGTTATGAAAGAAATAGGCACTGCTAATACAACTTCATTTACGGATAAAGATTTACGAGCGAATACAATATATAAGTATGTAGTTTCTGCTGTTGATACAGCTGGCAATGAATCAATGAAAAGTGATGCCTTAACAATTGCTCATTTTAACGAATTTACCGAAAGAATTCGCCTTCCTTAACCGTGTGAAGAGCGATAATACAGCGGTAGGTTATAGCCAAAAGCTTATGAGTATTGGTGGAAGAACACAAATCTTTTGAAAGTGAGTCTAGTATAATTAATTTCTAAACTCACATCTTTTTATGAAAATAAAGATGTGAATTCTGTTTATTCTTATTTGCTTTGTATGAATTATAAGGTATACTAAAAGTAGGTGCAAAAATGCACTATTTGAAAAAGAGTGCAAGACAAAAAGGAATCCGTAAAGGATTCCTTTTTTGTTTTTCAGCAAATAAAGCAACTTTCTAATTAACTCTTTCTTTTTATAAATATGTTTTTGAATTGATAAATGTTTAAGTGCAATAGATTTGAGAAAAAAGTAACAGAATAATAGAGTATTTGTTGATAAATCATCTCAAATATTACAAAGTTTTACAAATTTGGTATGATGTATATGAGTTTTATGTATATTAAGGGAGGAATGGGAATGAAAAGATTTATAACAAGTGCAAGAGGTAATACAATCTCAAAAAATTTAGTTTTAATGGTGTTGTCGATGGTTTTAATGATATTTATGATTACACCATCCAATGATGTATCTGCAGCCAACCTATCAAAAACAGCTACATTAAAAGGCGGGAATTTATTCAATGGAAGTTGGACAGTTGCTATACAGGCAGCAAATTTACAATATGTTTCTGCTGAGCCTTTGGGAAATGTAACAGCAAATCGTAATGCAGTTAATGAATGGGAGAAATTCGAATTAATTCCGACTGGAGAATTATATACGTACGCTTTAAAAGCCAAAAGTAATGGGAAGTATGTTTCGTTTGAGCCAAATGGTAGAGTAGTAGCAGATCGTACATCAATTGGGGCATGGGAAAAGTTTATCTTATATAATGGTGGAGACAATAGGATATATGTATTACAAGCACTCAGTAATGGCAGGTATATATCAGCAAGTGGTGGTAGAGAATTAACAGCTACTAGTTATGTAGCTGGAAGCTGGGAAAGGTTTGTTATTGTATACTTCTAAACTTTAAAGTGTTACATGTCTAAATGATAATGGCATGTTTAGTATGTATGAATTCCTAATACAATAAAGTGTTAAGTATTTAATACAAGTGTATATTAATGTGTAAAGGGCTGCAGGTAATTAGCAGTTCTTTTTTGCATGTTAAATAAGGATTTACTGAGATTAAAATGAGAAGAAAAAGAACCCTATAGGGTTCTTTTTCAAGGCATATTAACAGTAAGGAGAATCATGAAATGCTACTTCAAATCTTTATTAGGGGAAAGATTTTGAAAAAGCTTAACATACATCCATTTTTACATATATGTAATATATAGTAAATTGATAATATTTATACTTACTATTACTAATATTCAATTAACACATTTAACACTATTTATACAGTGTTAATGGCGCTTAGTACAGTATACATATAGAAATCTAATGGTAGATTTCATTTGTTAAAAAAGTAATAGATATATTATTTCAAATTAAACTATAAGCATATCGAAATAGATGAAAATGCTTGAGTACCGTGATTAAATTGCCTTTAAAGATGAGGTTTAGATTAGAGGGATAATTGGATCTTACTGAAAAGGAAAAATGTTGTTTACCTAAAGAAAAGACATCTTTTTGGTGTCTTTTCTTTAGGTAAACAATTCACATATTGCTGAATTAGATACGAAACCATAATTCGACTATGAAGTAAATTTCAGCATAATCTGAACAGAAAAAATGTAATAATACATTTTTATTTTTTAATTATTTTATGGAATATAAAGCAGCAACGTAAATAAAAAGGCATGCAGTCGTATCTGCAGCCCTTATTAGGAGGAATTCAAGACACCATTCAGACATGTATTGGTAAACAGGTTCAAAAATAGTATATGTGAAAAGAAAAATTCCTATACCAACAGTAGACAGAATCTTATCTTTTTTACATTTTCAAAAATGAAATTCCGTCCTTTTTGAAATCAGTACAGCACACACTTGGTTTGTAATGAATTTAGAAAAGTATACATAAAAATGGCAGACAACTATTTTGTTGCCTGCCGGTGCCAGTGGGTTGAATGAGTTAGTCAATTCAATAAATTGTGCTATCCCATTACCAGAAGAGTGAAGCCGCTAGTTCAAACGGCTTAGACATAGTTTGCCTAATAACGAAAAAATTATGAGTCGAGATTTTGTTTGCTCTATATGAAAAGATAAATAGATATTCATCAGACAAGGATAATTTAGCATACCTTGAATAGGGTGTAGGAACGAATTAAAGAAAAGGATATTTGTTTAGGAAGGGACTGACTCAGGAGTGGGACTTTCGTACAGGATTTGGGGAGCGATGATTGCCTTTGGCATTGCGACTAATATCGTTGCTTGTATGATGGCAGTATACATTCAAAAATATGAGCTAATGATAAATCATCTTACAAATATTTTATTTTTAATAATTATCTCTTTAACATTTATTAAGATGAAAATTAACAAATGGGTGGCTTTAGGATTTATATTTGTTGTAATAGAGAAAGGTATTAAGGCGGGATATGACTTCTACACACATGATTATTATGGTGTCAGTTGGAGTTTAGCTATCATTGTCTATTGCATATACGAGATGGAAAAGTATTATATTGAAATAAACGAATAGGCGCAACAAAAAGGTTTTAGTAGGTGGAATTCTTTTTAAAATACTATAAAAAAGACACTACAAGAGTGTCTTTTTTTTGAAAATACTCTATAATTAACTTTGGGGAAGGTAATGTTAGAGTATTCGTTTAGCATTATCTTTATATTTGATAAACCATGAAATCGAAAGATTTTGTGGTTTATTTTATGAACAATAGACATTTACAGTATTGGCAGTGAGCAATTGATCATTATAAGCATTAAGAGAGATGGGATTAAAAGTCTAACATCGAATAACGGTTCCGGAATATAGTGTTGCGAAATGATCTCCCATATCCCAAACGGTACTTGCCTGTATATAGCCCTTAAAGCCTTCTGAAGAATAATAAATCTCTTTTGGTATACTTTCTTTAGTTTGGAAATGTGCTTTAGAGTACTTTACATAATGATTTTTAATAACTTTTGATTCGGGAACAATAGTGTTTTTTTGTTCCAATGCTGGCCTAGCACTAGAAGGTGGTATGAATTTTACATGGTCTTGGTAATTAGGATTTAAGGTGTCAGCTTGTACACTGTGCGACGAAACAAAGGTACTTAAACTACTTCCCGCGATTAAAGTCGCAAATGCTAACTTTGAGAATTTTGTTAATCTACTCATTTTATAATCTCCTTTTTATTATTTTGTAAGGTATCTCCTTACACCTCACAGTCTATATCCACTACAAAAGGGTGTACATACATATTGATAGACAAAATTCTACAAAATACCTCATGTTTTTGGGGTTGTGTATAATAATCCAATGTTTAATAATTTATCAGAAGTAAAAAAATAGGTGTTATATAAAAGAAAATGAATAATTTATGCAGGGAATGTATATATAATTATTGTTTAAATATTCTAAAATGAGTTGATAAAGATGTGGAATTATTTTTTAGAAAATAAATGATTTCAAAGGATAAATTTGGAATTTCAATTCCCTTTTTAAGTTTATTTTTATTATATGATTTATACGTATGGATTATTAGAGTATCTAAAGAGTTTTTGTACAAACATTTAAAATATAAAAAAGTGAGAAAAATGATAAACATTCTTCTCACTTTCATCAATTAGGGTGGCATATAAATAAATATGCGTTTGGGTAGATTTTCGGATGAAAAATCCACATGTATAGTATAACAAAATAAGTAAAGCTTTTCGCATGTAATATTGCATATGAAAAATAGTAAAGTTTTAAATTTTAATATTAAAAACTCATATATACATGTTACAATGTAACTCTCTAATTTATTTTATTCTCCTATTTGGAATTTATGGTTTAGTGACTCAATTAAACAAAAGTGGTTGTAATAAGTAGATAAATCAATAAAGTGATACAGTTAGAATGGTTAAAAGGCAGTTAAATATAATTATTAAAAGAAAAGATTTACTTAGTTTTATTTAGTGAATTTATTATGGTAAGGATTTCATTCAAAAAATCCAATAATTATTTTTAAAATAAAGTATATGTTTCATCCAGTTTATTTGGAATAATTCGTAGTCTAATAATTGCTAAATCTACAAAAATAATATATTCAAAAGGAGGACAGATAAAACTCTGCCTGTGAAATTTAAATCACTAAATTATAAAGTTTGGATTATAGGATGTAATTACGGTTCCATAAATGAATGTGGAAAAAATAAAGGAGAAAAACTTAAATAAATATAAAAGTAGTGAAAATGAAAAGGAGAAGTAGCTAGTGTATAGTATAAAAGAAAGATTGGAACAAATAAAGCTTAAAACAAAGTTGTCTATGGCATTTATAGCAATATTAATTATACCAAGTCTTATCGTAGGAGTATCATCTTATAATAAAGCAAAAACAGATCTTAATGAAACAATTCTACAATCAGCAAAAGATAATATAAGTATATTAGATAAGATTGTTGATGATGAATTAGAAAATAAGCATATAGATGTCACTCATTTTGCAAAAGTACTTACACAAGGTGATTATAATCCTGAACAATCGCAAAATGTACAGAGTAAATTTGATCAATATATACAGTTACATCCAGAGATAGAAACGATTTATACGGCATCTAGTAACAACCAATTTATTCATGCACCTGTTGGCAAGATACCAGAAGGGTTTAATCCGTTAGAAAGTAGTTGGTATAAGGATGCAGTAAAAGCAAATGGAGAGATTATTGTTTCATCTCCCTATAAATCAAAGTCTACAGGAAATATGGTAATTGCAATTGCAAAGCAAAATGCAGATAAAAGTGGTGTCATTGGCGTAGATTTGAATATTACAGATATCGTAAAAACATCCAAAATGATAAAAATTGGAAAGCAAGGATTTGTATCTATAGTTAGTCAAGATAAAACTATAGTTGTTCATCCATCACTAAAGCCTGGAGAGAAATTAGAGAAAAGTTTAGCGGATGAATTGTACAAGAAAGAAGATGGAGTAATTACTTATAGCCTTAATGGTGAAGATCGAAACATAAGCTTTAAGACAAATAAAAAAACAGGTTGGAAGATAGCTGGGGTAATGCCTACGAAAGAAATTGAAGAAGCTACCAATCCTATTTTTTATAAAACGCTCACTATAATAGGGGCTTCATTATTGTTAGGTGGAATTGTAATTTTATTCATACTTAGATCCATTATTACTCCACTAAGACAATTAGTTATTTCAGCCCAAAGAATTAGTCAGGGAGATTTAACCGAGAAAATAGATATTCGTTCAAAGGATGAACTTGGTCAATTAGGTGGTAGTTTCAATAGAATGGCAGAGTCGTTACGTACTATCATTTCTCAAATTAACACATCTGCAGGCCATGTAGCTGCATCTTCTGAGGAATTAACTGCTAGTGTAGAGCAAGCAAGTGTTGCGACTGAACAAATTACAAAAGAGATGGAAGAAATTTCGAACAGTGCAGAGGTTCAAAATAATGAAGTTGAGTCTGGAGCTGAATTAATTGGTGAGGTAACAAGAAATATTCAATATGTAGCTGAGAATGCGTCTAAAGTATCGACTTCATCCATATACACAAAACAAAAAGCCAATGAAGGTGAACAATTAGTAGAACAAACTGTAACACAAATGCAGTCTATCCATCACTCGGTTTCTCAATCCGATCATGTAATAAAATTATTAGATAAAAAATCACAACAAATTGGCAGTATATTAGAAGCGATTCAAAATATTGCGGAACAAACAAATTTATTAGCATTAAATGCAGCGATTGAAGCAGCTAGAGCAGGAGAACAGGGGCGAGGGTTTGCAATTGTTGCCGATGAAGTTAGGAAGCTAGCAGAGCAATCATCCGAATCTTCAATGGAAATTGGAAGTTTAATTAAGGAAATACAAGCAGACGTACACGAGACTGTAAAAGCTATGAATGAAGTGGGAGTAGAAGTACAATCGGGAATTAAAGTTGCGAACGATACAAAACAAAGTTTTTATGAGATTTCAAAATCTGCAAATGATATTGTGGCAAAAGTGCATGGTATGGTGGAACTATCTAATAAAATGACTACTGATGCAATGAAAGTCGATACATCGATTGATCAAATAGCTATGGCTGTAAAAGAGAATTCTTCAAGTATGCAAACGATAGCTGGTTCATCTGAGGAACAACATGCTTCTATGGAAGAGATAAATTCTTCAGCAATACAATTAGCACAGATGGCGGAAGAACTTCAAGAGTTAATTGGTGGATTTAAGATTTAAGTTGAGATGATAGGAGAGAATGCTAGAATCTTGTTACAGAGTGGAAATGAAAAATCTTATAACATAGTAAATAAGTATAATATGTACTCTCTATGCGTATTGAACAGGCAGATAAGCCATTTAAAAACCCTCCATTTGGAGGGTTTTTAAATACATTTACATTAAATTTGTGGTGGTGCACCACCATAATCGCCAACACTATATGAAGGAGTAGGATAATGCCCATGAGTAGCAAGCTGATCTGTTTTAGAAAACTGAGAAATTCCCACCATTAACGTCCCAATGAAAGCAATGCCCGATAATAATAAACTGATTTTTTTCATTATTTTAATACTCCTTTTTCGATTAATTTTCGTCTTGCTTGATAACAAATATGGAAATAGTCACTTACTTTTTTGTGGTTCTCTAATTGTCTACATTTTGTGGCAAATAATTCAGCGTATTCGACAACATATTCCCATAACTCTTCTTTCTCAAAGTATAAGATTCCTTCTTGAATGATTTTTTCTAATTCTTCCAATGGAATGTTTTCGTTTAATCTTTTTAAAATAAAGAAGTGATGCATATATTCTTCATTATGGATTTCTCTACAGATTTTTAATCCATTAACAATGAGTTTGCTAGCCGTTGATTGTTCTCCTAATTTATAATGTTCCTTAGCTTGTAGGAAGATAGCCTTGAAGTGTGTAGGGATTTTCTCTGTTACTTCTGAAAGGTGACGAATAGCTAAAGTAGACATACTTTGATCAGAGTACAGCCACCCCATAGTACTTTTTACGTATAACAAAGAATCTTCTTCCTTATTCTTTTGTAGTAAATCAATTGCACTTTGTAAATATTCTTCAGCTTGTTCGTACTGTTTTAAATAGATGCAGCAACCACCTAACAAACTATTACAAAAGGCTGTTTTTACTTCATAGCCTTCATACTCTGAAAAGATTGCTCTCGATTTATTTGCGTATTCGATAGAAGCGAGCATGTTATAGGTATGATGATAAAAAGTAGCAATTCTATAGTAGAATTCAGCTTGTTCAAGTTCATCTGGTATGTCTACTAATATCTTTTCTGCCAGTTTATAATGTTCCTCTGCCTCAGTATAATTTGATATAAAAGTGGAATGAATGGATTTAAAAAAGTGATAATAGAAGCGTAGAAAATGGTCTGCAGGCATATCATAGTCGCTAATAGCATCAAAGCTATTTTGTTGAATACCTAGGCTATCTGTTAAGACATTGTAACGGAATTCAAGTAGTGAGTAATATAGTAACAAATTTTGATCTTGATGTTCTTGATTTGGCTCAGTGCTTAATTTACTGATTTTCTCATCAATTTTCTTTTTTAGATTAGTAGCTTTTATAACTTGTTGAGATAGCATAGATCGATACCAGTCGTTCAATAGAGCGGTTAACTGCTCATTTTCTTTTACTGAGACACTCATAATATACGCCCCCATCCTATAGAAATATCCTAATCCTATTTAATTGTAACTATCATAGCAAAATAGAAGGAAAAATGGAGTGATTTTACAATATTTTTCAAGAAAATTCATAAAAAATAATCAATTTATGTCGAATGTGCTTAGAATATAAGTAATCTCTATAAAAAAGCAAAAAGATGAAACAAACTATCTCATTACTCGTAACAGGGAAACGATCTTACTTAAGGTTTGGCCTCATTATATAACTATTATTAACATGTTGAGTTTTAATGTATGAAAATTATGTTAATTCGCAAACGGAATTTTATCTTTACTCCTAAAAAATGCAACTTATTCATTTTTTACCCCCCTTTTAAATCAACGTCGAAAAAATTAACAATATTTGCTAAAAAGAGAAAGAGATATTATTATAATTTAATATACAGCTATTAATGTAATAAAAAGATGAAAAATTTTACATATTAATAATTAAAAGCTTAGCCGAAGATTACTGGAGTAAGTTAAATAACGAAGTGGCTTATGCAAAGTTATATGAGAATGTATATGTGAAGGGAAAGGATAACGTTTATAGGAGGATGCATGAGGGTTCAATTCAATATATGTAACGGAGGAATAATATCATGAAATTTAATACGAAATTATTAAAGAAATTACTTTTATTAAGCGCAACGTCTTTATCAATTTTCAGTGCCTGCTCTGCAAAGGAAGATGGGGATTACAAGCCATATAAGAAACAAGACTCTATAGAAGTTGCAAAGGGAGAGGAGGAGAAGTCCAATCCGCCTAAGATCGAAGAGGGTACGGAAGAACATAAGAAGAAAAAAAGGTACAACAAGTGGAGGAATCAAAGAATAAAGATGAGGAAATTAATGACAAATATCCGCATTATAAAGATGTACATGAGGACGCATCAACAGTATCACTAGAACAGTATAATCAAATCAAGGTTGGAATGTCTGCGGACAAAGTCATAGAGATAGCAGGAAAGCCTGGATCCAGCGAAACAACTAAATTGTTCTCTATCTACATATATTTAGGTCACGGTGGACACGGTTCGATGACTATAAAGTTTGATTCTAATAGAAATGTAACGAACAAAGAGCAAGATGGTCTTAGCAATACTGCAGTTAAAGATGAGAAGGCTAGCAAAGAACATGAGGACCCTAATCCTGAATCTGTTAAGAAATCTAGTGCTATAATTCCAAACGATTTTTGCGGACATGGACATGACGAAACGAAGGAGCTAGCGCACGACTGTGAAAAAATTACTGATAAAAAGGCATATAGAAGATATCAACTACAACAAAAGAGAGAAGAGCGAAAAAGACAAATTAGGGGCGAAGAACAGGAATTAATTGATTACGATCAGGGGGATGCAGCTTACAAGGAGCAGCAGCGTATGTACGAAGAAATACAACGTAGAACAGAAGAAAGGGAATCGATTGACTACGATTACGATCAAGTTAGAGCTGTTAACAAAGAAAGGCAGCGAATGTATGAAGAAATACAAGAGTGAGATGAAGAAAAAGAGTTTAATAAAGACATAGGGTGTTTTTAAAGATGAGAAAAGTGTTGGAGAACGCCGATTAATTACGATTTGTTAGTTCAGGAAATATGGCAAGGCTGTGAACGTTTTTTTGGCCAGTAGTATGCCGCTTGTTTTGGAGTTATTGTGATGTATTTGTATTGTGAGTAGCGGTGGAAAACATAACTGATAAGGATTACTTTCTTTTTTATCTAAACGTTTCTTAATGAGGGCAATTGAACTACCCCCACTTTCACTTCGCTTAGAAGTGAAAGTGGGGGTAGTTCAATTATAAAATTCCTGTCATTCTTCTCTGTATTTTTCAGCTAAGCGAGAGGGATATGATGTGATAGGAGGACCGATCTTAAAGTGGGATAAATTGCTCTTTGAAATTGGTATACAGTTCTTTAATAAGTAAAGTTTTTGTAAAATGTCTTTATCTATTGGATGAAGCATGTGATTTGTCATAATAAAATAATTGTGATGATAAATAAATACTTTTCCTTCAGGGAGGATTGTTTGATTGGATAGATTCGGATGAATAGGTGGTCCATCCGAAAAATGATCTAAACTATTTTGTGAAACATTAATGATTTCTTGAACTGTAAATTTAAACTTGCGAAATGCTATCGTGTTAATGAAAGGACGTTTTTGATTATTTTCTATATAAAATAACTCTTTTTTTTCGTTTTGTACAACCCGTAGATTTGGAATTGAATCTGTAAGGGTTATGGGAGGACCATCTGTATATTTGTAGATAAATGGATCGGGAATTAAGACAATTTCATTTTGATTATATTTGAAGTAAGAAAGCATGTCTTTCGAAATAAGTCTGCGTTTAAAGTTATCAATTAAAAATACTTCACCGTGTGAATTACTAAACAAAATGCCATTTAAATCTTTAGAAGGGAGGTTAGCATATAGGTTTTGGAAAGAGAATGGTGTTTTAAAAGTAATATCAAGCACTTTGTTAATGGGATAAAAAGGTTGGAATGTATTTAGGCGTTTCCAAAACATCGCATCTCCAACAAACCAATATAAAGGATTTGTATCCCAATATCCACGGTACTTTTCATAGACTTTTACTAATATTCTTTTAGTATGCATAACTGAACAGTGATCTACAACGTTAGCAGCTGTATATAAAATTTTCGAAGCTTCTCTCACAAATTCATTTGTAGGTTGTAAGTTATAATCAACATGTTTTACGTATTGGGAAGAGTACACTACATCAATTTCAGGATGTTTTTCTAAGAAAGATAACATTTCAGCTAATCTGTTTGGAAGGTATATAGTATCATCGGTTAGGTAGCAAATATAATCCCCACATGTTAATGGAAGTGCCTCATTGATAAGTGTTGCATATCTTGTAGTTTTATATCGTTCACCATCTTGTATAAAACTATTCTTATAAGTAATTCGAGGGTCCTCTAGATAATTTTTTATGACATTTATAGTTTCTGGACAGGAATTATCATCCATAATAAAAAGTTCCCATTCTTTATAAGTTTGCTTTAGAACACTTTCAATAACTTGATTAATTAATGACGGCTTATTATAGCTAGTAAGGATAATTGATATTTTGGGTTGCAAAGTCTTCACCTCTATTAAGAATATTGAATGTGTTTTTTCTAGTGAAATATAATAATTAAAGCCTTATCAACACTTTCTTTTTTATTTTAAGTAGTTTATTACTTTTTCATAGATATGGTATGGACTATAGTGGAGAAAAAAGGATATAGGTGAATATAAATACCGCTATTAATTTTTTACAGATAAAGAAATCTTTTTTAAAATTATCGGAACGGTTTGTCCTTTCTATTTATATAATAACGTAACTGTTTTTGTATTTGTTGATAAGGAGGAGAGGAATATTTGCCTAAAATTTCAGTTATAATGACAAGTTACAATAAGCCTGCGTTTGTTGAAAAATCGATATTAAGTGTATTAAACCAAACTTTTCAAGATTTCGAGCTTTTTATAATGGATGATGATTCAGATGAAATAACCCAGAAGGTGATTCAACCATTTATAAATAAGGAAAATGTACATTTTTATAAAAGTAATGTAGCTCATATTTCTGAAAGGACAAAAAAAGTCAGATATGCGGCTTTAATTAATGAAGCACTTAAGCATGCTAAAGGGGAATATATAACTTATATTACAGATGATAATCAATATGAAGAAGAACGCCTGAAAAAGATGTCTAGTTATCTTGATGAGAATGAAGATGTTCAAATTATTTACTCTGCATCAAAAACGATTCATATAGATGAATCAGATATGCCTATTAAAACGGTTGAAAGACCTGCCAAAAAAATTACAAATAATGCTCCATGTACCATTGATCATTGTTCTATTATGCATAGAGCATCAGTTTTACCAATTCTTGAAAAAAGATGGAATTCTTACTGGGATGAAGATCCTCAATTTTACCGGATAGGAGATGCACGCTTCTTTTGGAGATTAAATCATTATTGGGATTTTTATCCCTTAGATGAAATTTTAGATATCAATTATATTACTCCTCATTCAATACATGCACAGTTATTTGCAGAAGAAAAAAATGAATTTGTGCAATTATTACCACCACAAAGAACATGCAAAGAATTAAGAGAAGATCTAAGAAGAAAAAGAGGGTGAAAAATTGAGTGACATTTATTTAAAAAATTACTGGCTATTAAATTTAGATTATATAAATATTTTTTCAGAGTTAAAGCATTATAACATTCCTTTGCCATTACTGAGTAATTTTTATCAATATTTAGATGAAGATATAAAAAATAAAATGAAAGATGATAATTTTTACAAGCAATTGTCAATTGAACCAATAGCGGAAAAACAGTTACAGTTGGAGTTTGAAAAAATAATTTCTGCATTTCAATCAAAAATAAAAAGAAAAAATAAAGATGGAACAATCCTGCTAAATTCAGATTATCTCCGTTTTTCAGTAAGTAATTTTACCCACTTTCATCCAAATCAAACTAAGATATTAACAAGATCAAAAAAGCCAGAACTTTATGGTCTTCCTACAGTTTGTGCACCAGATTATATAAATAAATCCCCTAATAACGCAAATGTTTATATAGAAAAAGCTAAAGAAATCTTTTTAAGGTTTAATAAACACCCACTACTATCAAACACGTTTTTTCAAAAAAAATTACTCAGCGACCTTCCTATCATGATTGAGAAGCTTAACATGGCTCATTTTATTTTTAAAGAACAAGATATTTCTGGTGTGGTTGTTGGTACTACGGAAGACATAACAAGTAGAGCACTTACTTTTCTTTCTGGTAGTGAGGGTATACCAAGTTTATGTCTGCAACATGGTGCAATAATGGGAGAAGAAGCATACTTTCCGGTTTTCGCAACAAAACAGGTCGTATATGGGAAATATGAAGAAGCTTGGTACCTTCAAAAAGGGGTCAGTGAATCTCAAATTGAAATACTAGGGCACCCTAGATATGACGAAATCTTTGATAGGGTATATATGGATAAAAAGAATTTATTTAATAAATTAAAAATAGACCCCTCTACAAAAGTAGTTTTTATTGCAACCCAGCCATTTAAAACTTTATTTTATACTGAACTGACAGAAAAGTTAGTGAAAGAAAAAAATATTACGGTTATTATAAAGCCTCATCCTTGGGAAAAAGGGCGTAACTTAGTGGGAGAATATATTAAGTTAAGTAACTTATATCCTAATGTTAAATATATAACAAATGAAGTGAACATGTATGATGTTATTTTACATGCAAATCTTGTGGTTATCTCAAATTCAACAGTAGGATTAGAGGCAATGTTATTAGACATACCTGTAGTTGTTTATAAATCTTTATTAGAGGAAAGGGATTATAAATATTACGATACGCTAGATTGGCTTGTAAACCATTCTATGGAGGATGTGACTAGTACGATTAAAAAGGTTCTACATGATCCTTTACCATCTAATTTAGCAAAAGAATTAAGAAAAAAATTTATTAATGAAAACTATCCGCAAGAAGCATGTACAAAAAGATTAATAAATTTAATTCAAGGTGAAAAAGAATAAACTCCTCACCATTTATAAATATTTGAAGTAAAAGATTATATCCTCAGTTTTCAATGATTAATATGTATCTTAAACTTGCAATGGAAACGTGTGTTTTAATATCCGATAAACCAATTTATCTCTCAACAAATGGCTTGCTAATGGAACTACACACAAATTGAAGAGAGGTTTTTCTTGGCTAAAATTAATTTTTTAATATGAGGAGGTATATATTTTCATGTTTTTTAAAGATAAAAACGTTTTAATTATTGGTGGAACAGGAACAATTGGAAAAAGCATTCTTTCTAATGTTCTACAGGAAAAGCCAAAAGTGGTAAGGGTTCTTAGTAGAAGTGAATATAATCAATTTTTATTACAAGAAGAATTTAGGGATAAAAATCAAAATATTCGTTATTTAATTGGGGATATTCGTAATTATGATCGAGTATTTAGTGCGATGGAAAATATTGATTATGTATTTCATGTGGCCGCGATGAAGCATGTGTCTTTTTGTGAATATAATCCGTTTGAAGCAGTTTTGACCAATATTTTTGGAACACAAAATGTAATAAAAGCCGCAATTGCTCAGAAAGTAAAAAAGGTAGTTTTTACAAGTTCTGATAAAGCGATTTCACCAACAAATAATTACGGTGCAACAAAGTTGACTGCTGAAAGATTGATTACATCAGCGGAATATTCAAAAGGTTCAAGTGAAACGATATTTGCAAGTGTTCGTTTCGGAAATGTGATGGGGTCAAGAGGATCTGTCATTCCTTTATTTGAAAATCAAATTAAAGAAAACCAAAAAATAACTGTAACGGATCTTAGTATGAGTAGATTTATGATGACACTGAATCAAGCAACTATGTTAACAATTGAAGCAATGAAAATAGCAAAGGGTGGTGAAACTTTTATATTAAAAATGCCAGTTATTTCATTAAAAGATTTAAGTGAAGTGATGATAGAAGAAGTTACAAAGTTATATGGGTTGCCTAAGGAGAATATAAAAATTGAAGAAATTGGATTAAAACCTGGTGAAAAAATGTATGAAGAACTTATGACACATGATGAGTCTTTACAGGCTTTTGAATTACCAGATATGTTTATCATTCCTAGCCCATTAAAAAAGGGTACACAATATGAAAATGCAGAAAGGGCGAAAGCAGGATTTTACCGTTCTGATCATCAAAATGCGATTTCAAAAGAAGAGCTTAGAAATTTAATATTAAACCAGCAACTATTAACAGGAGGGGAGAAACTATGAAAATATTAGTAACTGGTGGTGCAGGTTTTATTGGTAGGTGGGTTGTAAAGAGATTATTGCAGGATAAGCATGAACTATGGATATTAGACAACTTAGCAAATTCAACTACTGCAAATATCACCGAGTTTGCACACGATCTAAATTTAAAGCAATGCATTCAAGGAGATATTAAAGATAAAAAATTAGTTGCTGAATTATTTAAAAATAATTCATTTGATCTTTGTTATCATTTAGCAGCGAGTATCAATGTTCAAGATAGTATAGATGATGCTAGATCAACTTTTGAAAATGATACAATAGGTACTTTTAATTTGTTAGAACAATGTCTTAAGTATGACGTCAAAATGGTCTTTATGAGTACTTGTATGGTATATGATAAAGCTACTAATATACAAGGAATATCAGAATTAGACCCGATTAAACCAGCTTCTCCATATGCTGGATCAAAAATTGCTGCTGAAAACATGGTTTTATCTTACTATTATGCTTATAAGCTACCTGTAGTGGTTATTCGCCCATTTAATACGTATGGTCCATTCCAGAAAACAGGTGGGGAAGGTGGGGTTGTTGCCATTTTTATAAATAATAAATTAGATAATGTACCATTGAATATATATGGGGATGGAAAACAAACGAGAGATCTTTTATACGTTGAAGATTGTGCAGATTTTGTTGTGGCAGCAGGATACTCTGCAAAAGCAAATGGTCATATTATCAACGCTGGAACAGGACAAGATATATCCATTAATAAATTAGCAGAATTGATTTCGGGAAAAAAAGTAAGTATTCAACACGTAACTCATATCCATCCGCAAAGTGAAATCCAAAAATTATTATGTAACTATGAAAAAGCAAAAACAATATTAAACTGGGAACCGAAAGTTTCTTTAGAAGATGGAGTTATTAAAACAGAAGAGTGGATTAAATCTTTAAAAATTAACCCTAAGGCGAAAGAGTAATGGTAAGGGGGATTCTCGGTATTCATGGAGGAAAGCCTGTTAGAGAAACTTATTTACCATATGGTCAGCAACAAATTGATGAATATGACATTCAGGCTGTTGTAGACGTATTAAAAGGGGATTTTTTAACAACAGGACCTATGGTTCAACAATTTGAGGAGGCTATAGCAAAATATGTGGGAGCAAAATACGCTGTTTCCTTTTCAAATGGTACAGCTGCATTGCATGCTGCCTGCTATGCAGCTGGCATAACTGAGGGAGATGAAGTAATTACAACTCCAATGACATTTGTAGCAAGTGCAAATTGTATCTTATACCAGGGGGCAAAGCCGGTATTCGCCGATATTGACAATGAAACATATAACATTAGTCCTAAATCTATAGAGGAAAAGATTACAAACAAAACAAAAGCCATTATTCCCGTACACTTTACTGGACAGCCTGTAGAGTTAGAAGCAATACAAAAAATAGCAAAAAAAAATAATTTGATTATCATTGAAGATGCAGCCCACGCATTAGGAGCCACTTATAAAAATAAAAAGATTGGTTCAATTGGTGATATGACAATGTTTAGCTTTCATCCGGTGAAACATATTACTACCGGAGAGGGCGGAGTAATTACCACAAATAATCCTCTTTTTTATGAAAAACTTGTTCAATTCCGTACACATGGAATTGAAAGGAACCCCAAAAAACTTCTTGAAAATCATGGACCTTGGTATTATGAAATGCAATTCTTAGGTTACAACTATAGAATTACGGATATACAAGCTGCTCTTGGTTTATCACAGTTAAGTAAATTAGACTCTTTTATTAAGATTCGAAAGAAATTTGTAGACATCTATAGTAAAGAATTTAGTTGTTTATCTGAAATCATCATACCAAAGCAATTGCCTCAAACCAGTTCGAGCTGGCACCTTTATATTATTCGTTTAAATACTAAGTTATTAAAATGTAATCGAAAAGAATTTTACGAAGCGTTACAAAGAGAAAATATCGGTGTGAATGTGCACTATATACCCGTACATTTACAACCGTTTTATCAAAAATTAGGTTATGAAAAAGGTATTTGTCCGCAAGCAGAAAACGTATATGAGGAAATTATTACGCTGCCTCTATTTCCTAAAATGACAGAAGCTGATGTGTGGGATGTAATACAAGCTGTGAGAAAAGTTCTTTTGTTTTATAGTGTTGCTAAAAATTAAATGAAAGGGGGGTTAATAAAATTGCAAAATCAGAAATTCTTAAGAGCAGTTACAAAAGTTGACATTAAAAAAGGAGAGATTATTACAGCTAATAAAGTAACAATGAAGTTAAATGTTGTAGAAAATGCGCTGAACAAGCTTGAAGCAGAGGAATTATTACCTCAGGTAGCTGTATATAATTTGTCTGCAGGTACCCCATTAACAAAAGAGGTTATTGAACCTCCTAAGGTAGTAATAATTGTACTTTGCCGCTTAAAATCTACTAGGTTACCTTTAAAAGCCATATTGCCAATACACGGAGTTTCTTCCATTGAACGATGTCTTATAAATACATTAGCTATTCCAGGAAAACATCAGGTCATACTTGCTACTTCAGATATTGCACAAGATGACCCTTTGGAAAAATTTAATTTAGATGGAAAGGTTAAGATTTTTAGAGGTGATCCAGAAAATACCGCTGATCGCATGTTCCAAGCTGCAAAACAAGAAAATGCAAACATTGTCATGCGGATTACAGGAGATTGCCCAGCTGTGTCACCGGAAATTAATACTTTTTTGCTAGATGAACATTTGAAAAGTGGTGCAGATTATACACAGGCAGAGTTAAGTACGTTACCTGTCGGAACAGCAGGCGATATTTTTACATTAGAGGCAATTGAACGATTACTACAAACCCCAAAACCTTTAACCTATGCAGAATACCTTCCATTTTATTTTATTAATAATCCACATTTATTTCGTATCAATATAGTGAAACTTCCTCCACCATTTTGTTACCCTACTTGGAGGTTAACATTAGATGAACAACCGGATTTAGATATGTTCAATGAACTTTATAAAGGTCTGAATGTAAAATCTAAACCTTTATTTTTTCATCAAATAAAAGATTACATCCTTCGAAGTCCTGAACTTATTGAAATGAATAATCATGTGAAATTGAAATGGGCAAATCAACAATCATTAGTAGATGAGCTAAATAGAGAAACGAAATTATAAGTTAATAAGTTATAGTGCTTTTAGTGAGGAGGGAGTATCTTGCTTGAGAAAAAAATTGCCTTTCGCGCCGACGCATCTATTGAAATAGGGACCGGTCATATTATGCGTTGTTTAACACTGGCCCAAGAATTGCGAAATAAAGGTGCTCAAGTATATTTCATTTGTCGTAAGCTGCAAGGTGATTTGCATCAACATATTTTAAATAAAGGATTTCATGTGTTTGTATTAGATGGAGATGGTGAAAATACGAATTTCTTAAATGCAAAAAACGGGAGGTATTTAAATTGGCTAAAATATCATTGGTTTGTTGATGCGCAGCAGACCAATGATATTTTGTCGCAACTTCCCAAGTGTGATTGGTTAATTGTTGATCATTATGGATTAGATAATAAGTGGGAGTCTGCTTTAAGAAAAAGTGTAAGAAAAATTATGGTAATCGATGATCTTGCAAATCGAATGCATGACTGTGATTTGTTACTAGACCAAAATTTATATGATAACCTTAATGGTCGCTATAAAGATTTAATACCAGAGCACTCATTAGTAAAATTGGGGCCTAAATATGCTATATTACGACCAGAGTTTCATGCAGCTAAGAAGATTTCACGAAAAAGAACAGGAAAAATTGAGAGGATTTTTATTTTTTTTGGTGGTCATGATGTAACAAATGAGACATTAAAAACGTTAAGAGCTTTACAAAATATAAATAAAGATAACTTAAAAATAGACGTTGTGGTAGGTAGCCAAAATCCTCATAAAGAGGATATTCAAACTTATTGTAAGAGTGTTACTAACGCTTCATATTATTGTCAAATAGAGAATATGGAAGAGCTTCTCGTACGAGCAGATTTAGGGATAGGAGCTGGGGGCACAACCACATGGGAACGATGCTTTCTTGGATTACCTTCTATAACAATTACAACTGCCCAAAATCAAATTGAAGTAACCAAGGCTGTAGCGAAGGTTGGAGCTACATGGAATATTGGCACAGCTGAAAGTGTTTCGGATAAAGCAATTACGAAATGTCTAAACAAACTTTTATCAGATTCTAAAATAGTGAAAGAAATGTCTAATAAAGCTCTTTCTATACAGTGTGCCAGTAATACAAATGAAATAGCAAAAATTATTTTAGGAGGATAGTATGTTAGATATTGGGGATTTTCAATTGGAAAAGTTAAAAAAGAAAGATTTAGAACTTATTTTAAAGTGGCGGAATACAAAAGAAATTCGCTCGGTTATGTATGAAAATCATCAAATAACAATAGATGAACATTTAAAGTGGTATGAAAAACTCGTAATGGATGATACAAAGGTTGCAAGATTATTAACATATAAAGAAAAACCAATTGGATTTGTTAATTTTACAAAAATAGATAAAATGGATCGAACTTGTTATTGGGGATTTTATATAGGTGAAAAGCAAAGTGTAAGAGGTGCCGGAACTGTATTAGGTTTATTAGCATTAGATTTTATTTTTGAAATCAAAGACATACACAAAGTATGTGCAGAAATAATAGAATCAAACCGCATTAGTTTAAATTTCCATCAGAAACTTGGTTTCCAAGAAGAGGGAAGATATGAAGATTATATTTATAGGGACAATGATTATGTTGATGTCATTACAATGACTTTGTCCCGTGAACAATGGGAGGAAAGAAGAGAATCTATAAAAAAAGAGCTTGAAGGTGACAAAAATGAGTAATGTATATATCGGAGGTAGAGAGATTGGCAATAGTTTGCCACCATTTATTATTGCAGAAATGTCAGGAAATCATAATCAATCATTAGATAGGGCGTTGAAAATTGTAGAGGCAGCTGCGGAGGCCGGGGCACAAGGATTTAAAATTCAAACATATACACCAGATACAATGACTTTAAATATAGAAAATGGTGATTTTTTAATTCATGATACGAAAAGTTTATGGAAAGGCAAATCACTTTATCATTTATACAAAGAAGCATATACACCATGGGAGTGGCATAAACCAATTTTTGATCGCTGTATAGAGTTAGGAATGATACCATTTAGTACGCCTTTTGATGAAACAGCTGTAGACTTTCTAGAGACATTAAATGTTTCATGTTATAAAATTGCATCTTTTGAAAATACTGATATTCCCCTCATACGTAAAGTAGCCGCAACAGGAAAACCAATAATCATTTCGACAGGTATGGCTTCAATTGCTGAACTAGATGAAACAGTAAGGGCTGCGAGAGAAGAAGGGTGTAAAGAACTAATTCTATTAAAATGTACAAGTACGTATCCTGCATCTCCAAAATCTACAAATATAGTTACTATACCTCATATGAAAGAGTTATTTAACTGTCAGGTGGGCTTATCCGATCATACACTGGGAGTAGGTGTATCTGTAGCAAGTGTTGCCTTGGGAGCTACAGTAATTGAGAAACATTTAACGCTCTCAAGGTCGGATGGAGGAGTTGATGCTAAATTTTCAATGGAACCAGCTGAATTTAAATTATTAGTAAGCGAAACTGAAAAAGCATGGGAATCTTTGGGGAATGTATATTATGGACCTACTGATATAGAAAAAGATTCTTTAAAATTTAGAAGATCATTATATGTAGTAGAAAACATAAAAGAAGGAGAAGTCTTTACAAATGAAAATGTTAAAGCTATTAGACCAGGGAATGGCTTATTACCAAAACACTTATCCAAATTTATCGGAAAGAAAGCGAGTAAGGATATTATAAAAGGAACACCTATTTCGTGGGATTTAATTTAATAGATTATAATAAAATGCTAAAAAGAATTCATTTTTAGGAGATGCAAACTCAGTACAATCAATTAAATCAAAATTTTGATAAGTAGAAACAATTATTAATTTCTATTTATTAATCGTTATCTTTTGCCTTTTTAAGAATTCTATCATTTCTTCAGGTACAGGAATTGTGCGTTTTGACCAATTCATCTCCATGTTGGCAAGATAAAGATGTTGCTGGCACTGTAAGTGTAGGTAAGGAGTTTATTTTATGGATACAAAATAACAAAAGAAAAACACATACTATGTAACAGCAAATATAGCCAATGAGTATGTGAAATGATGTTTAAATCCATCTCTTTTAGTGGGGATGGATCTTTATTTGTGTAGCTAGATAATAAATTTCTCAATATATGATCTTTTTTTAGGATGTATATTTAAGTAAAAAGTTAAGGTGTAAAGGAGAAAGGAAGAGGAAATATGGAAATTAAATCACAAGAGTTAATAGCAACGGTAATACCTCGTGAAACTTTTAGTACTCAGAAACTTCCTCCTGGAACAAAGTTTATAAAGTGGGAAGTAGAAAATGATGATAATGCAGAGCATATTAGTTTTGATGTTATGAAAAATGTAACAAAAGGGGTGGGAACTACGATATTCAAAGATGTATTAAGTGGAAATCGAACAAATTTGATAAAAAATAACAGTCTTTGTATTGCAAGCCCTAATGGTTCTAATCTTCCTTTTCATGTAAGGGTATATGCTATTGTAATTTAAAGGAAAATAAAAAAGAAATTTCTCAATAACTATAATTTACATATATGATATATTTTGGTAGCGGTTACTATTGTAACCTTAATAAAAATTTAATTGAGAAATGGGGAATATTAATGGAAACGAAAGCGCAACAATTAGTAGCAACAGTATTATCTCAACCAAAACCTTTAGATGGACAAAAAAACCGCTCAAGTGGGAACTTTAGTACTGAGAGCCTTCCTTCAGGAACGAAATATTTAAAATGGGAAATTGAAGGTGGAGGAGATCCGGATTTTGTTAGCTTTAATGTAATGAAAGATGTATCTGCTGGTACAGATCCTGTTGTTTTTAGCGATGTCTTAAGTGGTAATAGAACAAGTGTAGTATCAGCGAGATCATTATATATTGCGAATCCTAAAAATGCATCTGAACCATTTACTGTAAGTGTGTATGCTATTTATTAATTCTTAAAAATCAAAAAATAACAAAAGTGAAATATACTATGTAAATGTCAATGAAGTCCATTTGTATGTAAAGTGGAAAGAAAAACCGGCCATAATTGATATGTCCTCTAATTGTTTTTCGTGTCTAACAATTAGGGAGCACATCAATAAGAGCCGGCCTTTTAATTTTATTTTTTTGAAGCTCTATAACCTGCAGCCTGTGCATCAGCTTCGGAACAAAACATCTCTTCAGCATTCGTTTTATCATAGAACTGTTGTCCAGGAATATGATAAATTTTTTCACCCTTACTGTTTTTGTTTCCCTTTATAGTACAGGTACCACCTTGTACAGGTTTTGCTTCTGGTTTAGATTGAGAAGCTGGTGTTGTGTTTGAATCCTGCTGTTGTTTTTTTAATTCTTCCTGTTTACGTTTTTCTTCATCAAGTCTTTTTTGTTCTTCTTGCTTACGTTTTTCTTCATCAAGCCTTTTTTGTTCTTCTTGCTTACGTTTTTCTTCATCAAGTCTCTTTTGTTCTTCTTGTTTGTTCTTATTTTCATTAGATTTTTGACATTCTCTTAATTTATTATCTAGTTCTTTTTCTTTTTCTAGCAATTTCTCCTCCATTTTTTTTAAATCTTTTTCTTTATTGATTAATTGTAGTTCTTTCTTTTTTAATTCAGCCTTTTGAGCACTACTTGATCCACTACTACATGCTGTACATAAAATGATAATTAAGAAAAATAACGAAATGATAACGCGTACATTTTTTGTGAAGTGTGCATGTTTCCACATTAAAAATAGACCTATTGGAAAGAATATGATTAAAAAGAAAATTGTCCAAAATTTACTTTGCATTCCTTGTTTCCCCCTTGAAAAATTGTGTATTTATCGCGATATTAAGTATATCAGAAGGGTATACTTAATATTACATAAATTATTATTTACAAATTAAAATTTGTAAGGAATGAGGATTCTTTACAAAATATAAAAATTAACTGCTACAAGGGGGATCAAACTAGAGGTGTTGAAAAATGTGGTTTACAAGCATTAGTAATGTTTGACACGGGTATTGACGGGTAAATTGTTATTCTGAAAGGCAGTATTGGATCTGCTGTAACAAATGGATATTCATTCGGAAATATAGATAAGTTCACGTCTTGGTTGGGCGAGCGCAAGTAGTATTATTCCTATGTGAAATAAAACAAAAGAATTGTTTGGCTAATAAAAATAGTAGATATTAGGTTCTATGTGTAAATAACAACATCTTCAATATAAAAATTATATATGTTAGTGTATATGTATACCGTTTCTTATTTATCTATGAGCATTATCTGTAGAACGAATAGATAAATTTGAAAAATCCCCTTGTGCACTAATATGCAGAAGGGGATTTTTATTTTAATGAAGGTGTAATTGTAAAATAGCCGTTATAAAATGGATTCTCTCATGAAAAGTATGCTGTGTTATCACTTTTGTATGAATTTTTTCGACCATTAATCTTTTTGAAATCGTGTCATCCAAATAAAAAGATACTTTATTTAAACAGTCTTCAAAGCTGTTATAGGATACAATTTGATCATTATTGAAGAAAGATGAAAGATCAGATTTTTCTTCAATAATTTGAAAGCCTTGGCAAGCGGCAATATCAAAAGTACGATTATTAATGGTATTATTTTTCACTTTATTTTTATTTTTATTCTGTGGAAATAGATGACTACGATGAGGATTTAAAATAAGACTAGCATTATTATAATAGAGTGCAACTTCTTGAGGTGGAATCCATCCTTCTATAATCTTAATTCTTTGGTGATTCTTCCATTTTTTTAATAACTTATTTCTCCAGTGTTGACCAATAATAGTATAGTGATAAGGCGTTTTTTCCAGGAGAAACTGTATCAATTTTACTCGGTTAGGATAAGGATATCCAATAAACAATACTTCACTTTTATATTTTAGATTTTTTAGATGGGGTTTAAACACCTCTATATTAGTTGCTAATGGTAAGTGATATACATTGGTATATCCTAAAGCTGTGTAATATTTAAGTGCTTCGCTATCAATAGTAAATATAAAATCGAAGTTATTTAATAGAAGAAGAGAAGTATCTATATAAAATGGATCCTCAGTTAACCAAACAGCTAATTTAATGTTCCTTTTTTTAAAATATTGAATTGCTTTTTGTGGTAGATGATTACCTAATAAGGTGAAAACAATATTGGGATGAAACGTTGTTGTAATGAAATCCAATTGCTGTATTAATTCACTCGGCTGCACTGCTAACCATTCGAAATTTTGATTAATAAGAGTACTTTGTATGCTTTGATCTAGATATTGATAGATTTTTGAGTAACCAGAAGTAATGTATAAGAGTTTCATATTTCAACCCCTGCTTTAGGTCTAAAATATACTATGAGATAAACGTAACACTTTCTATTTCTTTACAACTAATTTTAGTAATACTTGTAGTAGGAGGAGTAACTGAATTTTCTTCTTCTAATGTGACGATACAAGTATTAGGGTTAAAATTTGTAAAGATAGCAGGTCCAATAATATTTCCAGATTTACCAGTCACAGTAATGACTTCGCCCGGTTGTAAATTTTTAAAAATACTACATACGCCACCTGAACAACCAAATAAATTACATAAGAACAAATTTATCCCTCCTTTAAACAATATACTATATCATATGAAAGTTTGTAGAATGATGTGTAGACAAGTAACCTTTAAAAGAGAAAAAATTTAAATGAAAGCAACTTATTAAAAGAATAGGTCCAATAGAATGATATATTTTAGGGTATACTAATTAGATTTTTCATGAAAAAAGGCATTCATTGGAATGTCTTAAATATGGATTAAGTGAGAACAATATGAATTATCTTAAGGAGTAGTTAAAGTAACACTTTCTATATCTTCACAACTTATAAATATAGTATTGGTAGAAGAGGGGGTTATCACATCATCTTCTACCAATACTACTGCACAGATATTTGGAAAGAACAGTGAAAAAGTAGCAGGTCCAATAATTTGACCTGATCGAGTAGTAACTGTAACAATTGTTCCAGTTGGCCACGAAGAAAATAGAAAACAAGCTAAACCTGTACAATCAGCCACATTAAATCCTCCTAACTTTAAGTTTTGATTGAAATAATAAAGTCCAAACATTTTATAGTGTATGTGATAGTAATGTGAAGTGTTTGGACTAATAGAAGTCACTTCTGGGCTTTATCCTTTCATAATCAATTTGAAAACTATTCAACCCTACAATACTCAGAGTTGAAAAATACATTATGGTCAGAAGGTTTTTGAGTGAGATATCGTATAATTTAGTTGTTAGCTAATCCATGGTCCAAATAGTATAAATTGGAATTATAAATTGAGAAATAACGAGTACATGGGGATGTGCTGAATGATATTTGAATAGGATGAAATACAAGGCTTAATTTTTCGATAGTATTTATGGATATCCCGTGCAACTAGAAAATTTTAAAAATCAAATTTATATGTAATAATTTTCAAAAGGATTTGTTAAGGGTAATAAATGTTTTAAAAATGAAGCAACAAATTGAACAAAAGCGTTATCAGAAAAAAAGAACACAGATCAGTGCTCTTAGAAAGTAGACTATATGGTTTTTGGATTAGTATATAATATCATATGCTTGTTTCTCGTAAGTGTGTAAACAAAATTAAATAAATGAACACATATACATATGTGCGCTTTAAAAAAGTGATAGCTCAAAAGGACTAATTTGCAAGCTGAATACATATGCTGATCCAAACAATATACACCTGTTCCCATGCAAAAATAAAAGATTCTTTTATTTTTCCGATAGAAGTACCCTTCCTCAAAAATGGAGTTTAATAGTGAAAGTGAAGTTGATTATTACTGTAGTTTTTAGCTATGAAAGCTTTACAATAAAAAATCAAATAATTGTTCATAAGAAGGAAAAAAGAGCACACCAATTAAATGAGGATGCATAGGAGATTTGCACATATAGTAAAATTTTGACGGTAAAGTTAACGGAATTTTCATTTAAATAAGATGGAAAATGATGTTTTTAACTTATAATAATGTTACTACGATGAAAATACGGCTACTAATTAGTTAATTTAAAAATCAATTTTAGATAGGAAGAGGAAAATGAAGACCAGAGATAGTTATAAAATTATTGTAATTGGTGCTGGAACTGCAGGACTATCTTCTACTGCATATTTATTACGAAATGTCCCCCTATTGAAAGAAAGTATAGCGATTATTGATCCATCAAAAAAACATTACTTTCAACCACTATGGAGTTTAGTGGGGGGTGGAATTGTTTCAAAGGAAAATACGGTGCGTGATCAAGAATCATTTATTCCTAAAGGCGCAACGTGGATTCCGAAAAGTGTTGTTAAGTTATTTCCGGAAGAAAATAAGATACTTTTAGATGATGGAATGCTGCTTGAGTATGAAATTCTTATTGTAGCAGCTGGTATACAAATAAATTGGGAAGGTATTAAAGGTTTAAAAGAGTCTATTGGGACTAATGGGGTTTGTAGCAATTATTCTTATGAATATGTTGATTCTACTTGGAGAGAAATCGAAAAATTCAAAGGAGGAAATGCGATTTTTACCCACCCCAATACTCCTATTAAATGCGGTGGTGCTCCACAAAAAATTATGTATTTAGCAGAAGAGTATTTTTGTAAAATTGGTGTAAGAAACAGAAGTGAAGTAATGTTTTATTCTGCAAACACTAACATCTTTCAGGTTCCACGATATGCAAATACTTTAGAACAAGTACTAGAAAGAAAGCAAATTATAACGAACTATAATAAAAACTTAGTAGAAATTATTGCTGAAAAGAGAGAGGCAATTTTTGAAGATATGCAAACCATGAAAAGAGAAATAGTACCATATAGTATGATACATGTTGTTCCACCAATGGGACCACCTGACTTTATTAAAGAAAGTGAGATAAGTGATCATCAGGGCTGGGTAGATATAAGCCCTTATACTTTGCAGCATGTACAGTATAAGAATATTTTTGGACTTGGAGATTGTACTAATTTACCTACCTCTAAAACTGGAGCGGCAATTCGAAAGCAAATACCTGTCTTAAAACAAAATATTATGGACGTACTTAACGGAAGAGACTTGCAGGCTAAATATGATGGATATACATCATGTCCGATTGTTACAGGATATAAAAGTCTTATACTCGCTGAATTTAACTATGAACATGAGCCACAAGAAACGTTTCCATTTAATCAAGCGAAAGAACGGTATAGTATGTTTTTACTTAAAAGATATATGTTGCCATATATGTATTGGAATTTAATGTTGAAAGGGATTATGTAAGGAAAGATAGAGAGTAGTTGTAAAAATTGAAAAGTAATTCGAAATAAGTATTCGGAGGGAATAGTTATGCTTTTAAAATATTTTTATGATGAAAAATTAGCTCATGCTTCCTATTTAGTTGGTTGTCAGAAAGAAGGCGTAGCAATTGTTATTGATCCTAGCCGCTATATAGAACAATATATAGAATTTGCTAAGAAAGAGGGGATGGAAGTAATTGCTGCGGCTGAGACTCATATTCATGCTGATTTTCTTTCTGGGTCTAGAGAACTTTCTAATCTCTATCATGCAAATTTATATGTATCTGATGAAGGAGATTTTGATTGGAAATATCAATATCTTAATGAAGGTCGATACCAATTAGTAAGTGAAGGTACAGTGTTTAAAGTAGGTCATATAAAATTTAATGTAATTCCCACCCCAGGGCATACGCCTGAAAGTATCTCTTTTTTAGTAACTGATACAAGTCAAAATAATTTTACGAATGATAAACCGATAGGAATTTTTACAGGTGACTTTATATTTGTAGGAGATATAGGAAGGCCTGATTTATTAGAAACAGCTGTTGGTATAAAAGATACTGCACAAATAGGAGCGAAACAATTATTTAATTCTATACAAAAAGTAAAAATACTCCCTGATTATTTGCAAATATGGCCATCACATGGTGCGGGAAGCGCATGTGGAAAAGCATTAGGAGCAATTCCAACTTCTACATTAGGTTATGAAAAGATGTTCAATTGGGCATTTCAGTGTAATGAAGAAAGTGATTTTATATCGACTTTATTGACGGGACAGCCAGAGCCTCCAAAGTATTTTTCATTAATGAAGCATTTAAATAAGTATGGCCCTCCAATTCGTAAGAAGAGAAAGATTACTACTATTAATACAGTAGAAGAGCTTCAAGAAGTTATGAGGAGTGTTCAGCAAATAGTTGATATAAGGGATGTAGAGAGTTTTGCTTCTGGTCACATTGAGAAATCAATTAACATACCGTATAACAATTCTTTCACAACTTGGTGTGGATGGTTACTAGATTATAAAACAGAGACTTTAATAATTCTAGATGAGGAAAAGGTTAAAATGAAGGAAGTCATTAGGGACTTCGAATCTATCGGGCTAGATAATATTGTTGCTTTTGTACCTTTAAAAGTAATAAAAAAATTTGATATATTAGAAAGTTACAAGGAATATACATCAATTGAATTATATCGGCATATAAAAGATAGAAGTGTTAAGGTTATCGATGTGCGTAGTAAAAAAGAGTGGGAGGAAGGACACCTTCATGATGCAATACATATTACGTTAGGTAATCTATTTGAGAAGATAGATTCTATACCGAAAGATTGTCCAATAGTTTTACAATGTCGAACTGGTTTGCGTTCCGCTATAGCAGCTAGCATTTTACAAAAAGCTGGTATAAAGGAAGTAGTTAATTTAAAAGGCGGATTTCTCGAGTGGAAAAAGTTTGGATTACCATACGAGAATTAATTTTTATCTAGTAATTCATTAAATTAGATATTTATCTTATTAATAAATCGCTTATGTTATTATAATTATAATAAACATTGGGTAATAACACCAGTCTTGTAGTATATTGTATATTGTATTAATATTTATATATTCTTGTTAAATATTATAAGATTGGGTGGCGATATCGATGAAAACAATTAAATGTATGACATGTATGTCTATTTTATTATTAATTTTCACATTGTTTTTACCAAAAAATTTAGTATTCGCAGAAGAGATGGATAAGGTTTGGGATCCAGAGAAAGGGACTATTTCTGGTTATATCTGGTTCGATGAAAATGAGGATGGTTGGATTGATCCCCAGGAACAAACAATTGCACCAGAAATAGGTGAAATAAAGTTATATTTAATTAATGAAAATGAAGAAATAGTTGAGGAAAAAATAGTTTCTAGATTACAAAATGGGCAAGCTCATTACTATTTTGAGGTAGAAGAAGGCAAATATAAAATACGAGCTGAGTTTACTGAAAAGGGAAAATATCAGCTTACTAGGGATGGAAGAGATTCATTTTTCAATTCTACAACAAACGAAACAAGATATTATGAAATTATGAAGTCATATAATATAGATAGTATACAGCTGGGATATAAAAAAGCATCTTAAACCTATTCAAAGTAAGGGAAAAGCTAAAGGTGATAGTAAAGAGGGTGGATTTCAATTTTAAGAGGGGCGCTTGCCCCTCTTTTTTATGTAACGGATTTGTTGGTTGTATTATTTAATGAGATGTTATATGAAAAAAGTGGCGACGTTTATCTTTGATGATTTTTGCATCATTAGATTGTGAACAGAGCTTTAATGCTTTATTTTATATCGACACTGTAATGGAATTATGTACGACTACAGCACCAGAATATTGTGTTTTCCAGTTCTTTAAAATAGATACTTGTACTTTATTTTATCATTAGATTAATCTCACAGAATGAGAAAATGTAATATGCTCTTATTTGAGGAGGGTTCTTATTATTGGTAATTTCATGTATCGTATTTAAAACTAAATCCACTTGGAAAGAAGTGCAGCAGGACGAACTTCCTGCAAAAGTGAAAGAAAACTTGCTGCGAAATAATAAAAAGGATTTGGCATTAAAGGTCAAATCCTTTTCTGTTTTCAAAATCTTATTCTGAAGTGAATATGAATCTATATTTTTTTAATTGAGCTGTTATTACTCCTTAACTAGTTTGTTTATTTCCACTAATTACATAAGGTTTACCGTTGATACCTCTACATTTTTCTGCCTCTTTAGTAAGGCATCGAAAAAAACTTACGTATACCACTGAGATTCCTGATAAGTTTCATGTAGAGGTATCACTCAATATAACAAAAATGTAATGTTAATGAAATGTAATTCCACCGATACTATTAATGAAATTATATAAAATGAAGGGGAGTTAAAGAATTTTTATAATGAAAAAGGAGAAGTATTAATGCGAAATATATTAAGTGTAGAAAAAATTGAAAAATATTATGGTAATAAAGATAATGTAACAAAGGCTATAGATAATATTAGTTTTAAGGTAGATGAGGGAGAATTTGTTGGGATAATGGGGCCTTCAGGAAGTGGCAAAACTACATTACTTAACTGTATATCAACGATTGATCATGTTACGACGGGAAAAATAATAATCAATAATAGTGACATTACTCGGTTAAAATCAAATTCACTAGATAAGTTTAGAAAAAATGAATTAGGGTTTGTATTTCAGGATTTTAATTTATTAGATACTCTTACTGCTTATGAAAATATTGCCCTAGCGTTAACTATAAAAGGTGAGGAAAGTTCAAAAATTGATGGCAAAATACAAGCAGTTGCAAAATATTTAGAAATTGAACAAGTATTAAGCAAATATCCTTATCAAATATCAGGTGGACAAAAACAAAGGGTTGCTTCGGCAAGAGCTATCGTAACAGAGCCATCTTTAGTACTCGCAGATGAACCAACAGGATCGTTAGATTCTAAATCGGCTAGATTATTACTCGAAAGATTTGAAAGTCTAAATAAGGATTTGAAAGCTACCATACTTATGGTTACTCATGATGCGTTTACAGCAAGCTATGCTCGTAGAATTCTTTTTATTAATGATGGCAAAATATTTATCGAGTTGGTAAGAGGAAATGATTCCAGAAAAGAATTCTTTACTAAAATTATCGAAGTTATAACCCTTCTTGGAGGTGACGATAATAATGTACTCTAAGATTGCTATTGGGAATGTAAAGAAAAGTTTTAAAGATTATGCCATATATTTCTTAACACTAACACTGGCTGTTTGTATATTTTATAGCTTTAACTCAATAGAATCACAAAAGGCACTTATGGAAATTAACGCTTCAGATAGAAAGTATGTGCGAACAGTAATGAACGCTATCTCAAATGTGTCAGCATTTGTATCCGTAATATTAGGTGGTTTAATATTGTATGCAAATAATTTCTTAATTAAAAAACGTAAAAAAGAATTAGGAATATACATGACTTTAGGTATGGGAAGAAGAAACATATCCAGAATATTAGTAACAGAGACATTTCTAGTTGGCATTATATCTTTAGTGAGTGGACTTATAATAGGTATTGGAGTATCGCAGGGATTATCTACATTTGCATTAAAGTTATTTGAATTGCCCATCAATAAATATAAATTTATAATTTCAACAAGTGCTATAGGTAAAAGCGTATTATACTTTGGAATCATGTTTTTGCTTGTTATGTTATTTAATGTATATGTTGTTTCTAAATACAAAATAATTGATTTGTTAACAGCAGGTAAAAAAAACGAAGATGTAAAATTTAGAAATCCTCTTATCTATGTAATCATATTTATTATGTGTGTAGCATCACTTGGATATGCATATGTGACCGTACTAAAAATCGGATTGAATTATAATAATCCTATGCTCATGGTATCAATCATTCTTGGCATATTAGGTACATTGCTGTTTTTCTTTAGTTTATCTGGATTTATATTATATGTTGTAAAGAAGAATAAAAAAGTCTATTTTAAAGGGTTAAATATATTTATCATCAAACAAATAAATAGTAAGGTTAATACAAATTTTATATCCATGTCTGTAATATGTTTAATGTTATGCCTTACAATGGTGGTTTTATCTACAGGAATCAGCTTTAACAGAATAATGGACGCAAGAACGAAAGAAGCAACACCATTTGATGCCAGTATTAAATTGGAGAATAAGGATGAAAGTTACACTATAGAAGACGTATTAAATAAAGCTAATTTTAAAATAAGTAATAACGAAAAATATGTATCTTATAATGTATATCCAACAGGGATGGTAGTGGGGGACTTAGTACCAGAAGTACGTAAAGATTATAAAAAAAGCGGTATGGATTTCATTAAAGTATCTGATTATAATAAAATTTTAAATCTTAAAGGTGAAAAGGAAATCACTTTAAATAACAATGAAGTTTTACTTTTATCAAATGATAAGAGGTTACTTAATTCGATAAATGAAAGATTAAAAAATAGCAATAAGGTGAATGTTAAAGAGAAAGAATATTTTGTGAAATATGATAAAATTATACAAGAGAGTCTTTACACTTCTGATACGCAACCTTATTTATTCACAATCGTTATAAATGATGATTTTTTATCAGACTACAAAATTATTGAATCAGTACTTAATGTAAATTATGTAGATGGAAATAGAGAAGAATATAATAAAAAATATGATAACGTTGCACGGGGCTTTCATGACGAAAATGGCCCGAAATTAAATATAAATCGTATAGAAGGCAAATCAAAGGATGAAGTTTGTGCAGAAAGTAAGGGAATGAAAACTATCGTACTGTTTATTGGGATATATATAGGTATTGTATTTTTAATAACGAGTATGGCTGTATTAGCTCTTCAACAATTATCAGAAGCCAGTGATAGCATAGATCGATATAAATCTTTGAAGAGAATTGGTTCAAACGGAACAATGATCGACAAAACGATTTTCATTCAAACTTTCGTATACTTTAGTCTTCCAGTTTTCCTTGCTCTAATTCATTCTGCAGTTGGAATTTATGTAGTCAATGATTTTATTAACGCATTTCAACAAGTAGACATTACTTTACCAGCATTGATGACTGGCTTAGTATTTCTTATAGTTTATGTAATATATTTTTACACGACATATGTCGGGTATAAAAATATTGTAAAAAGTAATACTTGATTTTATAATGCTCATTAAGGCTATTACACCTTGTGTCTCAAGATGTAGTAGCCTTATATTTTGTATAGGGAGGGAAAAGTCATGAAAAAAATCATTCTGATTGAAGATGATGAAATCATCAGAGAAGAATTACAACATTTTTTTATAAAGTATGGATATGAAGTAAAGGCTCCCACAGATTTTAATCATATTATCGAATATATAGAAAGTGAGAATGCAGACCTTATATTACTAGACATAAATCTTCCTGTGTTTGATGGCTATTATATATGCAGAGAAATACGTAAAACTTCAGATGTTCCAATTTTCATGGTTACAAGCAGAGATAGTGATGTAGATGAACTAATAAGTATAAATTTAGGAGCAGACGATTTTATAACAAAGCCGTATAATACAGAAATACTATTAGCAAGAGTAACAAATATTTTAAGAAGAACATCTGGAGATTTCAAGATGAATCATATCTTAATTTATAGGGATTTTAATTTAAATCTTTCAAATGCAACAGTTACTTATCAAGACAAGTCTGTAGAATTAACTAAAAATGAAGTTAAAATACTCTCATGCTTAATAAATAATCGCGGAAATATTGTAAAAAGAGATTCACTCATAGAAACTTTATGGAAATCTGATTATTTTGTGGATGATAGCACCTTAACTGTTAATATAAATAGATTAAGAAAAAAGCTTGAAGAGATAGGTATAGAAAATCCAATTGCAACAAGAAGAAGCTTAGGGTATATAATGCCATGAATATAGGTGAATTTATTAAAGATAAAATAGTAGTGATACTATCAAATGTACTGGTATATATCATACTAGCAGGTATATTGCTGACTGCGCATGTTCCGTTCATTATCATATTCTTTGTCTTTTGTATTTGGTTTTTTCCATTGATTTCATATATGGCTATAGAATTTATAAGATGTAAAAATTATTATAATGAGATTAACGGTATATTAGAAAACTTGGAGAAAAAATACTTACTTCCAGAGGTAGTAAAGGAAGCAAACTTTATACATGGGGAAAAGCTTAACGCAATACTAAAAGAAGTAAGTAGAGATATGCATGAAAATGTAAAGTATTATAGAGATATGCAGTTGGATTACAGAGAATATATAGAGACATGGGTGCATGAAATTAAGACACCAATAGCTTCTACAAAGCTTATAATTGAAAATAATCAAAATGAAATAACTAATAAAATTGACTCTCAAATGGATCGAATCGAGGTGTTTGTAGAACAGGTTCTGTATTATTCTCGAAGCAATAACGTTAATAAAGACTACATTATCAAGCCAATCAACCTTGATAATGTAGTAAGGAATGTAATTAAAAGAAACTATAGGGATTTTATTCATAAGAGAATAAAATTAGATATACAGGATATTGATGAGATTGTATATAGTGATGGAAAATGGGTTGAATTTATTATTAATCAAATAATAGGAAATTCTATAAAGTACTCAATTAACAAAGAACAAATGATACGTATATGCTCAATTAAGAAAACTAACTCAGTAATACTAACTATAGAGGATAATGGAGTAGGGATAGCAACTAAAGATATAAATAGAGTTTTTGAGAAAGGATTTACTGGAGAGAATGGAAGGAAATTTAGCAAAAGTACAGGAATGGGCTTGTATCTATGCGAAAAACTGTGTTCAAAATTAGGATTGAAAATTGGCATTGAATCTGAAGTAAATAAAGGAACTAGAGTTACATTAGTATTTCCTTTATCAGATATGGTAACTTTTGAGTCTTATTTATAAAAGGAAGACTGCCATCTTCCTACGAATTTCATATGAAACTTAAAGACAAATGTAAAACGGTATGAAAAGAGTAGAAATGCTCTTCATATCGTTTGTATTAGAAGGTTTCATAAATGTATCTTTGAAAACAAGAAGGATTTGGTGAAATGAAACTATCCTCGTAATGACTTATTGTAAGTCCAAGAAGGGGAGAAAACAATGAAAGTAAAATTCAAACCACACTTTACGGTTCAAATCGAGAAATTCTAAAATAAAAAATACAAAAAGCGCCCCTAGGAAGGGGCGCTTTTTGTATTTTTTAAAATGACATAAGATACGTTTACTTGAGTTCTTTAGGTAGTTAGGGTTTGTTATACTAACTTAAAATAAAAATGTTGAGTAGTTCATTTTTATTGTACATCAATATATCTAAATTAAATATGCAATTTTGCATCTAATACATATATTATCATTAAGAGTATATTTTATAAGATCAGTATTTCTCAATAACAACAGCTACACATTCCATTTACATTTATTGTATGTAAGGCGTATGCTAGATTTAGTTGTAATAAATGGAAGGGAGCTGTATTTTTGAACAGAAAAGTTTTTTCTTCAGTTTTACTATCGTCACTTTTGTTTTTAGGAGTAACTGGTTCAGGAGGAGTAGAGGCTTCTATGATTACACAAATAAAGTATAAACAAGGCGGAGCAAAGTACATATATACAAATGCACCAGAAAGTGTATACGATAATCCAAATATGGGATCAAACTTTGAAGCTGGTAAGTATGCTTACTACACAAATGAAAGAATATTAGAAGCAAATCAAGAGTATAGTGCTGAATTTTTTAATCGAAATTATACTGGAGGTCAATTGAAATTTGGATATGCTATACACAATGAAGATCGTCAACCGCAAACTATAAGAATTAAAAATAGTGCTGTAAATGCAGCATATCCGGTTAGTTCTGATGGTTCATGGGATATAATGGGCATTACATCTAGTACTATAGTTCAATATGGAAATAGTAACAATGATCAAGTTATTACTATCCCAGCAGATGGACATGTATTTATATTAGAAAAAGATGTAGAAGATACTTTTGCAGTTAATGGAAAAATGAAGTTTATTCCGAACGCAAAATTAACCCTACGTCAATTTGTTTCAAAGAAAAAACCAGATGGACAGTTCTCTAGGCCATCAGAAATTTTTGATCCCATAAAAACAACACAGGTTAAAAATTATAATAAAATCACTTCAACTGCTAATTATAATTACGATGAAAGGTATGCTGTTATTGATAATGTAACAACAAGTACCTTTTATGTAGGCTCAAAGATAAGTAAAGCCTATCCTCAACCTCGTGTTGGTGTTAATGAATACGAAGCACCTATATGGTATCTAGAAAATTCTAACCCGACGCTTGAAGGAAACTATGGAATTGTTTATGATTTTCAATTTAAAAATGCGGCAGGAAAGAAAATTAGAATTAAGCCTGAAATTATTTCAGAAAATGATAAGTCAACCGATCCAGAGAAATTCCCGCCACTAGCATTTTTTTCACAAGTAACGTACTGGACTTCAGGAACTTGGAAAAGTACAACCAAATTAACTAAACCTGATCAATATCATTATATAACTATTCCAGCAGATCAACATGTGAAATTTATATTACCAGGTGGTAATAATGGCAATAACCTTTTTGAAATTATAGAATAATGTTTTGGAAGTTAGAATTAAATAAATAGACAGAGTCATATTGTTGATGCCTATTTAATAAAAATGTAAGGGAATAAAAAAATCGTCAGTTGCTTTTTAAAAGCGCTGACGATTTTTTGTATAGTCTCATAGCTAGACTTGATTATTAAAAGCTAAATAAATTTCTATAGAGTGTAAAATTAAAGAAATTAGATAGAAATTTGGACTATATTTGTTTTAAAGGGATTGAGGTGGATCTAATTTTATTGAATCTATCATAACTTTAATATTTTTCGAATTACCTTTAACAGATAGTTTCACTTTTTCAATTTCCAATGTTTTTGAAAAATCTTCATTTCCTATTGAACCAATTAACTGATCTAATTCATTAGTCCATGTAATGTTAGTAGCTTGAATCATTGCTTTAATCGTAGGTATATCTGCGTAGCCAGTATACATAATTCCATTAATTATTTTTCCGCTTTCACCTAACATGACACTTACCCATTTCATATCTTGATCTGATTTATCTACTTCTTTAGGATAATAAAACCTATATGTATTGGATTGCTTTTCTAGTTCAAGATGAAATGGAAGAATTTCAATACCTTGTGTAGATACAGTACTTTTAATTTTATTATAGTTCTTTAAATATTCTTCTACTGTCATATGTTTAAGTGCAACTTTTTCTTTTACATCCACTGATTCTTTTTCGGGTGCTTCAATTTTGTTGAGAGTATCTTTGTGTTCTATATCTGTGCAACCTAAAAGGCTAGCCGCTATCAGGAAGGTTCCGAGTATAAGTATTTTCTTTGGCATAAAAATCTCTCCTTAAGTGATATAGGAAAAATGCCGAAAGAGTTGATATCCTTAACAATTTTGGCATTTTTCAAGTTTGGATACTTGAATTTTTTTATAACGAAAAAGAATCATTTATATGATCTAATTGATTTAAGAAAGAACAGTACAATTAGTCCTGAAATAAATAATAAGACCCCATTTATTAATAAGATTAATGGTGGACCATAAATGTCAGCGAAAAATGAGGAAATTGCTAAAGCGACTGGTGATGCAATACTCGTAAGAGAACCAAGTGTTCCAAAAGTCCTTCCCTGTAACTCAGGATCTACCTCAACTTTAATAATCACATTGACAAGCAATGTACAAAATGAAAAAAGTATTCCTAAGAGGAGAATTAATGGTACTGCATAAAGAACAGATGGAGCAAAAGATAGCCCTACAAAGATTGGAGCTAGTAAAACCATGCTAAGGATTATCCACCAACCCCGTCGATGTAGCTTATTATCAAAAAAGATAATAATGCCCGCACCTAACATATAACCTATTGGAATGCTAGATTCAATTATCCCAAATTCAATCGGATTTGCCTTCCACACTTTTACAGACATTACTTGAATAAGCATTAATGAAGCAGTGAAAAATGTGATTAAAGTAGGCGAGAGTATAATAACAGATTTAGCAAAAGGGTTCTGCCATATATACTTGAAGCCTGCAACAAGGTCCTCCTGAAATGAATTTTTTATTCTTGTTTTTTTTGTAGAATTAGGAAACTTTCCACTTAATAACACTAAAATAGCGGATAACATAAAAGTAACTGCGTCAACTGAGATAGCGATACTACCACCAAATGCTGCAACTACAACTCCTCCTATTGCTAGCCCCGAGATACGAGATACATTATCTGCTACATTTAATACTCCAGTAGCTTGTTGAACTTTGTCTTTTCCTACAATATCAATTAAGGAAGCATGGAATGCAGGAGACTGAAATAATCCTGCACAAGAAGTAAGAGCGGTTAAGATAATAATAAGAATAAAGGGGGTACCGGGTATTGCAATACAAAATGCGATACTTAGTATTAAAAGACTTCTTATTATATCTGTTATCCACATTAGTTTTCTGCGATCTACCCTATCTGCAACAGTACCTGCAATGGAAGAAAACAACATGCTCATGACCATATGAGTTATGGCAATTGTAGACATTAATTTGGCACTTCCTGTTGCTTGTAGTACCCAAAGGTTTAAAGCAATACTGTGAAATGAATTTCCGAACATTGATAAGGTATAACCTGTAAATACAAAAGTAAATGTACGATTTTTCCATAATGTCTTTTTCGAAGAAGCAGCAAGAGCGGAATCTAATTCGACCTGTTGTTGCATAGTATTGTCACCTCACAAATTTAAGTAACTCATTTATAAAAATTTGTTTGCAAACTAATGGTGATGAACTTTAGTAATCGAGTTAATTAGACGATTAATGAAATGGAATCTCATTGTAAAAGAACTATATTAATATAAGATATTGTTATTTTGAGGTAAAAATGGTAGGTATGAAATGGATTTAAGTACATAAATGTTTGAAAAATAAAAAACAATATAAATTAACCATAGAAATCTTAGAATGTAAGTGGATTTAAATTGTTATGAAATTAAATTACTAGAAAATATCTACTAATGGCATTATCAAATTTGTAGAAGTAAATCTTTAATTTATAAAGAAAATTTTAATTAGCATTTAGGAAGGAATATTTTAACTGTACAATAATGTTTTAATTTTTATATAAGATTTTTACAAATAAAATATTTCTCCAGATTATTTTGAAATTTCTTTACAGCTTTTCCTTAGGTTTTTAATATTTGTAAGAGCGGAAGCTATATTTATATTTTATAGTTTATTTTGGAATATAAGATTGGTATTAGTAGTATAAATAGTATTTTTATTAATAATCTAGTATTTATTTTTAATACTCCTCTCCGCATAAAGTTTTACCAAATATTTTCAGGTGAATATTACCAAATAAAAAATGTTTTGTCTATGTATTTTATTGGGGCTATATTTTGTAAGCATAATTCTATGTAAGAATTTTCTATATTTATCCTCCCTATATAATGACATTTTTTCCCTTACTTCGACATAAATCAAATGGTACAGTTTATAGGACAAATATAGAACCCACTTGTAGACATTATTTTGTATGAAAAACTGAGTCGAAACATGAGTTACTAGTTAGGGGGCGAAATATATTTTAACTATTTTTCAAATAGTACTTAAGGGTAGAGTGCTAAACGTTTGAAAATAGCTGGTAAATGCTTCTATGGGATGGAGGTTGTCATTTGAAAGAAAAAGATAAGCTTAAGGTGAATAGGAACAACGTTAATTTTTCTAAAGATATAATATATCAAATTGTAACGGACAGATTCCATAATGGATGCCCATCATATAATCCCAAAGGGGGATTATACGATGAATCTAGGAAAAATAAAAAGAAATACTTTGGTGGAGATTGGATAGGGATTATTGAAAAATTAAATACAAATTATTTTACTGAACTAGGTGTGACGTCATTATGGATATCTCAACCAGTAGAAAATATCTTTACTCCAATAAATGATTTGGTAGGAAGTACTTCATATCATGGATATTGGGCTCGTGATTTTAAAAGAACAAATCCTTTTTTTGGGACATTTGAAGACTTTCAAACCTTAATAACAACCGCTCATGCAAAAGATATAAAAATTATTATGGATTTTGCACCTAATCACACTTCGCCTGCATTACATGATGATGCGACCTATGCTGAAAATGGTAGATTATATGATAATGGATTATTACTTGGTGGATACGATAATGATTACAATCATTATTTTCATCATAATGGTGGGACGGATTTTGAAGAATATGAAGATGGAGTGTATCGTAATTTATTTGATCTTGCAGATCTAAATCACCAAAATATAGCTATTGATTTGTATTTTAAAGAAGCTATTAAACTATGGCTAGACCAAGGAATAGATGGTATACGAGTTGACGCAGTAAAACACATGTCATATGGCTGGCAAAAAAGTTGGCTAAATTCAATCTATAATTATAGACCAGTATTTATTTTTGGTGAATGGTATATCAATCCGAATGAGTATGACCATAGAAATGTTCATTTTGCAAATAATAGTGGTATGAGTTTATTAGACTTTAGTTTTGCTCATAAAGTACGTGAAGTTTTTCGAGATGGAATGGATTCCATGCATGGGTTACACAAAATGGTTGAAGAAACATATCAAATTTATAATGATGTAAATAATCTTGTTACTTTTATTGATAATCATGATATGGACCGTTTTCACATTAATGGACAAAGTAAACGTAGAATAGAACAATCATTAGCATTCTTGTTAACTTCAAGGGGAATACCTTCTGTATACTATGGTACAGAGCAGTATATGGTTGGAAATGGAGATCCGAACAATCGTGGTCAAATGGAATGTTTTGATGTGAATACAGATAACTTTAAAATAATACAATCTTTATCTTCGCTTCGTAGTTTAAATTATGCACTTCCATATGGAAATACCAAAGAAAGATATATAACGGATGATATTTATGTATATGAAAGGTACTTTGGAAGTGATGTGGTATTAATAGCGTTGAATCGAAATTTAACAGAAGGATATGAAATAAAAGATGTTAAAACAATTCTTCCTTCTAGAAAGTATAAGGACATATTGGATGGCCTTTTAGATGGTGAAGCAATTAGAGTTGAAAATAATAATATAGATTCATTATGGCTTGGACCTGGGTCAGTACATGTTTGGCACCATAAAGGAGTAAATAGTATACCTTTAATAGGAACTGTGGGACATAAAATGACAACAGTTGGTCAAATAATTTGTATTGAAGGATGTGGCTTTACTTCTAAAAAAGGATCAGTATTATTTGAGGAAAAAGAGGCGGAAGTTGTTTCATGGTCACATACTAGTATAAAAGTAAAAGTTCCAGCAGTGAACGATGGTAAATATGAAATTACTGTTGTAACAGATACAGGAACTAGGAGTAATATCTATAAACATGTAGAGGTCTTCAATACAAAGCAAGTTTGTATTCGATTTGTTATTGAAAATGGATATGAAATACCAGAGAGTGAAGTTTTTATAATGGGGAACACATATTCATTAGGGAATATGAATCCTTGCAAGGCAGTAGGGCCATTTTTTAATCAAATAATGTATCAATTTCCTACGGGTTATCTTGATATAAGTGTTCCGGCTGATACCTTGCTTGAATTTAAATTTATTAGAAAGATCAATAAAACACTATTGATTGAAGGCGGAGAGAATCATAAGTATCGGACCCCGAGTTTTGGAACTGGAGAAGTGGTTATAAAGTGGCAAACTGCAGAAAAAACTATCTTGGTGGAGTCTTAACTATATGGGTCTACTTTTTTTACAATTGTAATTAAAATTGGGGGGATCTCATTCTGATAGCTAAAACAAAAGCTTATACTGAAAAATTCTCTTAAAAGTTAATAAAGGGTGCGATTTTAAAGGGAAAACTAGAAAAGAACTGTATTAATGAAAGTGAAAAATAGAAAATTGGAGGTTACTATGGAACGAGCTTCTAAAGTGATTACGATTGAAAATTTTCATTCTGAAATACTTGATAATAGTAGGAAACTATTCATATATTTACCACCTGGTTATGAAAGCAATTCGTATCAAAAGTATCCTGTATTATATATGCATGCTGGGCAGCGATTGTTTGAGCCAGTAATAAAAAATGATGAATCATGGAATGTCCACAAGACGACTGATATGCTAATTTATGAAGGTAAAATTCAAGAGATAATAATAGTAGGTATAGCACATAAAAGAATCATAGAAAATAATGAGTTTTGTCATTTCATTTCACCAGATAAACATATAGAATGCTCAGGGTTATTATATGAAAAATTTATAATCAATGAGGTGAAACCTTACATTGATGAAAATTTTAGAACATTGACTAATGCTGAAAATACAGCTCTAATAGGGTCATCAGCAGGTGGTTTATCAACTTATAATATTGGTTTCCGCAATCCTGAAGTGTTTGGGAAAATTGGGATGTTATCTCCATTCTTTGTGAAAGTTGAAGATGATCATTCGGAATTAAAATTATATGAAATGTATGAAGGAAAAAAAGACTTAAAAATATGGATGGATATAGGTAGTGCGGAAGGTTTTTTCTTGGTAAAACATGTGAGAGATATTGCAGAAACTTTATTGGAAAATGGTTACAAATATAGAGATGATTTAATTTTTTATCAGGATCCAAATGGTGCACATTTTGAGAAAGACTGGGGAGAACGTATGCATCTACCATTAATATATTTCTTTGGAGATGTTGGCAATATAGTTAATGTTACATTAGATGGTCGAGATGTAGTTGGATTAACTGGAATGAAAGTGAAAATTAATCCAATTGTTACGTACGATAATGGTTTTGAAATGAGTGTTTTAGATGGTGTATTTTTAGTTGATAACCCAGACGTGCTAGAGGTTATGGGGGATGGAACAATTATACCTAAGAAAATAGGAGAAGCCGAAGTTACCTTTGTGACACAAGGTGTAAAAGGAATACCTAAAAAATATAAGGTAATAGAAACATTATCAGAATTTGTAGATGTTTCTGTAACAGTCGAAGTACCTGAAAATACACCAGTTGGTGAACGAATTTATATGAGTGTAGGCATGATACTAGATAGAATAGAAAAAAATCGTTTTGCAGGGAATTTTAAAGTGCCAAGGGACCTTGCATGCAGGTTTAAGTTTTCAAGAGGCTTTAGACTCTTTGAAGTGGATAAATTAGGACAACCTATTCCAAATAGAAAATTTAAAGCTACTAAGGACTTACAGTTGAATTATACTGTTGAGAACTGGATAGGGCTGTAAAAAAATAAATATGGGGTGAGTGCTGTAGTGAAAATGAAAGAATTAATTCCAACTTTTGATGTCCCTTATTATTATTCATGCTATATACCAATTCTTCACGATAAATTAAAAAGTATGGGTAGCGTTAGTTACATGAGTTTAATAGCGAATGAAGAGTTATATAGTATACCATCATATCGTATGGATACTATCACATCGATACCTTCTGTAGCAAGATATACACAGTTGTTAGAATATAATCAAACATTTCGTATGGAGAAACATGTATATTCTAATTTCGAAAAGGGGCTTCAATATATAAAAGAATGTTTGAATCGTCAAGAAGTATTTATTGCCTTAGGAAGCACCTTTTTTCTACCATATAGTAATGATTATTTGAACCCCAAATTTATAAAAAGTCATATAGATGTCCATACGGATAAATATGTTACAGACCATTACCTCGCAATTAACAAACTTACAGAAGATAAAGTATTTGTTCAAGATCCAGTTCCTAATAAATTTATGGGTGAGATATCAATGGAGGAGTTCCATTCTTTTTGGAAAGGAGGAAAAGCTATACCTGAATTGGCTCAAGCAAAAGGTATAGAAAGGATTTCACCTTACTCATCAATTGATGTAATTATACAAGAAAAAATAAGTATGGAAAATCTTGGAGATATTTTTTTAAGAACACTAAAAAAAATATCAAGTGAGTATGTTCGAGGTTTAATTATGCAAAAAAACAATAAGATATATTATTTTGGTAAGATTGCAGCCCTGGAACTTAAAGAAAATATAAATGAAGATTTTCATAAACAAAGAAATATGTTCCCTTTGTATTTGAAATGTTTATTTGATATGAGATGGAGTAGATATTTTTTATATGACTTACTTATAGACATGAACGAGTTATTTAAAGATAAATTTATTCATATTACTAGTGAGTTAATGGATATAAAACAATCATGGGAAAGACTGTATAAGATTGCACATATTAAATTATTAAAAAAAGATAGTAACTTAAGTGATCTCGAATCTTTTAATTTGATAATGATGGATATTATTAATAGAGAGTGTGTCTTACATGAGAATATTTTATTTCTTCTGCAACATAATTATAGTCTTCAATCTTAATAGGGAAAAGATAATTGAGAGAAGGAGAGTAAGGTTACTACGTATACTGACAAACTTTATCAGTAGAAGAAGTGTATTTAGTGTTCATGTTATACAGTACTAGAGTTGCTGAAAGGAACTCTTCATAGTAAAAAGATGATTCATAAAAAGGAGTGTATTTACTTGGAAGATACAAATAAAGAAAAAATTATTCAAATCGTATTGTGCTGTGTTGAAGAAGTGAATGAAAATCTTGAAAATAAAATTGATCTTGAAAAAGGAGTGAAAGCACATCTTTATGATTGGGAAGGGTATTTAGATTCGTTAGGATTGGTATCTTTACTGGTAAGTATTGAACAAGGCTTGGAAGACGAATTGGGTTTATCAGTTGATTTGGTTAATTTAGATACAATGTCGCAACATAATAGCCCATTCAAAACAATAGAAACATTAGTTGCGTATATTTTAGAATGCCAGGAACAATTAAAATCACTGACATGACAAAATATTAAAGGAGAAAATTTAAAAGGAGGTTAGGTATGCATATTGATTTTTTATTTGAAAGATTTGAAATGAATAAAGAATGCGAAGCTATTGTTTGGGAGGATAAAACTTACACATATGAGTGGTTTCTAAATCAAATAAAGATTTATACAAGGGAGTTAAATGAACATAGAAAGATGGATTATACAATAGTCTCTTTGGAAGCGGATTATTCTCCGTACTCTATAGCAATGTTTTTAGCACTTATTGAATTAGGATGTACTGTAGTACCGATATTAAATTCATTGGTTGACAGTAAGAAGAAAGAATACTATGAAATAGTTGAATTAGAAAATGTAATTAAAGTTGAAAGGGCAAGCTTTGAAATAATCAATATACAAAGGGATTACATTCAAAATGAATTATTATTACAACTGAAAAAGTTAAAACATCCAGGATTAGTATTGTTTTCATCTGGTACAACCGGACGTAGTAAAGCAATTGTACATGATTTTACATTACTTCAAAAGAAGTACAGTGTCGCAAGGAGTGCAAAACGTGTTATACCATTTATGTTATTTGATCACATTGGGGGAGTTAATACTCTCTTCCAAATTATTTCCAGCTCAGGGTGTTTGGTAATTATTGATGATCGTACCCCTAATCGAGTATGTAACATGATTGAGAAACATCAAGTACAAGCTCTACCCGCATCACCAACTTTTATAAATTTACTTATACTGAGTGAGGTTTATAAAAAGTATAATTTAAATAGTTTGCAGACCATTTCTTATGGATCAGAAGTTATGCCTGAGGCTACACTAAGTAAAATAAACGAAATATTCCCTCATGTTAAAATTACACAAATGTATGGGTTGTCAGAATATGGAGTTTTATATTCACAATCTAAATCGAATGATTCTTTGTGGATCAAACTAAGCGATAAGAATATTGAGTCAAGAGTAGTGGATGGAATGTTGCAGATTAAATCAATGTCTACAATGATTGGCTATATTAATGCTCCAAGTCCATTTACTCAAGATGGCTGGCTTATGACAGGAGATATGGTGGAAGTAGATGAAGATTATATTAAAATTTTAGGAAGAAAATCAGAGATTATAAATATTGGCGGAGAAAAAGTATTTCCAGCTGAAGTTGAAAATGTAATACAGGTAATGGATGGAGTAGAGGAGGTTGCTGTTGTTGGTGAAAAAAATGCAATCACAGGGCAAATGGTTAAGGCTGTGGTTAAATTAAGTACAAATGAAAGTGTAAGTGAATTTAGAAAGCGATTAAGAGAGTTCTGTAAAGATAAACTACCATTATATAAGATTCCACAGAAAGTGGTATTAACAACTGAGAAAATGCATACAGAGCGTTTTAAAAAAGATAAGAAGGTATTTATGTAACCAAAAGTTGAAGTCCTTTTATACAATAATTTAAAAGTAAATTATAAATCCCTTATATTTTGAAAAAACTTTTTCAAAATATAAGGGATTCTTTTTATTTTTTTCGGATCTAAATTGAGTAATTCATATAAATAAGCTTCTTCGCAAAATAAAAATTTACGTGTTAAGGAGAAACTTTATGTTTATAGAGTTTGTTGTTGTTTATTATTACGATTCGATAGGAGTTTATCTAATGATATAGGTTGGCTGTTATTTACTACAAAAAATAAAGAAACAGCCAATAATAATAAATCAAATTCATACCCTCCTATAAATCCTTGATCAAATTTCACAGTAATAATAGCTCCGGCTATAAGTAAAGAAAATAAGGTTGAAATAATTCGTGTACCAAGCCCCAGAATAACTAAAATTCCACCCACTAGTTCAAGAATTGCTACTGGATATGCAAGCCAATCGAATATTCCTAGGCTGTTGAAGAAATTTTCCGTATTATGAATGCCATCTTGAAATTTTGTGAGTCCATGAGCAAAAAAAGTTAACCCTAATACTAATCTAATAATGAAAAAACTTAAATCATTTTTGTTTGACAATTGATTTTCCCCCATTCAGTGATTTTGAAGTACGATTAGCCATAGATTTTTCCGTTTCCTTATTCTATTGATCTATATATGATATAGAATCAAAAAACAGTATATTTTTTTGTTTTTCAACTTTACTACTTGATCACTTTTTGTTTATAGGAATAAGGTTCTATCCCTTTAATATCCATTTCAATATCCTGAAGTACTGTATTGTTAATCGATCCTTCAATTACTCCAAATGTTTTATTTAGGATGTGACCGGCACTTTTAAACCCAACATAATGTCCACGAACCATACTTGGAAAACATGCACCTAACATGCCTTGTACTGTTATAATTGATTGGAAATGTAGAACCTCAGTAATTAATGTTCCTATCATTGCTATTTTGATTTTACTATTTGGAGGCACTTTAATAGAATGTTCAATTGAAGGAGAGATATGAATTGATTTTGAATTACTTTCGCCTACAAAAGTTGAAATATTAAATTCATTACCCGATTGAAATTTACCTGCAATGATGAGATCTGATTTTAAAGTTAAACCTGTAATAGATTTCGAAGTCCAAGATTGTATATTTACCCATTGTTCTTCTATGGTCACTACAATCTCTTTTTCTTCATTATTAGGATTACATACAAATTGTTCCTTTAGGGTTATTTCATTTATTGAAGGTTTTTCAGGATCTCGAAATATAAAAGGTCCCAGCATTTTATAACAAGCATGATCATAACGTTCAGTAATAGCAGGCTTATTATGAATTGGAAACGTCTCATTATTTACTGCAATTTCATCAGGAAGTATTCCATAAAGATCTTTAAACGCATCCATTATGGAGTCGGTAGTTGAATCTAATGAATCTAGATCTGAAAAAGATAATTTTTCTTGTATAATCATACTAATGCTCCTTACCTATTTGTGTATTTTATTTGTTTGATCGTGGTTAAAAGACAATTAAAATATGAAGCAGAGATAAACTAATAGTTTGACAGATAGAATAATTAATAACTTTTGAGAATAAATTCCATTTTGTGCTGTGGGATTCCTATCAATTAATACTCGTTAAAAATTTATAAAGATTTGATTGAATTTTAGGAAAATAGAGGTTGTTATTGGAAATCTAACTAAGGATAAAGTTATGGATCAATAAACGGATTATTAAGGATGGAAAATAACGGATGAATAGCAGAGAGATGAATGCGAACGAAAGAAAATCTTGTGGATCATAAAGAATTTTAGAGCTAGAGGTATAAATAACAGCACAGATAAGGTTGAAGAAACCTATATCAACTCTAGCTAAATGATAAAAGCCCTGCAGGGGATGCAGGGCAAGACTAAGGGTATTGAAGAATTGTCGATTCTAAAAGTAAAGGACTTCTTGGAATATTTTAAGTTTAACACGTAATATATTAAAACGTTATATAAAGATGTTACATAATTGTGAATATAAAAAACTCTGATAAATATTATGAAAAAGCTGATAATCTATAGAAGCTATAAGGGATTATATTTGCAATGGTGTCTTTATAGAGTTAATAGGGCAGGCTTTTGTTTGTCTTAGTATTCGGGAATCTAGTAGAATTCCTGAATACTAAGACGGGTTCCTGGGTATTACGAGGCATGAAAGCATCAAAAAAGCCCGTACAGAAGCACAGGCCGGTTGATACACATATCGGTAACTAAATATTAACAGAAATACTTAGTAAGTACTATTGAAAAAATAAAAAAATGCTTTCCACCTAAGTCGGTTTGAAGAAAACACATATAATAAAGCACTTTTAGTACACAAGATGTTTTCTTCTAATTATATATTAATCATCCAACAGAGGTGCTTTTTACTTCTTTTATAGAATTTACACATTAAACATATATTTATACGCATTGCATTGTTACTATACGCTAAGGAATAGTAATAAAAAGATGATACCAATAAAACTGTATAAAAACAAAAAGAATCCTAATAGGGGTAATTCTTTATGAAAGTTGAGCATGACAAACCTCCTTGGATATATAGGATATTTTAATATATTGTTGGTCTATTTAAAAGGAAAAACATAATTTGGTACATTGGATTGGAGGATATCTATATAAATAGGTAGAATCTAATTATTTGGTTCACATTTTAATCCAAGGGGTACAAATTCGATGCGACATGAAAAGGATTTGTTGAAACAATGGAAGGCGGATTTGCAAGCTATTCAAGAAGAGAAAAGGCTGAAGAAGAAGGCTAAGAAAAAGAATAAGAAATATAGCATTCCGGGTAATACGGCTGACTTCATGGATGGTAAGAATACTTATCGTAAAGACAATGGGGTATGGAAGCAAAGAAATAAATAATGTGGGGATAAATAAGTTTGATCAAGTTAATAGAGATTATCGGAGGCGCTTCCTTGATCTGGGAGGCGTCTTGTTTGTTGTTAATATTACAAAACAAACGAACACAAAATTAAGATGCGTTAACAAGAAGGGATAGACCTTGCTAAACAAAGTGACGTATAATGGAGCACGCTTTAGAGCTGCTTGCTAATCGTGAAGAAAATGGATATACATTTAAGAAGATATGTGAAGTTACTAGTGTAAGTCGTAAAGTTCTTTATAAGAGGACATAAGAAATAGGTTACATCGTGTTAGGCATTGTTATTATATAGAATAAAGAGAATGGCGCGTATCTAAATAGGATGCTTTTTTACTTACAAAAAAACCTGCAGAACTGCAGATTCTCCTGATAATGCTTTAATTAAGTAAGTCCTGAAATATAATGTAAAGACTTGAAAATGAGTTCAAGGATTTTTGTTGATTCATGCGCCTCTATAATCTTTGTTTTTCAGCTTCTTTCTAATATCTATAAATCCTATAATCATTATTGTCATGCATATTAACTTGAGCCAACGAACCTCATGGTGGAACATTAGACCAGAGAAGAATTCATAAGCGTATAATAAACCGACAATTGGGAATAGCCAAGTCATAAATTTCAAATCTTTTAGATGAAACCTATAATTATTAATCTTTTTCCACATATGTATCAACTCCTATTTTCCTGATGTTCTGTAGTCTTTCTTGATAATATCTCGCATGTTTAGGATAAAAAATAGGAGGAAAACCAAGGCTATGATTCCATTAACCCAGTAGTATGTATGTCCTGCTGTGAATCCAGTATAGAAAGAAAAGGAATTCCAAACTAAAAGGATTGTTGAACAGATAGTAGAGATCAATAATGAACCAAAACTCCTCATGATTGTCACCTCGATTCAAAATGTTAGTAGTTAATTATAATTATACATTTTAATAAATAGATTTAAAAGGGTAGGATATAATAGAAAAGAATCACTGTGAGGAGAGAAATATGGATAGGTAGCGAATCTGCTGCTTTTTTATTTTAAATAGAAAAAGGAATCTCGAAAGATCCCTTTTTCTAATTCCGATATATCTTAATCGCATATAAGTAAAGACATTAAATATCATATAACAATAAAAGAATGTAAACAATAAGTATTTTAGTTAACATAAGGAGGAATTATACAAATTACTTCCTATTAGTACAGAGAGTGGTGGGTGATCTTAGGGAGATAAGGATTTACGACGTTATTACCATAATTAACATTATACCTTTACAGAAAATGTGCTCTTATTTAAAGGGAGATTTTTAGGGGTAGCGCCACATACCCATCAACTTAAGAATTCAGAATTACCCCGAAATGAAAAAGTGAGCATTTTTGTTACAAGTTAGCACAAAATTTCGTTCTGGGGGTAATATTAAATTGTAGCTTGATGGAGATTTGATGTTACCCCTATAAAGGTATGGTTTTCGTACTTTTAAATACAATTATGTCACTTAAGTAATGTGAGCGTCGCTGCTATTACATTGTCCACAAATGAACGTTGGGGGCGAGATTTCATCATAACCGTTAGACCGATTAACGCTACAATCAGTGCCTGTGCCAAAGACTTTGCATCTGTGTTGAATTCCAGCTCACCTGATTGGATTCCTCGTTCGATCGTCTCCTGAAAAATGACGGCGAGATACATTTGATGTTCTCTTGTCAAAATTTCAAATCTCTCATCATGAGGTGCTAGTTCAACCATTGTATTGATACAAAAACAACCTTTACTAAGATCCCCTGCGTATTCTTCATTGACGACATCGGCAAAGAAAATAGAAAATGCCTCTTTTACAGAGGAGTGACTTTGAAGCCTATTTCGTATATCAGAGGCCCGAGACATTGTATACCTGCGAAGTGCGGCTTCAAATAATTCTTTCTTATCTCCAAAAGTCGAATAAATACTAGGGCGTTGAATGCCCATTCTAGAAGTAAGATCACTTAAGGAGGTAGCCTCATATCCTTTCTCCCAAAATAACTGCATTGCTGCATCTAAAACTTGATCCTCATCAAATTCACGGGTTCTTGCCATTAAGAATTCTCCTCCTCAAACTTTGATTTTATTAATTGTTTTAGGATAGGTGCATAGGTAATTACAATTGTTTTTTTATTACCAAACAGTATGTAATTATTATATAATTAGCTATTCTTCATGTCAAATCAAGATCCATTCATTTAATTTAACATTAACTTTAGTGCAAAAACGTTGACATCATGAATAAGGCTAAGTTATATTTACCAGTAATCATATTGTACTGAACGGTATGTTATGATTAAAAATCTAATGTGATTGGAGGTTAAGGTATGTGCAAAACAGAGACAAATATAGAAGATGATCCACTCTACACTAAGATAAGTCATAAATCTTCCATAACAAAACCTAATTTGAATCAACAGCCATCCATGTCGCACGCTTTGGTATTATTGTTTGCGACTGCCTGTGGAATGTCTGTTGCTAATATTTACTTTGCACAGCCGTTGCTAGATCAACTATCTAATGAGTTTGGTATTAACCATTCCATTATTGGTGTTGTTATTACCATTACACAAATTTTTTATGGATTGGGCTTACTACTACTCGTACCGCTTGGAGATTTGCTAAACCAGCGACGTCTAATTGTCGGTCAGATGCTATTATCTACAACAGCTATGGTTATAGTTGGTACTGCTTCCTCCAGCATGGTACTTTTCGCAGGTATGGCTTTGGTGGGTCTGCTTGCAGTTGTGACACAGACTCTCGTGGCATTTGCAGCGACCATCGCTTCCCCTACAGAAAGAGGACGTGTCGTTGGCATTGTAACAAGTGGGATAGTTATTGGCATACTTCTCGCACGTACTTTTGCTGGTATATTAACAGATGTTGCGGGATGGCGTTCTGTATATCTATTTTCTGCAGCGCTCATGCTTTTGATGGTTTTTATGTTTATAAAGATGTCGCCCAATGTTGAGCGCGAGGTAAAATCGCTATCCTATCCGCAGTTGATTAGATCGGTGCTTGCTTTGTTTATTCAAGAACGAACGTTACGCGTTCGCTCCGTTCTAGCCATGCTGATTTTTGCTGATTTCAGCATTTTGTGGACTTCACTAGTACTGCCACTTAGTACACCGCCAATTGCTCTATCTCATAGTGCAATTGGCGCATTCGGTCTTGTAGGTGTCGCTGGAGCCTTGGCTGCGGCACGGGCAGGGAAATTGGCCGATCAAGGTTACGGACAACGAACGACAGGTATTGCTTTAGCTCTATTATTGATTTCATGGTTGTTCATCAGCTATATAGAGCAGTCATTAATCGCATTAGTGATAGGGATAGTTCTACTTGATTTGGCCGTACAAGCAATACATGTCACGAATCAAACCATGATCCTTCCATTGCATACAGAAGCACGGAGTCGACTTACTGCTGGATATATGGTGTTTTATTCTATCGGCAGTGCTGGTGGTTCAATTGCGTCGACTCAAATATACGTACACTTTGGCTGGGGAGGGGTTTCCTTACTCGGAGCCTCTGTGAGTGCTTTAGCTCTTCTTTTTTGGGCTATGACCAGACGAGTTAAGATTTTATGAAATAAACGTGTGTTAGCCAATATGAGAAACACGTTACTACCATAAAGGAAATGATTAATTTTTTTTACTTAAAATCTAATTGGACTAGGAGAGATAACAAATGGAAATAGGTATTACGTCTTTTGTAGAAACGAAACCAGATGTTCATAGTGGTGAAGTGATAAGTCACGCACAGCGATTACGTGAAGTTGTTGAAGAAATCATTCTTGCTGATCAAGTAGGACTTGATGTGTTTGGTGTTGGTGAGCACCAAAGGAAGGATTATGCAGCATCCTCTCCAGCGATGGTTCTATCAGCGGCGGCACCACAAACGAAAAAGATACGGCTCGCGAGTGCAGTATCCGTGCTTTCTTCAGCTGATCCTGTGCGCGTTTTTCAGGATTTTTCTACACTGGATGGCATTTCAAATGGACGCGCAGAGATTATGGCGGGTCGTGGCTCCTTTATCGAATCTTTTCCATTGTTTGGCTATAACTTGAAAGACTATGAAGAACTGTTTGAAGAACATTTGGACCTACTGCTCAAAATACGTCAGTCCGAAAAAGTGACTTGGGAAGGCCGACATAGACCAGCAATCAATAATTTAGGTGTGTATCCAAGACCTGTTCAAAATCCTTTACCTATATGGGTTGGTAGCGGTGGGAATCAGGAATCTGCTATCCGTGCCGGTTTTTTGGGATTACCACTTATGCTGGCGATTATTGGTGGTAGCCCAATGCACTTTGCACGAATTGTACAGCTATATAAGAAAGCAGCGGCTCACGCTGGTCATGATGTATCAAAGCTTCAGGTGGGATCTCATTCAATTGGATTTGTTGGAGAGAATACGGAATTGGCAGCAGATACATTTTTCCCTTCCACTCAGGCAGGTATGAATAAACTTGGTAAAGAGCGGGGGTGGCCTTATTATGATCGTTCCAGCTTTGATGCTGCACGAAGTTTTGAAGGGGCGTTGTATGTTGGTGATCCAGATACAGTCGCCGAAAAAATCATTCATCTTCGTAAGCATGTAGGGATTACACGCTTTATGATGTATGTACCATTAAGTACCATGCCGCATGATCAGGTCATGCGTACCATAGAATTGCTTGGAACAGAAGTTGCCCCTCGTGTAAGAGAGGAGATTGCCAAATGGGAAGCTGAAGGAGAACAGGAGACACATCTATTCAGTTAATTATTCCATAAGGATTACATCAAGTTTCATTATTTAACTGGAGGAATCTATATGAAAATTGACAGTCGAGTATTACCAGAATTAAAACAGGCTTTCTCACAATTTCCAGGCTTTCAATTAGAGGGGGATTTAGAGGCGAGTCGAAGTCTCTTGTTGAATCCACATTTGGAAAAATCAGAGCTTGTAAACATGACCAAGCGAATGATTCCTGGCGCAGCCGGCGAGATGTTAGTTAAAATTTACGAACCCGTTGAGAAGAATAAGAATCTTGATAAACTTCCAGCTATGCTGTGGATTCACGGTGGTGGATACGTAATGGGCCACCCTGATATGGACGATGTTTTGTGTGAACGCTTTGTTCAGACTGCTGAATGCGTTGTTGTGTCTGTCGATTATCGACTGGCGCCCGAACATCCTTATCCAGCGGCTATTGAAGATTGTTATGCAGGCTTGGTTTGGATGACAAATGAGGCAGACTCGCTTGGAATTGATGTGAATCGAGTTGCGATTGCCGGTGCAAGTGGAGGCGGTGGACTAACGGCAGCGCTCGCATTAATGGCTCGTGATAAAGGAGGTCCATCTATTATTTTTCAGATGCCGCTGTATCCGATGCTTGATAGCCACAACATAACACCATCAAGCTATGAGATTATAGAAGACAATGCAACATGGAATAGATCAAACAATGTAACGGCTTGGAATATGTACTTGGGAAAGAAGAACGATACTAACGAACCATCTCCCTATGCGGTACCTTCGAGAGCAGACAACTTAGCAGGACTACCTCCAACTTATACATGTGTAGGTCAACTCGATTTATTCCGAGATGAAATTATTGAATATGTAACACGACTTGCACAAGCAGGAGTAGATGTTGAATTTCATCTCTACCCAGGCTGCTTCCATTGTTTTGAAGTATTTGTGCCTGAAGCCGAAGTGAGTCTGCGTGCCAGTCAGAATTATTTTGATGCGATGGCACGGGCGCTTCATCCATAATTTATCTTACTTCAGTCATCGGGGTGTTCAACTGAAGGCATGAGTGATAGCTCTAAATTTATTCAATGAGTAGAGATTACAGAAAGAAGTACAAATAGTGCCACCATATACTTTAAATTTTGCCCCTTACTCATTGATTAAAAACAGGAAATACTTCAAAGGTGGAATAGTTAACCAAGGTTTCAAAATAGTGTGCTAGCAATTCAACTTTTTTACTGCAGTTACGATGATAAGCACAATCAACACTTTGGAGCGTTTTTTTCGTAATTCGAGTTACTTTTTTAATCGCATTCATACTAAACAGCAGCAGGAAAGGGCGCCAATTGAACATTGGCACCGTTTATAAGAAGCGATAGACTGCATCCTTAGCTGGATCTTCATTTCAAGCCCGAAAAAAATAGAATTAAGTTCTTTTGGTAGTTGATGATATTGGTTATTTTGAGCTATTGTAGTTAAGGCACCTCTTCTGTGGTAGTGATTTCTAGGTAATCTCACTATACCAAGGATCGAGGTGTTTTTCATTTTACTCAAGTTGTACAGTACACAATTGATAGACTCTAAATTCAATATAGGTAAATCTCCCAGCTTATTTTATAGGTGCGAAAGTTGAGTTATTTAATTCCCATCTTAATGAAGAATTATTGAAATATATTTCTCCATTAGAATCGGAACACATTAATATTCTAGGAAAATACCGATTTAGTATAAAAGAAATTGCATCATTAGACTCCCTACAATCACTACAAACAACTTAACAGTAAAAAACCAATTATTCTCTTAGAGTACCGGAAATCGGCTTTTTCTTATGAAATTTTGCTTTGCGTACGAAATTCGCGTTTTGATGGTGTTACCCCATCGCTATCAAGCTAAGGTTATGTAAAATCAATTTCAGGTTAGAAAATCCCTATGTTCTAATGACTAATTGTATATTATTTAAAGAATTGCATACGAAATAAACCCTAATGGGTTTTGCTTTTTTAAAATTAAGCTGCATGAGTATGAGACATGGAATAATTGTATACGATGCCTAAAATATCAAAGACTGTTTTTTTGTGAAGCCTTGTCAATTGAGTGGAAAATTAGTTTGAAAGAAACACTTGAATTCTACAGGTCGATAAATCAAGAAACTGTATTACTTTGGTTAATCAACATACGTGTTAATTTATAGTATAATGATTGCTTGAAATAATGCGGTGAAAAACAGGGAAAAGAGGGAAACTATGCCTACTATACTAGTTGCTGACGACGATGCGAACATTCGCGAACTCGTCTGTTTATTTCTACGCAACGACGGATTCGCAACAGCTGAAGCAGCGGATGGCAAGGAAGCGCTGGCTGTCTACATCTCAAAGAATGTCGATCTTGTCGTACTTGACATTATGATGCCGATTATGGATGGTTGGACGTTAAGCAAGGAGCTCCGAAGAGCCAATCCTGATCTACCTTTACTTATGCTGACTGCGAGAGGAGAAACATGGGAGAAAGTGAAAGGTTTCGAACTTGGAACGGACGATTATTTAACCAAACCATTCGATCCGTTAGAGTTGACGGTTCGTGTTAGGGCACTACTCAAACGATACAAGATTGGCTCCACGCAGACGATCCATTTAGGGAACGTCATCCTTGATCGACAGACCTATAAGGTGATGAAAGGGACGGAGTCGCTTACGTTGCCGCTAAAGGAGTTCGAATTGCTGTATAAGCTCGCTGGAACACCCGGACAAGTCTATACGCGCGTGCAGTTGATCGATCAGATTTGGGGTATCGATTACGCCGGAGATGATCGAACGGTAGACGTACATATTAAACGGCTGCGTGAACGGTTCGCGACAACACCCGATTTTCGGATCGAAACGGTGCGCGGACTTGGGTATCGGCTTGAGGTTTATGAATGATCAGATCCTTATATATACGTGTTGTCCTGACATTTTTAGTCTCCATCATCGGGGGCACGATCATTTCTTTTTTGGTGTCAACTTGGATATTCGAGGATAAATTGAACGAAAACGCTCAAATCAACTCACGTAACTTTGGCCAAGACATCGTCCGGATTTACAAGACCTTTCCGTTACGTGAAGCGGACTTGTTCGTAAGTGAAATGAAGCAGCTCGATTCTTATTATATTCGAATTTACGAAGCAACGGGTCAGTTCAAGTCTTACGGTAAACTTCACGGACACAAACCTGCGCCTGTGACGATGGAGCAACTAAAGAAAGTATTAGATGGAGGTGTTGTTCAGGACACTCCTAATGGTATTGCCACGGTCCTCTTAGGGTTGCCGTTGAAAACGGAAATGGGAACGAAAGCGATATTTTTGGAAGCGCTCGCCCCTCCTTCAGCCTCTTTTGTCACAAAGTGGGCAGTGGTCTTTGCAACATGTTCGTTGATTGCAGGAAGCTTATTGATTCTAGTTGCCTCTGTATTCCTGGTAAGACCGATAAAAAAGCTGACAAAAGCGACCAGGCGGATAGCATCTGGAGATTTCAACGTCAAGTTGAATATTAAGCAAACGAGTGAGCTGGGTACTTTGGCTCGCAGCTTCGAAGAAATGATGCACGATCTGCAGCAACTTGAGCAGATGCGCAGGGAATTCGTAACGAACGTGTCGCACGAGGTTCAGTCTCCGCTCACTTCGATATCCGGTTATGCTCTAGTACTTAAGCAAGTTGACCTCTCAGAATACGAACGAAGCCGTTATCTTGATATTATCATCGCTGAAGCGAAAAGGATGTCCAAAATGAGCGATAACCTGCTAAAGCTGAGTTTTCTTGAATCGCAGTCAAAGCAACTACGGCTCGTCACGCTCAGCCTCGATGAACAAATCCGACGGACCATTGTGGCGCTACAGCCACAATGGTCTGCTCGCGATATACATTTCGAGCTTGATTTACAGACGGTTAAAGTAACGGCTGATCATGACCTGTTAAATCAGGTATGGACGAATATCCTCAGAAATAGCATCAAATTTTCCGAGGATGCCGGCGTGATTAACGTAAGCATCAAACAAGATACCAAAAACGTGACAATCCTAATATCCGACACTGGTATTGGTATTCACCTTGACGACCAGAAGCGTATATTCGAGCGTTTTTTTAAGGCCGATCGTTCCCACAGTCGTAAGTATGACGGAAGTGGTATGGGACTCGCTATCGTTAAACAGATCGTGTCGCTTCATCAAGGTGACATCCGAGTGAAGAGTGAACTTGGTCAAGGAACGACCTTCATTGTCACCTTGCCAATCACTACACCAACAGATTAGTTAGATTCATTCTCTATGCTACGACTCATATGCAAACTTACTTGCATATAGAGCCGTAGCATATTTTTTGCAGTTCATATTCAGTTCATATTGTCGTCATGGTGAGTACATCTTCATTGATTAAGTTTTCATTACAGGCACATAAAGCAAGGCAAACAGATCAGGACAGGAGAAGATGACAGTGACACAACAAGAGGAAAAGAAAACGCTGAGTGGAATGAAAATAAAGAAAGTGCGAAGCATCTTACTTAAAACCATAGGAGCAATCGTTCTAGCCATTGTACTTTTTTTAGGTATTGTTTATATCGTAAATGTGATGAGTAGTCATTCGGAGCAAAAACGAATAGTGCCCTACGGGCAGCACGTATCTGTAGACGGGAAAAACATGAATGTGTTAATACAAGGCGAGGGCGAGGAAACAATCGTGCTCCTGCCTGGTTATGGAACAGCTACTCCAGGGCTTGATTTTAAGCTTCTTATCGATGAATTATCTCCATTTTACAAAGTTGTTGCGGTAGAGCCTTTCGGTTATGGATTAAGTGATGAAACTGAAAAAGAGCGAACCACGGAGAATATGGTAAGTGAAGTTCATGAAGCTCTACAGCAGCTTAATATTAACAGATACATGCTCATGGGCCACTCCATTACAGGTATTTATGGAATTGATTATGTGAACAAATATCCAAACGAGGTGACTGCATTTGTCGGAATCGATAGCAGTGTTGCAACACAACCGGGTATGGATATCAATTTCCCATTAAAAACGTTTGCATATCTCAAAAAATCAGGTCTCTTAAGATTGGCTATGAAAATTAGTGCTGACCCCTATGCTGGACTGGCATTTGATGAAAAAACCGTAGAGCAAATGAAAATGATTTCGAATAAAAACATGTATAATGACACAACCTTGAATGAGATGGACCATATTTCGTCTAATTTTAAAGGGGCTCAAGGTTTAATCTTCCCTAAATATCTTCCACTTCTTCTCTTTTTACAAGCGAATAATGAAGATGTAGCAGGATGGATACCTCTGCATGAAGGGCAGATAAAAGACTCGGTACATGGAAAAGTAGTAACCATGGATGGATCACATTATTTACACCATACCAAATTCAAAGAAATCGCTGAAAACGTTAGACTATTTATGAAAGAAGTAAAGTAAGTGTTGAGAGAAAGGTTCATTCGTTATTTTATGCATTTGTCTACAGTCTGCAAGACCATCATTTCGATGGTCTTTTTTATCATTTTAGCCAAGAAGACTCCTTCCTCAAGGAGCGTGAAGGGTCACAGCCCAGTGAGTAGGTGGGAGATGAATTGGCTTCGAACAAAGGATGGAAGAAAGCCATCTTAATTGTTCGACATACAGAAAGTGTTACGCCACTATCCTATTTTTGAACCTGTTCAAAAATATACTGTTGCATTTTATGGGCAAGCTCAATTGCACTTCTATCCTTATCACCTTTTAAAGTCCAGTTTATGTGTACCATAGCATTAGCGGTGTACAATTGAGCCAGATAGTCAATAGAGGCACTAGAATCGCTTAGTTTTTCGTTCAAGTAAGAAAGACAAGTTTGGTATAAAATTGTCTCCAATTCAACACGTAAATCTGCAAAAGGGACATGTACATTTAACAGAGTAGCAATCTCTGTCTTATTTGCAGCAATTTGGTCCATAATCATTTCAAGTACTTGAGCAACATTGCCTTGATTCCCAGACTTAAAGCGTAATTTTATTTCATTTTTAAAAAAAACGGCATATTTATTTACTATTTTCTCCATCAAATCATACTTATCTACATAGTGACTATAAAAAGTGGATTTGCTAATTAACGAACGGCTACAAATGTCTTTTATTGTAATTTGATTGAAATCTTTTTCATTCAAGAGGATAATTAGTGCTTCTGAAATATTTTTTTTAGTCTTGTATATTCGAACGTCCTCTTCCATAAAATCAATCCCCCTTAAAAAGAAGCTTTTCGAACCATTAGAATACAAATTGTTCGATTTCCTACTTATTAAACTCTTTTGTTTATTGTTAGACAAGATAGATTCCATTACCATTGTTTTGTAATTAATAAGAGGAGGAATAAAATGTTTAAAAACTATGTTAACAATGAGCAATTTAATTTGCAAATCAATCGTTTCTTAAATGACTACTATCAGGAGGATGAAAGGGCAAACAGTGATTTAAAAGGTATTATTCCAAGACTAACCGATATAGAAAGCTGGTATGAAACTTGGCTAGAATATGCGATAAAGCGAGAAGAACAGTACCATTATGATCTTGCATCTGTCTACTATCAAGCTGCTGAATTTTATCTAACTCCATCAGATCCTAACAAAAATAGAATGTATCAAAAATATCGCGAGACCTTCTATAAAGGTTTTAGTGATTTTGACTATGAACCCTATCAAGTCCCATATGAGAATTCCTTACTTCCAGCAGTTAAATTAATTGAACCTGGTGCCAATAAAACGTTACTGGTATTTGGTGGCTATGATTCCTATATGGAAGAAATGGTTAAGATGATGAATTTCATTAGAGGAATTGACTATAATATTATCGTCTTTGATGGTCCTGGGCAAGGGTCAGCATTAAAAAATGGTTTGAAATTCATTCATAACTGGGAAAAACCAGTTGCTGCAATAATTGACTACTTTAAATTAAATCGTGTCAGCATTATGGGAGCTTCCTGGGGAGGCTATTTAGCAATGCGTGCTGCTGCATTTGAAAAAAGGATTGACAAAGTGATTGCATTTAATATTTTCTATAGCGGTCTTGATGCATTAAAAATTCGGATGCCGGATGACGTCTGGAATAGGCTGACTACCCTTTTGACTGCTAATAAAGCAGCTGATGTCAATGCAATGATTGAAAATATGATGGCCACAAATATCGACTTAAAGTGGAAAATTATAAAAGGTATGGAAAACACAGGTGAGAAAACACCATTTACATTGATTAAAAATTTTGAGAAACATACGATGGCTGGAATAAGTCAGTTTATTAATCAGGATGTATTGCTTCTGGCTGGAGAAGATGATCAGTATGTTCCAATCAGTCGTCTACCGCAAATCCAGCATGAACTGTGTAATGCAGCTTCAATTACTACGAAAGTCTTTACCAAAGAAACCGGTGGTGAACAACACTGTCAGGCTGGCCATCGAGACTTGGCTTTTAATGAAATGAAAAATTTTCTTAAATAGAGGTTACACCCCGTGCCCATCAACCTAAGAATTCAGAATTACTCCAAAACGAAAAAATGAGCTTTTTTGTTACAAGTTAGCAAAAAATTTAGTTCTGGGGGGAAATATAAAATTTTAGCTTGATAGCAATGTGGTGGTACCCCTTTTAGCAAAAAAATCAAAGCTTAAAACGTTTAGGGGTCACGGCATTAACTATGGGATTATTAGGTGCAGGGATTCTACCAAGTAATTCATATGCAGATGAAGGGAATATTACTAAAGTACAATCAATTTCATCTAACAAACTTACAGAAGGACGCGTATTGAATTATATTAATACTAAAGAAAGTAATGAATTTCTGACTGATAAGGAAGTCAAATCAATTAATCTATCTGATTTAAATGCTATATATCAAGAAGTGAAAAACATTACTGCCAGTAAATCCGAAGACGAACTAAATCGAATTGTAGCTGAAAAGATTAAAAATAATCAATCAGTATCACTTCGCTCCGCATATTTCTAATGGCGTTGATAAGGAAATGGACTTGTATAATAATGAAGTTGGTAGAACGATTGCTTACAACAATTATTCCTGGAGTATTAATCAATATAGTAGTCACATAAGAAATGAAGTTGCAAATGGTTCAATGGTTAGAATTGTTGAAGACAAACTAGTTAGAACAAATGGCGATCTTTAATAAAATATCTTAATAAAAAGAAGTTATACTGCATAAATGCGTTTTTTCTTTCGTATAAGGCAAAATCAATATAAGATAAGAGAATTCATATGAAATAATACCTTATAGAAAATGAGAATAATCTATAGGGTATTTTTAATATGAAGAGAGAATAGTTGGAATAAGTGAAGATAGAAGGGTGTAATTATTATTCTAAAAAACAAACAACAAGTTCGCACGAAATACCAATTTTACGAATAATAAGATGTATAATTAAAAATCTAATACAGTATTTAGGGATTTCGAGCTCGATAGCATAAATCTCTGTATATTGGTATGTGTCTATATAATTCATGCTTTATATAGAAATCATAAACTGCTAAGTTAGTTATTAATATTTTTTATGGTAGATTACATTTTAATTTATAAGATTTTTTCTTAAGTTGATCTAATTAACCCCTCATAATCATGATTAAATTAGCCAATTCATGTTAGATAACGAATTTTGAACTGTTTTCATATATTGATTTTTTTGTATGAATTTATATAAAAAAATTGTTTTATTTTACATACATTTATATGTAGTTTTTACACTAATTTTTATGGTCTTATACAAATTTATCACTTAGTTAGCTATAATTTTCATTTGACTAACTACACTATATCATTCAATTTTGTGTATATTTTAGTATTTCATAATTTAGTTATGTAAATAAGTTTGTGTAAAAATTGAATTTAACGCGAACTTGTGTTCGATTCTGTTTTCTGTTATATTATATATGAGGTGATTTTTATGGACTACAGCAAGCAACGTCAAAAATCCGTACATCGTAAAAAATTATACGAAAATCTAAACGAAATGCCCTTTTACATAGAAGAATTTGTGGAGTACAAAGAATTGCATGACGCCTCTCCCTCCACCCTACTGAATTATGTATATGATTTTAGAGTCTTCTTTAATTGGCTATTATCTGAACAAGTTATTGAATTAAAACCCATTAAAGACATATCCTTCGCTGATTTGGAGAATTTAAAGAAAAAAGATGTTGAGAACTTTATGAGATTTCTAAAACTACAACAGAACATGCAGAATTCTTCTGTTAACAGGAAAATTTCAGCCTTAAAATCCTTATTTAAATACCTTACCTCCCTATCAGAGAATGAAGATGGAGAATGTTATTTTTATAGAAATGTAATGGCTAAAATCGAAATACATAAAGATAAAGAAACATTAAATGCTCGTGCAAAACGTATGAGATCTAAAATATTTCATAATAATGATGATCAAGAGTTTTTAAATTACGTTAAGTATGAGCACGAAAAATCTTTAACAAAACATCAGTTGTTCTATTTCCTAAGAGATAAAGATCGCGACGTAGCAATCCTCTCGCTTTTTCTTGGCAGTGGCATTCGTGTAAGTGAATTGGCGGATCTTCGTATGGAAGATATAAACTTAAAAGAAAGACTCATTGATGTAATACGAAAAGGAAACAAAGAAGATTCTGTATGGATTACCCCAATTGCATTAAATGATCTTGAAAAATATATGGAAATTCGAGATAACAAATACGCTCCAGGGAAAGAATTGAAAAATGTGTTTCTATCAAAATATAAACATACTGCACAGCCTCTTTCAGTTAGGGCTATCCAAGATATAGTAGAAAAATATACTAAAGCTTATGGAAAAAGAATGTCTCCTCATAAATTAAGACATACATTGGCAAATAAATTATATATGGAAGAGAAAGACTCATTACAAGTCATGCAGCAACTTGGACATACGAGTCAAGATACAGCTTTGCTATATACACAACTTGGGGAAACAACTATTAAAGATAGTTTAGGCAGAATAGGAAAGAATAAGGAATAAAAGTTCAGCAATTTTGCATTGTTGAACTTTTATTTTTTCACATACTTACGTTAGCTTTAAAAGCTATTTATTATTCGTTTTAAATTTGATTTTATTATGTAAAAAATACATAATTTGAATCCTTCTATAATTGGTATATAAAGACTCTCTCTTGTGGATTATAAATGAAAATTTTAGATTACTACAATTGTTGGTTACTTTAATACTCATAATAAAACTAAATACTCGTTTATTCTCAATATGTTGTACGTTAGCACTTTTTTAAAACATAAACCAGAGGAGATTCATACTATTTAGTAACAAAGTAAAATTGAATTTATCAAGGATAAACCATTTAACAATTAGTTTGCAGCACTGAATGATTTACAAAAGAATCCCCATCGATACACTACGAATAAAAATAATCAGCTAATCGAGGGAATATAATTATTTTTATTTAATTCGCACTTGTACTTCTTGTTCTTGTATTACTTGAATGATTAACTCCAATACAATATTTTGTATTAACTGATGCTCATTATCATGAAGTGTACTTTGTTCTGATATGTATTGAATACATTGATATATATACCCTTCTACCAATAAGCTCCCTTTTTCAACTGTAAGTGTATTTTGCCCATTCTTTTTTACCTTTGGTATTAAAAATTCGTTTTTTGTCAAAATAATCTCCTGTTCAACCTCTTTTATTCCTATGACTTTTTCTTTAAATACAACCTTTTCTCGTAAACTAATTTCACCTTTATATCTTCCTATTTCTATTGGTAGTTTCGCTGTAATAAAATTATTTACGTCTTCCCCATTTTCACTCTCTAATATTATACTGTGAATAGGAATCCATGAAGATGCCTCTACCTTATTCTCTTCTTTATTCCCTTTATTTTTTTGGTTATATAATTCAAAATGAACTCTCTTCTCATGAAGATTTAAAGAAACTAATTTACAATAACTATCCGAATGATATTGTTGCACTGTATTTAATAACTTACAATCTAATTCACGCCCTTCTACACCTTTTTCATTCCTAAATACAAATGCTTCTTGATTTTTTACATTTATTTTTGGAAATATTTTAAAACTAGTTACTTCTGAAAAAATAGAAAATGGAGTTTTGACCACCAGTGAGCGTATTAAAGGCCCTATTTGTGATCCAGACGCTTGACCTTCTTTCTCTAATTTTGATGCTACATCTTCTTCCTTTAATTCAGGTGGTACTTCTTCTTTTTCACCTCTTTTTTCGTGTAAATTATCTTGTATATTCAGGTTTTTATACTTGTAAATTTCATCCCATATTCCCTTACCAATCCATGGATTTTTCATCACCATCCCCCCGTCTGATGAAATTCAAAAAATTTGTTTTTTGTATGTGACCATTTCATCATTATATATGTTGTATAAAAATAAAAAGAAATTGTCTTTATTAAAAAGACAATTTCTTTTTATTTTTATAGTGCTACTTGTACTTGTTGTACTTGTAAAACTTTTAAAGTAAGATCTAGTACAATTTTTTCACGAAGCGTATCAAATGGTTCGTTTAGGTCTGTAGAACAAGGTGAAAAGTCTAATTCAAAAAATTGAGCGCTTACTAATTCACAATATGGTTGTTCGTTATAAAAAACTGCATTTTCAAAGAAATATTTGTCTAGACGTGGTAAATCACCGTTTTTAGGATTTATAAAATGAGAAGTAGTGTCCGAAGAAGAAGCTACTAAAGCTAATGATAGAAAATCACCTTCTGTCAGATCTGCAAAACCAGAAAATGGAACATTTGCAATACGATCATATAGAACTCCATTACACTCGTCATTTGCATATTCAATATTTTTACGAATATAGCCTTGTACAAATAATTTCGCTCTTGTAACTCGTCGGTAAGGTGTACCTGGTACTGGTACAAATGCTACAGGCACTAACTTACATTGTGTTAAAAATACGTTTTTTAAGATGCGTTTAATTTCGACTGCTGGAGGCTCTAATGAAATATCGGACTCTACAACAATTTGAAGCGTTCTTTCAGCTAATACAACTGGAATCTTTACAATAGGTGCTCCTGGAGTAACAATTGGTGTTGCAGTCTCATCACTTAATGGTGTTTGGGTTTGTCCCGCTACCTGACATGGTACATTAATTGGACATTGTTCGCTCATGTTTTATGCTCCTCTTTTTATAAGATTTTAGAGTTTATGAAATTTTCAAACTCATAATACTTGTATATGTTTTTCTTCTACTAATGTTTGGGTTCTATAGTAGCCTTTTTAATCATTATCATTAAGTTAGTATAATCTAATCATTTTTATTGAAAATTCTGAAAATTAACATTTTTAGACAGATACTAGATTATAGTAATTAAAAAGCTGACTAAAATTATTTTCAGTTTTTTAGCTTGCGAAGCTGAAGCTTCAATGTACTTAGAACCTTTCACCGTTTTTATCATTGACCAGGCTTTCTTTAATTCTTGCCAAGATGTTTCGATTACTTGGTTTAATTCATCATTTTTACCAATTTTCATCGTGTTCCCATTTGTTGATTTTCTTTTTAAATATTCTACCGTGTTCTTTATTATGGCGATCCACACAGATTGTTTCGAGATTATCTATATCAAGTGCAAGCTCTTTGATATGATGAACAACTAGTTGTATCTTCTTACACTGGGCACTCTCACTGTACTCATTCGTATCAAAACGAACCCGACCATTACGTTTACATTCTGGATATTCATAGTTGTCACATTTCTTTACTTGTTCACGTATACTATTCCCGTCACCACTGTCATAGAACTTACGCTTCTGTTGTTTAGTTTTATATTCATTCATCTGTCTTTACACAGCGTATTCGATTCCCTCTATCTCTTTCCAATAAATCTTTTATTGGCGTTTGTGTGAGATATTCTACAGAATAAAACATCGGCTTCTGTTCATATAACTTATAATATTTGAATTGATTAACATCAATCCCAGACTTCTTGTACGCTTTCTCATGAGGTTTAATGTATTTGATATATGCTTTTTTATCAATAGGTATAAGACCGAGTACAGCAATCTTACCGTTTAATACACTTTCCAATTATCCTCATTCCTCTCTTAATTTTCTCCAAAATATAAAGCACCCAATTATGGATGCTTAGATATACTTTAGACCTATCTTCATTCTTTTTTATTAAATTGTGATCTATGTCTTTTAATGCCAACTCTTGGTGTTTTACTCTTTCAGACTATTACAGAAATTAATATCCTTAAGCTTTTGCAATTAAATAAAATTAAATTGGTCTTGGGCTCCCTGTTCCTGGCGTTGAATTAAACGTAGTAATTACCCATTGATCTATTCTTCTAGGAAAACTCTCCATTGCATAGAAAGGAGCGTAATCCTTTGGTGCCCATCCTCCATTTATAACTTTCATTCCAGGCGCATTTAAAAAAGCAACAAGATATTCGTCTGTATTAATATCATAGCCTGTCCATCTAAATGATATAAAACCATTTCCAAGGTCGGTTTGTGACGCTGAACCAGGTGATAACTGAATTTCTCTTCTTGTAGATCGTTCATCTTTATATTTAGTACCAGGATTTGAATATAGATGGTAATCCTGTTCAACAGTCGACATATCATTTTGGTAATACTGGTAATCAGAGTTCACACTTGAAACAGAGTTTTGATACAAATTATAATTAGATTTATTTCGTCTATACGTACGCTCACTCATACCAATTTTGTTATAAACCATGTAATCAAAGACCTCTTCATCTTCTAAATATCGTTTTACAATAATATCCCTTTGGTTTTTACTAAAACGACTTAATGCCTTATCAATTTGAAAAGATAAACGTTGTAGTTTCACTTCTCTTTCACTCATACAACATTTGCTAAAGCAATATCTTCAGCTGGCTTCCCTACTATATTTGTTGGACCGTGATATCTTACCTCGCTAGATGCTGTAACCTTCATCTCATGTCTAAGCATCCCAAGTTGTCTATAAATAGGAACATTTTCAAGAATCTCTTCTAAACGAGTCTGCGTTGCTTTGCGATCAATTTTAGGTAAAAAAGTTAATTGCGCCATATATAAAAATACCCCTTATATATTTTGTTAATAAAAACAAAATAGCGGACACCAAACTACAGAGCAATATCACTAATGCTCTTATAGTTCGATGTCCGCTGGTTCTTCCAGTAGGACTAAATGTTTAATTTGGATTATTATATCATTTTCTCATATTTTAGTAACCTTTTATTAGAAAAGGATTATTTTGTTAAAAAATTTATTTCGATTTATAATCGCTATCTTTTTCTTTAATTTTCCAGTAAAATCAAATGTAAATATTTTAATTATATAGGAGAAAGCAATGAAACATAACATCAATCTATGGTCCTTTATTTTTTCTTTTATTTGCATTGGTTTATTCCTCTTATATCTTGAAATGGGTTCGATAGCCTCATCTGAAACGAAATTGTTTATTATGAATTCGCTACCTGTCCATCCTTTATTTTTTTTACTAGTTTTAACAATAGGAACTTTTTTTGCTGGTATGAAAGGCTTTTCTAAAATAGATAATTGGGTTGCTATGCTTAGAAGCATAGCGACAGTTCTACTAACACTTTTATTATCAGTGTTTTTAACACTAACTTTAATCGTTGGCTATGCATTAAGTTAAACGTCATTCTTTGTGTTTAAAACTCAATATCTCGTCAATAATGTAGACACATGGTTATCTTTCTCCGATTTCCTTATAAGATCAGTTAGCTTTTGCTAGCTGCTCTTTTATTTTCAAATCATTGCTGTCATTACCACTGGCGGCCCATTGGTTCCGTATTTCATAATTTTAGAGATTGATTTTAATTGCTGAATTCCTTCTTTTTCATTACGTTCACCTGGGATAATTACTGACGAACAATATAACGGTTGAACTGAGTCGCTATATGGAGACTCTTCAGATAAATAAAACTGCGCGACCATAGGAAGATCTTCTCGTTTACATATTTTTAGGATTCGTTACAATAAAGGTGCAATTTCCTCATCGTATACTTTCTCTTTATCGTACATATCAATCCATTCCCCTTTTATACAAAATGAAATTTTTATGCTAATTTCTTTCGTCCCTCACAATCCAATTCAATTTCATAAGTACATGGTCTAAAATGCCTATTTGTTTATTAACACCCTCTCTATATTCCTCGCTATGGATTCTTGAAAGACCATTTTGGATCCGTTTTAACCTAGATTTTCTACATTCTAAATCAATGATAAGCTGATTAACTTCTTCAGGTTTCAATCTGCACATCCTTTTCTACAAAGTGAAGTTTTTGTTATACTCTCTCTCAAAACCCACAATATGTTAATATATACATAGATTAACAACATTTATCATTTAGACATTTAAGAAAGGATGATAAAATGGTTATTTTTCAATGGTTAGAATCATGGTTATCTAGTGACATTCTTCATTTTAATTTATTTGTAGGTATAACAACCTTTCTTACTCTAGCATCTGTCATCTTATTCTCTATAACATTTAAGAAAATAGGTACCAACGACATAGAAAGACTTAGAATCAAGCTCCAAATCTCTTATACAATGTGTACTTCACTACTTGTCTTTTTAGCCCTCTTTATTCTGTGGATGCCTACAAATACTATCTATTCCAGACAGTATCTCATCATGATAATCTCCATCTCACTTCTTTTGGGATCAATATCTGGCCTGTACAATTATAGAAAAGAAGCACTCACACAGAGTTAAACTCTTTTTTAGAACTCGTTGCAGTTAGCAGGTTCTTTTTTTATAAAATAGCGTTTTTGTTAAGTACCTGTAGTTAGATTTTCTCCCCACTTTACCAGGTCTTCAACTGTTGCATGTAGTGCCCCATCACCTGTATGTTCCCAAGGACTTTCATAGATTTTATATGATCCTTGCTCATTCTTCGAATACCCACTAGTAATTGGTACAGTAGTTGGGTAGTAATCTATAATTGTTGTGTCTCTCATATTTAAAGGGTCAAAAATACGATCCTTTGTAAACTGACGTAGAGACTTGCCGCTTACCTTCTCTACCACTTGTGATAATAAAAAATATCCTGTATTGCTATACTCAAATTTTGTACCAGCTGCGAACCTTGCAATTTGTTGACTATTAAGGTGGTTTAGCGATTCTTTCACAGTTAATGAATCAGTAAATTTAATATTTACTGATTCAGCTAATGCCATATAATCAACTAGTCCACCAGTATGATGAATTAGATGTTTCAATGTTACAGGTTCAGCATATGTTCCTATAAAAGGGACGAACCTTACAATTGAATCATCTAAACTCAATCTTCCCTCTTGTTCTAAGAGTAATATAGAAAATGCAATGAATTGTTTAGAAACTGAGGCAATATTAAAAATATTTTTTGTAGTTATAGGTAAATTTTTCTCTATAGAAGCTAAGCCAACCGTACCTTTATAAGTTACCCCGCTATCAACACTAGCAATTGTCCCCAAATAAAAAAGTTCTTTACTATTAATTATTGAAATTCTATATTTCTTGACTAAGTAAAGATCTTTTTTCTTTTGGATTTTTATGCTTCATATTTTTTAAACAATTACAATACCTGACATAAAAAGTACCTTCATCTATAAAAGAGTATTCTTTTACCTGTAAGTTGTAAAACGTACCTTATGGCTTACGAAATATTAATGATAAATAATTTTCCCAGCCCAAAATAACCTAAAATATCGAATCTTCCTTTATATACTTTTATCTATTTTAAATAAGATAATATCAACTTCGATGTATTTATTACTACTCCTTTATGAATCAGTATCTTTTTATATAATTACATTTTTAGAATCCTGTTTTCTTACATAGTAAAAAACAAAGCAATCGCTGGACACGATCGCTTTGTTTTTTCTATTCATATCGTAGTGCTTGAATTGGGTCAAGTTTAGACGCTTTATTCGCCGGAAATACACCGAATACAACTCCAACTAATAAAGAGAAAACAAATGATAACAGCATAACTGGTATAGAGTACGCTATTGTTGTACCTGTGGCTAGCGTAAATATTTGAGCACTGATTACCCCAATCCCTATTCCAATTATTCCACCGAACGAACTTAACACAACTGCTTCGATAAGGAATTGAAGCAGAATGTTTTTACGCTTTGCTCCAATTGCTTTTCTAATTCCTATTTCTTTCGTACGTTCTGAAACTGATACGAGCATAATATTCATGATGCCAATCCCGCCTACGATAAGAGAGATTGCTGCACTTCCGCCTAGCATTAATGTCATCGTATCATTGACAGATGATGCAGTTTCCATTAAATCTTTTGGACTTGATACGCTATAACTATCTGTATCACCTATGATTGAATTCATCGTTCTTTCAATTCGGTTCGATATGAAATTAATCATATCTTCATTTTCTACCTTCACATATGTTGTCCCAACATTCGTAGTGGGAGCTAAACGCTGTCCGGTGCTAAGCGGAACAATAATCGTACTATCTCCGCTTGTTCCTAAAGAACTTCCCACTGATTCAAGAACTCCAACAACTTTATAAGACGTTCCGTTTACCTTTACTGATTTACCGACCGGGTCTCCTAAACCGAATAATGTTTGTGCTGTGCTTGCACCAAGTACAGCAATTTTTGAATGATTCCCCTGATCTAGGTCTGCAATGAAGCGTCCAGATTGCAGTTTTAAATCACGGACGTCTAAGTACGAAGAAGTTGTTCCAATCATTGATACTTGTGTATTCGTTTTTTCATGTTTCACTGTTACTCTTCCTGATACTGTCGGTGCAATAGCTTTAATACCATCGATATCCTGAATTTGTTTTGTATCTTTTTCTTTAAATGTAGCATCTGAATCCGTAATCGATACCGTTAATACATTTGTACCTAAGTTGCCAATTTGATCTTGTACCTCTTTTGTCGATCCTTGTCCTATCGCAACCATGACTATAACAGAGGATACACCGATAATAATCCCAAGCATCGTTAAAAATGCTCGAATTTTATTTGCTCTAATGCTTTTCAGTGCCATTTTGAATGTTTGCAAACCATTCACCTCCATTCTCATAGAGCTGTCCATCGTGAATCCGAACGACGCGGCTTGCTTTCTTTGCAACATCTAAATCATGCGTAATCAGAATAATGGTGTGCCCTTGCTCATTTAATGCATTCATAATTCCTAATATTTCTTTACTCGTTTTACTATCAAGTGCTCCGGTCGGTTCATCTGCTAGTAGAATAGGAGGATGTCCAGCCAACGCACGTGCTATTGCGACACGTTGCTGCTGCCCACCAGACAATTGAGAAGGCAAATGATTCGCTCTATCTGCCAACCCTACTTTTCGTAATGCTTCTAATGCCGTTTCTCTTCGTTCTCCCGCTTTCATGCCTCGGTAAATGAGTGGAAGCTCTACATTCTCAACTGCTGTAAGTTTCGCTATCAGGTTGAAATTTTGAAATATAAAACCTATTTTTTCATTTCGAATCGTCGCCAGCTCAGAGCTTTTCATTTTCCCTATCTCTTCATTATCTAGTAAGTATTCACCTGAATCCGGTCGATCTAAGCATCCAATCATGTTCATAAATGTTGATTTCCCAGAGCCTGATGGTCCTATGATAGAGATAAAATCGCCCTTTTGAATGTCGAGGGAAACACTTTTTAGAGCCATTACTGTTTCGCCACCAAGTTCATAGACTTTCTTCATGTTCTTTATTTGAATAATTGGCTCTACCATAACATTAACGCCCTCCTTGTCCGCCACCAGCTGGAGCTCCGCCGTTAGATCTTCCTCCAAATTCACCACCAGGTCTTCCTTGGAAATTGCCGCCACCAAATCCTCCTTGAGAGTTTCCTCCAGGCATCATCATAGGTCCTTGAGAAGAATTCCCTTTAGATTGAACTCTCGGTATTTGCACCGTATCTCCTTTTGCTAATCCTTTTGTAATTTCTACATGCGTATCATTTGAAATACCAGTTTCTACTGTTACTTTTTTTGTTGACTGCGCTACATCGTCTGAAGATGTAGGAACTAGTACATATTTTTCATTTCCGTTTGTATGCACCGCTTCTACTGGGACATATAATGCGCCTTCTTTACTTTCTATTGAGATACTTGCTTCTGTTGACATACCAATCTTCATATTTTTCGGATCTTCAATTTGTACAGTTACGTCAAATGTAGAAACGCCTTTGTCCGCTGTTCCTTTTGCTGCTACATTTGTTACCTTTCCGCTGAATGTTTCATCTCCGAATGCACTTGCTGTTATTTTTACCGCTTGACCTTCTTTTACTTTCGGTACATCTAATTCATCAACACTAATCGTTGTTTGCAAAGCGTTGTAGTTTGTTATGTGTGCAATTGGATCCGCAGCTTGTACAGAATCACCGCTTGCAACAGAAAGGCTTGTAATTGTCCCCGTTACTGGGGCTTGCAAAATACTTCCATCTGTAAAGGTTACAAGTGTTGCACCTGCCTCTACAACATCACCTTCTTTTACACTGACACTATCGGCTGTCAAACCATTTCCGCCACTTGCTTTATCTGAATTTGCACTATTGTTCCCTCTCGTTACAGGTGATGTATATCCATCTGCATCCTTCATACGAAGAAGAATTGTTCCTTGTGACGCTTTACCGCCTTTTTTCACACTAACTGATTGAATTTCCCCGTCATATGGAGCCGTAACGACAGCACCATTTTTAAAGGTTACAAGCGTGTCACCTTTTTTCACTGTATCTCCAGCCGCTACACTTATAGTATCAACAATAAGAATTGTATCTTTCGCTGTTACATCTTGATCTGTATTTGCTGTAACCGAACCCGAACCACTAACTGCTACCTCCAGTTTTCCTTGTTGTACTGTCGTTGTTTGAGAAGTTGCCACAACACCTTGTGTTTTATCTGTTTTATGGAGAAAGAACCAAGCGCTCGCTCCTCCTATTACAACAATAATGGTTGAAATAATAATCCACTTTTTCAAATCTCTATTCCCCTCTCTATTGCTCTGTTTGTCCTGATTGTTCTTGATTCGGCTGGAATTGACCGTTACCATTACCCGGGAACATCTTATCGCGCCCTCTTGAGCCCATCTCTGAAAAGTCCGGACTTTTACTCTGTTTATAAGCTACATAACCTACTCCGATAGCTGCACACGTACTAATCCCCAAGTTTACTATGAGTAAAATTTGTATTAACTTTTGTTTCGTTTGTTCCATTTTTTATTCCACCTCGTATATGTTTTTGGTAAACCTATTGTGACTTTCGTTCCTTAACTTTTTCTTAAAAGTTCAACCTTACATGTAAAACCTCTTACGAAAGTTTTTTTGTAATAAAAAACCAAAAGATTAACTACACGATTTCACTGCAAAAGTTTATATAGTTTAGACAAGTAAGAACTCCCTCAATGAAACAGAGGAAGTCTTTGCTAATTCCACACATTAAATCTATATAATAATATAAAACAATCCATCAGATCCCATCTTAATTCACTGGTTTAGTGTGGGAAGTATGAAACACCCAATACCTCGATCCTACATAGTTTATTAAGCTACCAATCAAAGTTGCAGTCACTTTAGAGACAATCAACGACTGCTCCAAGGTATCATACATACTTCTTAGTATTAGAGATACTACAATAAGACTTAAAAGATTAACACAAATGAATTTAGATGCTTCTACTGCAACTCGACTTTTCTCTTGTTTAAATGTCCAAACCCTATTTAGTAAGTAACTGTTAGCAACACCACAACAATAGGAGATTGATTGCGCAAGTAATATGGGCACGTCCCCCATGACAAGTAATGAAAAGATTACTATATCTATGCCCGTATTCAGTATACCTACTATTAAAAACTTAAAAATTCGTATTAAATCTTCATTCATACGCTGTCTCATGTCGGATTGCTAATTTTTCATTTTCCTGTTCCCCATAAAACTCTCGAACAATATATAGAGGTCTCCCTTTTGTTTCATCATAAATCCGCCCAATATATTCACCAATAACGCCTAGCATAAATAGCATAAAGCCATTAAAAATTAGCATAATACTAATGATAGAAGGCCACCCTTTCATGGTTGCTTCAGTAAATAAAGTAAGGTATAGCACATATATATAGTATAGAAAGCCTGAGCTAGAAAGAAGTAAACCCGAATAAATTGCTAACTTCAAAGGTTTATAAGAGAAAGACAGAATTCCATCTAAGCATAGCTTTACCATTCGTTTAAGGGGATACTTGGTTTCACCTGCTACTCTTTCATCTCGAACATACTCAATCGCTATTTGACGAAAGCCGATCCAACTAACTAATCCTCTAACAAATCTATTATTTTCGTTTATCTTTCTCATTTCTTTACATACCTTTTGATCCATAAGGCGAAAATCTCCCGTATCTACTGGTATATCAATATCTGTGGAGGCGCGAAGCACGCGATAAAACGTGCTTGCCGACCATTTTTTAAACCATGTTTCACCCTTACGCTTCATTCGCTTAGCGTAGACTACTTCATACCCCTCTTTCCATTTTTCAATCATTTGCAGAATTAGCTCTGGTGGGTCTTGCAAATCAGCATCAATAATGATAACTGCATCTCCATTTGCATAATCCATACCAGCTGTAATTGCAATTTGGTGACCAAAATTCCGTGAAAAATCGATAAGTTTTACTGTCTTATCACCTATCATAAATTGCTTTATAATATCCGCACATTTGTCTTGGCTTCCATCGTTAATAAATAGTAATTCATACGTACCATTTGCATCTTTCATGACCCTTTTCAGTCTTCGATACGTTTCTTCAATAACAGCTTCTTCGTTATACATGGGGATGATTATTGAATAACATATATTGTTTCCCACTCTAACCACTCCTTTACAAAGTTACTTTATATAAAGTATTTGAGCGCCCAGGACCACCCATATTCATACCTTCTTTTCCACCAGTTTGTTTTGTCTGCCACTCCTCAGAAGGTATTTTCTCACCATTTTCTTGAATCCATTTTGTTACTTCAGAACTTCCCCCTCTCATTCCTTCATTTGAAATAAGGAAGTACTTTATTTTCCCACTTACAACTAACTCTTTTAATTCCACAACAGAATACACTGGATCTGAACCAGAAAAACCACCCATCGTTATTACTGATTCCCCCTTATCTATAATGTAAGGAGCTGCGGTTTGATAACTTGTTGTAGCAAATAAGTATTGTTCACCGGTATTATTTTTCTTTAAATATGAAAAAGTTTTATCGTCTAAACTCTCGTTATCCATACCTCCTGGCTTGCTTCCTGGTAATCCTGAAGATTTTTTACTAGGGTTTGGGATTTGCATGTGATCTTCTGGTGAAGCAGAATCTTTTTCAATATATTCCCGTTCAGTTGGAAGTCCGTTACCACCGGGTCCTCCTTGTTCAGAAAATCCAGGCATTGCTCCTGGAAAAGCTCCTTTACCATCAGCTGAACTTGGGCCCGCTTGTGGGAGCATACTATTTCCACCATATGTAATCGGCGTAGCAGCCCAATACAATGGTCCGATGAATAATATAAGTAATCCTGCAATATGCAGCGTAAAAGGTAATACAATCTTCTTATACTTGAACAAAACAAGTACAAAAGTCATGATAATTCCGGCTACTGCTATACAAAGTGGCCACTCAGCTCCAATGACATCACTGTAAGGATGCATGATATACCATTGGAAACCTGCTGTTCCTACAACTGCAATTGGCAATAACCAAGACTTCCAGCCAGTATTATTCTTATAATCCTCAAAAAGCTGTGTTGAACCAGCTCCAAATAGAGCTGCAATAGGAGCCGCAAGCATTATTAAATAATAGTGATGGAAAAATCCTGCAATACTGAAAAATACCATAACTGGAATTAACCATGCGAGCCAAAAGACAGCTTCTTTATGTTTTAAAGTTATATTATTTCTTCTTACACTAGCCAATAAACTAATACTAGCAATAATAATAAACGGTAACAGCCAACTAGCCTGGCCAGATAACTCAGACTGGAATAGACGGAACGGCCCTTTTTCTCCAGTTCCAAACATACCGCCTGCCATGCCACCTGGACCACCATTTTTACCTGTCGGTGGACCATCCCCTTTGTTTATTTGAAATCCTTGACTATTATCACCATTTCCTTGTGGTAAATTAGCTCCATTTTGATTATTATCTTTCTGTACTACTTCATTGTTACCTTCAGGTGTTTGAGATTGATCATTTTCATTAGGCATTCCTTTATCTGCTGGAACTTCCTGTTTACCATTCTCAGCACCATCATTTGGCATTCCCCACATATTATTTTGAGGCGATTGTTGATGTTCCTTCGCACCAGGTACTCCCTGATTCCCAGTAAGACGTGATATACCATTGTAACCAAATGCTAATTCTAAAACTGAATTTGTTTCACTGCTTCCGATATACGGACGTTTGTTTTCAGGAATACTGTCTACAATTACCGCCCAAGAAAGAGAAATAACGAGCATGATAGCTGTTGCACCAGTAAGGAAACCAATCTTTTTTTTCCAGTTTACTTTCGCAGCTAAAAGATAAAAGAGATAAAAAGCAGGCAGTATCATATATGCTTGTAGCATCTTCATATTAAAAGCTATCCCAATTACCGCGAAAGATCCTAAAAGACTCCAAACACTTTCACGCTTCACACTTTTAAACAAGAGCCAAGTAGCTAACAAAAGAGTAAATACAAGCATGCTATCAATGTTATTTGTTCGACTCACTGCAGCTGCAATTGGTGTGCATGCAAAGGCTAAGGCACTAAGACGTGCAGCAACTACACCAAAAGAAGGTTTAACTAAAAAATAAATTAACAATACAGATCCTATCCCTGCCAATGCTTGAGGTAGAATTACACTCCAGCCGTGCAGCCCAAAAATATAGGCACTAATTGTTTGAATCCAAAATGCAACAGGTGGTTTATCTACCGTTACAGACCCAGCTGAATCGAGGGAACCAAAAAAGAAATTATGAAAGTTTTGCAGCATACTTGCCACTGCAGTCGTATAATAAGTATTCACATAATGATCCGTCCAAATATTATAGCCATTTAGAAAAAGTGCTAACAAGACTATGAATATTAGAGGAACATCCAATCGTTTTTTCAATTGTAAAAACATAGAATTACAACTCCTTAATCATTTTATAAAGTTAACTAGGCCCTGAATGTATTATCTTTCTTCTATCTGAAGTGGACTTGAAAGTAAGCTGAAAGTTTCCTGAATACATGAAATATCTTTCGTATGAAAAGAGAAAATGACAAAAAAATAAAAAACTACCAGGTATTTGAATGACTTTCAGCAAATTTTAAGCATAATCGTAGATACTAACAATAAGGAAGAAAAAGGAGGCATAGAACATGAACTCTCTTAAAGGGGTTAAAATATTAATAGTAGATGATGAACCACATATTTTGCAGTTTTTAGAGATCGGGTTAATGAACGAAGGATATGTAGTAAAAAAAGCGACGGATGGAATAAGTGCCATGAACTTAGTACAAGAATTTGAGCCTCATGTGGCCATCTTAGATGTAATGATGCCTGGTACAGATGGGTTTGAAGTATGCCGAATGATAAAAAAAAGTGGCGCTCTTACTTCCGTGATTATGCTTACTGCAAAAGACGAAGTAGATGATCGAGTGAAAGGATTAACATTAGGTGCAGACGATTATGTGATTAAACCTTTCAGTTTTGATGAATTACTTGCCCGTATACACGCACGTCTTCGTAATCAGTTTCCTAATTTATTCAGCGAGATTATTTATGGTCCTTTTAAGGTGGATGATCGTAGAAAAGAAATACGATTTAAAGATCAAATTTTGGAACTCTCTCCTACTGAATATGAACTACTTAAATATATTGTAATTAACCACGGGATTGTACTAAGTAAGGGTGTGATACTTGATAAAGTATGGGGATATGATTTTCAAGGAGATGAAAATATTGTGGAAGTGTATATTCGTTCACTCAGGGAAAAATTGAAAGATAAAGAACACCGACTCATTCGTACAATTAGGGGATCGGGGTATCGTGTGGATCTACCATGATTAAAATAATCCAGTTCTTGAAAAACAAAAAACTAATGTCTCGCTCCTTACGAAAGCAACTTTTAACTCGAACATTATTTATTTTATCTCTTATTCTTTTGAGTATTGGTCTTTTACAATTTTGGGTAATGAAAGACTTCTTGTATAAAAATGAAGCCGAGACATTACGAGCGAAGATGATGTCTTTACCACCAGAATTAGATTTACTTCCTTTTAACTCAGAAAATAATGAAAAAAAACATCCTGATCCTAATCGACCAAGATTTCTGTTTTCACAAGATATTTCACTTGCAATTATCGGACAAGCTGGTGGTTATAAGGATTTCGCAGAGAGTACGGGCATGTCCTCGCCAAAGTTATCTAGTAAAGAGTATGAAAAAATATTAGAACAGTTCTCGAATCGTAAACAAGTAACCTATAAAGTAGTACGTAATAAAGAGGGCATTGAGCAATTAATCGTTTTTAAACCTATTCGAGGAATTCCCAACAACTCTGATGGATACTTTAATCAAGTTCCTGATCAAATTCTTCAAATCGGAACAGATATCGCTCCTTTACGTGATGTTCTATTTCAGCAATTACTAACATTCATTGTTCTATCTGTACTAGCTTTACTTATCGGTTTAGCACTATATTTACCGGTTCTAAAAAATACATTGATTCCTCTTTCTAACATTGTAAATGCAGTAAAAAATACGAATGCTGGGAATTTGGCTGAACGACTACCTACACACCAAGGGCAAGAAGAAGTTGATCAATTAGCTTTAGCATATAATGACATGTTGAAGCGATTAGAGGCATCCTTTCAATATGAAAGAGAAACAAAAGAGAAAATGAAACGTTTCATTGCCGATGCTTCTCACGAACTAAGAACACCACTTACATCAATTCATGGCTTCTTAGAAGTATTATTACGAGGTGCAGCTGATCGTCCTGAACAGCTTTATAATGCTTTAAACAGTATGCACGGCGAATCAAAACGCATTATAAAGTTAGTAGAAGATTTATTGTTTCTTGCAAAAATGGATCGTGAGCCTGGACTACATTTATCGGAAACCAATCTCACCAAACTTATCTGGCAAATGAAACCACAGTTAAGCGTTTTAGGTGGAAATCGACAGATATTATATGATCTAACAGAAGGAGTAAAAGGCACTTATGATGCTAATAAAATCAAACAAATTATTTTAAACCTATTCCATAATGCCGTCCAACATACTGATTCGACTACAGGCAAAATAACAATTTCTTTAATGGTCTTAGAGAATCAAGTAGAAATATCCTTAAAGGACAATGGATCAGGCATAAAATTAGAAAACCTTCCTTATGTATTCGATCGTTTTTATAGAATTGATGATTCCAGAACAAGACAGCATGGTGGATCTGGTCTAGGGCTCGCAATTACTCAGACTATTACGCAAGCACATGGAGGAACAGTATCTGTAAAAAGTAAGTTTGGCGAAGGAACAACTTTTTATGTGTATCTACCGATAATTTCGCCATCACTAAAACAGTAATAAACAGGGGAGAAGTGTAATTCGCCCCTGTTTATTACTGACATGTATTCTTTTACTTTTTACAATATTCATTTGAAGAACGACTGTTTCCGCAACCTTCTTCAATCGACCAAGACTTAATAAATTTCACGGCAGAAAAATACTTCCACCCTATATAATGCACCTTGATACACAGATGTTCCAAATAACATAGCTTGACCAATCGTAAGAAAATACACCCGTATGAGTGCACTTCCCTTAACCTGTTACGGAGCCCTTTACTCGGTAAAGAACTTTTTTATTTAGTAAAGGACTTTTTTATTCAGTAAAAGACTTTTTTATTTGTTGACAGCAATATATGCAAAGCCAGGAGCTTTTGGTGAAAACTTGTTAAATAATTGTTTAATCAATGTATGTGTCTTTTCATTATATGAATTATTCATCTCAATCTCGTACCCCTTCCATTAAATAATTCAAAATAGATTACCCTATTATCTTTCTCATATTGAATTCAATTAACCTTCATATCGAATGTTTGATATGGGGAAAATCTCAAGTTATCTCATTTTAGTTTCCAAGGAAACTAAAATAGAGTATAATTATATTTGCACAATAGATATCGTTTACAAATCCATTGTGCAAATTCTTGTATTAGCTCTTAATTAAATAAAAAAATGGAGGGCATGACATGGAAAATTATTATGATGTAGCGGTAGTTGGCAGTGGTCCGGTTGGACTTATGACAGCATGTGAATTAGCTATTCAAGGTGTAAAAGTTGTCGTTGTAGAGAGAAGATTAAATCGGATAAGAAATTCTAGAGCACTCACACTTCACCCCCGCTCCTTAGAATTAATGGCTATGAGAGGTATTGAAAATCGATTTTTATCTAGAGGGAAGAAATCAGATACAAGCCATTTTGCTGCCCTAGATACAAGATTAAACTTTAAAAATTTAGATACTGATTTTCCATATACGCTTTTTATTCCCCAATCTATTACAGAAGAAATATTAGAAGAGCGTGCGTTAGAATTAGGTGTAGATATTAAACGTGGTCATACATTAAAAGATTTAAAACAGCATGAAACATTCGTACAACTAGAAATAGAACAAGCAGAAACGATAAATAAAATAGAAGTTCCATATGTAGTAGGCGCTGATGGCGCAAGAAGTGTAGTTCGTGAGTTATCACATATACCTTTTAATGGAACAGATACAACAACTACAGCTATATTAGGCGATGTCATTTTAGAAGATGTACCAGATAACCCATTTTTTTCTACATCTAATATAAATGGGTTAATAATAATGGTACCTATTGCACCTAATGTATTTCGTTTTGCAATTGTAGATCCTAAGAATCAGACAATACCTGTTCATGTTGCTGTCACAGAAAAAGAGCTTATCGATAGTATTTATAGTATTACAGGTGAACATGTTCAAATTAAAAGCTCAATATGGCTTTCTCGTTTTGGAAATGCAACCAAACTAGCAAATACTTATCAACATAAGCGTGTATTCTTGGCAGGTGATGCAGCGCATATTCATTTCCCTGCAGGAGGACAAGGTTTGAATATAGGTTTACAAGATGCTTTTAATTTAGGATGGAAATTGGGACTCGCTATAAAACAAAAAAAATATGAAAGCCTATTAGAAAGTTATCATTTTGAACGACATGCTGTGGGAAAACAATTTTTAAAGGATGTACAAGCACAAGAACAATTAATGATAAACTTTTCAAATGCAGGTATAGAATTAAGAGAGTTATTCTCGCATTTACTCACATACCCAGAGATGAATAAAGATTTAGCTGAAAGAGTAAGTGGCTTAGGGGTTATATATTCCTCTATGCATACGAAAGAAAAGCATCCATTAATAGGGAAAAGATGTACAAATCTTACTATTTCTTCTCAAAATAAGAAAACTTATAAACTCTTTGAATTGATGCAAGATGGTAAATATATTTTATTAATACATCCTTCTTATAAAGAAGAAATAGATAAAATAAACATTGATTCGCACACAAAGGTGGTTGTAGGAGAAATACAGGATTATCAATTAAAAAATATTGATGTCATTTTAATTCGCCCCGATGGTCACATAGCTTACATTGAGTATGATGAAAGAAAAGACTGTACAGATTTGAAAATAAAATTGAATAATTTTTAAAAACTACTATTTATGTAATGTTCTTATGGCAGTTAGCTTTTTATTATTAAGTATGTCCTCATCAAAATGATGAATCCCTAACTATTAGCTCAGCTCTTTCTATCTAGAAGAGTAGTTTGTACTTTTGCTTAAAATTCCTTGAAAACAATTTGAGCATAAATTTTTCACATTAAAAAAGGAGAGATTATAACCTCTCCTTCTAATCCATACACTATATAATTAGCGAGTGAATCGACCGACAAGTTGTTCCTCAGCCATTGCTATTAGACGTTTTGTAATTTCACCACCAACAGTCTGTTTGGACGAGCGGTTGCGTCTGCACCAAGTTGTATATCAAACTCTTATGCGATTTTATATTTCATTTGATCAATTACACTTTCAGTACCACGAACTAATAATCCGTTACGGCTTCCACTATTCTTATGTATACTCGTCAAATTTCATGTCCATACTGTTTAGAGACGGTAGTCCATGCCATTCGGATTGACCTCCAGCACATGATAAATTTATAACCGTTCCTATAAATTAGGAGCGGTCTTATTTCATTTCCTATAATTCTAATGATAAGAAATCATTATTTGTTCCCTTTCGATAGCTATCTATAGTCACCTTTAGAGGAAACATATCAATTTATTAGGAGAATACCTTTTTAATATGGATAATATAGTATCATTAGATTCCTTAAAGCCACTACAAGCTAAGTAATTTTGCATGTCTTATTCATGATAAAACACCCATGTCATTCCAATATTTTATTTACCACGGAGATATCTACTTCTTTTTGAACTGTAACATCAAACTTATAAACATCTGTTTGATCAGGATTAATCATATTTCCTTTTACAAGCTTATTAAACCTGAGTATCTTCTCTTCTTCAAGCAATCCACCTGTTTGCGAGTCTTTTTTACAGTAACTTTTATTTGTTCTTTACTTTCTTTTCCTCTACTATCTTTAACTGTTAGTTCTACATTATATGTTCTTTTTTCTCCATATCCATAGCTAGGATTGGCTTCTGTACTTGTTCTACCCTCTCTAAAATTCCATAGATAAAAAATAATTTTTCCATTTTCACTTTCTGTACCATCACTATGGAATTGAATTTCTTCATTAGAATCATAGGAAGGATAACTTATTAGTTATTTAAGATATATTTTGTAAGTAAGTTCAATTTATAATTATAGTCTTATATACATAAGGATTATTATTAATCCTCTCAATTACTTTAAGCGATGGTAACTTATCTAATTCAATGACCATAATATTATTTATCTTTTGAGGAGAACTTTGAATTTTTATAATATTAATTTCATAATCACTGCATAAGGATGTTATAAAAGCGAGAAATTTACAACTATTTTTATTCCTCACTAAAATAGTTGGATTATTTTCTGATATGTTAAAATTAAACCCATTAATTTCTGAAATAAGTAATTTTCCTATATCATTTTTATATGTAACAACTTCTATACTTTCTTTTTCATTAAACAAAGAAATTTTTGCAGTATAAGAATAAGGTGTTTTTGCAAATTCTTCTACAAATTTAATTCCAGTGCTATTACCAATCCTAAAAGGATCTTGTTCTAACATACTTTTTTCTGTAAGATTAAATATCCCTTTCAAAAACGCTATTTGCAATTCATATTTATTTGTAACGTGTTTAAAGCTTCCATAGACTGAAATATTCACTTGTTCTGGTCTTAAAATAAATAACTCTCTAACTAACTTACCCATTTCAGTTCCTAAAATTTCAGGTGATAAATTATTAGTTTTTACAAGATCGAACATAGGACAACTCTCCATAATTAACTCCCCCTCACTTAAAATACCCCATATAAATATGGGGTATTTTAAGTAGTAAACTACATGTAATTTTAATATCCTAAAATATCATTTGATTTACAATCAAAATAATTTTATATATAGATATTATACTATTACTTGTTCTTCCTTCAAGAAAGGTATATCGAATGCAATAAATACCTCAGTCAATGCATTTGTTAATTGTATTATCTGTTCTTCAGTGTGATTTGGAGTAATGTTTACCCTAAATCTCTCAGTCCCAATTGGTACAGTTGGTGAATTAATTGGTTGTAAATAAACATTATGTTTCTCAAGTAACTGACGTGCAGCAGCTTTACACTTTGTTGCATCACCAATTAAAACTGGTAATATATGTGTCTCGCTTGAATTCATAATTGGAATTCCCGCTCTTTCAAAAGATTTTCTTAACATTTCTGTTTTTTTATGTAAACCATCTCTTTCTACGTTAGAAACCTTTAAGTGCTCAACACTTGTATAACATGCCGCTACTATAGATGGTGGTAGTGAAGTCGTAAATATAAAACCTGAGGCAAAAGATCGGATTGCATCAATCATTGGTCCCGAACCCGTAATATAGCCTCCGATAACACCAATTCCCTTAGCCATAGTTCCTTGAATAATATCAACTGAATCTGCAATACCTAGATCAGCAGCTATCCCTGCTCCTCTAGGTCCATACATACCAATTGCATGAACTTCATCAAGGAATGTTAAAGCGTTATACTTCTTAGCAAGTTTAACAATTTCTTCAATTGGTGCAATGTCACCATCCATAGAATAAACTGACTCAAAAACAATTACTTTTGGCCGGCTATATGGTTGTGATGCAAGTAATTGCTCTAAATGTTTTGTATCATTATGTTTAAATATTGTACGCTCTACCTTCGTACTACGTATCCCATTAATTATAGATGCATGATTAAGTTCATCGGAAAAAACAATACAATCTTCAAATAAACGTAGTAAACACTGAAGTGTTGCATCATTTGATCCATATCCTGTCGGGAATACAAGTGCAGATTCTTTACCATGCCATTCAGCTAATGATGACTCCAATTCCTCATATTGGTAATGTGTACCACCAATATTTCTAGAACCACCTGATCCCGCACCATATAAATTGATTGCGTTATGCATGGCTTCAACAACAACTGGATGTTGTGACATTCCTAAGTAATCATTACTGCACCAAACAACTACAGGCTGACTATCTTCTGATCCATTTAATTTAGCTAAAGGATATTGCCCACGAATTCGATTTAATGTAACAAACTCACGATATTGCCCACTTTTTTTCAGTTCTACTAGTTTTTCATTTAATATTTTTGTATACATATAGTGCCTCCAATTATAAGTTCTCTAACTATCAATTTAAAGGGGGTAATGTAAAAAAATGTTAATAAAGTTGTGGTGCTCTCTCATTATAGGCATAATACAAACAAAAAACAAACAAAAATTTTAAAAATAAAATTTTTTCGGTAAATTATATTTTTACTCTTCCTATATATATATATTTATATTAAATTTTAAGCTTTAGTTCGATTAGAAATAGTGAAAAGCTTATAAATAGAGTGTTTTTAGCCACTTATTTAACAAGAAAATAGATTTTTTATTTTTTTAATTTATTTCTAAAGAGTTAGAAAATTAATATTGATATAATATTTAAGTCGTGATAATATTTGGCTCGTGAAAACTAATTTTACAAAAAAGGTATTTTTAGGTTATTAAAATTAATAGTTAAAGATCAACTATACTTTCTCAAATTAAGTTTATGATTATCGAAATAATATATCATTATATTTTAATTAAGGGATAAATTTGCTGTCTTTAGTCTGGTTATTTTACCCCCTAAAAATACAGATCCATCACACAATGAACTTTAGGAGGAATTTTGATTATGCAAGAAAAATTATTAATTCGTAAAGCTACCATTCAAGACACTGAAGAATTAGTGGAATTAAGAAAGATTTTATTATCTGGTGGTGACACACATTATGCAGCAAAAAGTGAAGAAGATAATTTGGCCTGGCAAAATGCTTATCGCGTTTGGATTAAAGAAAATATTTCAAATGAGAATGTACTGATTCAGGTTGGTCAATATGATGAAGATGCAAAAATATGTTCATGTGTTATTGGAATAATTGATTCACGCGCTCCTATGGTAGGTGCACTTAACGGACGAGTTGGCTGGGGACAATCTCTTGTAGTAAGCAAAGATAGACGTGGTCTAGGAATTGCAGAAGCAATGATGGATGCTTTTCATAATTGGTTTAAAGAAAATAATGTTCAAAAAATTGTTGTCCAATCTAGTAGAATGGCCGAAGAGTTCAATAGAAAAAGAGGCTATCTCCAAACTGGGGAACAGTTATTATTTAAAACAATAGAATAGGGGCGTACCAAAATGAAAGTTTTAATTATTGGAATGGGTTTTTCAGGTCAAATGTTTTTAGAAGCTTTCCAGAACATCTCACCTCTCTACAATAATGATATTGATATTGCTTATACTTCAAGATCTCAAAAAGATATTGATTTAGTGTATTATCCGACTATTGAATCTGCCTTGGAAGTATTTAAGCCAGATATTTTAGTAATATCCGTTAACGACGAAAATCATGGAGAAGTATTATTTTCAATTCAAAATTTCAATGGATTTGTAATATGTGAAAAGCCTTTTGTTGATCCAAATTTCAAGTTAGAAAATGCAGAGAAACTATTAAAATACACATCGGGCTTTTGTTTAAATATGGTTGCAAGATATTCACAAGCCGCTCGATTATTAAAAGCATATGTAAATGAAAATAATTTAAAATTAGTACGTGCCAACTTCTTATGGGAAAAAAATAGAATTAATGATTATCGACCTACAACAGGAGTTATCAGTGAAATTATACACTCTTTAGATCTTGTTCAATGGATCAACGGTAATTCACCATTACAATTAAGACATATTCAAGGAGTGAAGTCTGATTATTCAATTTCTGGAGATGAAATTTCAGATAGCGTTTCTGTTATGGGTGAAATAAATGGTGCTGTAGTGACAGGATATAGTAGTTTTGTAAACTTATTCAGAAGAAGAGAATTAGATTTTGTTTTTCAGGATGCTAATAATCAATTAATTTTTGCACAACTCTCTTATGACACACCAAACTGGTATGAAGATTCAGTAAAAATTTGGACAGAAACTAGCACACAATCTGAAGAACTGTTATACTTTAACTCCCTTGAACACGAATATAATGGGGATAGAAAAATAGAGCGAATTATAAATGTAGTCAAAGATGTTACTGATTTTGTTATGCTGGAAAAAGAACCTTCTTTTGGTTTTCCAAATCTAAAAGATGCAGTTCGCTTACAGGAATTACTTAATGAAATTGATTCTAAGAAATCGAGCTTTTATAGAGTTAAATATAACAGTTCTGAGAAAAGAGTCTTGCTCAACGAAAATAGTGGATTTGGACGATTAGGATAAAAAATAGCAAGGAACTTAAAATAAGTTCCTTGCTATTTTTATAAATTCCTGAACATAATGTCCTTCTGCATGTGTTAATTCTGTAGCATGTTTATAAGATATGTATATATTTCTATAATGTCTATCCGGCAATTCATATATCTTTATATTATCAAATGATTTTAAGAAAAGCTTTGGTCCTATAGAAATACCTATTCCTAGATCAATCATTTTCACAATTGTATTGCAGTCACTTATATACGAATGAACCTTAGGCTCTATACTGTGCTGATTAAAAAATTTCTCAACTTGATTTCTGTATGGCGCTGCTGGCATAATAATATTATTTTGATCAAAGAAATCCTTTAAAGAGCAATCTTCAGGAATTAACTTTAAGTTATTTGGTGTTGCTATAACTAACTCGTCTTCCCAAAATGGGACGGATTCACATCCGAATTCCCCGTTAATTGTAAATCCCAGGTCAATTACTTTATTAATAACCCATTCTTGTATTTCATCATAAGTCCCCTCAAATATTATAATTTCAATAAACGGATACAATTTATTAAATTCTTTCATAATTGGAGGTAATATATGTTTTTTTACACTTGTAAAGGCTCCAATCCTCAGTGTTTTAGGCAATAATTGATCATTAAAATTTGTCTCTATTAATTTACGGTTTATATTTAATATCTGACCAATATACTCATAAGCTTTAGTGCCTTGAGGAGTTAAAGTAATCGTCCGACCAGTTCTCAGGAATAAAGACGTTCCTAATTCCCTTTCTAAGCTAGAAATTGCATGGCTTACTGCAGATTGCGTCATGTTTAATTTTTCGGCAGCCTTTGTAAAACTCCCCGTTGTAATAACTGATTCAAAAATTTCATACTTAATAATACTCATGAGTTTTTTTCATCCCTTGCATTAATATTATTCATTTTATTTAATCCCATTCATTAAGTATACTAATATTAACCTACTTAAGCTAGACGAGTAATGATTATCAAATGTTATTTTATCTTAATTTAATCTGCAGATTTTTTAATTACTATGGCATTATTCAATAATTATATATAACTCAATTATTATAATTGTAAGTAACATCATTATAGAGTTATATATTGATTCAATAATCATTCTCTATCTGTATAAAACTAGCAACTAGAGTGTATAAGATTGATAATTTATTATAATCTTGACAATGTAAAGGTGGCAGAACTATGAAAAAAGTTATCTTTTTAGCTATTGGTATGTTTGCCTTGGGATTCGATGCTTATATTATTGCTGGACTGGTTCCTGGAATTAGTGATACCTATCAAAAAAGTGCATCCCAAGTTGGGCAAGCTGTAAGTATATTTACATTATGCTATGCAATATCCGCTCCACTGTTTGCCTCTCTCTTAGCAGGTAAACCTATAAAAAAAGTTCTATTGACTTCAATAATTGTATTTGGACTTGCAAATGCATTAACCGCAGTATCTCCAAACTTTTCGATATTCTTAATATCAAGGGCGATTGCTGGTGTTGGTGCTGGATTATTTTCTCCTTTAGCTGTTGCAGGCTCAACTATGTTAGTACCTGTAGAAAAGAAAGGACGCGCACTTGGCTTAACAATCGGTGGCATGAGTATGGGAACTGTATTAGGTGTTCCCATAGGTCTTTATATCGCAGACAAGTTTGATTGGCAATCAGCAATGTGGTTTGTGGTAATACTTAGTTTAATTGCTGCTATTAGTATTCTTAAGTTTCTACCACATGTTCCAGTCACTGCACCACCTGCTATGAAAGAAAGACTTGCAATGTTTTTAGATAAAAGAGTTACTATCACTGTTTTAATAACATTCTTTGCAAGTATTTCAAGTTTAGGTTTATATACCTATCTATCTCCATTATTACAAGATCTTGATAGCACAAGTGATTTAACAATTTATTTATGGGCTTGGGGATTGGGTGGATTATTTGGAAGTATAACAATTGGATATTTAATTGATTACTTCAAAAAACCAAAAACTTTAATGGCTCTTATTTTAATTATTTTAACTGTCTCAGTTGTATGTATTCCTATAATGATTAATCTAACAATTATAAAATACTTACCATTTTTCATATGGGGAGCAATGGGATGGGCATCAGGAGCACCACAGCAACATATTTTATTATCCTATCAACCTAAGCATGGAAGTGCAGCTGTGGCCCTCAATAGTTCGATAAACTATCTAGGAAGTTCCGTAGGTGCCACATTAGGTGGAGTAGTAATTTCTCTTGGAATGGGGACTATGGCTCTAATCTACTTTGCGATAATTTCTATGATTATTTCATTAGGCCTACAATTTTATAGCATGAGAAGTAATACCTTTAAAATAGCCACTACTAAAAAGGCTGTTTAAAATAAATCTATTACATTTATAAAACATAAAAATGGGCATTAATTAATCTGTATCTTTTTATAAAGAAACAAAAAGAAGACGGTTCTTTTGAAACCGTCTTCTTAAAATAATAATACCATCTATCATATAGCTAGTTATTTAATCTTTTTTTATTAGAAAATTTGATTAAACAATTTATATTTCTATCATTCCTCTCTTCTTTCATATTCATCTGAAATAATATTTTCATCCCACTATATTTATAAATTAGCACCGCTTTTTATATTAAATTCTTTATTTTATCTAGTTACCCCGAAAAAAAGTCTCTCAGATTCGTTTGTATCGATCTTTAAATACCACAACAATATAAAAACATGCAAAACAACTTAAAAGTCTATTTTAAGTTGTTAAGGCGTTTAAAAAGATTTTAACTGTTTTCAAACGGTTTTGTTAAGCAATTTCTATATACTATAAGCTAATCTCTCAATTTTTCACCTTTGATTTCTTCTAAGCCTTTTTTTAATCCCATTTCTTTCGTAATATGCTTCATTTTTAATTATACTAGGCTTAAATATAAACCGACATGTTCTTCATTATTTATTAAATGATTTTCAGGTATGACCACTACTTTATTCTGCGTATTAATTTTTACTCATCTGATTACAACAATTCGTTGTACAGGTTGTCCATTTCATATAGCTGTAGCAAATACTACTCAATTAAAAGAATTTCCATATGATTGAGTGTTTCTATAAGCACTTCATTAATATATATTAAATGGTAAAAGTATTAATTTAAAACCTCTTTGGATGTTAGTCCTTAAACTTTAATTAAACCTTCATTTTCTTAGAAATTTATAAATCAGTTGAAATATTTATATCAAATTCATCTGGTATTTTAGCATCTATTTTTTTCCCATCTATTGTCATCCTTATTTTCTGTTTCGGATTTGCTGTTACCACCCAAGCATTAGGTAAATAACGATCTTCATGTGATAATGTAGAAGGTGAATTTATAACCTTTCCTCCTAAATATAGAGTAGCAGAAGAACCACCATCCATAGCCATTGCATTTATAGCACCTTTTTCATATAGAATATCTTGACACTCTTTTAACGTAGCCCCTATACTATGCGTCTGTCTACCGTCAATGACTAGAAACATAATTGTACCATCTTCTTTTTGGGCCATAATACTTCGCGGAGCAGAACCCCAACCACCGTCTCCTTCTGTAATCATTTTTTCTCCATTTACAATTAACTGTGGCATAAATCCTGCTGCTGAAACGACTTGTTTATCCAAAAGTTGTTGTGTAGAATAATTTCCTGTTATCATTTGTCCAAACTTTGTTAAGCCTGTAATAATTGTAGGGGTATTTCTATCCATATTCGTATCAATAACTTTCCCATTTTCTATTACAATTCCAGTAGCAACATTTCCTCCACCCCTTCCTGTTTCATCTGCAAATCCACTTGCATTCACAGCAACAAGTGCATGATTACGCTTTGCCATTACGCTAATTTTTTCCCCTCTGTTAGCGCCCTGTGTTCCTTGATGGCTAACAAGTTTAACATTGAAGGGATTGCTAATAGTAACTAATTTTCCTTCAAAAAGAAAGCGACTATCTTTGTTACTTTTAATCGTTTCTACATCAATTTCTAATGGCTGATTTTTAAATTCTTCTAATCTTTTTCCTGCTATTTTTTTATAAATATGCTCATCACTATTTGACCATTTCGGATGATTAATTCTATCTTGCAATTTATCTAGTTCCTTTTGGGATAGGAATGTATATTTCGCATATTGCGGATGCTGAGAAGTTAGTATACTCCCAGCCATTGTTATGCGAAGCTCTCGGCCATAGCTAGTACCAAATAATATGCCTATGCCAATAAGCATGAAAATAGACAATAGAAGCAAAATTCGTTTGAAGATTTTTCTGAGATGTTTCATAGTTTTATCCTCCAGCATTCATTACATTCAATAAATCCATTAAAATATTATTTATCTAAATACAAAAGTGTTTGATTTCCTCATGTCTGAATTCCCCACTATACTTTAGCAATTCAGGCAAAATACTTATTCCGAATTTCATTTTTTAGTGTATATTTATAAATTTAATAACGTTTTTGCAACCATGAAATAAATTAATAATCCTGTTCCGTCAACAAATGTTGTAATAAATGGACCTGAAACAACTGCAGGATCTAGTTTTAATTTTCTTAGAATTAAAGGTAAAACAGCTGCTACAAGAGAGGCCCAAATAACAATAAATAATAAAGTAATTGCTACAACTTGTGCAACTTCTGTTCCAACTCCTAACATATAAGCACGAGTGAGCCCAGCTATTCCAAGTGCAAGTCCGAGAAGCATACCTATTGCAAATTCCTTTTTCATTACACGGAAAATGTCTTTAAATTTGACCTCTCCAATACCGATTGCACGAGTAATTGTTGCTACAACCTGTGTTCCTGTATTCCCACCAGTACCTACTAATAACGGAACAAAGAAAGCAAGGGCAACTACAGTTTCAATTTCATCTTCAAAATATTTTAATACTGTACCTGTATATGCCTCAGCAACAAAAAGAAGTAATAACCATGGTAGGCGTTTTAAGAAGATGCTCCAAATGCTAGCTTCAAAGTAAGATTGATTCAATGGCTCACTTCCGCCTAACTTTTGAATATCTTCTGTAGCTTCTGCTTCCATAACACTCATTACGTCATCAAAAGTGATAATACCAATCATTTTATTATTTGCTGTTGTCACAGGTATTGCTGCTAAATTATAATTCAGTAGCTTTTTTACAACTTCTTGCTGGTCAACTTCAGCTTGTACTGAAATTACCTCTTGAACCATAATAGTAGATAATATCTCTTCATCTGCTGCTAGTAATAACTCATGTATGGAAACGATTCCCTCAAGATAACCATGACTATCAAGAACATAACTATAAGATATTGATTCTACATTTTCAGAATGTTCCCTAATGTACTTCAATGTCATTTTTACTGACCAATTTCCTCTAACTGCAAAAAAATCACTTGTGACAAGACTTCCTGCCGTTTCAGGTTTGAAATTCATCAATTTTTTTACGTTATGTTTTGTAATTTTGTCTAGATACGCCATTAATTTAGCTTGTTTTTCAGGATGAACCGCTAGAAGTAAATCTACTAATTCATCAATCGGTTGTAAATTTAGTAACTTTTTAGCTTTGTTTTCAGATAAGTGAATTAAGATATTATATTTTTCTTCTGCACTCATATATTGAAGAATTTTAGAGCTTTTTAATACGGGAATCGTATTTAGCAATATGATTTGATCTTCAATTGAAAATCTTTTTACTTCTTGCGCAACATCATACGACGGAAGACGTAAAACTTTCTCTGCATCCAAATTATTTTTGGTTACAAGTAATTCTTTTAATAATTTCTTCATGTTAACTCCTCCTCATATTGCTAAGGGAGACTCTAGAGTTTCATGAGTGGTTTTGTTTTATTTTATCTGTCTTAGATTTTTTATTAGAGCAATAATAGTTACATTGCAATCAATTCATTATTTAGAATTACCTCCTTTTTGAATATAGACAAGATAAAACAAATAACATTAAACAGAAAAACCTTTACTCAAAAAGGAGTAAAGGTTTTTTACAATACAAATAAATGATTATTAAGACAGCTCTGCCAAAATCACAGAGGTGCCTTTCTATCAAATCGTATACCACTCCCTCGTTGAGTTTTAGCACTGTATAGCATAGGTTTTTATAACCAGCTACATTAAGAAGGGCCTTAATCCGACCGTTCCTGTTGACCCATTGGCGTCTCTCGACATTTTTGGGCAGCAGCGTTTCTCTATACAGGAGCCTCACCTAACAAAGTTTATTGAATTACTTCAAAATTTAAACCAGAATTTAATATTTGTCAACTGACTTTCAATTCCATTCATAAAAAAATCTTTTATGGAAAATGAAATTATATTTTATTATAAATTTAAAATTCCCCTAAAAAAACATAGAATTCAAATAGATTTAATTCGAAGAAACGTTATAAAACATATGAAACTTATTGTTTTTAAACAAATTCCAACTTTATAACATAAGATGAATAATTAGTCATTCTGTATATCAAACGAACATTCATAAAAAAATCTTCTTTTATGATTAAAATCTTCTTTACTGTTTATCAAATTTATATGGTTAAACTACTTAATCAAACTATACACTACAAGTTGAAAATATATACTTATACAGAATGATTACATACATTTTCTCATATCATTTCTCAAAGGACTATAAAGCAATATAACAGATAAAATTAGCAATATGGTTGCTTGACAAGCAAAAAAAATATATTTATGCTTGCTACACGAAACAAATACATAAAATTTATGTTGCTTAACCTGTTAGGTGAGGCTCCTATGCAAACACAGGCTATTGCCCAAAAATGTCGAAAGACGCCAATGGGTAGAACAGGAATTGTCGGATTAAGGCTCTTCTTAAGATAGCTAAGTAATGAATTTTCATTACTTTACGTTGTATAGTGCCAAAGCTCTACTAGGGGGGAGAAAAGCCTTATTTAATCATGCCATTTTGAATCCCTCTAGTTACATACTAGGGGGATTTTTGCGTAAAAAAAACAGGGAGTTAGTGATAGAATCTTCCTAAACACAAGTCATATTTAGTAATTGACGAGAACAAGATTCTATTCATTAGCAAATGTAATATTATGTTTTGTTTTAAATCAGGAGGATATTAAAATGAAAAAAATATTAAAACTCGATTATCTATTGCTCCTTTCTCTATTCATAACATGTACTTTAGGTATTATCATGATGTATAGTGCAAGCTCCATTGTCGCTGTCCAACATTACGGTTATAACAGTAGACATTTTGTTGATTCTCAATTAACAAAGCTACTTTTAGGAACAATAGGGTTAATAGTTTGTGCTTTACTCCCATATGAAATATGGAAAAAACGAATAGTCTCAATCTGTATTATGGTTGGGGGGATTTTTTTATTAATTATGGTTTTATGGAAAGGAAAAGTGGTAAATAATGCTCAATCATGGATCTTTGGAATACAGCCAGCTGAATTTCTAAAATTAGGAACAATACTTGTAACAGCCCGTTTTTTTGCATTACGACAAGAACAAGCTAAAAATAACTGGAGTGGTATCGGAAAACTTTTATTTTTTTTAGCTACAATTTTTTTTCTTATCTTTAAACAACCAAATTTAGGATCTGCACTTTTAATATTAGGTATAGGTTTTAGCATATTTCTATGCTCAGGAATAAATATAAATCTACTAATCAAAAGAACTATCATCAGTTCTATTTTGTGGTTACCTATTTTATATTTCTTGATTCAATATAGTTTGTCAGAAGTTCAAAAGAAACGTATTACTACGATTTTCAATCCATTTCTTGATGCGCAAGGAAATGGATACCAGCTTGTAAATTCTTTTATTGCCATTGGCTCCGGAGGAATCACTGGTCGTGGATTTGGAAATAGCATACAAAAAACAGGTTATCTTCCGGAACCACATACAGATTTTATAATGGCAATAGTTTCTGAAGAACTAGGATTTATTGGTGTATTTATTATATTGGCTGGAGTTTTGACTATAGTACTTCGCTCCTTAAAAATTGCACAATTATGTGTAGATCCATTTGGCAGTTTTATAGCAATTGGTATAGGATGTATGATCGGTATGCAATCTGTTGTAAATTTAGGTGGTATTACAGGACTATTTCCTCTTACAGGTACCCCATTTCCATTTGTAAGTTTTGGTGGAAGTTCTTTAATGGTCAATTTAATAGCAATAGGAATATTAATTAACATTTCAATTTTTAATAAAATTGAGTTTGATAATCATGATATATAATTTTTATATATCAATTTAAAAATTTTAAAATTCGACCTCATTAATTAATCTATATTTAAAAAATTTCTAATTATTTTTTTAACTGTATAAATATTAATATTTATATTTATGTTCGTTTTAATACGAAAAAAGGCAGGCATATATATATGCTTGCCTTCCGTTCTCAAAATCAATTACACCTAAAACAACGTGAGGTTAACCAAATCTAGATACTGTCTTCTACGCCCTATTTTTTACTTTTCTAAAACAATTTCTGCTATTTCATTAGCACATTTTTTAGAGTCAAATCCATCATAATTACTTAGTACTACAACAGTCAAATATTCTTTTGGAAACCGCATGAAGTGTGAACGATAACCTGCCCAGCTACCTGAATGTTCCAAGTATCGACAGTTAAAACCTTCTGCAAGCCTTAGCCCAAAAGCATAATCTTCATTGTCAATAATCGTCTCCCCAGTTGGAGAAATTTTCAGACCTATTTCGCTCATTCTTTTAACAAGTTCTTTTCCACCAACGGTGCCTGTAGTTAAATTTTCTCCCCATCTTACAAGATCTTCAACATTTGTATGAACTGCCCCATCACCTGTATGTTCCCAAGGGCTTTCATAGATTTTATATTTTCCTTGCTCATTCTTCGAATACCCACTAATAATTGGTATAGTTGTTGGGTAGCAATCTACAATTGTTGTGTCTTTCATGTGTAAAGGATCAAAAATACGTTCCTTTGCAAACTGACGTAGGGACTTGCCACTTACCTTCTCTACCACTAGTGACAATAAAAAATATCCTGTATTGCTATACTCAAATTTTGTGCCCACTGGGAACCTTGCAATTTGATGAGCATTTAGGTGTTTTAGAGATTCTTCCACAGTTAATGTATCAGTAAATTTAATATTTGCTGCTTCAGCCAATGCCATATAATCAACTAGCCCACCAGTATGATGAATTAGATGTCTCAATGTTACTGGTTCAGCATATGTTCCTATAGAAGGGACAAACTTTACAATTGAATCATCTAAACCCAATCTTCCCTCTTGTTCTAAGAGTAGTATAGAAAACGCTGTAAATTGTTTAGAAACTGAGGCGATATTAAAAACGCTCTTTGTGGTTATCGGTAGATTTTCCTCTATAGAAGCTAAGCCAACTGCACCTTTATACGTTACTCCACTATCAAAACTAGCAATATATGCAAAGCCAGGGGATTTGGGTGAAAATTTGTTCAATAATTGTTTAATGGGAGTATGTGTCTTTTCATTATATGTATTATTCATCTTAATCACGTACCCTTCGCTTAAAATGATTACAAATATAATAAAGAATACTATATATATAAATATCAGTGTAAGTGTGTAAAAGTTATACCATAAGTCGTATGGCCTATTATAAAAAGCAAACTTAATTAAGTTTGCCTTTTTGATGTTATTCCAAATCTAATTAGTTTTGATAATATATCTTTTGTTTACGCTGAAATGGATAAGTTTTAATTTCATCTGTATCTAAATTTTCATGAAATAGATGTATGGCTATAATTTGTCTACAATCATAGGTATGATAATAATATATGCCAGACTCCATACACATTGCACTTGTATAAATAGTATTATCTATTGTACCTTCTTCAGTTATCACTCCACCTTTTGGAAGCTCACAATTTGATAAGATATGAAAAACGGCCGATACCCCTTCCTCTTCGTTATCTCCCCCTTGAATATTTTGTTTGCTATACGCCGCCCGAACAAACCTTGATGGTGGAGTAAAATCCCCAGGGAGTCCCATCGAACCTGAACCTTGTCCAAAAGCACTTAATGATACATCCCCCCATTGGGTTGGTGCATATGGCTGCGATTTAAGACCTATATATTGTCTTAAATTTTGTAAATGCCAGTTAAACTCAGGACTATTGGTCATTACCCCTAGCGGATTATCATAAATTTTTAGCCCCTCAATTGTGGGCTCTAATACAATACATTCTCCCCGCTTATCCGCTAAGATCCAATGTAGCGGTGGAGTAACTCCTAAAACAGATAATGATATATCTAAAAAAGAAATACTCTCTACAGATTTCTTTAACTCTTCGACAGAATTGAATTGTGTGAGACTCCATGCCACAAAATCAAATGGAGCTAGATTTGTTTTATTGTCATCTATACTGTTACTATAAGTAGCGAATCCTGGAAAATAAAGTGTTGCACATGTCATACCAGATTCATTTACTCCATCTGCCAGAATGACCCTTCCTTGATAGTTAATCCCCATCCCGACAACTGCTTGTTTCGCCTTGATATTTTCACCAGTTATATTGTTCCATTGATAACGCCGAGGAATGATTATTACTTCTTGATTGAAATCTAATGTAAAATCCATCGTTCGTGCAAAAAGGTGCTGACCGTTTTTTGTCTGTAATGTCAAACTAGTACACATAAAGAACACCCCTTTATTTAGTTTATATGAACAAAAACTCGTTTAATTTCTACCTTGATAAGCAACCACTTATTTCCTATTCTTTTTTCTTGCCTATATTGATTGACTCTCCTTTCAAAATATTAAATTTTTAATACAGTATGCCAAATACTATAAGGAAAATAAAAATTATCAAAGAGGTTAATAATCTATTTTAAAATTCATCCCTATCAACTTAAAAAGCTATTATAAACAAACTTCAATAAAAAATGCCATCCCCCTCTTTTTTTATAACTCGATTTTTTAATTAGAAGGATGTTAATCAGTATGCATAGATTTCGTATCATCAAAATTATTATAATTATCATTTTGAGAAGAATAACCACTATTAGAATTATTATTAAAATGTGGGTACTGAATAAATTCATTATACAAAAAAAACCACCATTCTTTTCCACAGCCTAATTTAATACCTAAATAATTCATATATTTAAGTTAATTATTTTCCCTATTATTCTTCTTCATGTACAAACAAGAAGAAAAAATTTTTCTAGATCATTTTATCAATAATTAAGACACAGTTATATAGTGAATAAGCCTAGTTAATCCTTAAAGTAGGCTCTTCTAATATATTGCTAAACCATCTTAAAGGTTTTCACTGGATACCTTCATAAAAACATAGATAATCAGATAGTCTTGCTTCTTTTTACTGATTTGAATGTCCTTTATGCTCCCTTCTTTATCAATTATTCACTAGAGATAGTTAAACCCGTTTCCTTTAAGTTATAGACCTTATAGCAAAAAAATGCTTAAAATATTAAGAAAATAATCGATTTTTTATTATAAGCACATATATTTTTTTAATCTTTTTAAATTCAAAATTTATATATTGATAAATAATTAATGGAATACCCGAAAAGGAATAATTTACCTTTTATTGGTTAGAATGATGTACGAATCTATCTAATAAAAGGAGTTGGTTTTATGTGCCAAAAGCACAGCAAGTGTAAATGTAGTTTTGTTCCACCATCTATTCTATCTAATATGGCTAGATCCGGAATTGATGGAACACAATTAACAATTAAAAATAGTAGAGACTCTAGGTTAAAGAGAAAAGAAAAAGACATTCATGTGTTGGAAGTTGAAGCTGGAATTAGTAAAAATCCATCATTAGAATTTTCATCAAATGAACAAGCGCAACGTCAAGTATACGATTGTGAAAATCAATGGGAATTGCGTCATAAAATGGTTCGCGCTGAAGGTGATCCTAATACCGCAGATGAAATTGTTAGTCACGCATATGAATATGCAGGTCTTGTACGTGATTACTTTAAGAATGTTTTAAATAGAAATTCCATTGACAATCGTGGATTAGATTTAATTTTAAATGTTCATTATGGTGTGAATTTCTTAAATGCATTTTGGGATGGAGATGAGATGGTTTTTGGAGATGGGGATGGTCAAATCTTCATTAATTTCGCAAACTCTAAAGATGTGATTGGTCATGAATTAACTCATGGGGTTACACAATATACTGCAAATTTAATGTATGAAGGCCAATCTGGAGCTTTAAACGAACATTTCTCTGATGTTTTTGGAACTGCGATTAAACAATATTCTAATAAACAATCAGCAGATGATGCAGATTGGTTAATAGGAAATGATATTATGGGTCCTAAATTATTTGGAGAAGCTTTACGTTCAATGAAAGCACCCGGAACAGCTTTCGATAATCCTTTAATGGGGAAAGACCCTCAACCAAGTCACATGAATAATTACTTTGACGGTCCTGCAGACAATCATGGTGTACATATTAATAGTGGAATATTCAATAGAGCTTTTTATCTAGTTGCAATGGACATTGGGACGGAAAAATCGGCTAAACTATGGTATCATGCACTACAAAACCTTTGGACAAACGCAAATTTCAAAGATGCCGTACAAATATTAGTTAGATCTGCACAAATCCTTACTAAAGATGGAGAATTGCCGTTTGGTACAACACAGACTGTACGTGCTGCATTTAGAGACGTAGGACTCTAAATACTCATTTATTGAAGAATTAAGAATGGAACAAAATAATACTAGGGGGAGAAAAACTTATGGAAATTAATTTTACCTCTCATGGAGGATTTGCCAATTTACAATTAGTTTATAATGTAGAAACAAATAAATTACCAACAAAGATTTCAAAAAAAATACAAAATATAATAAATAAATATCAAATTTGGGAAATAAACGATACTATTACTGAAAAGCACACTTCCCTCCCGCCTAGTATTTTCTATTACGAACTATTGTTAAAGGAAAATGATAAACAAAAAAACTTTATCTGTAATGATTTAAATGCCCCTGTAGAACTTCGTCCCTTATTAACATTTTTACAAGAACTTGCTATAAACCATAAATTAGATTTACAGTAAAGTATAATTGTATTGACCAATACATACTTACAAATATTAAATAAAATTCATCTGAAAATAGTCCAGTATAAAATTAAAAAAAGGAATTTTAATGCACGTACTAATAACTATTGAACTGAAATAACTCCAAAGAGACCTCTATAAATGATCTAAAAGCCTTCCAACAAGTAAGCATAGTAATAACAATCTAAGTTGATGGTAATGGAAATGTACTGGTACTTACCTACCCTTCCATCGCCTACAATGGAATTCTTGCTGATTTGTTGACAGTCAATCCTGGTCAATTAAATTAACCTTATCAAGAATTTATCTAATGAATGTAGGTGAACATGAGTTAAATCTCGCCCTTGGTTTATCCCATTCAAATGTTCGTGATGCACTTATGTTTTCAAGTTACAGTATGGCTCTTAGATCATTAAATAAGGTTGATACAGGAAGAATCCCATCTATTTATTGTCTAAATACCTAAATCTTATTATTAAATTATTAACAATGCATTAAAGGAATATACAAATAACATTATATTTTATCAGCTAATACCACCAAATCCTTTGGTTACAGAGATTCTTACTGTTAAATTACAATTCACATAAGTGTTAATAGGATTTTATACGCATGTGAAATTCCTTATTCTATAAGTATTGAATTACCTATCTAAAATAATATATTTAATCTAACTTTGAAGGACACAATTAATGAATGAATTATCTAAGCTTAACTATTAAATTCTTATGAAAGGACTAATATATTATGACAAAAAATAATTCGAGTATTCCAGAAGATGATTTTTCGACCTTATTCGTGAAAGAAAGTGAACAAGTGGAACTTCTTAATGAACTTAATAAAAATAAAGAAATTATTGGAAAAGATGCAGGGAAATATTTAGATTTGGACTTGGAAAAACACATTTTAGCAACCTATTATGCAGCAATTAATTTCGAGGAATTAAAATCAAATGAATTATTCAAAGCATTACAATCCTTGTTAAAAAATACACATAAACCAGTTAAGTATAACCCTACACAATATTTATATAATTGGGTGGATTTGCAAGAAGACGGAAAATTAAAAAGTATCTACTCAGGGAAGATACGAAACCCAGAAGACGTTATTGCTGAAGACTTTGAAATACTCACCAAACGAAAAAATGAATTAGATTTACTTCTTGCTAATCACTCATTAACAGAAAATGAATTAAAAACCCAAAAAAAGCGAATTGAAGAAAACAATAAACTGAACTGTGAACATGTAGTACCACAATCATGGTTTCATAAACAGGAACCAATGAGAGGTGATTTACATCATTTATTCGCATGTGAACCATCCTGTAACTCATTGAGAAGTAACTATCCTTATCATGATTTCTCAGATTATGAAGGAGGTAAAGAACAGAAAATTATTAGACAAGAGTGCGGAAAATTAGAGGAGAATTTATTCGAACCTGAATATGCTAAAGGCATAGTGGCTCGAGCTACTTTATACTTTTTACTAAGATATCCAGATGAAATTACAAACGATAAAGAAAAAAATATAGATATTGAATTATTACTTAAATGGCATGAAGAATTTCCAGTAAGTATATATGAACGACATCGAAATCAAAGTATTCAAGACACCCAAGGGAATAGAAACCCCCTTGTAGATTTTCCTAACTATGCCCGTAAAATTGATTTTTCATTGATTTTATCTTAAGTTTTTGCATAATCAAATAAATATTAATTAAAAAACTTACTACTTACTCACTTACCTTTTTTAAGCAGAAGATTTTTAATAAAATTAACCAAACACAAACTTTTTAATAATAATATACAGAAAAACCATATAGCTTAATTATTTCTACAGTTTTTATTTATCTAAGTTTTTATAATAAACTTGAATCTATATGCCATTTGTGGTTGTGTTGCAAAATTACAAAAAGCGTAAATGGGTAAGTAAATAGGAAACAATGTTTAGAAATTAGCAAGTAATTGTTGAAATTCCTTAAACATTGAAAAGGCGGAGTCTTTATTTAGATATAGCATGATCGATCACGATACCTTTTGAAGAAGATTTAAAAAACTGTGTATTTGGCAAAACTTCTCTTTCCATGTCTATAATCCTGTTCAACAAGGTTGTTTAAATGTTTGATTGTACAGTGCATTGTAGTTTGAAAAAATCCTTATTTTTCTTCCTTTGTTATATGCATAAAGGAATGCGGGCGCATTGTTTCTATTAAGAACTGTTTGTTCTTTTAAATGTTTTACAAATCATTCTATTATAGCATAGACGGCCTGGTGTTCCGGTTTTTCACGTAGTTAAATATCCCAAATGTGTGTCCATCTTTATCAATTGCAGAATAGAGGTAACAATACCATCAATTAACCTTGGAATAAATCTCTTCCAAATGACAAAATAATTGTGCAGGTATATTTTTCACTTTCCAATTTAGATACATTAGTTTGCCATATTCATGAATCCCTAGCATGTTGGCTTTTGGGCGAACTGAAATAACACACTTTTTCAGGAATTCAAACACATTGTAATAGATTAAAGAAAAACGTCAGTAGCAACCAACAACCACTAAAATAAATTTTTCGGGTGATTTTTCTTTAAAATATCTCATGCCTTATTCTCCATATTTCTACTTTAAAGAGTATATCTTCATCTGAAAAACTATGCTAAAGAACCATAATTAGTATAGTATTCCAAATATTAATTATACGTATCTTGATTGAACTAAATGAACAAACCAATTTTTGTCTATACCCGTTCCAGGGCAGCTTTTAGGTGGTAGACCATTGATTAAACATTCTCTATGAAAAAGAATTTTTGCACCTTTTTGATAAAAATAACGTGTAATTTTTATTACAGTGTCTAATTGTTTATCTTTTAATTGGTCAAAACCTAAATCAAAGTTCCCTACCATTTCTAACATAAATGGATGGTCATTATCATTTCCATTACAACCTTTGGCAGAAATTGGTTTTTTATTTATATTTCTTCCTGTTATTATTTTACCATCTGGGAATATAGTAATGTGTTGAGCGATATCAGGAAAATGATTTATTTCTGTATGAAATTTTTTCATTTCATTTTGTAGGTAATGATGATTATTACCTTTAAAATGACTATGATTAGGTACGTAAGTATGATGAATATGTATACTTGAGAGTTTTGATTTGATTTGTATACTTTGAAGCCACCTAACGAATTCATCTGAATTATTAAACAAAATTCCATATAACCAATTTCCCATGTATAACTCCTTTCTCTATTCATAATATTTTTAGTTGTTTTTCGAATAATCAATATATATGCCGGTTCAATTCTAAAAATGTCAAAGTTAATTATTTGATCTATTTCAAAATAAATCCATTGGAAATATATATTTTTAGTAGCTTTTTTAAATTTTTTTGTTATATATTTTTAAATCCGGAGCGTTTATACTACGAAATTCACAAGAGGAGTACCCTCATGCAAACTCCTCAGAGATCACATAAGAAGCGTATTTTTTGTTTAATACATATATTCAATAATAGTTGTAAAAAATATGAAGGATTTTAGAAGTTTTATCAATTTACAATAACTAAGGAGAGAAAACATATTGCAAAAAATAGCAGTTGCAATAATCCACGGTATAGGTGAACAAAAAGCTGAATTTGCTGATAAAATGATTGAAGAAATAAAAAAACGATTTGCAAGTCACCTTAATCATATAATTGATGATCCTACGTCACAGTTAGCATTTAAGCCAATACATTGGGCAGAACTATTCGCTGAAAGAGAAAATAAACTTTTTCAGACAATTGTGTTGAATAAGAATTTACACTTCAATGATTTAAGAGATTTCATTATTCATTATTTGGGTGATGTAATTGCATACCAACCTGTAGAAACAGCCAAGCAGAATTATGAAAGAGTACATGAAAAAATTGAACAGAATCTAAATGACCTTGTTAATGTAGCCGGAGAAAGTGCTCCACTTTGTGTGATCTCGCACAGTCTAGGTTCTGTTATTACAAGTAACTACTTCTATGATTTACAATTCAAAGTAAATCATAAAGATTTAGAAAAAAATAATTTATCACCTTTAGAAAAAGGAGAAACCTTAACATTATTTTATACATTAGGAACAACATTACCACTATGGAGCTTAAGATACTATAATTTTAATCGTCCTATAAATATTCCTTCTGCAAACCTTAACGATTTTTATCCAGGGTTACAAGGTGAGTGGATCAATTTTTATGATAAAGATGATGTATTAGGTTATCCATTAAGAGATATTGATGAAACTTATGCAAAAGCTGTAACTGAAGACAGAGAAATTAATGTAGGAAATGTAATCACAAGCTGGAATCCATTAGCTCATAATGCATACTTTATAGACAATGATGTAATCAATCCAATAGTAGAAGCTTTAGTTCGGGTATGGAAGTATGTGAATAACGTGTAGGTTTTATTAACCTCCCCCTCTTTCACTTTGTTTAGAACTGGGGATTCCTAAGTAACGTGTTCGATAGAACTCTAATTTATCAGGCTATCTCTGCAGCCCTTACGGTTAAGAGCCTTATCGTTTCATTACTATTCTTTATCTGATGTCGATTCATCTCCTACATGCTGTACTGGGCCATGATGATCCTTCGCGTTCTAGAGGAATAAGTTTTCTTAGCTAAAATGATAAAAATATTTTTGATACTCAAAAGCGTTTTTTTAACTTTTAGCAATCTTATAATTGGTGAAAGTAATAAATATAATTGGATTATATTAAAGGAAGGTTTTATTATGCAAAATACACTTACATCCGAATTGCCACGAATAATTTATGCCGAGGCCTCCGTTCACTCCATTGGTGGTCAATCCATATTCACAACTTCAAAAAACATTACAAGTGCAACTGTTGAAAAATTTTATTCTGATAAATCTAAAATACAAAATGCTGTTGAAAAATTGAAGAAACATGGATTTAGAGTACTAAACGTAGGAGAAACATCGATTTCAATTGCTGCTTCCCCTTTAACTTTCGAAAAAGTTTTTCATACTAAAATTGTAGCAAAAGAACTAAAGGTACCAGAAATAACAGGACAAACATCTACAACCATACTAGACTCAATAAATTCGAATATGCTAGGTTTAATTGATACAAAAAATAGTGATTTAGCAGATGTATTAGAGGGCATTGCTATTAACGAAAAAGCGATTTTACATACACCATCAATGGGAAACGTAGAAAATACTAATACCTCTGGAATAATATCTCCTAATCCTCCTAAAAAGGATTATTATTACCTAGAACCTCCACACGATTTGATTAAACTTCTCTTAGCAAAAGAAGCGCATGATATTGGGATTACTGGAAAAGGAATAAAAGTTGTAATGGTTGATTCTGGATTTTATAGACATCCATTTTTTCTTACAAGGCAATACCATATAAATTCAGTTATTTTGGGTCCTGATACCTTTGAACCAATACATGACGAAACGGGGCATGGGACAGGTTGCGCTGCCAATATTTTTTCTTTGGCACCAGAAGTAGATTTAACTGTAGTAAAAATGAACATGTTTATGGCAATGGGTGCTTTTGAAAAAGCAGTAGAACAAAATCCTGATATTATCACTTGTAGTTGGGGATTTCCCACACCACCAAATGCGTTAACAGCCCAACAAACCATTTTTGCAGTTAAAATAGCGGATGCAGTAAAGAAAGGCATTACAGTTATCTTTGCCAGCGGAAATGGAGGACAACCATTTCCAGGGATGCATCCAGATGTCATTTCTGTAGGAGGTGTTTTTGTAGCAAAAGACGGTTCTATGGAAGCAACACCATTTGCCAGTGGTTATAAAAGTGAGATTTACCAAAACCGTCAAGTCCCTGATATATGTGGTTTATGTGGTCTCCCACCAATCGCTGCTTATATAATGCTACCAGTCGATCCTGATGAAAAATATGATCGTGAAAGAGCTGAAATAAAATATCCACTAGGTGACGAGACTTCACCTAGTGATGGGTGGGCAGCTTTTAGTGGAACTTCAACTGCCGCACCACAGATAGCCGGAATATGTGCTTTATTAAAACAAGTAAATAAAAAACTAACTCCATTGCAATTGCGAGACATTTTAAAAGAAACTGCTAGAGATGTAATAAAAGGTCACTCCCAACAGAATAACCCTGCTCAACCAGGGCATGATGTTGCAACAGGGTTCGGATTAGTGAATGCTTCTAAAGCTGTAGAGGTTGCAAAGAGTATGCAGTAAAACAAAAAAATTATATACAAAGCATACTTTCTAATAAATAAAAAATTAAACTATTAAAAACATGTATTTATGTGTTAACTTATTCCACACTTCGACTTTATATCAACAAGATACATTCAATCTTTCCTTAAAGGTTACTGAATAGGGCCTTTTAGGAAAGATTTTTTCTGTACATTTGAAAAGTTTACTACTTTTATTGGAAACTATTTTCCTCTTAAAAATGTTAGTAATTTTCCACCGTTTATTATACCGATGAATTCTTAACTCATCCCTTGACGTCTTGGCTTTTAAATTACAATTTCTAAAAATTCCAACGCCTGTCCTAGCCTTGATTAAACAAAAGAATAGTCATAGTGAATAAAAAATCTATAATAAATTTCATATTAGATATCGTTTCAAACATTTTAAATACTTTTTCTTTTCATTTCTTTTGTTTCGTCTTTTAGATACTCACTATCCAAAGAAACAATATTAGCTACCCTTCAATCTCCTCTCAAACATGGGCTGAATTTCAATTTGTATTCATTTTCTTCATATACTATAATAAAAAATTACTACTAAATATACATATAATCAAGAATTGAGAACTCCAAATAAATTCCTTTGATTTTTCCGTTAAAAGAACATACTTATCTTTAATGATTTTTATCTGAGACAATGCAATATCCTGATTTTATATCAAGCAATTCAGCACTTTCAATTTTATTCTTTTGCTAAATCTAATAACCCATTACCTACTAACCGTTTAGAATAATTAAGAGTCGTTGTCCGTCTAATTAATTGAGCATAAATCTCATTCTCAGATAGTGTTCTATCAAATTCATTGTTATTTTCACAATGTTTAATAATTAATGCAGCACCCCCTGAAATATGAGGGGTTGCCATTGACGTTCCACTTAATTTTGCATAGCCTCCACCTATATAAGTTGACAAAATTTCTACTCCAGGTGCAACTAAATCAACATTCTTATTCGTATTACTGAATGTAGCCACCTTTTTTTCTAGATCAACTGCACCTACTTCTACAACTTCTGGGTAGCAACCTGGATAACTAAGCTCATCTGTATTACCGTTATTATCTCCTTCATTTCCAGCTGCACAAACAACTAATATACCATTATTCACCGCATTTTTTACAGATTGATGTAGTTCTGGAACATCATAAGGTCCTCCCAAAGACATGGAAATAACTCTTACTTTTTCTCCATTAGGCCCTCTCCAACTTACTGCATAATTAATTCCATTTATTATCCATTCATAGACGCCCGAACCATCCGGCCCCCCCAATACTTTTACAATAAGCAACTTAGCTTGAGGTGCTACTCCTAAAACACCTTTATTATTTTCTGTAGCAGCAATTGTTCCTGAAACATGCGTTCCATGTCCATTTAAATCTAAATAATTATCAGGATTGCTATTATCATCAGTAGTAAAATTTCTTCCTCCAATAATACGATCCTTTAAATCAATATGATCGCTTTGACATCCTGTATCTAGTACCGCTACCACAATATCTTTTCCTTTTTCACTTTTATCCCATGCTACCGGAGCGTTTATTAATTGTACACCTTCAGGTATTTCATGAACTTTATCAACAACTTCCAACACTTCAAATGGTATTAATCCTACTTCATTTTTCTTTACATCATTTGAGTTATTATGAATCATTTTTTACCCCGTTTAGTAAATTTAATTTTTAAGATAATCAAAATTAACAACAGCATTATAAGATTTAATATACAGTACCATATATAATGTGCTATATATTTTAGAACCTTTAACCCTTAAAGAACGCTACTTAGTCTCCCCACCTCTTTGCAGATACTATTACACCTTTATGCAAATTGAGGTGGAGGAATTTTATCAAAAAATGATAAAACATTTTAAAAATATCAGAAATCAGATTTTTATATCTTCAGGTGATTCAATAATATGACCAATTAGACCTTCTACGTGAGCAATTGGATCGTAATTCCGTAATTCTCCAAAATCAAGCCCCGTTAAATCTTCAATTTTTAGCACAGGTACTTGATATGTTTTATATGCACCGTACGCATCTTCTAAATTATCAATTAAATGTTTTTGAGATTGTAAATACGCCGTAGCTGATAATTTCCCATCTTCCTTAACCATAACAGCTACTTTCCAAAATTCTGCAGGTATTTGTACGCCGCGATAAACTATGTCATCACTACGAAATACTGGTCCAGTAAAAACTGTTGCTTTAAATTTAAACTTTGAAGCTTTCTCTAAAATATAATCCTCCAAATCCAGCCATGTCTTCTGGTTAAGGTTTTTATGTTGAGGAGAACAATTTGTAAAATGGAATGTATCTCTTTCTGCTTTCTTGGCTAAGTCTCCCCAAACAGGATCTAACCTACGAACAAGATGCCCTCTGTCGATTTCATTTCTAGCGTACAACTCAGGTCCACACTGGTATTTTTGATCTATCCGTGAATCAAACACCCAACTATCATTCCGTCCCAGATCTACAAGCTTATTTCCATCAAGATTAACTACAGTATAATATGCTAATCGACGGGATTGACTCATGACAATTGAAAAGTGTGTATAATTTAGTATTCTCTCCCCATTTTTAAGAAGTGCTACATCTGTTTCAAGATCAGAACGTAATTTAGGATGGGGAACTTCATAATTATCACCTAAAAACTTCGAGTCATAACCTTTAGAGCCCTTATACCAATCTGGAGCTAGACTCTCTGAAGATAATATTTCAGAATTATCTTCAGCCAATTCCCACCCTTTTGCAAGCTCATCCAGTAGTTTCTTCTTATCATCACTTAAATTTTGTAACTGATTCATAACAAACTGAACTATACTACTAATACGTATACCCTCGTTTGCTATATATTTTGTACTATCTTTTGGATCCGGAACACCTGCATGATGAAGCGCGATAACTATCCATTCATCATTATATACAGCTGATCCAGAAGATCCTGGTTCAGTATCAGTTTCATAATGAATAAAATCATCAAATATGTCTAAGATTTTATTCTCTCTATTTGCTACCATTTTTGGCGCACCAGAAGGATGCTGAATTATTGATAAGTGTTCACCTACCAATATTCCGCCTTTACGTGATAGTAATGGTAGAAAGTTATAATCACTCAATTTTGTACCGTCAGCAGATGTTTCTTCTACGGCAACTAATGTAAAATCAAGTCTCTCATTTGTCATAAAGAAACGATTTGGTGCTAAACGAAAATTTTTTATCTCTTTTTCTTTTAAATCTAAACCCAATTCATAATCAAATTGTGCGAGGCTAAATAATGCATCGTCTTCATCTGTTAAAACATGATTATTCGTTAGTAGCAAAGAAGGCGATACAAGGAAACCTGTGCCATGTCCGCGAACCCTTCCAATTCGATCCCGAACCTCGATTCTACAGACAGGTTTAGCAGCTTTAAGTCCTGCTTCAAAATAAGAAATGGGAAATAAATCACTCGCACCAATTATACGCTCTATCGCTAATCCATCTCGTGGATTAATAATTGCTTTTCGAAAAAAAGCTCGTTCTGGTTTACTTACTTCTAATGGGTTTTTATACTGTAATTCATTCTGCAGGTTCTCACGCTTGTTTGAACGTTCAATATAACGATTCTGGGCTTGCTGTTGTTGCAAAGCTATTAAGTTTTGATTAAAAAGTAAATCTTTTTCAAATCCCATATTAGACATTTTTCATCCTCCTAAGTATACATTTCTTAACATTATTTATATATTGCCCTTTTCTATATTTTTCTAATGCATTGGTAATATGAATTTTTATCCTTACAGTCTTAAATATTTCGAATTATATTAATAAATTCATGTAATTAAATTAATTATTTTATTTATTTTAAGGTTAAGTAAAACTTCTCTTAATTACTTAAATATTCTTTTTCAAAGTAAACTCATAATGAGAGCATAATTATTAACTTGTGCAAGTTTATATTGAATTGAACTACCCCCACTTTCACTTCGTTTAGCCAAACAAACTCTTTCTTCATGGCAGGAAGTTTAGCAGAGCATGTACCATATATTTCTTTGTATGCGTGATCCCATAGGGATAGAAAATGATTGAATACAAAGGGAAAACAACCATTCGTGTTGTTAATTAAAATTGCTTGTACTCAATTTGGATAGATACGAAACTTATAGGCTTTATTAATCCTCATTTGATTCAACTACATTTCCTTATATAACCACTATAAACAGAACGTACATTCCACAAGTAGTGAAGTAACAGTTTATGTATGTCGAACAATTATGATGGCTTTCTGTCATGCCTTGTTTCAATTCATCTCCCACCTACTCACTGGGCAATGCCTCTCCACACTCCTTCAGGAAGGAGTCTAGGAGTCTTCTTGGCTAAAAAGACTTAAAAATCCTAGTAGCGTTCTATTAACTCCAATAAAAGTAACAATATTTTTTATAATTTTAACTTGAATTAAACTAAAGAAATTAATAAAAACCGAAGAAATTAATTATTCCACGGTTTTATATTTTTTATTTTTTGAGTACTTCAAAATAATATTTCTAAAAATAATTCTGTTCAGTTGCCTTTCTAACTTTCCATTGTTACTTATTGATTATAAAAAGTTAATCTCTGATAGTGGATAAAAGGCACGAATTATACTAACATAATCTATCCCTTGATCAGCAAGGTACTTGCTTCCCCATCTACAAAATCTTTCATTTGGATAATTACTTATCCCACTACTATATACGATTAACATCGGTTCAACACTATACGGTTTTGTAATGTATTGATTAAATATTTCATCAACTAACTCATCAATTTCAAAAAATGTATTTCTACCATAATGATACGATTGATCAAACAAAGGAGTGCTACTGATTGTAAATCCTCTTTCCAAATAATGCGCATTATATATACGATTTAATACAAAAGATGTTATGCAAATTATATTAGCTCTAAGAGCTTCTTTTGGCCATGTAGGGTATAGTTCTGAAGCAGCTACGTTTTTTATATATTCCCTAAATTCCACCTTATATCTTGGAGCCGAATCATTAGGATTTCCATCATGAACTATAATATATTGGGGTAAATTTAAATTATGCGCATATGAAGGAAAAGCTGAAGGATTAATAAAGGACGGCTGAATTTGTCTTTCTAAATACTGTTTAGTTAATGTATGCTGAGGTACATCAATAATTTCAATTGAGTGCAGCTCTTCTGTTCGATTAGCAGGAATCATATCTACTCTTTGTTTCGCTGTAGTTTCTGGAAATATTTGTACACCTCTAATTATTTTTATACCATAGTTAGGTGCCTCAATTGTAAGGATATATTCTGTATAAGGTTTAGGGCCTGATGGATTATAAGAATACTCTTTGGGAGGCGCTGATAGCGAGATGGCACTTGTTAAACCAATGTCATTGGTTTGAAGAGTGGCAATAACTTGACTACTTTCATCTTGTTTACGGATGAATACTTTTGCACCCTTAATTGGTTTATCTGTATTTACTTCATAAACAGAGACAATTAATTTTCCAGTTGATGCCCTATAAGAATCACGTGTATCATAATATAGTTGTTTTTCATTAAAAAATGGATACGGTTGATAATATAGCTGCTGTCCTAAATCCAATTGATAAAAATAAATTTCATTCAAATCTATTCATCCTCCTTCTATGTCTGTTCATTTATTTACTCCTAGTTGCTTTAAAAGCATTCACTAATTAAGAAAATGGATAATATCTATTATTATTGTGGAAAGATTGTGCCTGCTGATAAGCGGACGAATTTGTCATAGAAGAAGGATATATAGACAATGGTTTTTGATTTTGAAAAGACGTTTGTGTTTTAATATTTAATCCTTTATTAGTTTGCTGTAAAATTGAATTATTCGTTAAAGGAGATCGGGAAGTTCCCATAGTATATTGTATTGCCTCAAGGACCATCCATAATTCTTTACGCACTACTCCTGTAACAGTAAAACTTTTAATTTTCTGAAATTCTTTCACTGATTTTTCAGTTCCCAGTCCAAAAAATCCGTCTAATTGTCCTTCGTAAAAACCATAATGCTTCAATAAATTTTGTAATTTCCTTACGATATCTCCTTGACTACCATTCTGCAAAATAGGATAAATACCAGGGAGGTTTGTAACATACACATATATATCATTAAGTTTATTCCAAGTTACTTCATCTACAACTCCATTTTCAGGAATTTGAAACTGTCTTTGAAATACTTTAACTGCATTTACTGTACTTGAATCGAACATACCGCTTACTCTTATTTCAGGAATATCTGTATATCTTATTCTTATATGGAATAGATATTTTTGAATAGTTTCAACAGCAGCATTTTGATCTCCTTCCTTTAAATTTTTTCCTGGGAACCCTTTAGTAACTTGTATAAATTCAGCTAAGCGGATTTCAACGTCTTGATAATAATATTTTAAGATATCCAAATAACTCATTCCTTTTTTAGCTAGGCACTGCGTTCCCCATTGATATAGCATTCCTGGTCGTTTTGCAAATAAACATGTTTGTTTTTTACCATCACGATATTGTGTGAAAAACGGTGCATTCTCTCCATGCTTTGCAACATATTGTTTAAATACCTCATCGACCGCATCATCAGTACTTTCAAAGGTATTTCTCGCATGAATATACTTGTGATCAAAATTTGTATCACTTGTAATGGTGAATCCTTTCCCTTTATAAGGGCTTACATATATACGGTTTAATGTAAAAGTCATTACACAGAGTGCATTAGCTAACAACGCTTCTTTTTCCCAGGTCGGATAAACCTCAGAAGCGAGCACATTTTTTACATAATCTTTAAATCTTATTTTATAATTTCTTGCTGACGTATTAGGGTGACCATCATGAACGATAACAAATTCAGGTAATACAATTTCCTTATTGATATCTTCCCTTGTTTCTTGTTGTGTCTCGAGTTCTTGCTGGGATTCTTGCTGAGGATATTGTCCAATTAATGTATGTTCCGGAATATCAACTATTTCAACAGAATCCCGTCCTTCCGCCCCACTAATGGGTATAAGCTCCATTTTTTGAATAGCAGTAACATCCTCAAAAACTTGTGTACCACGCAGTACTACAGGTGCATAACCTGCAGCTTCAATGGAAATAGCATATTCTTTATATGGTTTAGAACCTAAAGGATCGTTTGCCATCTCTTTTGAGGGCGTAGGCAATGCAACTGTATCAGTTTCACCAAATTCATTAGTATATAAAGTAATAACATCACTTTGGCGAGAAGTTAAAATATACCCTTCATTTGTCATTTTATGAATTGATACTTTGACACCCTTAATCGGTCTTTCTGTATCTTTTTCATATATTTTTGCAAATATTTTGCCACTTGGTTGCCGATAAAAAGCTTCCTGACCCTCTCCCCTTACCCTTGCTGTAGAAGAAGGAGGTTTAAAATCTCCAGAAAAATATTGATTAGAATTATACAAACTCATCTCTCCTCTCTTTAAAATCCTATTTATATTAAAACTTTCGTATATAAACAAAATAAAAAAGGCCCTTTATCCAAGATATTATGCTCAACTCTATTTTTTGGAAATCATATAATTGCCTATTTTATCTAAAGTTTCTCTAGAATTATCAAAAATTACATATGGACAACTCTATTAAAACTTCACCCTCTTCTGCTAGTCTATCCAAAATATCCCTTCGATTCAAAAGGTTAATATAGTTATACTTTTGCTACATACTATATAAATTAAATAACCTTATTTATAAAGATAACTTAATGTAATTCAAAACTATATATGTATTTTACAAAGAAATTTTTGAATTGAAGATTTAGATTAATTTATAAAAAATTTTATATAGATTACCTCTCTTAAGTCTATATTTAGAAAATAGCAATAAACTTTTTATAACTATTGAATATAGTAATTTTTACTTTAAAACAAATTTAATTACAAAAATGTTACTTTTGAAAACCATGTAAATATAACAGAAAACATTTGCTATTTCTTCTTTTACTATTGGTGTCTGTCATATTAAAGTTCAAATCATCTATAAATAAGTAACAGCATTCTAAAATCCAGAGGTGAAATATGGAGAATTTACCCACTATTAAATTAGGTTCTACAGGATATTATGTAACAATTCTTCAATTAAATCTAAACGGTTTGGGAGTATACTATGAAAAACTTGCTATTACTGGTTTTTTTGATGAAAAGACAAATAAATACACAAAAATTTTTCAAGAGAAAACTAAATTAAATCCAAATGGAATTGTAGAAATGAAAACTTGGGAATCATTGTTTGAGAACGTAATATTAATACAAAAAAAGCTGCAAACTGAAGGCGTTTATTTGGGACAACTTGATGGAATATTCGGTATATCAACTATTCAATCCACACAAGAATACCAAAAGAAGCAGAATTTATACCCTTCTGGAGATATTACACCTAGAACACGCCACAGATTATTTAATCCTAATTCTAAAAATGAATTTTATGCTAGCTCTAGTCACTTAAACTCCTTACACCCATTTGTTAAGATGTTAGCTAAAGAGTTTCTAGAATTAACGAAAGCTAATGGTTTAGATGTTCGAATATATTCAGTGTTTAGAAGTTGGAGTGAACAGGATCAGTTATTTTCTTTAGGAAGATGGAAACTTGGTAAAAAGGTAACAAACGCTAGAGGCGGGGAATCATATCACAACTGGGGATTAGCCTTTGATGCTGCGCCGTACGTAAATAATTCTATCCCTTGGGGGAACATCAAAAAATTCAAACAAATGGGGTATATAGGAGAAAAACTTGGTTTAAGTTGGGGTGGGCATTTTACCAGCATAGTTGATTATCCGCATTTCGAATATTCTTTCGGATTAAGTTCTTGGGATCTCCTTAACGGTATTAAGCCTCCTATTTTAGATATATAGCTTTTCATGAAACTTAAATCACATCAATAGGTTGTCAAATTATAAAGGAAAAACTTTTCATTATATATATCGATTAATAATGGACAATAGGATTATGTTCACAATGATCCATTACATCCTGTACCAGACCAATGAATTCATGTTGCTTTTCCAGTTGCTTCTAGTCTTTTTGTTTTAACATGTGGGGGCACACATTTAGAATACAATAATTAATGAGAGTTTTTACTCAGAACTTTTTTATCAATGGACAATTTACTACATTCCTAAATTAAACATAAAATATATGGTTAATTTAGGAAAATCAGGGAGGGTCATTCATGTTTGAACCTGTTCTGTACCATTATCTTAATAGATATAATCAATCTCCTTATGATTATTATAATGAGTATTTCAGACAAATTAATCCTGAAGTAACTCGAATGATAAATCTTCTTAATCAAGAAAGACAAAAAGCAGGACTAAAACCTTTATCTATAAATAACCGCATAACTCAAGTAACCCAATTAAAAGTAAATGACGTAGCTATTACTGGAAATTGTCAACATTACAGCCCTACCTTCAACGGAGACGAGGGTAAAATGTTAAAAGACGCAGGTATTACGGGATTAAAACTTGGTTGGATCCTTTATTGCGGCCAACCTGGAACTGCTAAAGAGGCAATAAACTGGTGGATGAATATCAGCACCTTTGGGCATAGAGCACAGATTTTAAACCCAGATTTTAATTACTTTGGAGTTGCGACTTCTGTATCACAAAACGGAATGCGTTCTTGGTCAGTAATCTTCCAAAAGGCATAACAATTTCTGCTTCTTACTCCACCTCCTTCCTCACAATTTCCGCAATAACAATTGATAGACATTAACTTAGCACTTATTGATTTCACAGCTAATGAAAACTATCTGTCTCTTTTTGATGTTACCTTGTTTTTCTTTTTCTGTAGAGAACCGTGTATTTCCTGCTGTCTATAGGAAGACCTTGTTCTCAATTCAATCGTTTAAACATAAGATTTAAACGATTTTTAAGATAAAACCTCATCATTACCAATATTTTAAAAAATATCTCAAATTCAATATTATTTGCATAAAAGCTGAAATATTAAGTCAATAATACATTTAAGTTTTAACAACCTACCAATATATTACTTCTCAACATAGGAAGTATAGAATTATAAGAAACCAATTGTTAATATATAGATATTTCAATTGCGTTATTTCTTTTTAAAGAGAGTTTGTGTTTTTACACAAGCTCTCTTTTATTGCATTTCAGATATATTCAACAAGGCGAGTCTTTTCCACTTACAGCAATAGAAAATAAAGATTTGCTTTTAATACAAAAACTCCATACAATTCACAAATAACCTTTAAAACTCAGATATAACAATAAATAGGCATTCCATATCCTGACTGGTAAAACTAAATTATAGAACTATTTCTCTGTAGCAAAATAAAGTAGAGCTATAGTCGGAAAAGCGATTCCTATCCATAATGTTAGATTCCATCCACCTAAGGCATATGCCCATCCTCCAATAAAGGATCCAACAGCACCTCCCAAAAAGAAAATAGCCATAAATAGCCCGTTTAATCGACTACGGATTTCTGGACTCAACGAGAAAATTAAACGTTGGCTAAGCACAAGGTTTGCAGATACTCCCATGTCCAACAGAATTGCAGCAATTACTAAAACAGCTATTCCAAAGGGTGAGCTACTTTGAATAAAAAGTGGAAGTAATAAAGAAATAATAACAACGGTGAGAGCTATCCCAGTGGCGGATCGTGTCCAGCCAAGATCGGCTAGTCGACCACCTATTGGAGCGGCTATCGCACCTGTAATTCCCACAAGTGCATACAATGCTATGGCAGTTTGGGAAAAATGAAAAGCCGGACTAGATAATAATAATGGAACAGTGGTCCAGAATAAGCTGAAAGCCCCAAATACACAAGCATGATAAATGGCACGACGGCGTAAAATTGGAGTAGTTCGTAGTAGTTGCCACATTGAATTAAGTAAGGTGTTATAATTTGTTTTTGCCTTTGGTTTCCTAGTAGGGAGTACTTTCGATAATACAAATGCCAAAACAATAATTACAGTAGCAGATAAAGCAAATATTGCATTCCATCCCCACATACCGGCTACTAAACTAGATATCGGTCGCGCAAGCATAATACCTAATAACAGACCACTCATGACGTTGCCAACTACGCGACCGCGTGCATTTTCAGATGAAAGATATGATACAAGAGGTACGAGCACTTGCGCTGCGACCGAACCCAGTCCGATAAAGAATGAAGCAATTAACAACAAGGTTGCGCTTTTTACAAAAACCATATAAATGAGTGCAAATGCACTTGAAAATAACAATATAAGTATCAATTTTTTATTCTCAACAATATCCCCCAAAGGCACAAGAAATAATAAGCCAACAACATATCCAATTTGAGTTAGCGTTACAATTAATCCAGCGCTACTATTAGAAAGCCCAATTTCATTACTAATTAGCCCAATTAAAGGCTGTGCATAATAAAGATTAGCCACAATAATACCACATGCAGTTGCTAAAAGAATGATTAAACCTGATGAAATGTCCTTATCAATTGCTTTATTTTTAAAATTAGACATAAGTATTTCCTCCCATACTTTTATTTCAAAATTACTAAATCCCTTTGGCAAGTACTACTGCGATGCCATTTTTTATTGTAATAAATTAAGTCTGAGCTAATTTCCATTCTGCTTTTAAAAGGTCCAATTTCCTCTCTTTTTTATCCCCCTTTTCTAAATGTTTTTTAGCAATTTAATTATTGAATTTTGGAACCTAAATGTAGCCATACCATTACAAGATGTTAGTTAATTAATAAACTGTACGTTCAGTTTATTAATTAACTAAAAATATATACTAAACGTTCAGTTTTGTAAATAGGCTATTTTGTTTTTTATTCATATTAAGTATACTAAACGTATAGTTTATGTTTTTGAAAGGAATGATTAATGTGCAAGGTAAAAGAGGTCGACCACGTAATATCGAAACCCAAAAGGCCATCCTTTCTGCGTCCTATGAGTTATTATTGGAAAGTGGATTTAAAGCAGTCACAGTCGATAAAATTGCAGACCGTGCTAAAGTCAGCAAAGCTACGATTTATAAATGGTGGCCAAATAAGGCTGCTGTGGTAATGGATGGTTTTCTTTCTGCTGCTGCTGCCAGATTGCCTGTACCTGACACAGGTTCAGCCTTGAATGATATTTTAATTCACGCTACAAGTTTAGCCAGTTTTTTGATAAGTCGAGAAGGAACTATTATCAATGAGTTAGTTGGCGAAGGGCAATTTGATTCGAAACTAGCAGAGGAATATCGTGCTCGATATTTCCAGCCACGTCGACTGCAAGCAAAGCAACTTCTGGAGAAGGGAATTAACAGAGGAGAATTAAAAGAAAACCTCGATGTTGAATTAAGCATCGATCTCATTTACGGACCAATTTTTTATCGCTTGCTAGTAACCGGTGAAAAGTTGGATGAATCCTATGTACATGACTTGGTTATAAACGCATTCGAAGGGATACGTTTGAAGTAATTAACATATAAACAAAGATTTAGATTTCCAACGTTTCCTATACTGATGTAACTCGCATTAACTTGATAAATAAAGTATCTAATGTTTTAAAACTGATGTTTATGGGATTGTCCCCCGTATACATCAGTTTTAAAACAGACTTAATCTACAAGCTAATCACGCTTCCTTTTTGATTTTTGGAAGGTTGTAATATTTATGAGTTATTGATTTTTCATTTAAAAACAGATTAAAACCACATAAGAACCCTGAATTTGTATTTTATACAGTTTACCTATTCTAATTAGTTTGCATCAAATAAATCAATGGTTTTAATTTGTCTACAATCGTAGGTATGATAATAATATGCGCCAGACTCCATGCACATAGTGCTTGTATAGATGGTATTGTCTAATATACCTTCTTCCGTGATTACTCCACCCTTAGGAACTTCGCCATTTGATAAGCTATGAAAAACAGCTGATATTCCCTCTTCTTTTAAATCGTGACATATTTAAGATATTGATGTCATTGGATTAAAGTAATAATTACTTAAAAAATTAATAAATAAAAACCCTCCACAACAAGGAGGGCTTAGTATTCTATATAAGTAAATCTTTAAATGGTAAACTTAATATTTTATTGTATTGGTCCTAATAATCCCATAATTTCTTCAGCTTTTTGGTTTTCGATGCTATAGTAAATTTCTAACCCCTGACGATTTCCTCTTAGAACCTTCCCTCTCATTTTAGATAAGTGTTGGGAAACTGTTGATTGTGGAATGTTTAAAATTTCGGTCATTTGGGTTACATTTAGTGTTTTATGTTTAGAAAGCTCATTGATCAGTTTTAAACGCATTGGGTGTGCCATAAGTTTTAAAAGCTCTACATCCTCTTCTAAAATCGTGTTCTCTACATGCTGATTCGCAAATCTTGTCATAGTATACGCTCTCCCTTATTTGTGTTCTTCTAATGTAGTGTAACTTCCATATTACATAATATTAGTATGTTCGAATGTTTATTGTTGAAAAATGATACTTAAAGTATACAACTGTAGTTTGTGCTAGTAGTGGAGTTAATGTGTGGTTTGTATGAAGTTTTCATTTACTATTAATCTAGTCTGTTTAAGCTAGTATAAAAGTTATGCATATAATTAAAAAGACAAACTCTCCAAGATGAGGAGTTTGTCCAAAACCATGATCTCTTTAGTTCAACAATATAGAGTTCAGTTCCGATAAGAATTTTTATTTTTTTCATATCCCATGTTTTTTGCATCAGTACTAACAACAGTGGATTAGAATAATGACTGAATACTTGCTAGGACAGTAAGGATACCTATAATAATGACAAATACATTGCTCGCTTTCCCTTTGTATTTAGCAAGTACTGGTACTTTATGGATCGCATACATTGGTAATATACATAAGATAGCAGCAACTAGCGGACCGCTAAGGGCATCAATGATTCCAAGAATACTTGGATTTGTATAAGCAACATACCAGCATGTTAATACGACAAAAGTAAGAATTATTGTCTTAACTGTTTTTTCTCCTATATCTTTCCCACGTTTTTTACCGGACTTGACAATCATGTCACGCATTACCTCATACGCTCCTATATAATGGCCAAGGAAAGACTTTGTAATAGCCACAAATGCAATCATAGGAGCTGCAATAGTGATTACTGGCGAATTAAGCTCATTAGCAAGGTATGATAGGATTGACAAGTTCTGTTCTTTTGCTACCTTAAGATCATCTGGAGTCAAACTTAAAGTACTGCTCCAAACAAAGAACATAACAACAGCGAATGTCATGATATAACAAACTTTTTGTATTTGAGCACACTTGGCATCAGTAGCGTCTATTCCATAACTAGCTCTCTGCTTCACAACAAATGATGAAATCATAGGTGAATGATTAAACGAGAATACGATGATTGGAAGTATCATCCATATCGTTCCTAAATATCCTGTTCCTGTTGAGGCAGTAGAAACACTTGAAAAACTAAGCATTGACGTATTCCACTGTGGAATCAAAGATATTGCGATAAAAAGTAGAGAAGCTATAAAAGGATACACTAGCATGCTCATGATCTTTACAGTTATATCTTGACCAAAATTTAGTATAGCGATAAGACCAAGTACTAAGACAAGTGATAAAATGGCCCTTGGAGGCTCCGGCATGTGCAATTGATGCACGATAAAACTACTAGCGGTATTTGTAAGTGCGACCGAGTACATCAGCACGATCGTATAAATGGAGACGAAATATACAATGTTAAAAATGATACTTGCCTTATTTCCAAAATACTCTCTTATAGTACCTGTAATCCCCTCATCGGCAGAGTTCGAAGCGTAAATCATTTTAGCAAGCGCCCTATGTGAATAATACATAACAGGATAGGCAAGTATGGTAATTAACAGCAATGATAATAAACCACCTGAACCTGCATTAATCGGTAAAAAGAGTACCCCTGCTCCAATTGCTGTTCCAAAAAGGCTCAATGCCCAGGTAGTATCCTGTTTATGCCACTTTTTAGGGTCTAGATATTTCTCATCTTTTACTGCAGTATTATCAGCTTGAAATTCTATGTTTTTTGCAGTATTCCCATTCATGTAATAATTCCTCCTCGTGTCCTATTCTTAATTCTCTATTTAAGGTATAGGAATATAGACTGTTCTTGAAAAATGAATTGCTTATATAGTGCATCACAACGAATATCCCTCTTCTAAATTAATCAATAGCGAAGCTGCAACCCCAAGGGTTTGTTACCACTTACAAAATATTTTAATTATATAGTAGTATATTTTATTGATAATTCCCCCAACATACAGACATCCTTAGGCAAACAATAGAGTACATATTGTTAAATATTTCACAATGCTATCGATAGTTGTTTATTGATTTGATTGTTTCTCCCCAAAGATTTTATTTTTAATGGCAATCCCTGTAGGTGTAGCCGCAATTCCGCCTAAACCTGTCTCTCTTAACTCACGAGGCATCTGTCTTCCAACCCTATACATTGCTTCAATAACTTCGTCAGCATTGATGATATTGTTTACGCCGGCTAATGCGATGTCTGCTGCTGCTAAAGCATTTGTCGCTCCAATGGCGTTTCTCTTTACACAAGGAATTTCAACCAAACCAGCGACCGGATCACAAACTAAACCGAGTAAATTTTGTAATGCGGTCGAAAAAGCTTCAGAAGATTGCTGTGGGGTTCCACCCGCAGCTTCTACCGCAGCTGCAGCCGCCATCGCTGAGGCACTTCCTACTTCAGCTTGACATCCTCCGTACGCTCCTGAAATACAAGCGTTGTTTGCGACTATCGTTCCAAATAACGCTGAAGTGAATAGAAAATGAATCATATCTTCATGATTTAACTGCAACGTATCTTTAATACTAAATAGGACTCCCGGAATCGTCCCACTCGCACCTGCTGTTGGAGTTGCACAAATAGCTCCTAATGCAGCATTTACTTCATTAACACCGATAGCACTTTGAATCCCTAACACCATCAAATCTCCAGAAAGAGTTTTCCTATTTTCTCGATAGTTTTTAAGTTTTACAGCATCCCCTCCGGTTAACCCGGTTGGAGAAAATACACCGTCGCCTTCGATACTTTTATTAATTGCATGTTGCATAGTCGCTAAATTTCTTTCCATTTTACTCCAAACTTCTTCATAAGAAGTTTTAGTTTGTTTGATTTCCTGTTCGATTGCTAATTCATAAATTGGCTTTTGGTTTTTATTAGCTGAATCCACAATCTCTTTTATGGACATATACATATTTTTCACTCCTTAATGTAACTAAAGAATAATAAGGTTAGCTATATTGCTTAAATCCCCCAATTCCTTCTGAACATTACCAGGCAATATCGAATCCAAAGCGAATGCATATAAATATTTTGTTTTATCTTCCAAACTATGAAAGCTGTTAATTTCAACATCATATTGTTTAAAGATCCTGCGTAAAACAAATTCAAAGTCAGCTCTTTCCGAAATCGCAATAACAACTGGCAATGGCCCCTGCAGATCTAAGCTAAATCCATCAATTTCAACATGTTTGACTTCAATCAACCCACCACCGACCGAAATACCCATCGTTCTAATACTTCGACTTTCATCCTCTACATATACATCTGCCGTATTTGGATGACCAGCAGGACTATTACCCGATTTTTCAATAAAGGTAATGACAATTCCCTTAGACTCTGCTATTTTAATAGCATCTGGCACTTTGCTGTCATCGGCAGCAAAGCCTAATATACCAGCAATAATTGCAAAATCAGTTCCGTGACCTTTATGGGTTTCAGCAAATGATTCATAATACTTTACCACAACTTTTTTGGGAAGACCTTGAAATAATCTATTAGCAACTGTTCCAATAGCCAAAGCACCTGCAGTATGTGAACTTGAAGGACCTATCATTATGGGCCCAATCACATCAAAACAACTTTTGTATTTAACAATCTTTTTTCCTTTAATAGATGCTACATTCATGTTCATATAAACACCCCCATAATTTATTATTTTTAATTACAGTTGAATCTAAGTTATTGGAATGACCAATTTAAAATAAAATTTGTTTGATAACGCTTTCTTTATTGAGTTGAATAAACTTCCCTTCTGATCCACTACCCTCCATATAGTAATCATATCAATATATCAAATTTTTAAACCCAAACGAGGTTTGGTATTTTCTCTAGAGGTATTGAATTATGTCTCGACGCCCTCATTATAACTTGTATATTTATAAGTTTAATCTTTTTTTATTTTTAGAAAGATTGAATAGACAGAATTTTGAATGAGTAATAAATTACACTTAGTATGTAGCAATTGTGTCCTTTGTTTGAAGCTGTATTAGTTAGTAAAAAAGCAAAAATAACACAGAATTCCTTTCATAAACACATTGATTATATTGGAAAATCATTATAAAGATACTTACATTGTCCTTAGTTAGGATATCTTATTTGGGACGGGAAACCTGTTGCAATAAATGATTGATGTAGATGGAAAGGAATACATGAATGAACCATAAAGTAATTCGTGTATATTAATTAATAATTACTCATTAATATTTATTGTCAGAAAAGAATAACTTCTTTTTTGCAGATCTTTACATAAGTAATACTATAAAAGATAAGTTCCAAATAACACTAGGGATCCCTAGTGGAATCCATTTTATACTGTTTTTATATGAAAAATCCTCTTCAAAACGCAAATAAAAAAGGGCAATTTCAGCCCTTTTTTATTTATAAATCCTCTATATCATATTCAGTATATCCCTCATAATAGTAACTAATATCAATGCCTTTCATGAATACTTCACGGCTATTAATTTTATCTACTAGTGCATTTTTGAGTAAATACTTAATTTCAATATCTTTAATCGGGCTGCGTTCCATTGCCAGTAAATAATCTTCTTTATCAATCCTATTCCAGTCAACCACCTGTTGAATTTCATTCTTAAAGATTAAATCTAACCATATTCTAGTCGCTCTACCGTTTCCTTCTCTAAAAGGATGGGCAATGTTCATTTCAACATACTTTTCAACGATTTCATCAAAGGTTGTTTGTGGCATAGTGTTTATATGTTCTAGTGAATGGCTTAGATACATAACAGGAGCAAATCGAAAGTTTCCCTTCGCTATGTTAACCTTGCGAATTTTTCCAGCAAAGAAATCAATATCTTCAAATAGATAATTATGAATGTCAGAAAGACCCTTAAATGTGCCAACTTCTATGTGGTTTATTTCTCCTGAATCATATAAATCTTTGGCTTTCATTTTTGATAGTCGTTCTTCTACTCGATTCAATTCTAACTGATTTTTGATACCTAATTTATTTTCTAGCACGGTCATTCTCCTCTTTTTCTGCCATTAATTCTTTTAGCATATCCAAATCTTCTTGTGTGGCTAAATTCTTGATGAAACTTCTAGCCATAGTTTTATATTCGCTTGTTCTGGATTACGTTTTTTATAGTTTTTTGTGGCTTCATTTTGCGCCTTGCTGTATGCCATTCTCTCGCTCACTTTCAAGTATATAAGCATATTATATATGACTTAGTAATATATTCAAGTGAAAGGAAAGCTAGTGCCGAAGCCTTAGTCTATGGCTATATCAAATATATAATTTAAAATTTTATCATTTCACGACATTTATCTTTTAGAATAAGATAATATTCACCTTCAGAGCATCTTCTTCTCAAGATGCTTTACAAATTTATCGTTAAATATGGATTTTATTTTAAAAACATGTTTACTCAAAAAACTCATATACCCTTATAGGTGTTGTAAGCGTTAAAGAGTGCTCTGGACAAGCACTCCTTAACGCTTACTAAATAACGATTTTACATGTAATGGAACTTCTAAATATAAAAAATATGAATCCTTTTCATTTTTATTTTTGAAAAATAATATCACTTGCTACATAGAACAAGTGATATTACAACGTATTTACTTAAGGAATTGCAACTCCATCAAAAGAAATCTCTTCATTTTTAGAGATCGAATTGCAGATTTCCTCGATACTCATAATCTTTGCACAATATGAACCTAACCACTTTAAATCTCGTTCTTTATCTTCAGGTTTCGCTGAAACAACTGCATCTTCTGGTACAATTACATTATAACCACGGAAAAATCCATCTGCTGCAGTTGTTTGTACACAAATTTGAGTTTGCATACCCGAAATAATAATTGTATCTACCTCTAAATTTTTTAAGGTTTCATCAAGATTTCTCTCAAAAAAACCACTATCTTTATTTTTCTCAATAATAATATCTTTTTCATGAAGAAACTCAGGTAAGATTTCTGCACCTTTAGATCCCTTTGTGACTGGTAAAAAATCACCATATCGTTCAGCTTTCGGATCATCTTCTAAGTTAATTAACTGTAGGTGAACAATAGAAACATCATTTTCTCTCATAGTATCTAAGAAAGCCTCCATTTTAGGTGTAAACGCCTCCACAACTGCAATTCTAACCTCATTTTATTAACCAAATCGTACTGTAAGTCATCTGTGAGCACTGCATATTTCATAATAATCCTACCTCCAATTAACTAAGAATTTTCTAAAAAGTTTTTTCTGAAAAATAATACCTAATAGGAATCTATTTCCCATTAGGTATTATTTTTACGCTTTTTATTTAGAATACTCTCTCATATGTAATTAAGGTTTTTCACTCTCTGTAAAAAGTGATTTATGTTCTACTGGAGAAGAAAGCACTATTAAGGTTGTAGGCTTTCCATACTCTAAGCACAAATTAATATAGTCTTCGAGTGTATGTACTGATTCTGTCACTACCTTTGTTATATAACTATATAAACCGGCAATACGATGGCATTCGACTACATCTGGATGTTCCATTGCAAATTTTCTATATTTTTTGCAATCTCTTGGTTCCATTAAAACAAACGCGGTAATATGTTTTTTTAATTCTTTCGGATTAACAATTGTACGATAACTTATAATGACACCCTGTTCCTCTAGTCTTCTGACCCGCTCTGTAACAGAAGGGGAACTCAAACCTACCAGCTTTCCTATTTCAACCATACTTAAACGTGCATTTTCCTGAAGATGTGAAAGAATCTTTAAATCTGTTTGATCCATTAATGTATCTCCCCTTGATTAATTAAGAATACAATTAATAATTCTTAAATTTTTTAAGAAAATTATAATTAATACATAAATTATAGCATGTTATCTTTTTTTAAAACTTTATATAATTGATATCAATTAACGAAAGAGAGGCTGAATATCTTGACACAACAATCATTGAAACGTTCAATTACTTGGGTACAAGGGACTGCATTAACCATAGGAGCTGTGTTGGGTTGTGGAATTCTTATATTACCCTCAATTACTGCAAATAGCGCTGGACCAGCTTCGCTTTTATCTTGGGTTATCATGTCTATATTAGCTTTTCCCATTGTCGCAACTCTGGCGCGTCTTGCTAAGATGATTCCTAGCGCAGGAGGAATTACAGCTTATGTTCAAATGGCATTTAATGCAAATACGAGTGCCATCCTAGGGTGGATTATGTTAGGATCTATTCCTATTGGAGTACCTATTATCGCTTTAACAGGTGCCCAATATATTGACTATGTTTTTCCAATAAGTAATGCAGGAGTTATAGGCATTGCGGCAGTAATTTTGATTACTTCTTTACTCTTACATATTAAAGGAATTGAGTTATCATCAAAAGTGAGTGTGTTTGTCATTTGTGTAATTTCACTTCTAATAATTGTGGCTGTTGTCGTTTCTATCCCCTATGTAAAATTAAGTTCTTTTACACCTTTTGTACCAAACGGATGGTCTTCTGTTGGAGCTTCTTCTGTAATTATCTTTTTCTCATTTGTAGGATGGGAGATGATAACCCCATTAGCTGAAGAGTTTAACAGACCTGCTAAAGATATTTCCATTAGTCTATTTTTAGGGGCAATTTGCATCTCAATTATGTACATTGCAATATCTTTTGTAATAATAGGGACTCACTCATATGGTGATAAGAACCAGATAGCTTCCCTTAGTATTCTAATATCAAAAGGATTAGGACCAATAGGTACATATATAACCACTATTTTAGCAATTTTCATTTCTTTTAGTGCTGTACATGCTAACATTGCAGGTTTTTCAAGAATGATTTATGCCCAAGCTAGAGAAGGACATTTCCCTTCCTTCTTTGCTAAATTACATTCTAAATTCCAAACTCCAACTAGAGTTTTACTAGCTTTAGGCGGAATTTTTAGTTGTATTTTAATTTTTTATGGTATAGCACGACCAAATTTAGAGATGCTTCTAAAAGGCCCTAGTGTAATTTTTATTACCTCGTATATTTTTACAATGCTAGCTGCTCTTAAGTTATTAAAAGTTCAAGATATAGGTTGGTGGATGGCCTTCCTATCTTTGGTTATATGTACTTTTGTATATTCATTTAGTGGTTGGGCGATTTTCTATCCAGTAATCTTATCATTCATAGGTGGGATCTATATACTTATGAATAAAAAGTCCAGCACTGTAATCGATTATCAATTAGATACACCTAATGAAAAATAGTTTCATAATCTCTATAAACTAATTCTACAAATTATATAATGTTATTAACACTATCAAGATTGGAATAGATATAAATTCTACTAACTTATAATTAGCTCATATTAACTTTATGAAATATGAATAATTATGTGTATTTAAGAAAAAACCAGGATAACTTTTTAAAATCATCCTGGTTTTTTCTGTATAAAATGAATTTCGTTATTTTTATTTATTTCCCCAATTATATTTTTCTTCACAACAAACAACCAAACAGATACATCATTTAATTATGTAAAAAATATATAATTAAATACCCCTATAAACTACATAAAATTTAAACCAGCATATCAGCGAAAGTGGATCCAACGTTGTTTTTACGCTTCATATGCTTTTCTAAATATATTTTAGTCGTTTGAATATTTTCATGGCCAAGTGTTTGCATTAAATGATATAAATCTGCATTACCTTGTTCTACTGCCATAATTGCAAAAGCATGACGGAATGTATGCGCCGTTACTGGATTTTCACGATACAGTAGAAACTCTAAGTTTGTCTTTTTTATCATATCTGTTACTTGATTCGATAATGTTTTAGAGTTATAAGTATTTCCTCTTTGATTTATAAACACCGGACTCTCATCCCCTTTATCCAATACTGTTTGGCATCCTCTTCTCAGCCTCATTTCACAAATACACTGATATAAATGTTCCGAAATAAAAAGCTCACGCACTTTATCCCCTTTTCCAGTGACTTTTAACCAGTACTTTCCATCATAATGTAAATCTTTCACTCTCGCGGTGCACAATTCTTGAATTCTTGCACCAGTACTTGCTAGAGCCAGTAAAATTGTATAGTTTACTAAATGTCCTCTTTCTTTATAAAATCCTAAAATTTTCATAACCTCATCATAGGATAGGTCCCGATTTGGCCGATCCTGCTCATTCACATTTGCGCGCTGTAGTTCTTCATGAAGAGGCTTTTCAATATAAGAAAATACATGTAGATGTTTTAGAAAAGAACGAATGAGCACTGTTTTCTTTGCAAGTGTCGCGACTGCATACGTGTCACCACTCCTACCGTTCTCTACCCGTTTCAACCACGAATTGTATTTACGAATATGCCAAGGTTGCAATGTTTTCAATAAAGAGTCCTTTTGCTTTACCTCTTCCCCATCCAATTCAAATTCTTCTGCATGCTGCACCATGCACTGACAAAATGATAAGATTTCTGAGATATAGCTCTTTTTCGTATCCTCTTTTCTATTCTTCTTCTCATCCATATCTTTTTGTAAATGTACGAAATGATAAATGACTTCTATGTCACTTAAATACGTATATTTACCCTTTCCTTCTTTTTCTGCAACCTCCATCTTATCTTCCACTATATCTACATAACTGTTGTTATATAGATATGGAACGATATCTTTTATATTCTCTACATATGTATCCATATACTCACTTTGATTGTTTATAATTAATAAATTTTCTTTTACATTTTTTTTATTCATATTTCGAATTCACCTCTCCTATAGAAGATTATGAATATAATTCTCTTTATTACCTATAATTATTATTTTATTTTACTTCTATTAATTATACAAATGATAATTCATTTTCTTTCTGTAAGAACGTTATATTCTTCTTCATTTACTTATATTTATATTTTTTTATAATTTATTAATAAATAGATATTATTTAAAAGTTAATTATTTAAAATTCATAGTGATTTTATAATAAAAACAACTATAAAAATCCATTAACATATAAAGCGAATGAAAAAGATCTTAAAACAATAACTATAAATATAATATTTAATAAAATCTATTTCTTATTTTAAATATAAATCAGATTCTGATATGATATATACATACCTAAAATATTAGCAAACGATAGTTATGGAGGTGTCCTTTCATGACACAAGATTTATTGTTCATTACAAAACCTACTGTAACGACAAAAGAGGCAGCCGACTTATTAGGAGTAACGGTACAAACAATTTTAAAAAAAGAAAAAGATGGATTAATAGAATGTGTATATAAAGATAACTGGAAGCAATTCGGTAGTAAGATTTTCTATTTAGAGGATATTGAACGTTTAAAAAATAAAAATGAGGTTAAAGGCCTTAGCACGAAAGAAGTAGCTGAAATTCTTAATGTTGCACCATCTACTATCTTTACATACATCAAATCTGGAAAATTACCCGCAACAATGGTAGAAAAACGAGGAAAACAAGTATATATTATCGATGAGGAAGAGCTAGAGATTTTTATGCTTGATTATGAAAAAACTAAAACAAAAGAGCGAAAAACATTTATTATTAAGATTCAAGATGAAGATATATATTTATATCAATTACTAAAACATCTACAAACTGGAAAAACCGCTAGGGTAATAGAGATTAATGGAGGAGACGGCAAGATTCTTACAGAGGACGAAGAAATTTTCCCTCTATCCACTTATAAGGAACATGATTACTCCTTTGAACCTTTCAATAAAAAAGCGGTAATCACTAAACGAGGGTATTTATCTTTTTCATTTAAAAAACCTCAATTATTTAATTCCATTACTTATAATTTAATAAACTTATTTTATAAGGAGCTAGGTGTCACAAATATGCGATTGAGTATTTCATCAGATACTATTAAATTAGAAATTAAGCCTTTCGTATTACAAGTAGATCCATTGCAGTTTCAAGAGGAGATTAAGTACTTACATTCTCATATGAAATCTGGCACGATCCTTCCACATGTAGAAGGTATTTACTTTAAAAGTAATGTAGAGCCATTAACTTTTCATGTAGATCATCAATTCAAGCAAAAAGTAGTTCAGATGGCAGCCGGTGCTGGTATGGGGCAGGAAGAATTCTTATTGCAAGCTGTAAAATCTTATATAACAAATTTAGAAGAAGCGTAGAAATTAAACCTTTCTACGCTTCTTAAATTATTCAATTTAATCATTCTATTCTGTGGGAGCGTCACGACCCGCGACAATCTTGTTTCCTCATTTTGGTTCTTATTATCCAAATTACCCACATATTTTTATTCCCAATGGGTGCACCTGTCTTCTTTTGTTCGTACAGCTTTTCTGCCCATTGGTATCTGTTCTTCTATAATTTTATGTTATTATCACTTACATCATACTTCTTAGCTACATCCTTATACTTCATACCTTACATTTTAGCTTCTTGAGCTAATTCGTGTTTCGGTTTTAATTCATATCACCGACCAGCTTCTATATAATAGGAAGAAACTCGTTATAAGTGCCCTTTATAGTAAGTCCCTTGTAAATCTTTTTATTTAAATTCACATTAATACAGAAAGTTAAAATAATTTAGATTGAAGTGGAAATTTTAAACGTAAAGTATATATAAATTCCGCAAATAAACAATTCATATATAATTAAGAACGGATTGATAATTTGCTAGATTCTTCTTTATTTATTTGTACTTGCTAGTCCATTTGGAGATAATTGGTTAATGAAACTCTTTTCCTTGTAATACATATATAATCCCTTTAAAAGGCCCAAAAACCAATAAAATAACTATGATTATATATAATGGTACTGTCCACAATATCATTGACAAACTACTCTTATTCATATCTAAATGGAACATAGAAAACATTAAAATCCTTATTATAAAAGCATTTTTATTGTTGAAGTAACGTTTTCTGTAATAACAAGTTTCGCAATAAAATATAAACTATAACTAATTTTAATTATGATATAATATAGCTAGTAACTGAAGGCGTGTGGTGGGAGGTTGCAGCCTTTCTTTCTCTTAATTTAGAGGGAAAGGAGGTGTAACCAATATGGAATTTTTACAACAATTATTACAGGACGCTACGAAACTATTCTTAACAGTGTTCATAACAACTTTTGCAACAGCTTGTGCTAACAAGCTAGTGGCAAAACGTAATAATAAAAGTAAAAGAACCACCCAGACGTCTGCCAAACGTAAGAAAGGTGGTTCAAAGAAGAAATAATTAAACTTTGCAATCTACCACCTAACGGCAGCAGTTACAAATTAGACGGGATGTTACCAGCATCTCGTCTTTTATTATTATGCACATAGTTAGTGAGTTAAAACCTTTAATAAAAGGTTTATGTCTACACTCTCATTATACATTTTATCTCATTGGAAAACAATATCATCTTGTTTGGTATTTTTTATAATGAATTATAGATTGATACTGCTTAAGGCTTTCTTATTTTGGTGAGCTCTTTTCAATTACTCCTTTCTTTTTATACATGTCTTTTAATACCGCTTCATTTATTTTCAAATCCGATTTATCAACAAATTTCTTATATATAGGATTGTCCTTTTTATCTTTGCATTCCTTTTATGACAATTTGAGATGCATTGAGTTGGTAACTTGCACTACCTTAGCAAAATTAATTAATTCAAGCTAATCCGAACACATCAGATCTAAATTTTTAATAATTTCCCTCTACAAATAAGAATTTCATTCGTTTCTGCATTCTTAAGGTAACAAGTGCACAATGTCACCAGTATGGCTTGAAGGATCTCTAGTTCTTCTATCTCTAAGTTTGGCTATCTTGTCGCTCAATAGACAAACGAATAGAATTTCATGGTAAAATAGTAAATGTTTTTAAATAAGGGGATGGAGTGATTTTAAGTGATACTTAGAAAGATTTTTATGATTTGTTTTTTATTTATATTCACATTAACTATTGTGACTGGTTGTAGTTCTTCACAAAGTTCTACAACTGTAAAAAATGGAAAGGCATCTTCGTCTTCGAAGAATGTGGAAATCGAAGTTGAAAATGCTGAGTACGTATTACCATTAAGTGGGTCAATGGGAGGAATAAATAAAGATAAAGTATTAAAATTCAAAGTCAGTTTGAAAAATAAAGGGAATGAAATGTTAGAGATATCACCTTATCTCTTTACACTATATCAAGGTGATGAAAAAATGAAGAAATATGATAAGGCTGATTCAGATAAATTACGTTTAATAGAATTAGAACCTGGTAAAAAAACATCGGGGATTCTCTACTATGAAGTGAATAAATCCTCATCATATGAGCTCGTTTATTCCAATGAAGAAACAAAAAAAAGAGACGAGAAAACAGAAAAAGTTTCTTTCAAAATTGATACACAAGAAATAGAAAAGAATACAAAAGACTTAAACAAACCAGCTGAAGCTCTAAAAACCTATATAAACGCTGTTTATTATGATAAAGATATAGACAAAATTAATGAATTGTCTGGTGAAGATGGAAAACAATTTACTCAAAATATACAAGAAGAATTTAAAAAAGATGCAATGTCCAGTACGCATAACGGAATTAGTGACCAAGAATTTGAAAGCTATTATAAAAAGTTAAAATCTGTACTGCAGGAAAAAGTTACATTTAAAGTAAAATCAATAGGTTCTTCTCCTGAGGAAGATAAAGTTGAAGTGGAATTAAAAGTAAAACCATTATTATTAAGCGAGTTGCAGCCAAAATTAAATACGGAAAATGAAAAATTTTTAAAAGAAAATCCAGGAATCGAACAGTCTAAATTATTTAGCCAATCGTTTAGTTACTTTATATCTATTTTGCCAGAAGCAAAAGTTTCAGATAAAGAAAAAATAATAAAGGTTGAGATGGAGCGATATGGAAAAGAACAATGGCGTTTTTCTAAAGGTAAAATAAGTGATTCAGAGGACGTAATGGAAATAATGGGAGAGTTTTTAAAACAATAAAAAGATATAAACGAAAACGAAGTTTGCAACAACCAAACTTCGTTTTTTCGATTTTAATAACTTACAACAACTGTTACCTCCAAACGATAAAAACACAAACTTTCCATTTAGAGAATTTTTTAAAATATTAGCTTAATGGATATGGGGTTCTACATTTTATGCCGCACTAAAACACTCTTCAATAATCAAAATTAGATTACATAGTTTTTTCTTTTATCCTCGCAACAAATCTTTGTAAAGCAGGTGAAAAAAGCAACAGAATTTTTATAAATATATAACAAAAAATAATCTATTCACCTATATATAGTAGACGCATAGATTATTTTTTAATAGACTTTAAAGTTTGTCCGCATTAGGATCTAACAAATGATTCCAAGTAATTATTGCTTTCAACATAATAAATTTTTAAACACATAATTGCATTTCTATTATTTATTTTACCACTTGAACAGATGCTGGTTTCCACCCCTGATTTTCTACCCAATCAATATTAACCTTATATTTTTTATTATTTTGCTTATCTCGTACATTACCGTAGGCTTTATTATTACCATTATTCCCAATAAAATCGAAAATTAATTGGCTCTCTGGAACATCAACAGCATAAGAAATTGCTTTTTTCATCTCACTCCAATCTACTGTTCCTTCTTTAAATTTCATTTCAGGTTTTGCTCCTTGCTCTGTACCAATTGGCTTCCATGAAGGATTAGTTTGAGGATCCTTTTCTTGAGATACCGTTTTTTCTTCCTCTTTATTTTCATTTCCGTTCGTTTTTACCGATTTTTCTACTTTTTGTTTTCCTTCTAACTGTGCTGCTTCTTTATCTTCGCTTTTCTTTTCTTCTATCTTTGCTATTTCTTTATCTTCAATTTTCTTCTCTTCTATCTTTGCTGTTTCTTTATCTTCAGTTTTCTTCTCTTCTATCTTTGTTGCTTTCTTTTCTTGAGCAATTGCTTTCGTTGATGTATTAGCAGGGGTAAACAACTGGTATGTCACTATACCAACTGTCACTAATACCAAAGTAAATGCAATATTAAAAATTGCCTTTTTACGACGATTCTGTTGTTTTTCTTGAAACCTGCTTACTTGTCCCATTCTTTAAACCTCCGTGTTGACTTTCTCCTATACTCTTTATACATTATCCCTATAATTCTTAATATTTTTATTAAATAACAGAAATAAACTACACTTTCCATACAGGATTTCATACCATAATAAAATTTGTTTTTTCAAGCATCTGACATATGTTATTCAAAATAGTTTAATACATTAAAAATTGATAAGCTTCTGCACTTAGGAAACCTTCACTTTTATTCAAAAGTGATTCCAATTACGTCCACATCAGATCTCCTGTAGAAAGCTTTTTAACAATTAAACCTCTTCTTCCCTTATTTATAATTTTTAAATTAAATTTCCCTCTATGGTATAATAAAGATGTTTCGTTTTCTAATGGGGTATGTCGTAAAATCAAAAGGGATTTTATTTCTTTTACCTTCTTTTCAGAGTAAATTTCACCACTAGGAAATTCTATTATTCCTAATGTAATTCTTAATTCGCTATCATCACAAAGCCATTCCTTATTAAGTTCCCTTATCTTTTGTATAAAGCTTCTTTTGGTTTGTCCTATATAGAGCAATGTCACCTTCTTGGCACATACTCTAGAGATTGCAAATAACCCCTTCTTAGAAGCTTCTTCCCTATTATAAAAATCATTTATACTATACATTCCATACCACTTAATATGTACTGTTTCTATGAATCTCACCTCATTTTTAGATAATATTATAATTTCTGAATGTTCAAATTATAATAGGTACATAGTCTTATTACTTGAATTATAAATTGTGCTTTTCAATAATACATTTTATTATTACTAATTTCAATAATGCAGAAAAAATATACTATTATAATTTAATTACAAAACTATATAAAAAAAGAACCTGCAAATCTGCAGATTCTCCTGATAATGATTTAAATAAGTAAGACTCGAAAATATAATACAATGATTCAAAAATAAGTTCAAGTAAATCAAAAGAACCCGCTGGAGTTCGGGTTCTTTCAAAAGTGATGATGTTTTCTCGGCTTCGCAAAGTGAGAAAATACAAGAATGTAATACATCGAAATTTAGAGAATTTTAATACTTAAATTAGGGGTTATTTTAATATGATGTAACACCAGCATTTTGATGGAATAGCAATGAATACCTTATATATTTCCGGTCTACATAACGCTTTATCATTTTAGCCAAGAAGACTCCTTCCTAAAGGAACGCGAAGTGAGTAGGTGGGAGATGAATGGGCTAAAATGACAAAAAAAGTTGAGGATTCCCCCAACCTTTTTATACATTTATTGTCTTATTAATCCTGTAGATGTAACCTGATATGTTCTTTCCTTTCCTATATATTCCTGTTTTCCATTCTCAAGGTTAGTTAAAGTCGCTCTTGTTTTTTCCTTTGCTGCTTCCCCTTCTATATGAGTAAATTCTATATAATCTCCCACTTTTACGGGCACTGTTTGGGTTTCAGCATTTTGTTGTCTATTTCCCATGATTTCCTTATTGTACATAACGCTACCAGACGAGTTCTGGACTTTAATACTTGCATATGTACTATTGAAGTAAGAATGCGGTACGCCAGCTTCTAATTTGATTTTCAGCTCTTCTGCTGTTTGATTATAATCTACTTTTGCAATTTCTCGATCACTATATCCTTTTAGGGACCATGTAAATTGATTTCCGTCTAAAATTGTTGCTTCTGGCATTTTTTCTACTTTCTTCAAGCCTTCTTGTGTGACTTCATACATTGCTTTTTTTCCAAAGCTTTCTTGTTTACTGTTGTCTAAATTTGTGAAATTCGCTCTATGTACACCTTCAAGATGTGTTAATTCAATATAATCTCCTACTTTGACTGGAACTTTTTTCGATTCAGCATTTTGTTGTTTGTTTCCATAAAAGTCATTATTATATACTACTTTTCCTGATGCATTTTGTACTTTAATACTCGCATACGTTTCATTAAAATAATGATGCGGTACGCCTGCTTTTAAGTCAATTTGCATTTCTTCTGTCGACTTATTGAAATTGATTTTTGCAAACTCAAAATCACTAATTCCTTTTAGGGACCATGCAAATCGATTCCCTACTAAAATATCAGAATTTCCATTTGTAATTCCTACTTTTTTCTCTACAGTTCGATCAAATATATCTGTTAATGTAATTTTAGCAAAAGCTGTTTGAGGCAATTGCATAGTTTGACTTACCTCAGTTTGGTAGGACTTAATATTATCAATTACTTTTAAAGGTTGTCCCATTAACTTTTCATTGTCATAGATTTCAATTTTCCCTTTAAACTGTGGAGTACTTTGTTCTTTCAATTTCCATGAAACATTTAATTTTCCAGCTTCAAAGCGAGTATTTTGGATATCAAAATCTAAATTTCCCATTTCTGGTTGACTAGGCTGATTTATATTAAAAGTTTTTCCAGTACCAATAGTTGATTGAGTATTTCCTCCTGCCCTAACCCATAGATATTCTGAAGTTGCTCCTCCATCGTATTGATAGGACGTATCATGTTGCCCAGAGATACGCTGATTATTCCAAGAATTCCATTGTTTATCTGAAACTTTTCTGCTGTATCCATTTTTAAGACGTGCTTCTCTTACATCTTGTCCATTACCAGCCCAGTCCTCTTGAAACATCGATAAACCATAGTTAAATGCAACATTCGCAACTGGATGATCCATAATAGCAACTAACTTCCATTGATTTAATGTATTATCTTTTATCCACTGGCCAAACTTTGTATGGCCATCTTCTTGCCAAGAGCGTAGAGTCATTCTATACCATTGACTATCTTTCCAATTATAAGTTGTTTGTACCTTCAGACCTGTTCCTTCTCCACCAAATCTGCTGGCTTCTGAAGTCGACGATAAATATTCAGCTTTTATTGCTTGGTTTGATGCTATTGGATCCCAAAGTGCAAAGTGAAGGGTACGTTTACCGAATTGATCAAAACCACTTTGTTGTTGGAAGCCCGCATAACCACCACCCTCCCCTCCCTGATTCCAGTTATGCACAGCCCAATACGTATAAGGTGATGTTTGGACTGGTGACCAGTCTATACTAATAATATCTGAAGCAGCAGTATTTTGTGGTGTTACATAAACTGATGGGGCATGCGATCTGGTTGCTGCCTCTGTACTAGAAATTGGTGCTCCATACATTGACAACATGGTACAAGCCGTTGAAACCATAACAATTCTTTTTATTTTTCCCCTTGTTTTTACTTTAAACATAACTTCCTATCTCCTTTTAAATTATTTTAGTTACATTGAATGATAACCCTATATATCCCTTTAAACAAATTATGTAATAAAGTAACATTAGCTCTAAAATCTAAATATATTTAATGTTTTTTACACTGCTATTATTAATCAAATTATAGTATTTTGTATTAAAATCGTATGATTTAGGGCTAAATATAAAGTGAAAATTTTATAAAATTTCATAAATATGTAGTTTTGGATATTTATGATGAAAGACCCACTAAATAACTTAATTGATTTTATAAAACATTTCCCTTCGTTATTGATTACACTATTAAACCCAGTATTGTTTACTAGAAAAATATTATGTAAACTTTCAATTTGCCAATTAGACAAAATAGTTTATTTGCTGTTACCTTATCATTAACTAGAAAGAGCCCACTAAAAACGTAGACTCCTTTAGGTATCTAAACATTACATATATTTCAAACATAAAAAATAAAATCGAATTCTTCTGTTAGCTTATTTAATATTTAATGAAGTAGATAATGTATTCCAAGGTGCATTTGTAGATGTGTTTTGATATTTGAATTGCCCATTTTGCTGTCCCGAAGCATCCCATTTATATTCCCAACCATCAACTGTTCTATCGCCATTAATATCAATCATCTTAGAATCTACTTTTTTTAGTCTTTGACCACTCATTTGAGCAATTGGATTTCTACCATATCCCATTTCATTTGTATAAATGTATAAATAGCTTCCTCCATGATCTTTAACCGTACTTAAATTGTTTGGACCAATAAATTCAACTCCGCCTAATTGAGATTCAACTTTTACTACATTTAATGATGTTAATGGTGGTGCAGGTGCTGCGGATACATCAGTCGCTAAGCCAACTGTTGCTCCCACTACTAATGATGAAACTCCTAAAATCATTCTTTTTAGCATACACTCATCCCCTTTGTATTTAATACAAATTGATTCTATCATACTAATTTCATACATTTCGTTTTCTGTGAAAGAGTTAACAAAAAGTACCTATTTATATATGAAATTGTGCATATTCATTGCATTTTTACTATTTACACTTACTACTAATCCTACTACAGCATAATTGCTTCTCTATCTTGATTGACTTAATACATTTTGCCTTATTTCAAGCTGTTTTTTGTAAGAACTAATAAATGGTGTGTAGTTCGGTGTTTTAACAAATAAAGAATAGAGTTGCAAATCCCACTCTATTTAAGTCGGCTTTTCCTCTAGCATTATAAACAAGATCCACCACTTGCATCAATTAATTCACCAGTTATCCAACGACTGTCTGATGAAGAAAGAAAACCTACGATATCAGCTATATCATTAGGTTCTCCCAACCTATTAAATGTCGATAAACCTGCGGCATATTTTTGTCCATCTCTATTCCCCAATGTCTCAGCGTTCATTTCTGTATTAATTATACCCGGGGGAATTGCATTTACTGTAATACCACGGGCACCAAGTTGTTGTGCTAAAGTATGAGTGAGTGTATTAATTGCTCCCTTAGATATACTGTAGGCAAAAACACTTGGGGAGGCTACCCGTGTGACAAAAGACGAAATATTGATAATCCGGCCTCCATCTTTTAAACGTGGCAAAGCCTTTTGAATAATGAAAAATGGAGCTTTCACATTAATATTCATAACCTCATCAAAAGACTCCTCTGTAGATTCCTCTAACGTTAAAATCTGCCCAATTCCAGCGTTGTTTACAAGAATATCAAATGTATTATCGCCTATATATTTTTGAAGAGATTGATCCATCATTGAATACAATTTATTAATACCGTTAAAGGTACTTAAGTCAGCACTAATCGCAAATGCGGAACCGCCATCTTGTTTAATTATATCCACTACACTTTCTGCTTCTTCTTTTCTTTTACTATAGTGAACAACGACTAACGCACCTGCCTGTGCCAAATGTAAGGCAATGCTTCGGCCTATTCCTCTACTAGCCCCGGTTACTAATGCAATTTTCCCCTTCAATTTATTCATCTCATCATCCCCTTGCTTAAAAATTCTACTTAGTTATATCACAAGATACCCTTTGAAATGTTGCTCTCTCATTTGGTTTTCTTAAAGAACCTAGATAGTATTGCTACTAATTTTATTTAATACTAAAAACATCTAATTTCTTTTGATGATATAGTGCCCCATGTCCGTTAAGCTGGGAAAGTGAATACCAAAAACTAAGAAAATTATTAGGTTAAGATTGTAGTACCTGAAAAATGTTTAGTTTCTAAACCCTTGTTAAGTAGCTACGATGAGCAATTATACTAAACTAATAATGAAAAAAGGATCTGATATGAATATCAGACCCTTTTTTGCTATGTATAATTATTTCACAGATTCTTTTAATTCTTTTCTAGCTTTAAATGTCGGTGCTTTAGAAGCGATAATTTAAAATTATTATATACAGTTTCAACGAATTTCATGTTGAACTTATTATATTTCAAGAAGTCCTTTACTTTTAGAATCGACAATTCTTCAATACCCTTAGACTTTCCCTACGCCCCCTGTAGGGATTTTTTCAATAAACTAACATACTTCTTGTACGCTTTCTGAACCCTATCTCTACTATTTTGTAGCCATTTAAATGTTAAAATATTCCAAGGTGATTCTCATTAAACGGCAATTATAAATGTAGGGTTCTACTTATATTTGTGACTTATATAAATAATATGATTTATCAACTTATCTATATCTTGACTTAAACTTAGCACCTGCTGATGTCTAAATCCATATTTATCTACAAGTTTAATTAATTCTACTTTCTTGTCTTCAATTAGTTTTTGTAAGTTTCTCATCTCCATATCTATTAGAACTCCTTTTTTACGATTTAGCAGGTGAACTACCCGCCACTTAACGCCCTAACGGACTGTTTGAAGTGGGGGCTTCTCGGTTAGTCGTTACTTTTGGTAGC
>NZ_JALDQE010000008.1:0-223629 GCF_022748145.1 Bacillus sp. CCB-MMP212
CCAAGTGATACTAGGTCATTTAAGGTTAACCTAATGGCTTGCAATCACCGTTTTTCCTTGCCCCCTTATGGGCGCACGTAATCCCCATAGCACGCATTAACCTTTGTCCTGAAGTTATTCGGATCCTTACAACCATCTGGATTTAAATGATTCTTACTTCTTGAGAACTCAATAGCTGTTTCTTCTGAATAGCCACCCTTTGCTAAAGCGTAACTAATAAAACCTTCGCCAAAGTTGTAAGACTGCAAAGCGAGTGCAATGTCACCATTGGCCTTTCCTAGTACATCTTTAAATTCCCGTACACCTGCTTCTATAGAAATATTGGGATCTTTAATACACCCTACACGAGCATTTCCCTTTACACCTATACAAGATGAGCTCATGTCTCCATATTGACCCTCTGAAGCCTGCATCGGGTCATTTCCTGCTCCACCTGATTCCTGCATCATTTGGGCTGCGAGAATACCAACATATTGAGCAACACCATGTTTTTCTGCCATTTCTTTAATTTTAGGAAGGTATCCTGTAACTTTTGCATTAAGGTTAACAGGCTCTCCACCAGGACTCACATTACCTACACACATACCACCAATAAATCCACCAGTAGTAGGAGCAAGATGTCCATACATACCTTCTAACATCCCGGCTTCTAATATCTCACGCGCACGCTCTTTTTGACTTTTACTAAACTTTGCGAGTTCCATCGCTTTCTCTAGCCCATGAGAAGATGTTGTCACTTTTTTACTTCCACTCGCATTAATCTCATCTATTTTTTTCTTAAAATCTGTATCTCCTAATATCTTTTTTACATCTGGTCCGGAGTAACTTTCAGATTTTGTTTTTTGCATCTCCTTTTTCTTTTTTTCGCAAGGACCATTCGGTCCTGCCTCACATACCTCTTTTTCCGTATATTCTTCATATTGGATATCCAAGAAATATGATATAGCATCGTGCGGATCTTTACCAGTCAAATCATTATCGTATCGCGCCATATCAAATGCGACAACCTCTTTCCAATCCACATTCAGTGCCATTGAAACTTCCATATATTTTTTTACTTGTTCCTCTGTCTTACCTTCATCATCGGTAAAAGGTACAAAAGAGACTAAAATCACACACACAGCAATAATTACTCCCATAATCAAAGCGGCAGGTACTCCAACCGCTGCCACAACAGCACCCAAAATTTTTAATATACCTGCTCTTAGCATTTTTGCAGCAGCTTTCGCTGCCGCCTTTCCTGCTTTTCCTGCCAAGTTTGCCATCTTCCCACGCGCTTGCATCCCTTTTTTCTTAATAAAGTGGGAAGCTACATCTTTTAAAGGATTACTTTTTTTCTGTTCATTTGGATCGTTAGGATTTTGACTCATAGACTTATCACACCATATTTTCCATTTTGAGAATTTCTTCCTCTTCGCTGTGCTAAGCGAGGGTTTGGCGCAAATGGAATCAGATTTTGTGGGTCATGTTCTGATAAATTTAAATGCGTCTCTGTACGGACTACTTCGTCCTGTGTTTGTGTTACTAAGATTTCTTCTCTTGGCTTAATACTACTGTCTTTCACTTCACAAGCTCTTTCTATCCTTTGGTTTGCCTGTAAACGCGTATCTCCTTTTCCGAATGACGAAATACGTGACACTGTACCGTCTGTTGTTGTCGCAACCATGTAACTACGATCTCTTTCTACAACCATTTGTACATTCTTATAGCCACCTTGGTCTAAATCAGACATATAGAAGTGACCATTGTCTACTTTGTGATTGACCGTAAGTGGTGGTTCATTAAATACCGGTTTCTGTTGTAACGGTCTTTGATTTTGGTTTCCTACTAATTGATTTGGATTTACATTGATCGAGCGATTGATATTGATTTTTCCACCACTTGAATCTTGTATATAAGCCGGAGATGCTTTCGCACCATTACGATACTGCGTTAATTGTCCATCTGAAATATTTAAGTCCTGATATACGACTTGTCCAGATCGTATACTGCTATCTCCACTACCATAACGAGATACAACTTGCGTCATACCACTAGCGTCTTTTGCTTCAATCCAAGATTTATTATTTGTCGTCACAAGACGTACGGCACCTTTTACAACCGATTGCGCGCCTGTATGATCTGTTGTTGTCGGTACCATCTGTTGAATTTCCTGAATCTCTTTTGCTTCTGTACGAACTGCACTGTTATACGGATTATGTTTACTTACCATACGTGCAGTTGCTTGATAAGCGCCCGCACCACCAATAACACCTGCAGCGTAACTTAAGCCTTTTGTCACATTATAGTGACGCTCTGCTGCATTCCCACCTAATGATGTATTAACAGCAGCAGTAGTCCCACTTATCACTCTTTGTACTGCATTCCCTCCGGATTGTTGTACAACACTCGCAGCACTAAAGTATGCATTTGATACCGTATCAATGCGATCCGCAAGCATAAGGTGTTTCGCACCTTCTATTACACTCATGCCAAGTTTTGTACTTTGCTGTGTCATACGTCCCACTGCAGATGTTGGGATAGACATTTTACCAGCACTTTGTGCAATATTCGCTACACTTGTTGATGCATCTGCATAAGAACGTTCAATTTCCGCAACGGAAAGATCGCCTGCACGTGCTATACTCGCTTGCGTTTGTGTCGCTGCATATACAGTTTTATTAATTGCGCCACCCGTCGCAACACCATGTGAACGAACACCTTGAATCGCACTAGTAATTCCAGGACCTACTTGTTGGCTCACCGTTCCAAGACTTGCATGGCTTTGTAAACCTTTCGTTAATTGCGAAGTAAAGGCATCTTTACTAATATACGATTGATTATGTAGACTCTTACCACTCGTATCTTTTGCCTGTACGGGCATCGCTCCCGCTTGTACTGCCGCTTGTTGTGCGACTGCTTTAAATTCATTTCCTTTTTCATTCAGGTGCGACTGCCAAGCTTGCTCTTTTTGTGGTTGAGACATAGTTGGAGACAAGTTTTTCATAAAGCTTGCCTGTTGTTCTGCTGCATAGCCTTGTTTAAAGGATTCTGTAGAGGCTTGTATCAGGTTCCCAACATTACTTACTTGTTTTGCTTGCTGGCTTCCTGTTCCACTTGTCAAACCGTGCGTTTTCACACCGTTGACTGCCTTCTGAATGCCTGCCACACTAGATACACCCATAGCATTTAAACCAGGATCTTTTTGTAACTGTTGTGATAAATGAGAAGCGAAAGCTTCTTTATTCGCATAGTTTGTACCGGCTTTTTGCTGTACAATACCAGCTGATTCCGCCGCTTGTTGCGCATGATTTTGAAATCCCTGTACTTTTTGATCTAAATGCTTATTCCATGCTGCTTCTTTTTCTTGTTGCGGCATATCTACCGGGAATTGTTTCATAAATCCAGCCTTATGGTCTGCACTATACGCTTTCTTAAATGCAGCAGTAGAAGCACCGACAAGAGCACCTACTTGTCCCATATTTTGATGGCCACTTTCTAACGTTTCTCCTTTTACATCCTCGACTGCTTTTCCGACTTTTCCTAATGCAAGTCGAGAAGCAAACGCATCTTTATTCACATAGGATTTATCAAACAGATTATTTCCTTGCTTATCCTTCGCATTAACTGGCATAGCTCCCACTTTTGTTGCCGCCTGTTCTGCGTGGTTTCTAAATCCTTGTACTTTGGTGTTCAGATGGTCGTTCCAGTGTTTCTCTTTCTCTTCTGCTGACATATTTTCTGGTAACTGACTCATAAACGTATCTTTATGGTCTGCCCCATACCCCTTTTGGAATGCATTCGTTGCAGCGTTAACTAAATCTCTAGCATTTCCATATGGTGTAGCGGTTTTCTTCATATTTTGTAAATCTTGTTTCTGCTGATTTGAGAAACGAGACATCTGATCATTGTTGGTTTTCGCTACTTTTTTAGCAATCTCTGCATCGGAAGCACTAGGGAATGCTTGTTTTAAGCGACTTGCAACTGCAGAATCGGGATTATCCGCTTTCCAATTTTCAAAATCTTTTGTAGCTAAATCCTGTGCGATATCTTCATCGGTTAGTTCTGGATAAGATTCGTCATTTAGATTTGAATACGTATCCGCACCCTTCTTTACACTCGAACCAATATGTTTTCCTAAGGCTACAGCCCCTTCGCCAACTGCAGCAGCAGATCTTCCAGTAACTGCACCAGTAAATCCGCCCGCTTTACTGCCAGCGAATGTCCCTATTGCCATTCCTTCTGGTCCAAGACCAGCTCCTGCTGTCATACCTGCAAGTCCACCAGCCGCTTTACCAATTGAACTTCCAATTTGACCAGCTTTTAACATACGAGCTGCACGAGATGTTGTACCAACATCTGTCCCTAAATTCGCTCCTAATGCATCTTTCGGGTTATCAGCATCTTCTTTTGTCTTTTCTTTATCCCCTTTATCACCAGGTTTTGCTTTTGAATTACGATAGTCATCACGAATACCTTTAACCAGTCCAGCCACACTTGCTAAAGCACCCATACCCATCATCGTACCTGCTCTATGAATACCACCTGATGCATTGGTACTAAGGCCAATAAAACTTTTCACAATCTCACCTATTGGGATAAACATAGCAAGTAAAATTAATTTGATTAACGGACTATTTGCTGCTCCAATTAAAGAAATAATGAGCCATAAGGTAATCGCATGAATTGCTTGTATGATCACCGCTCCTATAAATTCACGTATCCAATATAATGTCTGTTGTTTCTTTTGTGGAAATAGCCACATACCTACCATTAACGGACCAATTAACATTAAAACGTATAGTGACACCGCTCGCATTAAGTAGTAAAAGTTTGCCCAGACGATGAGACCAGCTTCTATAAACAAACCAAATATAATAAACATATAGTCATTTTCATGACCTTTCAAACCCAGCTCAGTAATGGTAAGTCCAGCCCCACCAAATCCAGGTTGTAGAAATTTAGTACCCTTATCTGGATCAAAATCCCCCCCACTTGCTACATTAACAGCGTCTCTAAACTCTATTATTATCCAAGAATTGATTTCAAATATGAGTGTATAGAAGTAATCGAGGTGCCAAAGAAAAATTGAAATGATCATCAAATCCTTCGCATACTCTATTAATGCTGTTCTATTATTAGGATTAATAGCTGTTGCCGAATATTTTGCCGCCGTAATAACTACACTGACAAGGACACAAAAAGCAACAAGCTTGAACATGACAGGCATGCCTGTGTCTAATACTTTGGTTAAAGAATTACCTGAAAATAAGAAATCTAAGTTTGTCCCCTTTCCTTCTGTTCCCTCTCCTCCAAACACTAAAACTGGCAGCGGATCCAAAGTTGCATACACCGGACTAAGAAAAGCCTTTACTATAGCAATAATTAAGCCTCCGACCCACTCTACTATTTTCTCAAGCATAATTTCACCTTCCTTGTTAAGAGTACGCTATTATCCTGCGTACCCTTGTACTTTCTTCATATTGTTTAAAAGCTCTTGTAGTACCGCTTCATTCGATTCAATGAACATCATTTCTTTGTCAGATGGATCAGTTTGAATCCAAACCGAACTATCTCCTACTCGGAAAATCCCTTCTCCTTTTCCAGGGTTGTTGAGAATAATATCAAGCTCCCCAGCAGTTAAGTTAAAATTCTCCTGGATCTTTTTCTTATCAATCTTATTTTGTTCTAAGAAGAAATAAGAGAAAGTAGATTGCAAGATACCACGAGCTTTTACATTTTCTAAAATACGAACGAAGTCCTGACTCGCCCAACACATACCAGCATTTCTTTTACGTGAACGACGTGCTACTTTTTCCAAGAAGTTAACCGTTTGTTCATAGTCGATAAACTGCCACATCTCATCCACATATAATACTTTTCGCTTGATAGCGTGTTCTGGACTCTTAATCCAATGCTCCCAAATATAGTTCAAGATAACGTGGAAAGCGATTGGTTTTAAGAATCCTTCTTCTAAATGACTAATATTAAAATTAACAACACGAGATTCATTTAACTGTGTTTCTACACCACGGCCAAAATGACTTTGTCCATCAAATAATGGTTTTGAACCATCGCGTAAGAATGGACGAATCGCAGCAATTAACTCTTCTGCTTTCACATCGTCTCCATGATGTTCTACTATGACATCGTAGATTTCTTTTAACTCTGGTTCTGGCTTTCTCACTTGAGACTGAATTAATTGTCCATCCACCTTCTTCACTTCATCTGTATATAAAGATGAAGGGTGTGAGGTAATACCATGTTTATCAAACACTTCACGAATTGCATCTTCTAGCATTGTACGCTGGAATACATTTAATCCTGGTTGATCAAAGTCTTGTCCGCGAATAATAATGTCAAAGAATCCAAGTATTTCATTAATTTTCTCTAAAATCGGTACAAATCTTACATACTTCACGCCATCACGCTCTACAAGTTCTTTCTTATCATATTGTTCAAGTGCTTCTAGCTCTTCATCTTTATCCGTAATCTGAAGTTCTGTTACAGCGATTGCACAAGGATTGATAATGATATTACTTTCAGGTGAAATATTTAAATTAATGCCACCTAGACGTTTTGTAATTTTTACGAATTCTCCTTCTGGATCGATAATCATTGCATGCGTATCTGCAAGTGACGTTTCACGAGCTAACTTCATTTTTAAAAGTAAACTTTTTCCGGAACCTGAGATCCCTGTTACACCTATGTTATAGTTTGGAGGACGATAATCTACATTCCCGAATGAATTTAAAAATTCTACTTGCCCAGTAATTTTGTTCTTTCCTATTGGTATCCCACCATTAAACCTTCCGGAACCTGACACAAAAGGTGCAAATGTACATAACGCACGTCTATCGATATTTCGATAGGTATCTTGTAACGTATTTAGTGCTCCTAGCGGCATAACAGCTTTCAAACCACTCTTCACACGATTCCAAGTACTTGCTATCTTAAAGTGAGATGCTTGCATTTCATCTTCAATATACTCACATAAAACGTCCAATTCTTTCTTTGATTCTGCATAAGCAACACCCATTGTACTCACCATATAGGAGTCGTTTTCATTGAACTGGATTTCATCCATTAAATTGTTTGTATCTTGAATTTTTGCATCTAAGTCTTTTTCTTGGTCAATGTTGCCTCGTGTACGTTGGAAAGAAAGGTTGGAACGTAACATTGTCAGCTGCATATCTAATGATCGCATTGCTTTAGCTTTTGGTTCTTTATGAATATCGATCATGACATCCACTTCCCCAGCCGAAGTTAACATGTTGAGCCAATTGGTTTGCATCATACGCGGGTACCCATCACGTGGAATATAAAACGGACGAAAGAACGTATTACTTCCTAAAGATTGTTTAATGACCCCATAATCTTCTGCATCAATTTTCATTCCTTCTGGAGCAATAACATCAAACACCGTTGTTTGATTGTCTAATTGCGTCGGTATTTCCTCTTCTTCCAACTCTTCCTCCTCTAGCTCCAATTCGTCTCTCTCTTCTGCTTCTATTTTTTTCTTTTCCTTTTTCTTTTTTCCGAACAACTTCATGTTTACGCCACCCCGTTATTTGATTTTTCTGCTTTTTCTTCCGCTAGCACTTTCTTCATTAACTCTAGTTTTCTTTCATTCGTTTCCCCTGTTGAATAGAGGGAGAAATTCTCGTTTTCAATTAAGTCCTGGAAACGAGCTTTTATAGCTTTACGACGGTTAAATGCTACGTATAAAAGTTCTATTAATTTATCTTTCGTTAACATTTCTACATTAATTTTTGCTTTCGATAGTAGATTTCGAGATGCATTATAACGACGATATAGTTCGTTAAATGCCTTATCTACAATCTTTTCTTCTAACTCGTCCTCTGTATCAGCCGTAATCGTACTAATATCAACCTTGTATGGATAAATTAAATAACGTTTTTGTTCATATCGAGGTTGCGAACGTTGCCAGTACTCTAAGTTATCAATAACTTCTTGACCATATAGAACCGTCTCTGGTGTAAGGTCCTTCGCACCTTTCATCGTTTCTGTCATTTTTCGTACAGGATCTGTTAAATCTACAAACTTACTTTGAATATATACTTTCGTATTAAACTCTAATGTGGTTAACCATGATTCAATTTTGATATCAATTGCTTCTTGTTCCATATTGGAAAGTAAATAATAGTTAACTGGATGTGCTTCCGCAATTAGGACAAATGTGTCATCATAATACCGAATCATGTGATTATCAATTTCCTTAATGTCTTCTACAAAAGTACGAAAGAAGTCAACATTATCCTCATCAATTTCCGATTCAGCAGGCTTATTTTTTTTATTTTTCTTTCCAGCTTTTTCAGTAGTGTGTTTCTCTACTCCACCTTGCTTTTTCCCCTTTTTCTTAGAACCAAACAGCGGTTTTCCATTCATTTTCCGATAAAAGAAAAATCCCACAATGGCTATCGCCGCAAAATATATCATTTCTAACATTTACAAATTCTCCTTTGCCCATATAGTTGGCTCGTACCCTTTTCTCCACTTACCTTTTTCGGAGCGGCTACGCATTTTAATAATTAAATACTTATCTAGATACATGTGTTGTTTTTCTTTATATATAAATGCAAACGCTATAACACCTATTACCGTTGGTAGTGCTAAAATTAAGCAAATAAAAAATGCTACTACTGCATCAATAGGTGCAAATAGTCGCCATAAAAATGGTACATATAAATAAAGGGATGCTCCGCCACCCAATAGATAAATCAATTGGCGCTTGCTCAGCACACCTAGTAGTGTTTTTTGTTCCGAAGTCATATCAACAGGAACGGTTACTTTTCTCATTCTTTTTCCTCCCTTGTATAAGAGAAGCTCTCCCCAAATCGAGGAGAGCTTGTACAAACTCTTATGTTAGATTGTCGTAACCCAAGCAGCGATATCGTACGCTTTGATCATTACAAAGCCTCCAATTGCTGCGCAAGCTAAACCAATCATAGCTTGTGTACGGTTTTCAGGATTCTTCCCTTGTGCACCAGATAGTTTAATAGCTGCAAATACAACGCAAGCTGCCACCCAAATTCCCCCAAAACCAATTAAGGTTTTCACCAAAGTGTTCATGCTTTTTTGAACGGTTTCAGCATTGGCACCACTACCACTACCACCAAGACCCTTCGTAAAGCTACTTTTTGCCAATAGGAAATCTCCTACTGATGTTGTCATAAGTTTTGCAGACAACCAATTCAACATAATTCCTGCACCTCCAGGTGTGTTTTTGCTCGCAAAACGCAAAAAGACCTCAATACACGCACACGTCCCCTAAGGACATGGCGCATATTGAGGTCTTCTCTTATATGCGAACTGATTAATTTTATATTTTTATTGTAAAATCTTATTACTTTTATATTATATCAATGCGATTTTAAAAAAACAAGTCCTTGTTTACACCTTTATTTCTACCCTCTTTGTTAGGATCGTACCATACTATAAGAATTTAAAAAATATTACCGTCCTTAAGACCTAAAGCATTCATTTCTTCTTTCAGTGAGCAACATGATTCTATTTTATCCATTTTGGAATTTTATCTATAAGGGTATGCGCTTCTTTTTTCTTATTCATTTTAATCTCTCCAACAACTTATTATGCTCCTTAATAAGAGTATACTACCTATTAAGGAGTGTCTAAGCCTTGTGTTTATCAAACTATTCATTAGAAACAAAAAACAGGTAATTGTGCGTTTTTCACAAGTACCTGTTTTTCACTACTTCTATCTACTCTTTGTTTCTTAAAATTTTATTAACCTTTTCGACACTTAATTCAGTGGCTTCCGCTATCTTCTCTATAGGTACACCTACTTTAATTAAATTATGAATCATTTCTATTCTTGCTTCTATTGCAGCTTTTTCTTCTGCTGTCTCTATTTCTGATATTCTATCTTTTATTGCCTTCTCTCTCGCCTCATATAAGCGTAAAAAGTCTTTATCACTACTTAAACGCTCCCAATCCTCTATTTCCTTTTTCAAAACTGGATCTTTTTCCATCGCGATTCCCTCCAGGATTGTAGTTAATTTCTCATCTTCATATGCAGGAAATAATAATAGCCAACGTGCTAATATATCCTCCCATGGATCCATTCGATCTTCTTGCCATTCTCGAATTACTTTTGGAATCTCAAGAAAGTGCAATTGCATATTCTCTGAAATTATGTGCTCCGATTTTTTGTTCATGACTACACCGACATTATGAAAGTCCTCTTCTTCTGGAAACAGAATGAAATCCACTATATTAATACAAATAGTTGGTCTTAATTCTGTATACTTCATTCCCTGAGTCATTTGAGAATAATACATGCCAGCCCAGTAGAACAAAGATCGCTCGATCATGTCTTTTTTATCGCGAACCTGTATCTCTATATTTAATTTTATACCACTATTAAGGGTAGCTCGCAAATCTAAAATAGACAATTTATCATCCTTTTGTTCCCTTGGAAGATGTGGATCATCTAAATGCAAAGAAATAATTTCCTCATCTAAAGAGGATTGTAATACCGCATTAAGAAAACCAATGAGTATATTCTCGTTTCCTTCTACTCCAAACAAGCGCTTGAAAGCAAAATCAACTCGTAAATTTACTAGACCTTTTTTCATAGATGTATTCATATTCTCTTCTACCTTTCTTTTAGTTAATTTAAATCCTCTGTGGTAATTGGATATAAGAAAAAGATAGAATTACAAACTCTATCTTTTCCATCTACCTATTTATGAAAATACCAACCTACTTTATGAGTTTCACAATCTCTGAAATACAGGTTTAAATCCCGCTTGCATTGCATCATCCAGCCCCTTACCTTGTGCTGGGTTCCATGCAGCTATGATTACGTTATAGTCCTCTGTCTTTAACTTTGTCGCAAAGTCTATAAGAGCTTTTCTTACTTTTTGATTCTCTACTAAATCGGCATCAAACGCTAAATAGACATTTTCTACACCCATATCCTTTAATACAGGCATAGTAATTCGCCAAGCATTTACACCAGGAATCGCAAGAACCGTTGTTCCTATTTCAGAAAGCTCCTCTTTATTAAATCTCTCTGGAAGCAAATCAGCAACCAGATCTGCTTTCATAGCTCCCTCTGTAATCATTACTGATTTAGTTTGATGAAGTATACCAGAATTCCAATGTTTTAAATGAGAACTTGGTACCGCCACATGCACAGGAAGTGGATTTTCACTACCGCCTGCCCCAGTTCCATGATTTTTGTTTGCTGATGAGAGCCAGAGATATTTTTGCCCTTTATGTATCTTTACAACAATTTGTCCCTCTTGAAATGGAATCTCTACCTTTTTGCTCACTTCTAGTTCGCCTTCAAAGATACAATCACCATTTTTAGTTATCTTCACAACATTAGGCTGTTCGATTAATTCTGCTTGAACTCCAGTAGGTGCAGATTTCACATGAACGGAGTTTTTCACTTCATCCACACGAACCTGCCATCCAACAATTTGATTGTACTGATTCCGAAAAGGAATTAATATACCAGGAGAGCCTGACATCAAACGAAGAGAAAGTTGACCTTTCTTCATCTCATAGAAACCCGGGATTCCCTGCCAGCAATTTTTATTCCCCATCTGTTTAAATAGCTGCTCCCAAACAGTCGTATACGTATTATCCTCCTCTAACACAATTTGTTGTTTTAAGAAAGAACGATATTGACGTACTTGTATTTGTTCCTCGCTCATTTTTCTATCTCTTAATAAATGTGCATGATGATGCTCTTGTAATGATATGAACTCCATTAATTTACGATTAAACACATTTAATTCCTCATTACTTTTCTTATCATGAATCTGAATTTCATCCACCTCAGGCAATTGATATTTATCTTTTCCTTTTATGTAGTGAATGTAGCTTGGATTACCCGTGTTTTTTCCATAAATCCATTTACTTTCTACACGTGTACATGCTACCTTATCTTGCGAAACGTGCAGCATACAATTACCTGTATCATAACAAACTGGACAAGGTATACGATAAAACTCCCACCAGCTACCTCTCGGATAAGCACTTGTTAAACGGAACTGTCCTTTTTGAATGTTATAATTCATTTTTCCCCACTCCTTATATACTGTTTATTATATATGGGACTATTACTTCCGTTAAACTTTTTATAATTACATTAGGATATAACGTATAATCACCTAATGGATATACAAAAGGATATGCATTACAAACTAAATAATCATTTCTATGTTCTTGATCTTGCAAATCCGATTCTACGTATGCTTCAAATGCTCTAGCAAACATCTTGTGATTTGTAGACTAATACTTTTTGCTTCTCTTCTTATCTAACTTAATTGTTGTATCACAAAGTACATAGACACTTTCGCTCGATAAGACATTCCATCAAATTTTCCACCTATTTTTCATAAAAATAAGCCAACATTTGTGTAAATCTCTTGAATTCTTTGTCAATCTTACGTTCCATACGTGTCTTTATTGCTCCTGATAAAATAAAAGATAGAAATTCATAGTAATTCTTCACTACGGATTTCTGTCATTCCCTCTGACTACATATTTCCATATGGTTCTGTAAATTATTCATTACGATACGCTGACACCTGTTAAAGAGAATACACCCTCTTTTATCGGATTAAGTGCTTGTAATGCACGTAAACTTTGAATAGGACCATCTGGATGTGCAGAATAAAATAATGATACTTCATAACAGATAATCATAATTAAGTCCCCTAAATAAAAATTTTTTCCCAATGTGATAATGGGTTCTCCAATCAAACAGATTTGGAAACAACACAAAAAGGACTTCTTCAAGTCGATTAAAAATGTATATAGCAAAATAAGCTATATATACACTAATCGGCTCAAAGAAGCCCTTTCAGAATTAAAACAAGACGCAGCTTGCTTCTACAGCTCAACCACAACTCATAAAGTGTGAGAATAAACAGAATCAAATAAACAATAAATACAATTACATATTAATGAATTCACATAAAAATTTCAACAACTTTATATTTCCTTAAGATTTTTCGCTCCATTCTACTTTCCAGTGAATATTTTTGTAGAACCATAAGTTTCTCCCGTGTTAAATTGCAATTCTAAATCTTGCTCTCTTATACTAGCTCGTACATATCACACTAATTTCATCAGTCATCCCCTAATATTATTTAAAATTTATCATTGTTTTATATACTCTATTTCAGACTAACTCTTAGATAAATATAAGGTATGATTTCAATAATTTTTCACAGCATTTTCCCACATCATCTAAAAGCATCAACTTTTAGACAGTTGAAATTTATTTTCGTTCTTTGTGTTCGTTTGTTTTGTAAAATGTTAAATAAAATCGAAACTGCATCCTTCTAGTTAATAATTAGTAATTAAAAAAATAATAAAAAAGAGTGCTATTAAAATATGCACTCTTTCAAAAGACTTTACCAATCTCGATGGTCACCATGATCATGCTCACGATCGCGGTCATGATTACGTCTACGACGACACTCATCACAATCGCAGTCACGTCTACAATGACAGTCGTTAAAATCGTTTCTTCTTCGTCTACGGCCGCAACCGCAAAATACTAAATCATCCCAAAATCTATTACAATCTCGAGAATGTCCAAAATTATTATCCCATCCCATAGATATGATTCCCTCCTCTAAAATAGAATTCATCATATTCTATGACTAAAAGGTAGAAATAGTTTGTTTATTAGCCCATGTTTTAAACTAATAATATTTCAATTTGCAAGTCTATCTCACGCCTTATCTTTCCTTAACAGCAAACAAGACGCCACCCAGATCACGGCAGCGCCTACGATAATTGCTATACACTTAATCAAAATCATTATATCCTCACATTATTTATTTCTTTGTTTCCATACCCCATTCTCTTTACGATAAGTATTCTTCCCATTCATGAATCCAGCTGTATTACCAGGGATGCTATATTTCTTATTCTTAGTCTTCTTCTTCATCCTCTTTTCTTCTTGAACAGCCTGCAAATCCACCTTCCATTGTTTTAACAAATCCTTTTTACGTCGAGTCAAATTTGTACCCCTCAGATTAAAATAGAAATCCATTAATCATATTATATGTATTTATGTTTTATTTTCAATATAAAGAGAGCACCCTCGCTATTGGCGCTCTCCATGTGAATTGGGGTTTATTCTGAGCATTGAATAGGACACGAAGAACTCGTCCTATCACATTATATGCTTGTCCCTATCAGAATGTGCAAAAAAAAAGCACCCTCGCCCAGGCGCCAAAAGATACATATACTTTGAGGTAACTAACACGTTAGAAAAGACTTTTCCATATCATTGTATGATTACCGATTATCTTTATACCTAGATGACACATTAAATATGTTTAATGTGTCATTTCTATATAACAAAGAAAAAAGTACCCGTTATGGATGCTCCTAAATTTTTTCTATAACATACACCATTGTTTTTTGCGATGGCGCACAATATGAATGATTCTCATTTTGGTGAATAAATATCTCATACTTACCCATAACTTTAAATCTTTCTATTTCATATTCATTAAATTCTGATACGGAATCACACAAGATTGTTATTTCAGTACCAGCATTGCATAACAAATTATAAATTTGTCTTTCAGTATATATTTCCCCTACTGTTAATTCTTCTATTATTTCTATATATATCATTATTACCCCACCTCTCCCGATTTATTTATTCTATAAAAACCAAAATTATCCTTTTTTGCAGATAAAATAAAAAGCCATCACCGAAGTGACAGCTTTCAAGGGGATGGGAGAAGACTAGGAATCTTCTCGTTTATACTCCGTAGATTCGGTCAATACATCGGCTGTTGGAGGACCTTAGCTGACCAAATCATTTATACAATAATTTATATCCAAGGCGTATATGTTTCTTCCGACGCCTTGTTTGAACCAATACACTAGAGGGACGGAAGGGGAATGTTTCCACTGCATTGGCTCAAACAAAGAGTGGAACTCTTTGCCCTCGTTTTGGTCATTAATAAGAATCGTGAGTAATTACTAATGTACGAGATACGTATACTTTTTAGAATGCAAGCGTTACTCATTCAAGAGCAACCACCCCCATTCCATTTTCAAGAACCGACATAATACTTATATTTATTATCAACCCAGAGTACGCATTCCGAGCTGATTGATAAATACAATAGAAACAGCATGACGAATGCGAATTATCTCACACCCGCCACACTGGAATATGTCATTGTAATTAACTCATTGGCCTTTTCGTCTTAACGCGGGTTCTTACCGCCTTGCCCGCCCTACTATGCGGTATACGTTACCGTGACATTCTCGCATAAGAACGTTTCACTAATAGGTGTACTAATCCTCTTCGATATGCGGTTTTCAAAGGGCTTGTACATTAAGAATACCGTTGATTTCATTATCAAAATCCCCCCTATTTAGTCCCCATTTTTGTCGGTATTTTGTCGAAGTTTTTAAAAACATAAAAATTCCAATTTATTATATTTTTTCTTTTTTTGATAATATTTGTATACAGTTCAGGTAATAATATCATATAATTAAGCTATTATAATTTTACAAAATCAAGGATGGTTAGACATGACGATACAACAAGAAAAAGTAACAAAGCGCGTGGTTTGTAGGAAATGCAAATCAGATCAAATAGTCGGTAATAAGCGTGGTTATAATTTCAAAAGGGCGTTTTTTATTCTGTTTCTTCTGTTAGGTACACTTATAACTATTGGAATAGTTTCTAATTTTTTATATGTTATAGTTCCTCGAAATTCTATGGATGGAGTTGTTGGACTTTCTGCAATTGTTGGTCTTCTTATTATACTTCTAGGACCACCGATAATTTTATTCAGTGGATTTGTTGGTAGAAAAAATATTGTTAATGGTTGCATGAATTGCGGACATACATGGATGCCTAAAAAATAAAACATCAAAAGCCAAATGGATAGTTAATTAAAAACTGTTAATTTGGCTTTTTTTGTATTATTAAATCATCCCTAAGGATGTAGCAATCAATCGAATTGCATTTTTCTTCTTATAATACAAGTGATCTTTCTTCATCGATAATTCAGTGTAAATAAAACTGTCTTTCGGTTTATCTGCATTTAGGTACTTCCTCTTGATGATCTCAGCCTCGTCATAATCCAAAACGTACTGTAGAGCCTTATCAATTTGTTTGAATTTAATATTACTAATATGTCTCGTGTTTCTAATCTCGGGGAACAAACTGATTCCTTGGTGTTGTAACTCCACTTCATTCTCAAAACGAGTTTTCAATGCGCGGTATTCCTTTAGTGTTTTCACTACTTCTTTCTGAACCTGTTTTTCTGTCTCTCTATCGATATCCGGTAATAAAGTTAATTGTCTCTCCATGAAGGAATCCCCCCTATTTCTGAATTTGTCTTTTTACATTCACATTAGGTATGTGAAATTTCACTATCTCTTTGTTGAATAAGGGAAACATGCATAGCGAGTAGTCCCCACCATCCACCTTGCACGGTTCCGTTATCCATTAGGCCCTTAATAATTTACGTTTCTTGTTGGCCATCTTCTCTTTTGCTGCTTCAATGTTATTCGATACCCTCTTATGGTTCTGATCAATCTGAATCATCCCATCAAGCCTAACTGGAGCCACTGCTTCATCTATGTATTGTAAGTAATCCACTGACGCTCGTTCCGTCTGCTCTACTAAGTATCCATAAATATCAAAATCTGCTCTCGGTATAGATTTCTTGCCCTTTGGTTGATGAGACATCTTTACATAAGATTGAATGACTGATAGTGGCACTGCGAATACTGGCTTATCCTTACTAAACTCAATAAGGAAAAAACATATCGCTCCCATCTTCTCCGCTTTCTCCAGGTAATCCAATTGATGCTGCGCAATGTTCTTTAAATCAAAACGTGTATCTTTCTCTGTAGACTTCGCTTCAAATGCTACAGCTCTCCCCTTATATACACCGTCAAGTCTACTGTACTCTTTGCTTCATAGAATCCATTTAGTACACGGCCACCTTTGCTCTTTAGCACCTTCACAGGAGTCGGACGTTTGTTAATAAGCGCCACTCTCACTCTTTGATACATTTCATTCGCTAGATTGATAAGCATTTCAAATGCCATTCCACGGTTACCTTGTCCCATTGTTATTCCTGACTTTCTCTTAAAAGAATTATTTTGTTGGATTTTTTACTACCAATCATTAAAAATATCTTATAATTGTTATATACAAACTTATTTTTAGGAGTAGATAGAATGCCAGTTACACTCGAACTTATTCTTTTCATTCTTATAGCAATTAGTGCTGTTGGCTATTTGATAAAAGAATCTCAAAAAACTAAGAAAAGACCCCTTGGAATTTCACTAGAACTCTTAATTCTTTTCTGGTCAACATGGAGAATATCGACTATCATAATCCAAATTTTAGAATATAATTTCTCGTGAATAAAATTAAATATTCCGTCAATAATGTATATGACATCAGATTTTCTCCTTGTTCCCCCTTGGAGAACCTAGCAGTTAGCTTTTGCTAGCTGCTCTTTATTTGTAAGAAGCACTCAATTAACTGGACTCACATATAATATTCTGAGTTCCTTTCTTTATAAAATAGTCGTTATAAAATGAGGTTCGTCACGAGAGCACTTTACTAAGTGCTCTTTTTTGGTTTTAAAATAAAACAAAATGAAATTTTTATTAATAAAACTTATTTATACCTTTCAGTTGATCGTTTTCTAATTCAAGTTCACTTATTCTTCTTTGCATCTTTTTAATTGTGTTTATAGCCATCAAAGATATATCTTTAACTTCTTTTTCGTTTTCTTCATATTCTTCCGTGGTCATTAATTCGGTGTTTAAATCTCCTCTTAAATGTAAATGCCATAGTTCTGGAAAAATTTTATCAACTCTCAATTAATCACCCCTGTTTTCTATTAAAATGAAGTTTTTATATAAAGTTTTCTCAATATCCATGACATGGAAACAAATTACCTTTTATGGTAACGTATTGGTAATCCCATAAAATTCTATTGTTCCATTAAAAAGGACCCCTCCCCCTTTTCCGGGTCCTTTTTCAACGTTTTCTACTAAAATAGCGTTTTTTATTCAAATTGATGCCCTGCTTACTTAGGTAAATTTACCGGTATTTTTACCAAAAAATTCATGATACGGTTAATTAGTCGAGTACGTCATTACTCGACACATACCCCTAGAAGCCTCGTCGATAATCGGGGTTTCTTTTATTTAGATAACGATTTTATCTAAATCCATTCACTAATCTCATACTTTGACATACAATAATAGTGCCTTTCTGTATAATGTGAGTTCGTCACTTTCGTTATAATTAGGTATAAGGAGCGCTCTCGATTAGCGCTCTTTTTATTTGTTGTTAAATAAGGATTTTGTTTAAATTTCTTTAACCTTATTAATTCCTTTGCATACAGTATTATCACAAGAAATTCAATAAATGCTCCGGTCTAGTTACCTTGAATTTCTTGCAAACCTTGTGGGAAGAATCCGTTTATAACAAACGGATTCTTTTATTTATCCATCATAAAATAAATATGTTGTTATATTCCTCACATCTTTAAATGAGGCAAGCATATGTTGTAGTATTATGTTTCATCGCTTATAGGGTTCTCCTTTTTTCAAGAGTACATATTTGATATGTACTCTTTTTTTCATGCCCCTTTACGAACAACCTTTTTTACATTACACATGCTATCCTCAAGTCAACTTCCCATGACTACACTCTTTCAAATCGGAGCTTTACCCCTCCGGACTGTTTAGGCACATGGTAGGTGATTTGGTCAATTGCCTGGTATTTCCGATTAAAATAACTATTTTGTTCACTTTTTTGATACATTTACGAAACATTCATATGTTATCTTTAGTAAGTTCTTTTCTTTTCATAAAATTGTGTGAGTTATACCGACACAAGAAGCCCTAGATCCCTAAATCTAGGGCTCCTTCGTTTAAATAACTATGTTATTTCATTTGATGTATAGACAACTATATATATATATATAGTTGTTAAAATATATTTGTGATTCCCACTTGGTTTCACATACGACTTTTTTTCTTCGGTTATGGGGTTCTTACGTAATAGTAAGGACCATTTTTTTATTCCAATAAGGATTTTTTAAAATTTACATATCCATAAATTCCTTTAATAATTTCAATTTCTAATAAATCCATGTCTGTGTTATCAAATACTTCAAGCGCATGTAAAAGTTACGTAAAGGTTGCTATGAGTCAATCCTTCCACCCCAGAAACGTTATATAATGAAATTGCAAACATTAAGTTTGTACCTTTCTGTACGACATAACTCTTTGCTAGGGGAAATCCTAGCTTTTTTATTTAGTACCCATAGTCAGTAAATCCGAATCCCATATTTCTCCTTTCTGATTCCGATAGTCCCAACGTTTCTACTGACGCTATGACGCCTACAGTTGACTCGTTCAATCAAATGAGTTTCTGACCTTTAAATACATCATAACGCTATGTCTCCTAATCCAAATTCATTATCTCTTCTAAGGTTCTATCGGAAATATACGTGGTGATAATCTGTAACTTTCCGTATTTCTTTTTAGCCATTTCTATCGCTTCACCTTCGGACTTTGCCTCAAACCAACGAAGCTTCCACTTCTCATCTTTATCGTAAGACTCTACTGAGTACGTCATAACGCTATTACGCTTCAAGAATTTATCCACGGCACTTGTTGCGGTATAATCAAAACTTCCGACTACATCCTCCAATGTTAGTTGTTTCATGCCCCTAAAACCATTGGACACAATTTGATTTTGTTCTTATCTGCCTGATCTATGATTAATGCGGCGATTTCTAGTTGATGCCTTCCTAGCTCTTTTGCTATTTCAAGAATATCTTTATCCTTATCCCACATTTCTCTTAATCGAATCACTTTGCTTTCATCAAACACTAAGTCCAACTCTTCTAAAGCAATATATAAGTTACGACGCGACTTCTTCATGTATTTTTCCTACTGCAACGCCATTGTGTAATTCTCCCGTTCCAAATCCGTTCTACGTCTTGGCATCCCATTTCCCCTCCAATTGTAATTGATGAATTTCTCTTAAATCCGCCATAACGGCATGACGTCTTCTATCCACTTCTTCAGGGATGCGGTTCCCTGTTTCACAAATAAACGGTGCGAATTGATAGCAGCCATTCCCCATATCGTTCTTAATTACTCCCGTTCCTTCACATATGCACATTTCAATTTCTCCTTTCTATCTTTGCTATTGCTGCAAATATCGGATAAATTTGCTGAGGTAAAACTGCATTAACTACGCTTCTAATTCTGTCCATCCGATTGGGAAGCACATCATCTCTTCCCAAAAAGCTGCAGTTAATACAGCACCTCAGCAACAAGCTGCAACTAAACAAGAGCTAGTTCACTTTGCAAACTGTATAGATGCAAATAATGCCGGTTACTATGATATAACTCCAGATAGCTCAGCTTATGCTTCGCATTTAGATCGTGATGCCGATGTTGTAACTTGTGAACGAAAGAAAGGACATAAAAAATCTAATAAAAAAACATTAGATTGAAGGATAAGCACTCTTATAAGTGCTTTTTTTTTTCGTTCGACATAATATGACAATATTCGAATTGATTGTTTGCTATGATAAGTTCGGAAATCTTACATTTTACATAATTGGAGGAAACATAATGTATAAAAAATTAGGTACAATCGCTTTAACAGGAGCACTTGCTTTTAGTTTAACTGCATGTGGTGAAACAGAAGTTAAGGAAGTAAGTAAAAATGAAGCTCCTAAACAAGAGCAAAAGAAAGAAGATAAAGCTACTAGCAAAGTTTATAAAACTGGTGAAACGGTAGAAGTTAATGGATTACAAATCACTTTTAACTCTGCTAAATTCGTAGAAGCTAATGAGTATTCAAAAGCCGAAAAAGGAAAAGTGTTAGAGATTGATTTCTCTGCTAAAAATAACGGTAAGAAAGACGCTTATATCGGAACAGAAGAATTGAAAATTGCTGATGCTAATGGCAATCAATTCAAAGAATATTTCGGTGCGGATAATGCATTTATGAATGAAAATGTTGCTCCAGGTAATCAAATTACAGGAAAAATGTACTTTGATGTAGCTGAATCAGATAAATATACAGGTACATATAAACCAAACTTTACGTTTGATGAAAAATCTGTGAAATTTGAATTCACACCTGGTAAATAAAAGGAGAAATTAATAAAATGAGACGAACAACTGAATTTGTATTAGGACTTATTGGTGGTATTTTTGGCGTATTAGGCGCTGTTTTAGCTTTAATGATAGGTGGAATGGGAGCTGCTTTTGAAGCTGAAGGAGCTGATTCTATTATCGGATTAGGATGGGCTGCAGTAGGTCTATCTATTTTAGGGATTGTTGGATCTGTAGTGGTTAAAAATAAAGCTAAAGCTGGCGGTATTATGATGACAATCGCAGCAATCGGCGGGTTTATTTGCATTTTTGTATTCTATATCTTACCGGGTATTTTATTATTAATCGGTGGATTAATGGGTATCTTCCGTAAAGACAAAGCTTCTATATCTGCATAAGCTATTTATATTATTAAAATTAAAGTGGTTCAAGTCGGAGGAAGGCACCTTTGGGTGTCTTTTTTTCCACATTAAAAAGCCCACCTATTTCTGAAGTGCACCCCAATTGTTAGACACATAATTAACAATTGGAGGTGCATTTTTTATAGCTAAATTTTCTTCAAAAGATAAAATACAAGCAGTAAAACGATATCTAGAAGGTACGGAAGGCGGAAAAACCATTGCTAATTCTATAGGGGTTCATCCTAGAGAACTTTATCAATGGATTAAACGGTTTGAATTTTCAGGGGAAAAGGCGTTTGAAAAACGCTATACAACTCACTCTCTCGAGTATAAACTAGATGTAATTCATTATATGAATGAAAATGGGACATCTCTGAGAGAAACAGCTGCTTTTTTTAATATTCCTTCTTGCGAAACACTCCGAAAATGGTAAGTAGCTTATGAAACAGAAGGATTAGATGCCCTAAAATCAAAGAAAAAGCTAAACTACAACATTTAAAACAAAACTAAAAGGATTGTCCCCTGTGCAATACAGAGTTCAATCCTTAGTAGCTGCTTAATATATTTGTCTAATTTTTTGGGTTCAGTTCACCCCTAGGTAGGCCTTTTGGGACTTTGTATTTGCAAACGATGATATTATGACAAAACGCCTTAATCCCCAAACTCTCTGAGCGTTCTTCTTCAATACGCTTAAAATGGTTCTATATATACTAGTCTAAAGTACGAGCAGCTGCATAGAACGATCCAGAACCACCATTTCTGTGAGTAACTTTAAGCTTATATTTACCTTTTGAAAGAGTATTGTACGTATTTGTAAAACCCTTTCCTGCTGCTAACGATCCAGAACCAATAACATTACCTTTTGAGTCTTTTAAAGACCAGTCAAGTGTACCTTTAGTATTGTTTGTCATATGAACTCTCATATCTGCTTTTTTTACATGCTCGAACGATACTTCTCTTTCACCATTTATCAGACTGAAATCATCTTTAAGTATTTGGGTACGTTGGATAATTGGTGCTGAATTTTTAGTATTATCTACACCTTCTGTACTTGCTGATGCTGCTTCAATCCCTCCAGTTAATGCAATACCAGTTGCTAATGTTCCTACTACTAATTTCTTAAACATAATAAATCCCCCTTAAATATTTTTTATAACTTACACCTTAAATGTATCACTTCTGTATTTTTTGTAAATATTTTCAATTTATATAAATATTTATTTAATTATTAACAATATTGGGATTGTACTTTATCAAATGGAAAATAGAGGGATTTGTGATGATATGTAATAATGCATGTTCATTCGGCAAAAGAATATGATAAACTCTAACCACCTGTTCTATTTTTTCAGTTATCTTGGAAACCTTACTTCTTATTTACCCAAATGGGAGGCGCTTTATGGCGTCTTTTTTTTTATTTTCAAGAAGATCTGCTCAATTAATTCTTAAATACATAAGGTAATGTGAACTCATTAAATTACATGGAATGAACCCTAGTTTTATCCTCTGATCTAAAGGAGGCACTATTGTTATAGGATATGGTGGTAGTTACGATAAAGGCTGCGGTTTTGCTGGAGGATTTGCTTTATTAGGGATAGCACCAACATTTCGTGAAATTTTGTACGCTAAGCAAACTTTCATAAAGAAAAAGCCGATTTCCTATACGCTAGGAACTCGACTTTTTTAGTAAATTATAGTTTAGTAATATATTGTACTCATTGAGTAAACAATTTTGCATCCGCCCAGTCAGCATGATCATTGTCAATATTATCATTAGCATTATACGAAACTAACTCAAGTGTATTTTTTCCTGCAATATTTACTTCTACATGTTCAGCTGGATCGTGAGATTTTTTAACCGGACTTATATACAGAATTTTACCATCAGCGATTATCACAAAATTCACAGAACCATGCCCAGCTGCTACTTGATCATCTATTCCTACATCTACTGTAAATTTAGAATACTGTCCATTCAAATTATACTTAATTGTACTATTTGCATGTGAGCCAATTCCTTTGTCATATTGCACACCATTAATAGATAACTTCGTTTTATAAAATGATTGGTTTTTATTATACGAAGAATAATTAGGATTTATTTTCTCTATATCTCCTACAACAGAAATCGGAGTCAACGTATCACTTAAATATACAGGTGCAGATGTAGCAGCTAAAGTGGTTGTATTCCCACTTACAAAAAATGTACAAATAGTAATCATTAAAACTGCAACTAAACTTAATACTTTAAACCGAAAACATTTTGGGGTAATAACATACTTTGTATTCATATCAAATCCCCTTTCGATTTTGTAAATTACCTCTCTAATCTTTACATATCAACCCAAAATTTTCAAACTATTTCCACTGTTATAGATATTTATACATAATTGCAAGAAAATTGAAAGCGCATTTCTGTGTTTTTAAGTGAAAGTTGATACAGGGATTTTGGTGTATCTCCAAAAGGGACACCCATTTCCGTAGTTGGGCTACAAATGATTTTGTACAATTAAGTTATAGCAAAATCACTTGTAGCGAAAGTAATTAAATTTAACTTTGTAACCCTAATACCCTAATAATCTCAATTGTTTTATTATCTTTTATTTTAAAATAAAGCCTTTTCCCTATACGTTCACTAATTACAATATTTCCAAAGGCTAATTTACGCAAATGTTGTACAATCAAATCCTCTGTAATTCTTGTTTGCTTACTTAAATCAGAAACTGACAACGATCCATACGTAATCAATTTACAAACAATTGATAATCGAGTAGAGTTCCCTAATAACCCTAAAACTTTTATATTTTCTGTATAGAAACTAAAATCCATATGAAAAGCATGTAACAGATCTTCCAACCTCCTAAAATAAGATGAATATCAACCAAAATATCTTAACATAGAAATAGTAAAAAACAACCTAAAATATACCAATTATTCATTGAGAAAAATGATACTTGAATGGGAGTCCAATACATATTCTTAGAATTAAAGTGATTCAAATTGGAGGAAGGCACCTTTGGGTGTCTTTTTTATGTAAATAAGCTGCCCATATGGACAGCTTATTATAGTTTTTTGTTTAGAGTATATTTTCGTTAAAATGTGGGTGTTGCCCCTTCTAGAGAAATAGATGTCCTTCATATCGTCCCAATGATTTATCGGGAGTAGTACCTTTAAAGTACCAGTGCATTGTACCACCACAGATCTTTTCAGTATAATAATTTGAAAAATTCCCATTATACGGCGGAGTGTATCTTTCATACTTACCATTAGAAAGCTTTTTGACGCCAGAAGGTAGTTCACATGCGGTCGTTTGCAAAGACCTTACTGGGCTTTCCGTATTTTCCATACTTGCTGCTGAAGCTCCAATTCCCCCAGATAACATAATACCAGTTTCTAATGCTCCTACTACTAATTTCTTGAACATAATAAATCCCTCTTAATATTTTTTATAACTTGCACCTTAAATGTATCACTTTTCTTTTTAATATTTTGAATTTATAGAAAAATTTATTTGAATCTTATTAATATTGGTAATTTATTTTATAAAATGGAAAATAGAGGGGTTTTAATAGGTATGTATAAATGCATAATAAATGAACCGAATATTATGATATACTCTCAAAGAGCTGATACAAAACTTCTTTAGATTGGAAAACTAAAGTCTTATCTACCCAATTGTGGGGGCGCCTTATGGCGTCTTTTTTTGGTACATTAAAAAGCCTCGCCATCCTATGGAGATGGTGAGGTGCTTATGTATATTATTCACTATCTTGTTTTCTCTAATACTTTCTTCTTGATTGAACATCTATTGCGTTGCAAACATTGCAAAAAGAATCATTACTACAATTACAAGTACGGAAAAAACATAGACCATACTACTAGTACCTTCCTTATTTTGCTTGTTCTCTTCTTTCGTCCGTTGTACAGCATAAAAGAAATCACATATAGCAGAAAAAATTTCTAACAATATCTGCATAACTTATTTGCCTCCCCTTATAATATATGTGCAGTATTAATTAACTAATAATTTCCTTATATATTATATCAGCTAGGGTCCATGGAAGAATAACTAATTATTTTTATAAATTAATGTATTAATCAATATGGCATTAATACAGGATAGTCCAAGTTAGAGGAAGGCACCTTAGGGTGTTTTTTATAAAAAAGAACTCCTAAAACGCCTTAAATTAGTCAACTTCAATATTACTCTTTTTTATTAGTTTGTTTTAACTTAATATATTAATTTTAAGTTAAAAATTTGTTATAATTAGTAAATGATTATATTAATTAGATGGAGAGGATACAATATTATGGGTTATAAGTTTCGTAGAATTATCCAAGTTTCCCCGGGTGTGAAAATTAACTTTACATATACAGGTATGGGAGGGAACTCCATTCCACCTGAATCAAGAACAACAACTTATATACCTGGAACTGGAATCTCGTATATGCCACGAATATCTGAGTCAAACAACTATTATATACAACGAGGGTATCAAGGACCAAACACTTCCTATCCCACTATGGATGAACAAGATTACAATACGGTAAATGCATTTGAGCCAGTAAAAGAAACCCAAACTTACCTTGTTACTGCTTTTCGTAAAAAGGATAATCAAGTAAACTCTGTAGGTAGAAAACTAATGAAACCACTTTCCATAATTGCAGGCGTTTTTGCGGGCCTATTCTTACTTATGATGCTTGTTATACCTGCTCTATTCCTGGCAGTCATGTCTTTCCTATGTTATAAAAATATAAAAACACCATTTGCGGTTGTATGCCCAGAATGTGATGCTGAGAATTTATTCATTTTTGAGGAAGAAAAGATTGCTTGTCGTAAATGTGAGAGCACTCTTATAATCCAAAAATAAAAGGTTCTTGAATACACTCCCCAAAAATGAATTGTGGTATTGAATTTCAAGATGGCCCTTGAAGGCTCCAGCTCTCTTTTTTATTTCTGTTCGACAATATATGACAATATAAAGATAAATAGTTTGTTATTATATTTAAGGATTTATTTATATTAGGAGGAATGAACAACTATGTTTAAAAGATTAGCAGTATTACTTATTGGAGCTCTATTATTATTTGGTTTATCCGCTTGTGACAGCGTTAAATCAATGACAAGTAATGTCACGGTTGGTAAGGTAATTGAAGAATTTAAAGCTGCAGGATTAGAAGCTGACAATCCTGGTGACCTACCAGAAAAAGAATTTGGAAATACTAGAAAAGAAGCAAAGCGCATTCTTGTTCCAGCATTAGGTGAAGATAGTGGTGGTAGAATATTTGAGTTTAAAAACAAAGAAGATCTTGAAAAAGCTAAGAAATACTATGACGATTTAGGTAATGGTAATCAAATGCTATTCTCTCATACTTACGCAAAAGGTAACTTCCTTATACAAATGAATGGTGATATGGAAGATGCACAATTTAACAAATATAAAGAAGTTATGGACAAAGTAATTAAGTAAGTTAAATAATCCGCTTTCATTTATATGAAAGCATGTTAGAATTATCTTTGGATTAGCGTCCAATACATATTATTAAAATTAAGATGGTTCAAGTCGCAGGAAGGCACCTTTGGGTGTCTTTTTTTATTTATCTTCGACAGTGAAAATCATACATTACACATTTATGATGAGATTTCTAACATCACAAGCGGAACAAATGCAATTAATAGAATCGGTAAATATCTAATCGTTAAAATGTATGAATTATAAAATTTAAAAGACTATAAAAATGCAAAAGTACTTATTTATTTACCTGAGTCACATAAAGATTTTGGTTTAGTATCTTACGGTTATCATGCAGAAATAGATGCTTTCGATTTCGGACTTGATATTAGTGATGTAACAAAATATCAAGCATTTATAGAACTCGCTAAAAATCATGTATAGTTCACGAAACTGTTAGAAGAAATAGCAAGAAAAAAAGACAAAAGTATTATAACTTTTGTCTTTTTATTTTAAGGTTATCCATTCGTAACTTTCCCATTCTTTAGGCTTCTTATCATACTTTAAACGGCCAGTCGTACAGAATGAAGCAATTATCCATTGAATAAAGTTCATCTTGGCATATGGATCTATACAATCTTCTAACTTCTTTAGCTGATAGCCTGTACTATTTTTCTGCCAAATTGTATATAAACGAAAATGAGTTGTCGTTACAAGTCTAGCTTTTGTTGTAACTTGCCATTTAGAAATTTTCGTTAAATCCTCTTTGACTTTTCTCTCATACTCTTGTTTTATCACTTTATAAGTCTTATCTTTATTAATTAATCCATTAGAGATTGTAAAAGGCATTTGATGCACCTCATAAACTGTTCCTTCTTCATCTCCTAAAATATTTGATTCTACTAGAAACATATTTTTTAGTTTTAATTGTTCTGTTAATTCTTTCCCGCTCCGATAAAATGGCTTCTTTATCTTCTGCAACAAGATAACCTGCACAATTAATCCTATCAGTAAAGGATATGTTAATACAAACAATATATTAATAAACATGTTTAAAATAAGAACGCCTATTAGCGCAAAAATTGTAAAGTAAATATAGGTTTCCCTTTGATGAATGATTCTACTGTTCAAGCCAAGATACCTCCATTTTGATAGATAGTGAACACAATATAAATCGTCGCCCCTAGTAAAATAGAACAAGCCCCAGGAAAGCTCTGTATTAGCTTTATTTCTTTCTTAGGCAGTTTCACACCAAATATAGACGCAGCATGCTCCAATTGGTCTTTAATCGCTCCTACAAACCCTAAAATTTTAATTAATCGATAAACACTAGCAATCCAAAAGAATAGTAAATGGAAAGCTGTTAATGTAATCGCGGTAAGTATAGCCGATTCTTCTACTACATTGCTAACATATAGAGCTGCCACCACAAGCATTTTCGTATCACCGGGTGAAGAAAATTTAAATGTCTCTAACAATAAGCCACATACTAAGGCCATAGTTAGTACAATTACAATCTCTTTTCCCGTTCGTATTCCAGTAAAATACGTGATACCTAAACCTACTATTAAAAAAATGAAATGCCATATATTTTTTGTTTTTCTATACTTTAAGTCGGTAAATACATTAAGTACCATATAACTTAGAAATAATCCCATGATATACAGGCTCATTTTCTTTACTCCCCTCTTAATTTCATATAAAAATACTGTGTAAAAAAGGGAACCACTTTTAGAGTAGCCCCCTCGTTTATTTTTATATTTATTTTTTGTTCCAAGAATCAACATCTGCATTGCTTGATGCTTTTGTGAATCGGGCTAGAATTGTATCATAACCACCTTGGATTGCTTTCCATACGAACGGGCCAATTACTAATACAATAATCACCGCTAACGCGATTAACATACCGTTTTCTGATGATAATTGTGATTCTTCGTTTTTTAACCAATTCTTCATTTTTGCTAACATTACATTTTATCTCCCTTATATACAAATTTTAAAAATCTATTAAAATAAGAATTTACCTATCAAAATCTTCTCTTACTTATTCCAAGAATTTACGTCTGCATTACTTGATGCTTTTGTGAATCTTGCCAGGATCGTATCATAACCACCTTGGATTGCTTTCCATACAAACGGACCAATTACTAATACGATAATCACCGCCAAGGCAATTAACATACCGTTTTCTGATGATAACTGTGAATCCTCATTTTTTAACCAATTTTTCATTTTTGCTAACATGATTGAATCTCCCTTATCCATTTATTTGAGCTATACGTAAAAAACATCATTAATTTAAAACTTCTATTACTTGTTCCAAGAATTCACATCTGCATTGCTTGATGCTTTTGTGAATCGAGCTAGAATCGTATCATAACCACCTTGGATTGCTTTCCATACAAACGGGCCAATCACTAATACGATAATGACCGCCAAGGCGATTAACATACCGTTTTCTGATGATAATTGTGAGTCTTCGTTTTTTAACCAATTCTTCATTTTTGTTAACATGTGTATTACTCCTTTTCCTATTCCATTTTTAATAATGTCTTCTATAAACTTGCAAATCCTTGCAGTAAAGATTGAATGACAATCACCATCGGATAAATCACAATACAACCAATAACAGCCACGTTAAATTTATTCATTTCCATTGGCTTATTTTGAATGAGACGGTTATAGTTCTCATGTTTTAACTCGCGCATCATTTTAATTTGTGCGTCCATAATGCGAAGACTCTGTACCTTGTCCGTTTTTTGCGCTTGTTGCAATGCAATCGTAAAGGTATTTACCTCTGGACTATTTAAAGCAGCAGCAAAGTTTCGAAATGGTTGATCCGATCCTGCATACATTTCTAATTCCGCAGTAAGTGTAGATACATACGGACGAAGATGTCTTCCGGCATATATCTGCGCCTTTTTTACTGCTTCTAATGTTGTATGTGTTTTTAACAACTGCAGCATAGGAATTAGATACTCTGGTAATTCGAACTTCCTAGCTTCTATCGCCTGCTTGATTCTTCTCTTTAATAGATAATCAGGATAGAAATAAAGCAGCGGTGAAACCAAAACACCCACTTTAAATAAGTAGTAATCATGGAACACCGTACATATCAAGAAAACAGAGGTGAAAATAATGGGATATGCTACCTTCATTTTTAAATATTCTTCTGGTTTCGTATCCAGGCCAGCTTCTTCTAATTTTTTCTGAATCTGCTCTTTCTTTTCTTCTGTCAGATACTTATGTGATAACGACTGGAAGGGAGCGAGCATCATTTGATTTAAATTCTTCTTTTCAATTCGTTTTGCATTTTCTACATAGTTCGTAAGTAAGCTACCGCTGTCTTTTTTACTTTGTAGAAAGGTAGAGAATACCCAGTACACGACAACGAATACCACTACAGCTAAAATCGTAGCCACCTTATTCCCCTCTTTCTGTTGGGTTATAATTTGCAATCTTTTCTACACGGGTTGCTAAGAAAAAGACAATTAACATATTTACCGATAACGCGATTTTCCCCATCATAGAACCTGCTAAAAATCCATATGCTTCTTTTGACATCAACATAATAACAATCGGCATAGCGATGACGATTAAGCAGTTCTGTACAAAAGCACGTTGTGCTTGCGACAAACTAGAACGCAATCTTGCCAGGTATAGTTTTTGTTTTTCAAAATCTTCTGCAATATCTAGTAAGACTTGTACTGAATTTGTTCCACCTTCTCGACTGCACACTTCCAACATTTCATGGAAGAAAACCAATTCTCTAAAGTTAAACGTTTCATTGAATCCTCTAAATGCACGATGCATTGTGGTTCCACCTTCTAATAAAAGAGAAACTTTTTCTATTTCTTCTTGAATGCTTTCATGCATCATTGGTTTCACCTGAACTAACACCCTTTTTGCATTGTTACTAATTTGAAGTGCATTTGCTACAGCTTTCATATAGATAGAAAGACGGTCAATGACAACCAAGTAGTAACGTTTTTTTCTTCGATAAAGAAGAAACCTTGGAACTAAAAATCCAGATAAAACGGTAATCAGTGTAAAAGGATCTCTACCAAAAGAAAAATAGAATACTACTGCAATACTCATCCCAGAAAGAATCGTATATATCCAGTACATACTCTTTGTCAATTTCCATTCGTACTTTTGAGATTCTTGGATAACGGATTGTGGTAGATACATTCGTATCCCTTTAATATTCCTTAATTCCAAGCGCCTTTCTTCTTTCTCGTTTTCTTGTACAAATTGAGAGAGAGCAGAACCCTTAGGTTTTGCAAAAAGTAAAACGAGCAATCCAACACTAATAAAGATTAAAAATATACATCCATAAGCCAATAAACTATGCATACTGCACCTCCTGTTGTGAGAGAAATGGTGCATAAAGAGCTGGATTTACAGTAGAAGAACGGAATTTCTTCTCCATTTCAGCTGACATTTTTGCTGTAATGATATGATCTCCATGAATCTTTCCTACTCTCTCATTCATTTCATCGTATTCCTCACCCGACGGAATAAATTGAGAAAGCTGATTGAACTGTATATCATCTTGATAATCCAACAATTCAATCATCTCTGTAATATAACGATTTCCATCATCTTTCTTTTCCAAAAAGACAATTACATCAAATGTCTGTGAAATCAATTCATATAAATACTGGGCATCAATATTCGCACCACTTTGCAGACACATAAGCATTAAACGCCTAACTGCTTCTTTTGCACTTCTTGCATGGACAGAGGTGAAACCAGGATGTCCTGTTTGGAAAAAGTTAATCATTTTTAACGCTTCTTTCCCCCTCGATTCCCCTACAATTAATCGCTTTGGCCCTTGACGTAAAGCATTTGTTAACAATCTATCAAAGTCGATTGCATTTTCTTCTACTTCCGATGCCCTACACTGCATCGGAACAAAATGATGTTCTGGAAAAATGCGATGCAAATATAATTCAGGGTTATCTTCTACTACAAGAGTACGTTCTTTTTTCTTTCCTTTCGGAATGTGAGAAGCAAGATATTTCATAAACTCTGATTTCCCTGTACCCGTGGCTCCAGCAACTAAAATATTCATTTTGGCTTTCACAGATGCAGCCAAAAAGTTCAACATTTCTTTCGATGCTTGATTGGTAGATAACATACGCTCTTCAGAAGCACGAAGGTGATCCGCATTCTTACGAATCGTTATCGTTGTTCCGAGTCCCCCAAGTTCATCTAACGCAATATTGATACGTATATACGGAAATACGCAGTCCACATATGGCTTTGCTGTATTCAATGACTCTGATGTACTGTTTACCATCTTATAAGCTAGAGCTTTCACTTCTTCTTCCGTCTCAAATCGGTAAGGAAATGTACATTCTCCCTCTCCAATTTTTTCGTAAATAATTTCTTTTGTGCCATTGATATAAATATCGGTTACATCCTTATCTTCTTTTAAAGGTTCTATAATCCCAAATCCAACAATTTCGTCACACACCATATTTAGTAACTGTTCAGAAGGTACATCTGAAACAACGACTTGATTGCTTAGTAAAAAGCTTTTAATAATTTGCTCCACAGCTGTTCTCTTCTCTTTATTCATAAAGGATTCACTTAAGATATCACGATGTTCCTTTACTACAAATGCACGAATTTCATCTGTAATATCTTTAATTTGTTGAGCTGTAGTTGTTCCTAACTTTCGAGCTGATTTGGAACGAATCATATAACCAAAGTGATATAAATCCACTCGATTTCGCTTTAAGGCAACTTGTTTTTCCTGTAAATAGCCCCACATATTACATGCCTCCTTTTTAATTTCGTAAACCAAAGAGACCCTTTTTCATAGAGGATTGCTGGGATGGAATATTAAGACCAGCTGCTTCCATAATGTGATGGACCTTAGCATTAATTTGCGGGGAACCAAATTGCATCCCCCATTCATAACTCGTACGATCTCTGTCATACGGAATTGTCACCGCAATCTTTTGGAAAGAAAGCTTTTCAATATCTTCTACATAGTCCTCATCTCCCATATTTAAAACATGAATCATACAAGGCAATGTTAGCTTTGCTTCTTCTATTAGTTGTAATTCTCTTTTAATTGCTAGCGCACCACGAGGGTTGCCATTTAGCACATGAACAACAAGGTCTGATTTGTATAGGATTGGATAACTCAGTATCTCGGATAATTCAGTTGGTACCGATAGAATGATGTAGTCATATTCTGTTTCTACAAGTGATTCGAAAAATGTCGTTACAAACAATTCTTTGTTTTGAATTTCAGGGAATTGAGCTAAGCTATAGCCTGATGGAAATACTAGAAAATCCATTTTATCGTGCAATTTTTGCATCAACCTTGGATTCACTTTTTTCTCTAGTAAATCTTGCTTTGTGCAAATATACTGCAAGAGATCGTATTCATTTTCTTTTCTTACAAGCCCTAGCATATTTTTACTCTCATGGCTAAGACCTGTTCCAACCGCGAAGTTTGGCCTTACTTGGTCCGCTTCTACATAAAGCACCTTTTTCCCTAAATGAGCTAACTCATTTGCCATCGCAATACTTAACGTACTTTTTCCTACGTTTTCGTTTGTCGCATAAAAGGCAACCATTCTTACTTGCCGGTCCATCTTAAAAGCCCCTTCCTTATTTGGATTCGTTCAGATACTGTGCAACATATTCTTTTACATTTTTAGATATGGGATTGGTTGAATGCTTCTCTACATAGTCTAAGATATTTTTCTGGTCAGATATTTGCGAGAATCCTTCTGCTGGTTCTAATTCTTTCCCTGTGTGTTCTATCTTTTGCCCAACTGCAACAGGGATTACATCTCCAATTGTTTTTGCACGATTTAAGTATTGAAGTTGTTCAGGTGAAACAGCCAGTGTATATAATCGCGTTATCTTTGGCTTTTGTTTTCCTTCTTGTTCCTCTTTTGATTCTTTCTTTTCTAACACAAATGCATCTTCTGTATTGCTATCTTTTGCAGCTGTAACACGTACTCGTTGGAAAAGACCACCGAACACTACCTTCTCATTGTCCCCGTCCTTCACAACTTGTTTGAAATACAAGTCCACATAAGTGTTAGGAATGATACTATTACCTGAACTTGTTTCCAAATCAACGAGTAACGGTAATGCAACTTCTCCATCTTTCAAATTTAAAATTGCAGAGTCAGCTAACTCCTCTTTCTTTACTACTTTATTTTTAAAAAGATAGCTATTTTCGGTGATGGGCTGCCCATCATTTGTCCACTTACCTATAACCTCTTTTTTACTTACGCGTAATGCATTTGGAGGAATCCCATCACCAGGTAATGTTCGTTCCACTAGCATTTCTTCTTTAATCTCTGTATGCGCAGGTATATCCTTTGCAGCTACAACAACTTTCGTTGGTTTTACTGCATTTTCTACTGCAAAATGATTGTATCCATAGATACCTGCTACTGTTATAGCAGCTAAACCTACCGCTGCAATCTGCTTCTTTTGAAACTTAGACGGCTTCAATGTTTGTATTCCTCCTTATGTAGCCTTTAAACGCAAAAAAGGACACACCTATGGCGTAAAACGCCTTAGGTGTGTCCTTTTAGCTAATCTAAAGTCTATATGAAAATGTTGTATTTATTTTCTTTAATATTACAATTTCAATATTATAATATATATAGTTTCATGTCAATCATTTCTAAAAAATATCTGTTTTTTCTATTTTAAAACACGTAATCGATAAATTAAAAAGCCCCCAAAAATCCTGTTATAACAAGTTTTCTAACCTATTAAACATCCCGAAAATATATTGTAATTAATCTAATGCAACTGAATATTCCAAGGTGGCCGGTTGCTATCCTTTCTCTTTCATTGTATGGAGAAAAGAAGTAATCGCATGGAAATACTTTTCACGATAGTTGATGAAATAGGAATAAAATTATTATTAAAACGAAATCAATTTTGTTCCTGTTTCAAAATACTTTGCAGGAGCATAACCTTTCCCATTCCGATCCTGAAATTCGCTTCCAATGTATAGCGATACAATCATTGCGACAACCCCCATAATAATCACACGTCTAACACGTTGTTTTTTCTTTTTATCCACTCTAATTTCCCCTTTCTATGAAAAAAGGCACATCCCATTAAGGAATGTGCCTTTGGTTTATCCATTCAGCTACTAGTTTATGATGGATACATTATCTTGTCGATTCATCAAATTATACTATATTTTATGTTTATTTCCCAGTCTTCATGTAATACCAATCAGTCAGTTTATGAAGTAGTTCTTCTTTCCCTACCCAGTTCCATCCTACTCCACTTCCTCCAGGGAATGGATCATCAGGAAATACTCTTCTTTTTATAAAGTCATCATAGGTAACACCTTTAATCTCTACTTGCTCAGTTAAACATAGACTCATTTCATTGACACCTGCTGGAGCTGTTTCTACATTAAAGGTGTATACACCATCTTTTGTCTTCATTGGTGTATACCATTTTTGCCCACCATCAATGATTTTCTCTTGTCCATCCCAATATAAAGACTTAGTTGGTTTTTTACTATCAAAAACATGTCCTGTTGCTTCAGATAAATACATATTTTTAGGTAGGAATTTTGCTGTATTATCTTTAAGTTCTTTCTTCTCTAAATCTTGAGTAGACTTTAATCCTTCGTCTGCAAATGGGTATTGTGCCTTAGCGGTAGTAAATACACCAGGGTAATTTGCATTCCAATCATTTTTGTACTTACCGTTTACTTCATACGAAAATCCATAACCAGAATGTAGCTTAGAAGGAGCTAAATTATCAATACTCCCTGTCAAAGTTTCATAATACATTTCCCCAGTTATATCTTCTTTTGATACACGTTCACTTACTGTTTCTACTACACCTTTTACACTCGTTACACCACACATTGCCTTTTCTTTTGAAGGCTCATAGATTGCAGTTTTAATAGGATTATTTTTGTACGTAGTTTCCTCGATGTCTATACGGTTACCAGCAGGGTTAATTTCCGCTTGAATTGTTCCTTTACCTTTATGTTGCCAGTCAAGGTTCAGGGTTTTCTTTTCTCCCTCAGTTAATCTTACCTTTTGTAAAGCTACTTGTTGTCCGTTATGTTTTAACACAACTACTGTTTCAGGATTCTTATATTTTTCTTCTAATACATCTAACTTTTTAATTTTATTCTTCTCTTTTTCTAACTTCTGTCTTGCATTATCTAGCTTACTTGCCGCACTATCTAGTCTATTTTCTTCCCAAGAGCAGTCTCTATCAATGTAGTGATCCTTTCCCTCAGCATCTACTTCATGAATTGGATTACGGCGACAATAACTTAGACTAGATTGAGCACTATCTCTTTCCGATTCAGAGCTATTTACTTCTTGTTGAGACTTATTAATATTGTTGTTTACCTTTACTCTATATTGATCACGCTCTGGTTTAAAATTATCACGTGATACATCCACTCTTGTTTTGATATTCTTTCCTTCTCTTGCTGTTGCTCCTTCGATTCTATTACTAGAAAAGTCAATTTTATATTTAAAGTCATCTTCATCTCCTGGATTCGGATTAGGTGTAACCTCTGTACCACAGTTACCGTCTACAGTAAAGTTTACAGTCTTCTCATTTGACTCTCTTTGAACACCATCAAGCACCTTAATTTTCGCAGTATACCGACCACACAATTGTGGTTGCCATCTTACATCTTCTTTTGAAAATCTCCCGGCATCGCCTTCATTTGATTTTTGATTATCTTTTTGTGGATTCGAACGAAGATAATTCTCTTGATGATGCACTATTTCGCCATCTTTTATAATATCTAGCATCCATTTCACACGATTTCGTTCACCGGCCGCTGCTTGATATGGATTTACTGTTGTTCCATCCGGATCTCTATCGTTGTATCCTTTTCCTTTATTTACATATTCAAAACCGTTAAATGTAAAATTCACAGAATTATCCTTTGTGTCACTAGAGGCTTTAATGTCTTTTATTTCAGGTTTACTTGTACGTACATACCACAAGCTATACTTATTAACACCTTCTACACCACCAGCACCAGCATAACCACCCGAAAGGTAGGCTATATCTCGAATCCAATAAAACTGACCATACATCTCATTTGTTTTAATATTTTTAATAACATGCTCCTTTATGTTTCCCAATACAAATTCAGGGTTTCCCCAATACTTATTAGAAACTATTGACTCTGTTACACGTTCTATTTCTGTTATCATTCTATCACCAACTGGCACAGAGCTATTAAAGTATCCTTCATTTGAGATACGGATATACGGTTCAGAATTGTCATTTCCCTGTATCAAGTTTTCTTTGGGATTACCCCAATTAAATGAACCATTATAAACTGCAGGATAATGTATATCTCCTTTATACGCTAAATCAGTACCTGGTGGTGAATAACTACCAGGTCTAAGATATTTTCCTGGCATTTGTAATTGGGGAGATTTCAGAAAAGTATCATCGTTTCCATTATAAAATGGAACATCGTTATTTTTTGCATTTACAATACTGGGTGTCGATAATAAAACTGAAGTACAAAGGATAAATATTCTCTTCTTAAATTTCATTTCTTTTCCTCCTTAAACAAAAAAGGACACACCTGTACCGTTAGAATGGTACGTAAGGTGTGTCCTTTACGTAAATTTTAATTTATATATTCATTTAAACACATCATAAAAACCGATATATTTAAATCAGATGATATTATTTTTTCTTCACTTGAACGTACATCATTTTATCAGCAGTGGAATGCCCCACACGAACTTTATGGTTCTCTTTTACATAATTATTAATAACTTGCGCGTCAACTGTTTCTTGAATCTCTTTATCCAAATTCAATGTAGGATTTAATAAAGCCACCCATCTTTTAGCTAATTCTACTGTTGCCTCATTGTTATATAAGAAAACAATTTCAAAATTATTCTCATCTATTGCATCAACATAAAATTGAGATTTTAAAGAACCAGCAGGTAAATACATGTTTTTATCCACTAGACTAATAGTGCCACTTAAATCAGAATACTTTAATTCTGTGCCATATTTATTATTTACAGAGTGGAGCACATTTTGTGCTTCAGGCGAAATAGAGTTTTTCGCAATCGGAGTATTATCCATCGCCACTTTATTGTACTGAACATCTTCTGCAACTAGCTTCTTATCTATTTCCACCGGTAATTGTCCCTCTGGTTTTGTTTCAGGTTTTGGATCTGGCTTTACTTCTGGTTTTTCCTCTGGTTTTGTTTCAGGTTTTGGGTCTGGCTTTACTTCTGGTTTTTCCTCTGGTTTTGTTTCAGGTTTTGGGTCTGGCTTTACTTCTGGTTTTTCTTCTGGTTTTTCTTCTGGTTTTTCCTCTGGTTTTGTTTCAGGCTTTGGATCCGGTTTTACTTCTGGCTTCTGCACTTTTTCAATTACATTAATAGAGTTATATAAAAATTGACTATACGCTTCACGTGTTACAAACATCTTTGGAGAATACATATTATCTCCTGTACCAATTGTAACTCCATTTTCCTCTAATGCACTAATTGCACCATAAGCCCAAGAATTTTTATCAACATCTGCAAATTTTGTTGTTTTCGTTGACTTAAATTTAAAAGCATTTGTAAGTACTTTTGCCATTTGTTCACGAGTTAAAATATCATCTGGGCCATATTTCCCATCTCCAAATCCATTTACAAGTCCTGCTTTAGCAAGTGCTAAGATTTCTTTTTCAAACAAATGTCCTTTAATATCATTAAAAGGATTTTTGAAACTAGTATCTGCGTCCGCTGGTTTTAAGTAAGTATAAATCATACGCGCTACTTGTCCACGAGTTACATTGTCACCAAAACCAAAGACATTATTTCCATACCCTTGCACTACTTTACGATTTGTTAAATCGTAAATTGCTTTTGTAGACCAATGATTTGCTGGAACATCATTATATTTTAATGAATCTGTATTATCAGCCTTAGCGGTAAATACTCCTGCTCCAAATAGTGATGTACCCATAATTGTTAGTGCGGTTGCTGTTTTTAAAAATTTGTTAGTCATTGTTTGTTCCTCCAAATATATTAGTTTTTTCATAGTTTCTTTTATTGTACCTAATTTAAACATAAAATCCAGATAATTTAACATACAAATTAATTAATTAACATTTTTTATAACTTCTGTTCTATATAGGTATATTTTCCTGGCAAAAAAACTATACTTTTCAGCATAGTCTTTTATAGTACAAATCTTAGAATTTTCATTACTTAAAATATACTTGTCCCAATCCATCTTTACTCGCCCATATCGGAGCCTTTATGCCATCTACACCAATCAACTTAAATATGAAGAAATGGTGTTCTGCTTTCACCTTAAAAGAAAGGGATTGATTATGATCAATGCGTCCCTTTGTATACTGATACTTCCATCCATCCATCTTTTCTTCTTTCATTCTTTTCTCTATACCAGGGACTAAATCAACCCTTTTTCCATTGTAATCATATTGAAATCCACCCTTATTCTCTGCGATTTCTACCATATCAGCAGCAAAGTTATGTGCCTTCACTAACTGTATTCCATACAAAACGCCTTCAGGTAAAAGGCTAATTAATAATAAAGAAAAGGTCAGGAATAGAGCCGTAGTTACTGTATTTTGCATTTTTAATGCACCTACTCTTTTTCTTTATTTTAAGTTTCCACCTAATTGTTTTTCTTTTGCATTCCCATCATAGATAATAATGCTTCTTGCCTTACTCTTTATCGTTTCTTTTTTTTCATCAAATTGCTTAAAATAACTAGCAGCTTCTGCATCACCTTCGACAGCAATCATTGCTGGTTTCTCCTGTACAGCATGGACAGTGAAGTGACGTTTTGAAGCGGGATCTTTAAAATCCGCATTACCGTTATATGCTTTTTCAAACTCTTGTTTTGCTTTTTCTGGATCAATAGCTATTTCTTCCTCAGCTCGTAGAGTACCTACTTTTACAGACTTCACCAAAGCTATCTCGCCCCCCCTTTCTAAAGACGATTTATTATCAGTATGTGTTGTATCTCCAATCACCATATCAGTTACAAAGAATAGACAACCTACAAATAACAACAACATACTTGCTGCAACAATAAACTTTTGCATTCCTCTTCATCCCCCTTAACTTTCAGACTTTCGAAATCGAAATCCACTTAAAATGGAACTTTTTTTGGGATTCAACAATTGATTTGGTAGCAATAACTCTGCTATTTCCTTCATTATTCCTTCTATCTCTTTATAATAGTTGCGACTTGATAGTAACGTACTACTATTCAATTGTGACTCAAACACATCTTCTATTTCATATGGTGGTAAAGCAGTTAATACCTTATCTCCAAAGCATTCTTCTACTATTTCATGCTTTAAAAGTGCAGGAGAAAACTTATTCCCAATGATCCTCACTTTCTCTAAAGCTAAGTAAGAAACGAGCTTTCTCTCTTTTTGTGTAAGAGGATGCGCTATTTTTAGCAATTGATGCAGATCTGGTTCCACTACAAAGAATATGTAATCCGCCATTTCACAGATCTCATGGTATAAATCTTTATCCCAATCGCTCCCTGCATCAATAATAGATACAGGTGCTTCTTGGTTGGCCAATAAAACCTTAATAAAATGGTCGAAGTCCTGCTCTGTTTCGTTTTTCAGCTCTTGGTCCACTATAGGATTCTTTACAATATAATTTATTCTTCCTTGCTTCCATTTTGGAATTGATAATATATCAGATTCCTTCTGAAGCATCTCTTTATATCGCTGCAACATAAATTCACTACGATAGTTTTCTGGTGCTTCTGTATATCCCTTTAATAACGGATACGTATAACCATCATCATATAGATTCTCTATATAATTCACATCAATCTGTAGTTCATTTAAGTAAGCAGCTAAAAGATGTGAAACAAATGTAGCACCACTTCTTCTGTTCATACTGGCCACAACTATTGTTCTTCTTGGAATGGCAATACCAATTTGCTTCTCATATACTGGCTCAAAAGCCAATTTATACTGTTTTTTTATAATTGGTGCTTTTGGCGTTTCCTGCTGGATAGACTTACTCTTTGGTTTGTTTTTAAATAATTTAGATTTAGAGGGAAGTTTACTGTTGCTACCTTCCTTTAATTCACTTGATACTTCCTCTTCTTCCTCATCAACAGGAACTTCGGGCAATTTCGTATGTTGCGGTGCCTGAGTTGCTCCTACAATTTCCACTACATTTTTAATATCCGATTCCTGTAGCAGCTGCGGTATGACTTTATTATCAATATCAATTTTACGAGAGTTAAAAATGTCATAGATACCTAGATAAATCAGTTTCGCTAAAAACTCATCATCATTTTCACGCTCTGTAAATACTACAATCCGAATATCCTTCTGAAAGCGAATGTCTCTTAACTTCTGTAAGATAATTAATTCCCGCTTATCTTCGTGTCCCGCATCAATATTTAATCGTTTGTCATTAATACATAGAATATCGGGTTTTTCCGTATCCAGAATTTCATCTAAATACTTAATGTGCATAACATCACTATCAGCTACTTCAAATCCCGCACCAATAAAATCCTCACGTAAATATGCCGTATACACAGAATCACTAATAGCTAATACAATCTTTTTCATTTTAAAAAACTCCTCTTTGATAGAAAATCGCTTTAAAGTAATAGCATGTTTTCAAAAGGCACATTTGTTGCATTTTGTATTTTTGTTAATAGTTCGGTGAGAAGCGCTTCTATTTCAAATCCATCCAAATTACATGGCATATTATCAATAAGGTTATATTTGACTCTAACCTCTAAACGATCTTCGATTTCTTCTAACGGTACCTCACTAAATAAACTTTGTTCATATATAAATCCATCCCGAAGATTTTTTTGTATTTCTGTCTTGTCTTTGTAAACAATGGTTACTTGTGCTAATTCAATAAAAGGGTTATCTAAAGTTAATTTCGTATTCCAATTTAGACTCCAAATTTCACAGCGGCCGTCTGCATGCACAACATTAGCAGCTACAGATGGAGTAATTGTAAATAAACGATCTACTGGAACATTTGTAAAAGTAGTTGTTTTTCCTTCTACTACTTTCAGTCCTCTTTCCTCACGCTCATGCTCAAGTGAAATTTCCGCACCAAACAATGCAATTTCACAAATTACTTGCTCCATTATGGGTTTAATGCCTTCATAAGTTTGAACAGCAAATACACTAAATTCTTGTGTTTCATCCGTTCGAACTAATTCATAAATACTAAATTCCGCTGCATTTACAATTGCAAAAGGAATATCTTGTACAAAATTAGGATTTGTAAATAGAGAATCCGGGATCACTGTCTCTGGATGTTTGAAAAACTCTAAACCAAGCTGATATCCTTTTAGAAATGCATTCTTAGCAGCAGCTGGGAATAATGTTTCAAACCTTTTGAGACTGCTTTTAAATTGCTTCTCTTCGACCTCGTTATTAAATTCTCTATCTTGTAAAATGTTTACACGATCAGCAAGCAGTAAAAAATAGTAGTTAATAAGAGAATTAATTCTCTCCTCAAAAACTTGATTATCTTTACAATATTTATCAAATCTTCTTTTGCTTTCACTAATAATTTCATTCATTCTTTAATACTCTCCTTATCATTTTCTAGTTATTAAATAAAAAAAAGACACACCAATGGCAGGTATATGCCCTCGGTGTGTCCGTTTAGCAAGAATTAAATATCTCTCGATTCATATATTAATTTTAAACAATGAAACTTATGTATAAGATTATCTCTATAATATCTAAATGTCAATACTACTTCGCAATTATTAATTAAGCTCACAAAAATAATGCTTCTAATTGATTAACCTTTTTCTTTTTTTGCATATGTCATTTAACCACCTAATTCAGGTAACACTATTAATATATCTAAGTACAGGATTTTCATACCAAAATTTCGATTTATATTTACAACTAAATTTCAAAAGTAAAAAACATTCATTTGATATATCCCTTGCCTTAGAGAACTTTAGATATAAAACAATCTTTATAGTACTCATAACATAACTAACAGCAAACAACTAATACATATTAATGTTATGTAAACAATCAAGCGGTATAAACACGTTCATTGATATTAACACATCAACTGACATTGACATGAAATCCTATATCGAGAGATAAATATAAGTTAAACTAACCCCGCCAGTTCATACCTAAACCAACTTACTAATTACATATTTCGCAAACAAAAATTATAAAATAGCTTTTGGATTCCTATTTTAGTTATTAGACAAAAAGGAATGCTAATAATGAATATATATCCATAACATGTTTTTCTTGTATGAATTAAAATGACTTTTAGTTTACGCATGCTTAAAATTGAATGACGCACAAAATCATTTCTATTATAGCTAAATTTCAAAACCATTTCTTTCACTCAAATACTATAAAAACTACAATCTATAATTATAGATTGTAAAGATATTATCTGTACTTTTTTATCATAAAAAAACTCATACTTATAGTATGCCCAACTAAATAAGTCATATACCTGAACATTACAACTGCTATTTATAACTAAATTTCAAATATGCTACACCATACTTTTTATAAATCTCCTTGACCAAGAGGGTTTCAAAGAAAATCTATCTCTATTTAATTTATTAACACAAGAAGCACATAACCCGGACATGTTAATGTCATATAAACAATTATCCGATACTAATACTCCTGATTGAAATTGACATATCAATTAACATTGATATGAAACGAAATAAAAATGTGTAGATGTGAATTTCATATCGATATTTTACATATTATATCAATCCGATAGTACTCAGATGTGAATTAACGTAAAACCATTTGGTAAATCTACATTTATTATTATTAGTTAATAGGATGTAACAACTAGCAAACCAGCGCATGCTATATTTTATTACCAAATACTTTTATTAACTTTTTAAGGAGGTTTAAGTCATAAACACCCATTAGAATAACTACCATCTCTAAGTCAAGATGGTAGTTTCTATCTCTGATCAACATGACATTAACAATTAGGATGATCCGTCCTTAGTTTGAATAGTTTTTGTTAATGTTATATTAATCTCATAGCAATTTTTTATTTCATGTCAATGTTATCTTTATGGATATTCGAAGTGTACTTATCTAATTTCGGTTAACATATCAATCTCATCATCTTATTTATGATCTTATTATTATATGCAAGCATGTACTAGAGATCGGATATCTACAAAAAACACCACCAGGATTATTTTAGTATTCTAAGTCAAACTTTAGTATCTTAAAAACTTCCTTAAAATTACCCATAAAATCCTTCGTTTACGATTCACATTCCATGTTAAAAGATAATCTTTTTAGATCAACATGTAAACATAGGGTTAATATGCCTATTATAGTTAACAAAACATTAACAATAGGCGCTTATGTGTTGTTAGAAGAAAGTTTTAGTATTGGTTTCATGTCAATGTCACCTTTTATATCAATGTCAATTCGCAAGCTCAGTTTGTTCTTAAATACCGATAAAGTTCATTTTGTTGATACTGACTATACAAATTTCTATCATGACATGCAATATACAACTTAAATTGTACATTCTATACTAAATTAATATACATAAGTAGATCCGTAGCAAGTAAATAGGGGGTAGGAACGAACCTCTTCGAAGTATTATGATTGTGCTCCTATATCCTTAAATACCGTTTTGTTTATTGAACAATACTAAATCTACATTAATATTATTTACTTTTTACTAGTTTTTATACGTGATAATTACATTTTGGACGTTACTATGTGTATTTTCCGTTATATACCTGGATTATATCCTTATAACTTATTTACAAAATAGCTTTATTTCCTTATCATTAATATTAAGTAGCCTAATTTGTTAATCTCATAGCAACTATCAGTAGTGCTACTAACATAATATATATTCCTATTAACAAAACATTACCAATGATATATTTCAAATTGGTAATAAAGTTACTAATTCAACCGAATTTTATACTAAACGTTAATGTTTTGTTAACAAGTATATGTTCACATGTTAATTTCATATTTCATGTAATTCACTGGATTGGTAGGGATTTTCACAAATATTATCGAAATACTAGCTAACATGTTAATTTCAGCTCACATGTTAATTATAATTAGTTGTTTATGAGTTGATTTTTGAGGAGGTAGTTACAATGATTGAGCAAAAAAATGAAAAACAAGACCATCAAATTAACGATGATGATATATTAGATGATAATGTTTTCGAAAAAGCATGGCGGATAACAGAATTCTCAAAACTAGTAGGACGTCATCATAATACAGTTTATAATTGGTTCAATATCCTAGAAGAAAAGGGACTTCATGAAACTTTAAGAACTCAAAATACAAATGAAAAACTCTATAATGCTTTAGACCTTGAAATTGCTCTATTTATAAAGCAGAAAAGGGATGAGAAATGGTCTTTAGATGCAATTATTGACCTTTTACCACACCAGTTTGATTTAAGACCAGTGTCACCAGAACATCAAACAAATGAGGTATCCACTGAATTAAACCTTCAAGCTACTGCAGAAATTATTGAAAAAATGGTAACTAAACAGTTAGAAGAAAAAATAAAACATATTGAATCTCATTATGAAGAGAAGGTACAGAGTATATTAAAGCAGTTACCACAACCAGAAGATGTAGAAACGTTAAAATTACGCCAACGCCAAGATAGGCTTGATAATTTTATTATTGAACATAGAGCACGCCAAGAATTAAGAAAACAAGCAGAGAGCTTATGGAATAATAAACCTGAGGAAGAGCGTACTAGAAAAGCAGGCTGGTTTAAAAAAGAGGAAGATTTGAGTAAAAAACAACTCTTCATAGAGCAGTACATACAAGATAATATTATTGAGCATATAAAATCTCTTATGAATTCAGTAGAATAATAAAAAAGTCTGGAACTTAGTCCAGACTTTTTTATTATTTTGTAGTACCAAACATTTTATCTGGATCTAAAAAATCTGCTAGATCTTCATCTTCATTTGCTCCAGCATTATTATTTTCTTCATCACTACCCATATCGATAAAATCTCCAAATGCAAAACCTAAATCCTCATCCTCATCTATACTTTCAATCGTACTAATTTGAGACTTTTTATACTGAATTTGGCTTTGTCTTTCTTTAAACTCATTAAATTCTTCAACTAAACCTTTAGATAATCTCGATGGTAATGCATCAGTTTTATAGAATGTATATACACTTCCTAAGAAATCATTCTTACTCACCAAATATCCATTAAAGACTGTGCCATTTATAGGTAAATTATTTGAAACTTCTACCTTAGCGTCATCCATAAAGGAATCATTAATATTCTTTTGCTCATCTAGGATAGCAAGCATACCAAAATGATGTACTTTTGATGCTTCAACTGAACCATCATCGTTCTTCTTCATCAAATCAATTGGGGGATGGAAAGAGCTTCCTCTTAATGATTCTTGAAACATTTCTATAATTGCATGGCTATTTTCTATTTGATTCATATTACGTGAAACCTTATTAATTACTAAACAGCCCGTTTTCTCAAGTAAAATACGTTTAAAGTCTTGAGAATCCAGTATTACAGATGTACCAGATCCATTAGCAGCGGTATTTAACTCATGAATAATTTCACTAATACGTTGATTTGCATAATCTCGTGAATTAGCGACACCTTTTTTCTCATTTTCATTTAATTCCTTAAATTCATCGTAAAAATGCTGGTTATCAGCAAATACTACAAATGCTACACCTTTTGATTTATCATTTGCTAATTTCCAAATTTCCTGTGAAAATTTATTTACTTGTCGTAATACATCGGGCCCATCCGCTCGGACGGGAAGAGTTACAACAATCCCCATTTTAATAAAGTCTTTGCGCTCAATAGCATTTTCAAAGGCTATTCTTGCAAACTTTGCCTGATTCGCCTTAATTTCAGCCATTGGATATAGCTGCGCAACCTTTTGTAATTCTTGTCTGATTACTGGCTTGTTATGAAAAGCCGAAAATTCTTCAATGGCCTTAATGATTGTAGAAGTTCCAGTTCCTCCACCTAAACCTGCAAAAAATAAAACAAGTTCATCCGTAGGTCTTACACGTTCAGTAATAAATTCTTTTAGCTTTTCTTTTGCTTCCTCATTTGAATCAAGGACTTTTACTGCACGCTCAGGGTTCTTACCTAAACCACCTAATTTCAGTGAAACTTGATTACTTTTTGGTACATTTTTTAATTCAGCTAGATCTCCATCATTACTATTTAGTGCTAAGCAATTATATACTGCTGTGCCATCTGTATGTGTATATTCCGCAAATTTATCTACCATTCTAGTACCAGCTTGACCAAAACCGACCATCGTCATTTTAACTGCCACTTCATTCTTTAAGAAGTTTTTTGCCATTATTTTATCTCTCCTTATTTATCTTTTTTCTTTTCCCTAACTCAATCAGTACTTGTTGCCCTCTATAAGTTGAGATCAAAAATTTATATGGGTGCATGGTTTTTTCATAGATTAAAGACATTGATGATAACGTACTCACACTTATTTCCGCTGAACGTCTAGATATATTTGTACGTTCAACCTCTAATGAATAGGATTTTCCCTTTTTTTTCTTTACTCTCCTATCAATAACTACATTTTCCACTATTTCATTAATAGATATGCCCCTCATGTACTTCGTCTCTTGAAATTGTTTATTTACTATGTTTCCTATGTATAGAAATACACTATAGAGTATCTCATCTTGTTCAAGTATATCAGCAAACATGTTTACTACTTCATCTGCAAACTTGATTGTTTGATATTTTTCACTTAAAACTTCGTTCAAGTTGTCCCCCCCTTAAAACACTGGTTAATTATTCCTAGGAACATAGTACATCATTACACGTCGTATATCAAGTCATTACAAATAAAACTTATATAAAGGTCTTATATATAAGACTTATAAAAATAAAATTGGAATTAATCTATATATTATAAGGGTTTAGATGTACGACGTATATATAATGCGTATACATGTTATATCAATCTTAAATTTCATGTGATTTACATTTCAACAAAGATTATTAAAAAATCCAGATTAAAATTTTAAAAAACTGATTAAAAATTACCTATTTTTTTAACATGAAAATCCAAGAAAAACTTATACACCTTATATATAAGTTTTATATATAAGGTGTATAAAATAATACTTTTATATCAATATTAAAACGAAAAATTACCTATCAAATTAACAAAAATATTTATATAAGACTCTTATATAAAACTTATATATAAACCGTACTTGTACAGCTTATATAATCCAGATTTGATTTCTCAATTTTCTAACATCTTATATTAGTCGTGTGTATTTATATTACTAAAGAGATTTCAAAACATTCTTATAGCAATTCACACTAAGGTTTTCTTTATTACCTAGCTGTTTTAACAGGTTTTATCACTTATAAGACCGCTCATTGTTAATGTTATGTTAATGCACTGTTCTTCACTTAGTACTTGTTAGTTCACATTATTATATAAGTTATAAGAAAAATTATCCTCTGTTCCTCATTTGAATTCAATTCCTTGTCAATTTCATTCATTCCTTGAAAGCAAGTAGAAGAGATTGTTAATTTCATATGAACAGCATCAATCCCCTCAATATTCAACATATTAAAAAGAGAATACTAAGATAAATCAAATTTGACATTCTAAAAGTAGTAGGCTAACAACCACATCACTACTATGAAAAAGAAACATTTGTTCAAACTAGATTATTAAAAGTAAGATCTCATCTTATTAACATCAAAGTGATACTTACATTACAATATAAACTTTTGTAATGTAGTAGGAATGATGATAGCAATTATAACCTTACATAAAATTAACAATTGGTTAATTTTATCATTTCAGTTAGGATTACTCCTTCTCAACGAAGTAAAAGGGGAAGTAGTTCAAGTGACTAAAACCTATATGTTAAGTACCTGTAGACATATTTCTAACTTATTTTTGATTTGGTAGAAACAATTAATAATATTTGTCTAAGTGAATTTATGATTCTATACAATAAAAAACAACTAAAAGAAAAAGTTGGAATTTTAAATTGAGTCAATATCAGAATTTGGAAAGAGCGCTTCATCACATATAAAAAGTTGAATTTCGAGTTAAAGATAGAGAAAATTACTCTTTATTATCAATAAGTCTTTTTATAATTCTTGAATAATTTTAATCAATTAAAATGGTATTTTTACTATCTAATAAATGTTAGGACGTCATAACATTATTTTACAAATGGAATTTCATTATAACTATTGTTAGGTGTCTAGTAGTAGCTCGTCCTAACAAAACAAAGGATTTAATAGGGCCTTATAAATCAATAATTTATAAGAGATTTATAAGAGTAGTTATCATCTCAACTTCGATGTACAAAACGAGGTATCTCTAAAGATTAAAATCTCTTATTCATTTTTTCTTATTTTACAACTACCACATCAATGTAATAGTATATGAAAAATAATAAGTATTTAAGTTAAGTTCAATTCAATATAAGAGGTGTATGCATTGTCCGAAAAAGTGTATAAATATAGAAGATCAGGTACCAAAAAACATTTTCACTTAAAAGAAGCTGACATATTTGTCTTTACAGTTTTATATTACAAAAGAGCACTTACAACAAGACAAATCACTCAGTTATATAGTGCATTTGAGGGAAGAGAATGTTCAGAAGCTAGCATATTTACAAAGCTTGACCGTTACTCACAATATGGAGCTATGCTAACTAAAAAAATAGATAAAAAGGCTGACAGTATTACGAAACGTGCTTTATTTTCCTTAAAAGAAAAGACAATTGAATTCTTAATGCAAATAGGAAGAATTTCTAAAAAAAGTTCAAAAAGACGTTACTCAAGAGCAACTTCTTTTCACACAATGTGTTCACGTGAGGTCATGATCCGTACTCTTTTAGCGACTACAAATAAGACACAAACGAATGAAATATTATATAAATTAGATATTCGTTCTTTTTACCAGAAAAAAAATGTGAAAGTTGAGGACAACCAATTGGCCTTGATTCCTGATGAACATATTTCATATCAAGATAAAAATATCCATATTGAGATGGATATGTGTAAAGAAACCAATTCTACCTTAGTTGAAAAAGTTGAGAAGTACATAGAATATACAAAAAAAACAAATGAAGATGTAACGGTTGTCTTTGTTATGTACGACAAATCAATGTTCCTTGCAGAAGATGCAGAACCGCCATACGTACGTATGAAAAATCTATTATTTTCTATGCGGAAGTATCATGAACTATTAATGAATATACCAAATCTAAATGTACACATTTGCTCATTGAAAGATGCTGGAGATGTTATTTCAGATATCATTCTAGGAACAGATGATAATCAAAACTCGGAACAAGATATTCTTTTTCCTTTATCCCAACGTACAGTAGGAGATGTCAATTGGCGTTACACATTTGTCGAAAAAATTCAAACGTTTAAAGAATCAATAGATGGTGGCCTTCGACGAACATACAGGAGAGATAAAGATTCTATTCAAGATTTCTTTTTTATTTTTGGAAATGAAAATGATTACCGAATGATTGCAAGATTAGATGATGTCGTGTTTTCAAGAAGGGATGGAGATGAAGGCGTTCCACTTGTAGTTATCTATCCTAAACGTGAAAATCCTAGGGATATTCTACTGATGGATGCTTACGATAATGTACTACTTCTATCCATTCAAAATACAAATATAGCAACCGATGAACAGATCATGGTACATACTGCAAATAACGTTAATCCGAAAAGACGTAAATTTGTAGAATTATATTAATCGTTTATTTTTTATATACTTTTATATAATTTTATTGATTTTTATTATTTAAGATGATAGAATAACGTTTGAACTAAACACTCAAAACTACAATCAAATCAGAACATATGAAATTAAGGCAAGCGACACACGCTGTTTTTACAGTGGGTGTCGCTTGCCTTTTTTTGTATGGAGAAAGGTGGAAGTGGAAAATGACAATGAACTTACAATTTGCAACAACTACTGGGGGAGTACTCTCAGCAAGAGAAGCATTTAAAACTCCAGAACTAGTCCTTAAACATATTACAGAAGGGGGAGCTAAATTTTGCGTTTCCCTACAAGATATCAAAATCCCAGGAAAGCCTAATTATTATTGGTACGATGTAATAATTAAAACTGCAACAAATAACAAACTAGAGATAAATATTGCAGTACTTTCTCAAGAAGAATATAACCAATTGTGTGAAGGAGATAGTATTGACTTATATTTAAAACAAACTGAAGATGCAGCGAAGTTCTTTCTAAAAAAATCAAAGGAACAATACAAACCAGAACTTCATAATCGTTTTACATTACACCATAAAGCTCAACTATGTCTTTAAAAAGTAGGTGAACCTTTATGGAGACATCTAAGCAAAGATTACCATTATACACTACAATCACCTTAATTAGCGGATTTATCCTTTCATTTGGATTTGGTGTAGCAAACTACATACAGTTACTCTACTATGCATTTGAACCACCGTCTTATCCTATAGAAATTACATATGTACCACTATTTTTAATGTTTTTCTCTTTGCTACTAGGAGAATTTAGTTTTAGGTTCTACAGCCGTATACCAGCTTTACAATTTCAAAATGGCAAGTTATTAATTTTAATTGCTTCTCATATTGCAGTAGATATTCAGTTTTTATGGTTTGCAACTACTCCTATCCATGCGAAAGTTATTCCTTATCTTATGAATAAAGCAAAACATGTTAATTTTGGTGAATATCAAGCAATAGGGGATGTATTAACAGGAAATTTCCATACACTTACCATGATATTTGTATTCTTACCGACCGTATTTATGATTTTGTTTACTCTTTGGTATAGTGGCCATATTATCCGTTACAGAGAAGAAATCTTAAAGTGGGTACAAAAATACGAATATAAAAATCATAAGTTGCAAAAGTGGTTTAATAGTCAAGAGGAACAAATATATCCTGATGTTGAGATAGGTCCTCATATTAAGCACAAAGAAATGATTCGAATCAAGGGGAAAGATAGAACCCTAAATGGAATTATTATTGGTCCTATTGGTTCTGGTAAGACATCTAGTTTAATTATTCCAATGATTAATCAAGATTTACACTGGATGGTACGTTTTATAAATAAGTTTGAAAATACGTATAAAAAGAATAATTATGATACAGAAGAAGTAAAAGGAACATTTTTAAATGGGATAACTGTTATTGAACCGAGTAATGATTTATGTCAAAAGGTATTTAAGTTAGTACAAGCACACAAGATTCCTGAAAGTTCAATTTATTATATTGATCCCACAAACCCTGATACCAAAAACATTAATATTTTACGTGGACCAGTTGATAAAGTAGCCGAGGTTTTTGCAATGGTTATCCAGGGTCTATCGGAATCTAATAATGCATTCTTTGAACAAGCACAACGGAACCACCTTAAGCAACATATTTATTTATTAAAACTACATAACCCACAAAAAGATGTGACCTTTGATGACTTAATAGATATGTACGACGATGTAGAACGTGTACACCGTATGCACAAACTATTAAAAGTACAGGTAGAAAAATTATATGATTTTGTTCAAAGTGGTGTTGCTTCACGTGATCAAAAAAACGAATATAAGATTATAAAAGGTATCGATGAATGGTTCGATAATACCATTCGTGAAAAAACGGGTTTCCAAGGGGAACCGGCCGTTTATAAATCTGGAAAATATCGTGGAAAACCAATGCATTATGACCGGGAAGAAGAATATGTAAAAGGTTTGCGTAACATCTTAAAAGATTTAGCCTCAAATGTTTTAATACGACGTGTTTTATTTGGAAAATCAGATTTTGATTTTGATGTTCACCTAGAGCAAGGTGGTATTTTACTAGTAAATACAGCCAAAGGAGAACTTGCAGATCTTTCTAATGTACTAGGAAAATTCGTATTACTAAGTATGCAAAATGCTGTATTCCGAAGAGAACCAAATATTTCACCATACCATCATATTATTGTGGATGAATTCCCTGATTATGTTGTGCGCCCGTTCAAAGAGTTCCCTGCACAATCTCGTAAATATAAAGTCATTCTGACAATTGCAAGTCAAACACTATCTCAATTAGCTTTGGATTTCACAGAGCAGTATATGTTTACTTTACTAGGTTCGTTCCGTAACAAGATGATATTTGGTGATGTAACACCTTATGATGCGAAAATTTTCTCTGACATGTTTGGTGAAACAGAGGAATTTAAAGAATCTGAATCTGAACAAGGGATTTCTCCTATGCAAGAGAATCCCGTTAGTCGCTTAGGTTCGACATATCAAAAATTAAAAGAAGTCGTTATGTCACCAGGAGATATCATGGCACAAGGTGCCTTCATTTGTGCTGCGCGTATTGTACAAGACAATCATGTACAACCTGTACAACAAATTACTAGTAACTTTGTACCCAAAGAGGAATTTGCTCAAGCAATCATTCAAGTAGAGATTAAGTCTGGACAATATTGGGAAAACGAACGTCTTCGACTCATTGAAGAATCTATCGCAAAATCAAATCCTATGAAACATGTAGATGCAAATAATATAAAACAGATAGAATCATTTCCACCTAGGCATGGTGATAAAATAGGACAAAATAATTCCATAGAAACAAACAATAAGAAGCAACATATTGTAGAGTTGGAGAATTATAAAGAACACAAGTCCGAATATGAAACAAACACCGTAGAAAATGTAACTTTTTCTGATTATTCTACGGCTGTCAGTCAACAGGGACATGTTATTGAAGAAACTGAAAATAAGTTGTATGAAGAAATTAAGGCATTTGTGATCGAATCACAACAAATCTCACCATCTCTTTTGCAAAGAAAATTCAGAATCAGCCATATAAAGGCTGTACAATTTATTGAGAAGTTAGAACACAATCAGGTTGTGAGCACTTACACTGGGAATGGCCCTCGTAAAGTTTTAATTTCAAACAATAATAGTACGTCGATATTATCAAAGGATTCTCAAATCAATACTACTCCTTCATCTAATACAGATTTAGATAATACGACTTCACGAGAAAATAGCATTCCAAACGAAGAAACAGAAGCACAGCAAGAGGAAACAGGCTTCTTTAAAGACATCCTATATGATGATGTAGTGGCCTTTGTTAAGGAATCAGGGAATGCTTCTATACATGCACTACAGAACGCATTTAAAATCGATTATACACGTGCTTCAAGATTACAAGATGCCCTACAACGGAATGGCAAGCTGCCGAATATAACAAAGGAGACACATATGGAAATTGTAAGTCCTAAAAAAAATATGGAGCTAGCAAAACGGAAAAAAGAGGTATCTAATACTATGTTGGAACCCAAAAGGGATATAGATTACCCAATTCATTTAGGAATTCCTGTTGAGACTGATCCATTGCAAAAAAAGCTTCTAACAGAGGGACTTATAACTACAGTATTAGAGGAAGCAAAAACAGATATGAAAACTAATTTGAAACCAGCTACAAAAACAGTTAATCCTACTAAAGAAAATAAACTTGATGAAGAGGTTGCAAAAGTTTACGAATCTATTAGCATTACTGTTCATCAAAACTTAGAAAAGAATTTGGTAGAGAACACTAGAAATAATGAAGAGCAGCCTGCATATAAACATATGAGCTATAAAGAACGCCAAAAGGGCTTAAAAGCCAAACCAAAAAATACGTATAACAATACGAATTCACTACTTAATAAAAACCAGCAACAAAAGAAAAATACATCTAATGTAATGAGTAAGGAATTAGATGATTTTTTTGATTAATAACTATAGAAACCTAAAAAACTTTTTATTCAAGATTTTATTTTCAGGGAAAAGCTAGCTTAAAATAGGAGTAAAGGTTAGATATAGTATTTTAACTTTTAACTTTTCAAAAAATAAAACTTGCACAAATCATATAAAAACGTTATATTTTAATTAATAATTATACAAATAAAACATGACTTACGTGAAGGACACACCTTACGTACCATTCCAACGGTACAGGTGTGTCCTTTTTTACGTTCTAGGAGGAAAAGATAATGATAGAAGATAAAGTAAATACTCATATTACAAAAGAGCTAGGGATGGTATTTGAACCGGATAACACGCTAGAGCAAACCTTTATAGAATCAACTTTCAATCAATTTGAACGAATACGTGAACATGAATTAGAAGAATTAGCTCGTATGAAACGTGAACGTACTGTAGGGAAAGGCTTAATTACCGTAGTATCTGAAAAATTATTCCCAACTAAAAACGGGACATCTGAGCGGATACAAGTGCTCACAATGCAAATTGGTACTCATACGACAGCATATTGTCCACTTACAGAGGCAGGTATAAATATTCCTAAAAATCCTCAATGGCTGATAGGTAAAACAAAACCCGTTATTATTGAGCATTTCCAAAAAACTGAGGAAGGGAACTTTGCTGTTGTATCTATCACTGCAGGAGAACTTGCACTGCAAAGAAAATTATATGAAGAAATAGTAGAGCAAGAGGGGAATAAAGTATACACAGGAACAGTTTCTGGACATATTCCATCTGCACAAACTATTCTGGTTGAAGTTCATGGTGTAACAGTAGGAGTAAGATACTCGCAATGGTCTCATTCATTCGTTCGGCGGATATTATTATTGGTGATGTTGTAGAGCTTATCATCGATAAAGTAGTGGAAAAGGATGGGCGCTATGAGTTTAGAGGAAATAAAAAGAAACTAGAAACGGATCCAATGGAAAAACTATTAGAATTAAACAAACGACGTGACCGCTTTGTAGGTAAAATTGTAGGTGTAGATGCTATTGCTGGGATTTTCGTAGAAGTTGCACCAGGTATTCAGTTTAAAGGGCTAAAGGGTCGTAATCTGGCAAATCCAACCGTGGATGACGCAATAAACCAAACAATTGTTACATGTGAGCTGCTTAATATTGATGCTAAAAATAGAAGAGGAACTGTACGTATCCTAAATTATCCGCAAGGCCAAAGTAAAAAATCTAATTCGTCAATTTACCAATTTTAATGGATGATTATGCGTACAATAGAGAAACAAACGTCTACTTATATTCCTTCTATTCCTCATTTATCAAGTGAAGATATACAAGGACTTCAAATATATCGGATACATGATTTGGATAAAACCTATGTATTCCACTCTTATGACGAATTAGTTAAGTTTAAGCAGCTTTTAACAGAGGAACAATATGCTATACTCAATTTTATTGGTGTTCATACATCCGTTCGGTTTAATCATTTATTATATCTATTCAAGAATAAATTTTCGCGGAAGAAAATTAACAATGCACTTCAAGGATTACTTTACTATCAATTTATCGAAAAATGGCAAGTAGAAATTTTTGATATGGAAATCTTTGAAGAAACATATACCTTATCCAATAATGGATTTAAACTACTAAAATACTGGCAAGGAAATATGTTCTTCTTTGCCCCAGAGCGTCTTGACAATCATGGTAAATATGTTCACCTGCGTTATTGGCATGACATAGACCTACTTTGTCATTTACGCTACGCTCCTTCATTTTTAGGTCATATTATGCATCCATCTATTAGTAAAGGGGTTTTTACCCCTTCTTTAAGTTTTATAGTAAATGGAGGAAAAGAACGTAAATTTAACTTTGTTGTATACTCCACCTTATTATCTGATCAAAAGAATCGATTAAAACGAATAATTGCTAGATGGCAGACTTTTGTAGAGTCAGGAAAAGATGTTATTATGCAAGACTTAGGGAATAACCCTACAATCTTAGTTATTTATGTTTCTACTAAAAAACAAGCAAAGCAAATTAATAATGAACTATTACTTGATTTAATTCCTGGTAAAGTATTGTTATGCATAGGGGAATCTTTACATTTTCAAGGATTACAACACGCTTTTTATCAACCTCTTGCAGAAGGGGAGATCAAACAATTAGATACAAAGTTATTTATAGAAAACTAAGCCACCTTACAAGCTTTCGCTTCAAGGGTGGCTTGTTTATTTTATACTTAGCTTGGAATATTCAAAAAAACTTAACAAAATTAATAATCCTGTATCTACCCCTATACAAAGCAAGGATTTTGCGAAATAATATTCTTTGACACCTGTTAATAAAATAACATTATATACAAATATAGTTATTTCATTGGAGGAATATAAAAGAAAGGAGTACTATATTGCTACGTATACAAAGAGGGTACATGTACGATCCTGATGATAATGAGGTAATAGTAAATGAAATTTTCTATGATGGTACATCAGAAAAAAAGTTAGGCAGTAAAATGGGTGTATTTGATGCAGTTAAAGTACCTGTTGCTATTTTTCAAAAGGTCCAGGAAAACGAAAGTATGACCTATATGGAAAGTGTTGAAGTAGAAGAAAAAAATATTAAGGAAATACTTTGTTATTTAGTTCAAAATCAAAAGCCAGAAAAGCTATATTTTGAAATACAGTACATGAAGTAACTCCAGGGACTGAATATAAGAGGGGATTTATAGCAGGGGATTCAGTGGCATTATTATACAATACATGTGGGATCTGCATATAAACTTCCTTCTTATCCCTGTTCTATTGAAAACAATTGAATATAATATAAAAATGGTTTAATATAAATCTATATTTATTGTTTAATTGATTCCGTCTATTCCCACACCCTATGTGTTGTGGTTGAGTTTTAGAAACAAGTTGTATTCTTGTTTCAATTATGAAAGGGCTTCTTTGAGCCGATTAGTGTATATATAGCTTATTTTGCTATGCACATTTTAATCGACTTGAAGAAGTCCTTTTTGTGTTGTCTTCGAGTTAGGAATCACTTATACATAAATCTTCAGGACTAAAAGTATGCTAAATGAGAAAACACATATTTTGTGCTTTTTGTTTAATTTAGAGGAGAGATTATATGAATTTTTACAGAGTATAGCTTGAACTACTCACCACTTAACGTCCTAACGGACTATTTGAAGTGGGAGATTCCTGCGAACACCGATGCATCCGCGAGTTATCTTAGCAGGCTCTACCCGCAGTCCCTACGGTGAGAACATAAGTATCTTGTACGCTGACCCACCACACTACCTACTTTAGCTTGGTTTTCGCAATTTTGAGAAGCGTGGGGCGATAGAACGTTGAAGATTTTACGGTTGCAACGTTTTTCTGCAACCAACCTCATATCTTCAGTTTTCGAAGAGCAACCTGTACAAGTAAATGATAGCAAATATGTTGGCTTATGCCAACCGACATTCATCTCCCACCTAAAATTGGTGTTTCACACCTTCACATTTTTGAGGAAGGAGTCTTCTGTCGGAAAACGATAAAAAAATATGGATTAAACGCACATATTTCGTGCCTTTTATTTAAAAAAGAGGATATTTATGATGAAATATGAACATGCAATTACTTTAGATAAGTCAACATTATCAATAGGGGAAATGATTTAAAACTTTCAAAAGAAAAAAATTAATTACCACGTTAAAAGTTATGAACTTACTATCTATAAAATCAAACCTTTATCGCTCCTTTATACTGTTGGAAATTCCAACAGTTTACGATGAAGTAAGATAATAAGTATTAATTCATAATGGCATTCGAAAGAGAAGAATAAGGGAATCTAAATATGTAAAGTACTTGTTGCAATGCTAAAAGCACAAGAAATTAGAATATGAAACTTGAGAGGAGTTATATAATATGATTACAGTTAATCGAGGATACATATATGATCCAGATGATAATGAAGTCTTAATTACCGAAATTTATTATGAAGCTGCTACAGATACTAAACTAGGAAGTAAAATGAATAATTTATCTTACTCAGACATTCCTAATGAGATTAAAGAAAAAATAGAAGCAACTGCTTCATTATCCTATGTGGAAAGCATTGAGATGTCTCAGCCATTAGCTGTCGTATATCAAAATGAAATTAACATGTATGGAAAACCAGAAAAATTATACTTTGAGTATACAAACATTTAAAAAGAAAAAAGACATTGAACAGTTTGTTTCAATGTCTTTTTTCTTTTTAAACTATAGTGGAACAAATGTTTAAGGTTTTGTTTGGCATTCTATAGTATTTTAGGTGTGTTATACTTATATTTATAAATTATAATATTTCGTATAATTCTAGGTTTGTTTGCTACTATTCGATATATATAACTGGAGGAAGAATTATGGGTTTTTTTTAAAAGATAGTATGTGTTGTTTGTGATAAAAAGGTTGGTTTAAATCGTTATAAAATACTAAAATCTGATGCATGGCTATGCCCAGATTGCTTTCATAAAGCAGGTGGCTTGGGTGTTGTAAGTGTAAGTACGGACACTATCGAAGAATTGAAAGCTACAATCGATGCAAAGATAGCAAAACTTGCTGAGGATCCATTGTCATGCGCTGAAGGAATGTATCAATTCTGTATAGATAATAAATTCGGTTCTGGCTTTAATGAAAAGTGGGGTGTAAAACACTTCAAGGACTAGAAGATAACTTGATGAATGGCGAAAAAATTCATATGACTTATATCGGAATGCATGATTATCAATCTACAACAAAGCATGATGGTAATTATGCCTACGCCATAACTAATAAACGCATTATGTTCGGACAAAAAACAATGGCTGGTGAAAAATTCAAAGCAGTAGATCATGAAAAGATAAATGATATATCTTTTGAAACAGGGATGTTGTTCGGCTTTCTAACAATTGATACTCCGCAAGAAAAGATCAAAGTTGCGTTAGATAAAGATTCAGCAAAATCCATTAATAATCATATTCATCAAGTTCTAGATGCTTTAAAAAGCAAACCTACTGAAGCTCAACCACAAGAAGTATCTGCTCCAATATCAACAGCAGACGAATTAAAGAAATTCAAAGAGCTGTGCGATATGGGTGTTATTACAGAAGATGAGTTTAACGCCAAAAAGAAGCAGTTACTTGGTATATAAATACAAGATAAACAAGGCAAGTATATTAGAGGGAAAAAGACATTAAACGTATTTGTTCAATGTCTTTTTTATTACACTGTAGAGAAGCATGTATAATAAATATTGTAAATGAAATAGAAACTGCACCCTATACGAATTATTGGCTAAACTAGAGTTTCTTTTTAGATGACAGTTTATTAAATTTTTAGCGATAAAAGCCAATAATTTAAAATTGAGACATCCTATTTCTTATAATTTGACTAATAATTTTTGTTACCTAGGACAAGGATACCAAGGTGCTGAGGAGGTACTAAGAAAAGTACGAATTTGCCCAAAGTCATCATAAATATTGCGTGGAATAGTCCACGTGTGCGTGACAGTATAGTTCTTTAACCTACAATCAGGTGATACAATATCCCGCCATTCAGTAAGGAACCCTCCATCTTTGGTTAAATAAAGAATCTGAAAAACCGTATTCCACACTGCTTCCCCAAGAGGGTCATGTTGTTATTTAGGATGCATGATAAACTAACTTGATTACCCTTATCAGAATTTAGCATAACTGTACCAGTAATGTTAGATATAAGAACATCACTTTTATCCCCAGTACTACTGTTGAATACAATCCAGCCTGGATCAAAGTATGTTTTAGTTAAGCGGTTATTATCCGCTTCAGCAATTTATAAGACTGTTTCTTTTGGTTCAAATCCCATAAAATATCCCCTCTTACCCAATTATATACTCATTGCATGAATGTATTTTTGTTCTAGTAAATTGGATTTAACTATTTTTAAAAATTAGGCAGTATTACTACTTTACTTAAATCTAAAATACATAAATTGTCATGAACGAATTATTATTTTGAAGGAGATGAAATATTAATGCATATAGTTCCGTGTTGTCATCTACAGGTATATACATCATTTACACCAAATCCTATGCAGCATATTCCATATGGGTCATGGGATAATTTTGTACAGCTCAACCCGCAACCACTACCTCCTTGTACTTTTGTAGAACTTAATCCACAGCCACTACCTCCAAGGTACTATTATTAAAAACAAAAGCTTTCTAAAAAACTTAAATTGCAGAGTACCTCTAAAGACCACTGGAAAGGTGGTCTTTAGAGGTATTTACATACAGAACATTGCTTCATATACAACTACAGAGGAACAGACCATTCTATTACAAGTAACCCCTAATTTAACTTTCACTTACCTTTGGACTTTCGTCCTTCACCAAGTTAAGGAATAAGATATCTGTGATGATGGGTTCTAACAAGACTTCAAGAAGATTTACAAATGTTATTAGGCATTGGAGGCCGTTGGGAAACAAGGGCACAATATGAAAATAAATATGTAATAGTAAGGAGAAGAGAAGCGCATGTATAATATACTTAAACGTCAATATAATTCTATTTTCTGAGGGGTGATTTGGATTAACGAGGAAGTACAAAGAGAGCTAAACCTATTAGTACAAAAAATTTGTGAAACCGTATCTTCTGTCCAAAAAATTATCCTTTTTGGCTCTCATGCTTGTGGCACACCAAATAAAGATAGTGATTTTGATCTTTGTATTATTGTGGATGGTGTAGGATCAAGAAAAAGAGAAGTGATTAATCTTATCAATTGGGGTATTTACGATGTGATGGAAACACCAGTTGATCTTTTAGTATATGGACCTGAAGAGTTTCAAGAACGTGCTAACCGTAATGTAACCATGGAATACAAAATTGCACTAAGGGGGCAAGTTTTATATGAAAAATACTGAGGATCTAGAAGAGTGGCTATTCATTGCAAAATCTAATTTAGATTCTGCTAGGTACTTAGCTCACATGAAACCTTTCCCTGCCTCAGTTATTTGTTACCATAGTCAACAATGTGTTGGGAAACCTCTAAAAGGATTTCTTACACTAAACGGTAGAACAGCCCCTAAAACTCATAACCTTTTAACAAATTTCCGGAAAGAATTCTCCTTCCTCAAGCGTGTGAAGGGCGTAGCCCAACGGTAGGTGGGAGATGAATTTCGGTTTGGCGTAGCCAAAAGGTTTTCCTTTTTATTTTGCCTCTGATATAATCAGTCTTATAAATTATAAGGGCTGGTATATAAATGAAATTAGATAGTAATAACCATTCAGTATTCTTGTTATATTATCACCTTGTGTTGGTCGTGAAATACAGAAGAAATGTGTTTGATGATGATATGTCAGACTATGCAAAAGATATGTTTGTTCGACTATCTGAAAACTATAACATCACGTTAGTTGAATGGAATCATGATGTAGACCACGTTCATATTTTGTTCAAGGCACACCCTAATACAGAAATGACAAAATTCATCAATGCTTATAAAAGTGCAAGTTCTCGACTTATTAAAAGAGACTTTCCACAAGTGAAAAAGAAACTTTGGAAAGAGATGTTTTGGTCAAGAAGTTTTTGCTTGCTAACTACTGGTGGTTCGCCAATAGACGTAGTAAAAACATATATTGAAAATCAAAGTGAAAAGTGAGGTGAAATGATATGACAAAGCAGAATAAAGCATATAAATTCCGTTTGTATCCAACAAAAGACCAAGCACATCTTATGCGTAAAACTTTCGGTTGTGTACGTTTCGTGTATAACAGAATGTTAGCTGAACGGAAAGAAGCGTATGAAAAACATAAAGATGATAAGAATCAACTAAAGAAACAAAAGCTTCCCACTCCTGCGAAATACAAAGCAGAATTTGAGTGGTTAAAAGAAGTTGATTCATTAGCTTTGGCAAATGCTCAACTAAACTTGCAAACTGCCTATAAAAATTTCTTTAGTGGTCAAAATGACTTCCCAACATTCAAAAGCAAAAAAGACAGAAAGTCTTATACAACGAATGTAGTGAACGGAAATATTATGTTGCTTAACGGTCATATCAAATTGCCAAAACTGAAAATGGTACGTATCAAACAGCATAGAGAAATACCACAAGGCCATATAATCAAGTCATGTACGATTTCTATGACACCTACTGGTAAATACTATGTGTCCATTTTGACTGAATACGAAAAAGAGATCGTACAAAAAGAAGTAGAAACAGTTGTTGGATTAGACTTTGCGATGGATCAATTATACGTCAGTTCTGAGGATGAGAGAGCCAATTATCCTAAGTTCTATCGTGAAATGTTAGACCGATTAGCAAAGGCTCAACGAGTATTATCAAGACGTACAAAAGGTTCAGGGCGTTGGAATAAACAACGTATCCGTGTAGCTAAGCTGCATGAAAAAGTAGCAAACCAACGTAAGAACTTCCTTCATCATAAGTCTAAAGAGTTAGCTACTCATTTTGATGTTGTAGCTATTGAAGATCTAAATATGAAGGGAATATTGCAAGCACTTCATTTTGGAAAAAGCGTCGCTGATAATGCTTGGGGTATATTCACTTCTTTCTTAGCTTATAAACTACATGAACAAGGCAAACAGCTTGTGAAAATAGACAAATGGTTTCCTTCCACAAAAACATGTAGCAGTTGTGGAAATGTGAAAAATATGTCATTGTCTGAGCGAGTCTATTCTTGTATATGCGGTGTAAATCTCGATAGAGATTATAACGCAGCTATCAATATCAAAAATGAAGCAATACGCCTATTGGCGTTAGCATAGATAGCAATAAAATAACCCTTGGAACAAGGGAGTTAGCTCGGCTGTCTTAGGACGAATTCGTTAGCTACCAAAAGTAACGACTAACCGAGAAGCCCCCACTTCAAACAGTCCGTTAGGGCGTTAAGTGGCGGGTAGTTCACTGCTGCACAAATCTTGTCGTAAATTAGTTGAGGAGTTCTCATTGATTTTAGAACAATACGTGAAGCTGAATGGTTATGTTACAGACATTCGTTATCCGTATTTTGAAGCACTTATTGTCCAAGATGGATTAATGGCTCAACATGCTCAAAAAGTAATGAGTTTCTATAATGAAAAATTAAACAAGCTAAATATACATGAAATTGTGATTGATTAAAAATAGAGGATATACATAAGAGAGGGTTCCTATAGCAAGGGACTCTCTTTTTCTATGTAAAAAAGAAGGGGCAAGTTATATAATGATGAATACTTATAGAGAAATTAAAGAGGAAATGAAAAAAGTCTATTTATCTCGAGATTGTTGTTTTGTAGGTTACAGTGGGGAAAAGATAGTCCGTTGACACTATTATGTAATACAATTGCTGAGATTCTGTTAGAGAACCGTACAAAACCTATTGATATCTTGGCTTCCTAGGTTGGAGTAGAAACACGTCTATGATGGCTGATATCTCACTGACATTACAAAGTATCTAGGCTAATACAGATAAATAAGAAGCTAATCGCTTGTTTATACACTTCTAAACCTCTCGTCATAACAGTAATTAAGTTCCTTGCCTAATAAGACAAACAATGAATGTATTTCGTATTTGCTGCGCCAAGATACGTATATTCAACCCTTCACGTTTTAATTCAAGTCGTATCATCTTTTGTATTGCAACCTCAGACAAAGCCTTTGGCACATCTTTTTCGTAAATTCAACGATATGTTCCCTGATTAAAATTAAATGCTATAAACAAAGGATTATCTGTAAACCGTCTAAGCCTTACATGTTCAGGAATAGTTGTATAGTATTTGTAAAGATGCTTTGTATCTTCCTTAGTTAAGGAAACAGACCTAGTTACTCCATTTTCTCCTGGAACAATTAAAGAGCAAGCTGTATATGGCTCATATTAGGCCATACAAGCTCTTGTAAGGACAACCCCTAGTTTACTACTAAATCTATTATAAAAGCGTTTCTATCCATAATAAGAGGGCGATATTTAACTTATCTTTCTGTTAATCCTTTTGTTGAAAGGATAGTTTGTTTTAATAGTTTTTTTCTGCTTCGATAATAAAACCCTTATCACTTAGTGATTGGTCAGGAAATACGGAGAGGTGCAAATTATCTACTGAAGTATAGATATGTTCAATTTATTTAAGAACCGCCATATTCTGTGCCTTGTTTTCTAGCTTATAGAAATACTCCTAATAATTTTCTTTAGGTAGTTCAATTCATGATTTGATATGTAGGATTTTTTCAGCTTCTAATACTACTTCTAAACTAATACCCTTGTTCATTATAATCACCTAAATTCTTATCATATATTATAACAAAAAATAAGTGAAAGACCTGCTACCGCCCTTTGCTACGCTCGGTTGCTGGCATATCAAAAAGGAAAACGGACAAACAACCCTTTTCCTTTTTGATATGTTGTTTTTTATTTTCAATGAAAAAAAGACAAATCTCGTCCTAATAAGGATTCGTAGATTTGTCCTTTTACATGGGAGTAATGATATGTTTAATTACCATTATTATAACGGATTTTACAAATATTTTCAATTAGGTCTGACATCTTATTAACAAGCATACTAGCTGTATTAAAAATCTATTATAAATATATATCTTATATATTAAAAAGAAATAAAGATAAAACTATTATAGGTTATCAAAAATAGGGGAAAGATCTACTGCTACAAGGGAAAATTTGATGTTGGAACGTAAAAAATCATAAATAGTAGAAAATGTATCCGGAAATTCAATAATTATTAGACTATCAATTCTACAAAAAAGCATAAAGAGAATCACATATTTCTACATGAAATCGGAAAGGAATTGATGCAAATGACTTTATATTTATCCAACTGTGGAAATAGGCTTTATTTTCTTTATTTTGTTAAATACAGCAGTATCTAGCGTTCAATTACCCACATTTTATCCAGATTAGGCTGCTATTTGCTAACATAACTCAGCATTTACACATAACTCACATTATTATTGATGATTTTTATTAGATAAATGCAACAACATTAGTAATTACAATGGTTTTAGAAAGATTATATTCACAATGAACCATATTTGTCCGCATATCCACTATTTTTATAATTTTCCTTTTGATTTTTTGTAGGTATTATGAGATAGGTTTTAATACATTAGAAGAATACTCCCTAGTATTATGTGGAGAGTTATATATTGCTAGAATTGAATTTGTATAGAAGTGCATAAAAAAGGACTCCATTTTATATGAAGTCCTTTCGATTTGGTATTTATAAGTAGAGTAGCAGAAATGGATTACTAATTATACAAACACGAACAGCCCTCTACTTTCGATTTTTTCAAAAATAGAGAGCTCATTACTATTATTTTATTTCCATTGCGGTTAGCACCTGATCTGGAGTTGTTATTGTTATTCCAGCACGTACTAAACGTTCGAAGGTACGCATAAACTCTAGTAAATTAAACTGCTTTGGTAGTTCAATAACACGAAGTTTTTCTTGTGGCAGCTTATCAATTGCCTCGATAAACCATTCACGTACATCACTTGGAATCGTGCGTTCTTTATGGCCACGAACTTTTAGTTTTTCACGCATTTCAATTTCTAAAGCGATATATGCATGGAGATTAACGCCCTGATCATATGCATATTTTCTAAATAACGTTTCTTCCTGGTATTTTAGATAATTACGGTGATAAGACTCTTCCGTCACTGGTACCGCAAACTTCTGCTTCAGTAGTGAATGCACATTCTTAAACATCTTCTTAATGTTGTGAAGAGAGTACATAGAATAATGTAAACCGAAATTAAAGACAGCTTGCTCACGGTCACTATTTCTTTCTTTTGGTATATGCTGCGCAATAAGAGGGTAGATACCTTCTTTTGCCGCTGTATCGAGAATTTGATATTGAGATGTTTGATGCAATAGTTTCTTCAATGTATATACAATTTTCGTTGGATATCCTTCTTTTCGATCAACCATGTCACGTAGTCCGCGGATTACACTGCGAATTTGACGATGACAAGTATGCTTTAATACATGAATGAATTTATTCATGTCTGCAGACAATTCACCGATATTCATCTCTTGTAGGACTGCTTCGATAAATTTCGCTTTTCGAGCATAGGTAACTTTTGGTGTAAATGGATCTCTATGTTGTTCTTCTCCAGCTTCTTTCGAACATAAGAAGTCTGAATGGATAGACAGATATAATGTTGTATATCGTTTTGTATGCTTTACACCTTTTTGCATTTTGCAAATTTTGAATAGGGGATTCCCCGTACATGGTAATGCAGTTGTTAATTCCTCGATAACCGCACGAATCTGATGCGGATATTTTTTATGTAAGAAACGATACATCCCACCGAAGTGAGTTTTGTTTCCTCTTTCGTCCTGCTTGTCCAAAGAACGCTTTAATGTTGTTTCCGTATGTTGTTGCATCGCAATGTCTAAGAATAATTTCTTAGCTGCTACAGATAGTTTAAAGAAAGCCTTTGTAAATACAACAGGACTAATATATACGTATGGATTTGCTTTTTCTGTTTCCTCGTTCATAAAATGAGTTAGTTTGATTGTATATCGGCTATCTAAGCCATTTTCAATAGAGATAATGTTATGTAAGCTTAACTTTTTCAAAGCGATATAGAATTGAGAATGCTGAATGTATGCAAGCTCTTCTTTATATTGCTTGTAATCTTCCCACATCATATGTATGGTTACATTGGGAATAACACCATTAGTAAAGCATTTCTTATGTAGATATAAGAACACTTCAAGATCAGCATTCGTGATGCCGTATAATTTATGATTTCTTCCAGTTTTTTCTGCAAGTGCAGACATTGCGCGACGTGAAAAAGATGGTTTAGCTTTTTCAACAAAGCCTTCTACGTCAGCAATGCGATCTTCGTATGTCATGTGCTGTAGAATATCTTCTAAATAAGTATCTTTATAACTGTAGTACTTCTCTTCAAATGCTTCCACAAGCTTTTGCCAAGATTTGAGTGTTACTAAAACTGCGTTTGTTGTTTCCCCATTTAAGCTACGTTGATTACGTATCACAAATGATTTCCCCATCTTTTTCACCTCCGTTCTACAAATTCAGAAATATATGCCAAAATACTATAAAATATACCAATTTTGATTATAGCAAATCGAAAATTGATGAAAGGTGCTCCTTTAAGAAGAAAAATAGCAACTTGCAACACCTTATAAAGCTAGTTGTATCAAGGGATAAGAGAATTTCATGAATTTTTTTTGTGTTAAGGATACCGCAAACGTGTTGCAAGTTGTGTGGTATGTATAAAAGTAAGTGAAAAAGCACCTAAACCCTTGGTATATAAAGGATTAGAGTGAAAATGGTAGAGAAGTTAGGGAAAGGATACCGCAAACGTGTTGCAAGTTAGTGAATGCAATCATTAAAAATAAATTGTAATAATTAGCCTTGATATAAAAGGACTTGTTGGCATTTATAGAATGAAAGTAGGGAAAGGATACCGCAAACAGTGTTGCATCGTGTGAGAAAAATAAGGGTATGCATACCGCAAACGTGTTGCAAGTTGGGTAATATGTATAAAAATAAATAGAAAAGTACCTAAACCCTTGGTATATAAGGGATTACAGTGAAAATGGTAGAGAAGTTAGGGAAAGGATACCGCAAACGTGTTGCATATTATGTATGTAATTTATTAAAAATATGAGATAAATAGCTGAAAAACTTTAAAATGACATGATTTTTTTTAAAATTATTTGGTTGAGAAATAAATTATACTGTTGCAAGTTGAAAGAAATAGGGAAAGGATACCGCAAACGTGTTGCAAGTTGATTGAAAATAGGGAAAAGAAAGAGCAACCGTGTTGCAAGTTGAAGAATTAAGGAAAACAAGGCGCAAAAGAAGTGTAGGAAGTAGAAATAGGTAAGAGAAAGAGCAAACTGTTGCAAGTTGAGAAATATAAGGCAAACAAAGCGCAAAAGAAGTGTAGGAAGTAGAAATAGGGAAAAGAAAGAGCAGCATGTTGCAAGTTGAGAAATATAAGGCAAACAAAGCGTAAAAGAAGTGTAGGAAGTAGAAATAGGGAAAAGAAGGGCAACTGTGTTGCAAGTTAAGGAGTTAAGGAAAGCAAAGCGCAAAAGAAATGCAAGTAGGTAGAAATAAGGAAGAGAAGGAGCAATATGTTGCAAGTTAAAGAGTTAAGGAAAGCAAAGCGCAAAAAGTGTGCAAGTTGAAAGAAATAGGTAGGAGAAAGGGCAAACTGTTGCAAGTTAAAGAGTTAAGGCAAACAAAGCGCAAAAGGAATGTAAGTAAGGGGAAATAGGTAAGAGGAAGAACAACCTGTTGCAAGTTGAGAAATATAAGGCAAACAAAGCGCAAAGAGAATGTAAGTAAGGGGAAATAGGTAAGAGGAAGAACAACCTGTTGCAAGTTGAGAAATATAAGGCAAACAAAGCACAAAGGGAATGTAAGTAGAAATAGGTAAGAGAAAGAGCAACTGTTGCAAGTTGAGGAGTTAAGGAAAGTAAAGAGCAAAAAAAATGCAAGAAAAGAAGAATAGGGAAAGAAAGAAACAAAAATTTGTAAATATCTGTTACAATAAATTAACTATAATAGTAGTTAAGATTTTTATCCTGAGAATTATTTTATTGTGATCCATGGTTTAGGGAGGAAAAGAAAGTGGATAACTTATTACAAATGTTTCGAGATGCATTGTTAATCTCTGAGCCAATTTATAAAACTAACGAGCTAGTATGGAATAAGTGGAATGCATACTTTAAAGATGTTGAAAACAATAATAATAAGGTGCTCACATCAACCCATGCTTCTCCATCATTTACTGCATTAGTATCTTGGTTAGAGAAAAAGCAAGAGTCCGGAATTACATTAGTACAAATATATGCGAAAATTGATTCTTATAAAGAAGAAATATATAAAGAAATTGAATTATTTATAGAAAAAGAATTTCAAGATGTAGTACATTCTAATTCCTTGATATTGGAAAATGATCAAAATATAGATAAGCCAAATATAGTGAATCACGAGGATTATTACGAGGTAAATAACTCTGCTGTTTATTATAAATTAAGAGATGGGATTGCAAAGAATCAATTTGAAGAAGATGAAATAAGTAAGGTTCTACAATATCCCATTGAAACGAGGTCTTCTAATGGTGTAGCTCAACTTTCTTCACATAAAGATGAAGACTTAAGACTTACCAATATAGAAGAAGCAGCTCGATGGAATACCCTTGTAGATGACGTAATGAGTAATATGGATGATTTAACGGCAGATTGCTTAGATGCAATCACAATACAGTGGATCAATGAAGCAAAATCTCCAGATGATTTTATCGACTTTTCTTATGAACAAGTTTTAGAAATGTGTAACATTCCAAAAACAGTTGTTAAAAATAAAGAATACTATAGAGCGGAAGATAAAATTAAGATAGCAAAGAGAATTGCAGCTTTAGCAAGTATTTTTATCTATTTAAATGATGATAATGAAGTCGTTGTATTAAATGACCGTGATGATGATGGGGAACGTTTAGAATTAAAGCGTGAAGTTATCAAAAGATTATTTGTATTAGATTCAGTTGTTTTATGGAGACATAGTGTTACTAATGAATACATGGGCATTGAATCTTGTCGTATTAAGCCGGGTAGCTTTTTAACTAATTATTTGTATGGATCAAATAATACAACAGCCCTATTGTCTAAAAAAGCACTTGAATACAATAGTTATAGACACAAATATCATAAAAGATTAATTCGATACTTAACATGGCAATGGAGAATTAGACAAATGTATTCATCATTGAAAAAGCCATATTCTATAGGTGGAGACAAAGGACTACTAGCAGTAATGGATATCCCAAAAGATTGGAAGCCGAATCGTATTAGAGAACAGTTAGAAAATGTTCTAATGGATTTAGAAAATGAAAAAGTAATCTCTCATTGGGAGTATAGTGATCCACTGGATGAACAACAAATTGGGAAACGTAATTGGTTTAAAAATTATTACACTAACTTAGGAATAACGATTTTACCACCTGAAGAAATGCTACAGTCAATGGATAGGGTAATAGGAAAGAAGAGTATAGAGGAACCACAAGAGCAGTTACCCGAAGTAACAGTTGTTAAAGAAATAAAGAAGACTGTAGAATCAGTCGAACAAATAGAGAAAAAGATCCGTGACCAAATACTGAAAGTACACAATGAAAAAAAGGTAAGCATTCGTGAAATAGCAGATGAAATGAGTATTTCTCCATCGACATTATCTAGATTTTGTAATTATAAAACAAAACGTTTATCTAAAAAGGCGTTAGAAAAGTTAACGAAATGGTGTGAAAGACAAGAAATATTAGAAAAGATGTAACATAGACTAAATATTTCTTTTAATAATATTCAAGTTAAAAATACACATACATTATGTATGTGTATTTTACTTATTATTACTAACAAGAGTCTGAATTTTCTTTATTTATGGCGGTTTTGGCAGGTGAAGATCCTACCGAAAAGTCATTATAGTTATGCTGTTTAATCCACTGCAATTAAATTTCTTGTCTTATCGATATGGTTCAGTAACATACGATACTCTTCTTCATACATAGTTATACGTTGTAGAAGAGATTGATTCTCTGTTTCTAAATCTTCAATTTGATTTTGTAACTTTGTCAATTCATTCACATCTTTATAAGTTTGTAGAAAGAGAATAATATCATCTAATGTAATAGACAAAGAGTTTTTTTCTATTTGTGATGGGGAGAAGGGAATGTTGTTTCCCATTTTTCGGTCTTGTTTTGCTTGTTGTATTTCTTCTTGGTATTGTTTTCTCACATATGAATTCCAACGAAATCCACAAGCTGCAGGTGTTCTAGCTAGTAGTTTTGCTACTTCTTTGAATGCAGCTAACTGTGTTCCACCGTTACGAATATTCTGAAGTACTGTTGATGCGAGAAGTAAATCGTTATCATCAGTCCAGGAATCTTGTCTTGAGATTACCACGTTTTAACCCCCCTTATATGTTTTATATTATATATATGCAATTACTCAAAATGATAGAAGTTCAATTTCTCTTGAAATAATTGGGAGTAAGTTGGTAGAAGTATGTATGATTTTACATGCAAAATTGCATTTAAGGTTGACTATTCTACAAGGTGTAACTATACTGGTTACAGTGATGTAACTGAATTAATAAAGTTGTTGGTATGAATTGGTTGTATTAATGATGTATAAACAAATATTAAAAAATGAATGGGGTTGAAAATATAGTCCTACATATAAAACGTTTGTATAAAAAGAAATTAGGTAATATACATTTTTTTATAAATATATATAAATAAAAAGAGGTGTGCGTTTTGAAAATTTTTAAGGGAATTCTAGTTTCTTCAATTGCATTAACAGCATTTAATGGGGTGGGCGGACTACTTCCAAATGAAAAATCAGAAGTTGCTTATGCGGCTACTTACAATTATTCAAATAAGCAATTGAATTCTACTGTACATAAGCAAGTTACTAAACAATTAATTTTGAAATTTAAAAATGAAGCGAATTTACCATATCAGGATGGAATAGAAAAATTCATTAAAGAAGAAAAACAAGATCCTGAATTAATTGGAATTTTAGCTGAATATCCAAATGTAACTATAAATCGACTTTTTAATTCTTTAAATCCTAAAGAAATTAAAAATCTTGGTAAAGAAATAAAAGATTCCGATCAAATTTCTTCTAATTTGTTAAACTATTATATTGTAGAAGCTCAAGATGATATTGATGTACAAGCATTACTTACAAAAGTTGAAAAATCATCTCTTGTTGAAACGGCGTATTTACAGGAAGAAGAGGCGCCACCAGCAGAGCGTTTGCCAAATTTATCTGTTAATCCATATGATGAGCCTAGACTTACAAGACAAGGTTACCTTGAACCAGCACCATTAGGAATTAATGCACCTTATGCCTGGAGCATAAAAGGTGGAGATGGAAAAGGAACTACTTTCGTAGATATGGAGTATGGGTGGTTATTTAATCATGAGGATTTAGTGAATCAAAAGATTGAACTGATATCTGGACAGAATAAAAGCGAGCACCATGATCATGGTACCTCAGTCTTAGGAATTGTTTCGGCAGAGGATAATAACATAGGTGGAATCGGGATCGCACCGAAAGCTAAGGTAAAGGTTGTATCTCAGATTAGGGATAACGGAAATTATAATACAGCTGATGCTATTTTAAGTGCGGTTAACAATATGCAAGCTGGAGATATTCTTTTACTAGAGGCACAAGCAACTTACGATGGATATGGGGATAAGAACTATTTTCCTGTGGAAGTAAAACCAGACATATTTGATGCAATTCGTATGGGAACAAATAAGGGAATTATTATTATTGAAGCAGGTGCAAATGGCGGAAATGACTTGGATCAATTTAGAGACCGTAATGGTAAACAAGTTTTAAATCGTAATAGCCCTGATTTTAAAGATTCAGGGGCAATTATGGTTGGGGCAGCTTCTGCAAGGGTTCCTCATAAGCGTTCATATTTCTCTAATTATGGTAGTAGAGTGGATGTGTATGGATGGGGGAATGCAGTAGATACTACAGATGCTAAACCAAGTGAATTTATAACAAATTTATATACATCTAGTTTTGCTGGAACATCTAGTGCATCGCCTATTATTGCTGGTGCTGCAGCATCAATTCAAGGAATTGCAAAAAATAGTCAGGGGAGAGTATATACACCAAGACAGCTTAGGGCTATTTTAAGTGATTCTAGCACCGGAACGAAATCCAATGATCCAACTTCTGATAAAATTGGTGTTTTACCTGACTTAAAAGCTATTTTATCTAAACTTGGTTTTTCACCAAACTTAGGTAATGATTCTTCCATTGTATTTCCTGAGGAACAAGAAATAAATAAAGGAAATAAGGGAAATGAAGGATCTACTATTACATTCCCGAAAGAAGATGCCGCTAATAGTGAAGAGGACTCTAGCTTTATTTTCCCAGAATAATAGAAATACCTCCTATTAAGCATGGGGCAAAATAGTTTACTCAATAAGAATAAAGGATATGAATTCAATAGAAATATGAATTTATATCCTTTTTATTTTAAGCTGTTTTTACTACCTTACAAAAACGTAATGTTAGCGTAATGGAAATGAATTTTGGCAGCCAATAGATTAGGATATAATTTTTGTGAGAAAAGATATGAGGTGAATAATATGAAACGAATAGTGCTTATGTGTAGCGTTTTTGTGATGTTTACTGTGGTGTTATCCGGGTGTAATTTAAATCGTCTTGGTACAGATACATATTATGTGCAAATTACCAAGGATGGTGAAAAATTAAAAGAGAAAAATGTAAATGGGGATACGACTTACGAATATAAATTACCTGGATTTGATAAGGATGGTAATGAGAAAGAAATGGAGTTTACAGCGTTAAAAAATCTTCGTAAAGAAGCGTTTTTACGTATATATTACTCTGAGAAAAAAGGTGTGAAATCTTGGGAAGAAGTTAAAAAAGACGAACTCCCTACAAAGGTAAAAGAAAAAGTAAAGGTGGATTAATATATAATGCTTTGTTAGAGCAATATATCCTCAAACTATTAGAATGTATATTGTGAAATAGGCTAAAGTTTTTTAGAGTTGTTAAAGTAAGAGGCTGATAGTTATTGTCAGTCTTTTACTTTTGCAGGAAGAAAATATAAAAGGTATTTAACAGGCAAGTGTTGGATTATTAACAATTATTTAAGATCCAAAGCTACAATATATCTACCCCTGAACTATAATAATTTTAGGTCAGAAATAAGCTTCTGATTTTGTGAGGAGTTAAGTACTAAAAAAGCTTAATTTTGTTTACGTATTTATAGTCGTTTAAAGGATTTAAGATTGGTTATGATATAATAAAATTCAAGTACAATAAGGGGGATTAATTAAATGATTTTTCAAAGCATGATAACAGCTATTATAGAAAAATTACAAGAGACGGTGAATCCCTATTGGATAATTGTGTTTGGATCAACGGCTGAGAACAGAGAACGAGAAGATAGTGATATTGATATAGCTTATGTAAGTGACACAACATTAGGGAACTATGAACGTTTTTTATTAGCACAGGAGTTAGCTAACATTGTTCATAGAGATGTTGATTTAGTTGATTTATCCGAAGCTTCTACAGTTTTTCAAGCTCAGATTATACATACAGGAAAGACAATATTTTGTTCGGATGAAAAACGTAAGGTTATTTTTGAAATGAAAACCTTAAAAATGTATTCAAAATTGAATGAAGAACGACAGGTAGTATTTGAAGATATAAAGAAAAGAGGTTCTATATATGAAGAATGAGGTTATTTTAAATAAAATTTCTACAATAGAGCGTTGTATAAAAAGAATCCAAGATGTGTATGGAAATGACCCTGAAAATTTAGAGGACTTTACAAAACAAGATTCAATAATATTGAATATACAAAGAGCTTGTGAAGCGAGTATTGATTTAGCAATGCATATTGTTGCGGGAAAAAAATTAGGACTACCACAATCTAGTCGAGAGGCCTTTGATTTATTGGTTACAGCAGGATTACTTAGCGCTGATCTAGCAAATAAGTTAAAGGCGATGGTTGGATTTCGTAATATTGCCGTTCATGATTATCAAAGTGTAAATTTAGATATTGTTCGTCAAATTATTGAAAAACATTTAACTGATTTTAAACTATTTACAAAAGAAGTAATGGGGATATTGGAATTTTAGGAAAAAGAACAGAATAATAGGGCTGAGAAAGAAAGTAATTCTATGATTCCTAAAGCAGCTATTGAAACAATCACTTAATTTCGTAAGAAGAAACGCGGTCATAAGAAGAATTTGTTTATGTTGTAGTGAGGCTTTGCATGAGATGTGTAGATAAATAGTAGGGAAAATATCCATATACAATTTTATCAACAAATAAGTAACTATTTTCAAAACTAATTTTTATGCATATAATGTATACCCAAAACAAAAGAGTTTCCTTATGGAAACTTTTTTGTTTTGGGTAAATTTATAATGGTTAATTAATATTCAGTTTTTGAAAAAAATGATGAATCATGTCAAATCATCTTCATTTACACAAACATGAACGTAGTATAAAAATGAAGCATATCCAAAATAATTAAAGGGGCTGAAAAAAATGATTAAAAAACTTATTATTAGTTCTATTGCTTTAGGTGCAACAATAGGAGTGAGCAAACCTACATTTGCTGCTACAATACATTCTCCATCACAGTTTAAAGAAATTCGAAATGTTCATGTGCAATCCCTATATTCTCCATGGCAGTATTTAGGGCAAACTTCAAGGGAACTTCAAATTAAAAGTAAGGATCCAAAAGTACTAGCTTTTGAACTAGCAAAAGAAGCACCATTTTATGAAGAAGAATTAGTAGACATATGTTCTGTAATTTTAGATGCAAATGTAGATGTTGTATATTGGACAAGTAAGGAATGGGTTAGATTTGAAGAAGGAAATTATGAATTTAAACATGAAATTAAAATTTTTAGAGATAAAGAACGTCAGCAATTAATTACTGCACTAGAATCTTAGATCATTTACAAAAAAGAAGCTATCTTTAGTATGCTATTCTCCCCTCATAGTAGATAGGAAAAAGAAAACACATTAACCTATTTATTATGGAGGGGATTTTTCTATGGGGTAAATTAGAATTACTTGCTATACAAAATGAAAGGAAAAGGAAGTGCGTTTATACTTAAAAGAAGATGTAAAACTGTTAAGAAAGAAATAGCCATTTATTCTCCCATTGTAAGACGTTAAATGAAATGATTCGAAACTTTAGGTATTAAAGAACTAGAAGAAGAACGTGGGAAAACAAAAGGGTTATGTTTAGGTAGAATGAAACCTAAAGGTTCGGGTACTAAGACTAAACGATTGGAAGAAGAGGATGGGATGTTAGAAAAATGAAGGAAAGTATGTCGCGAAAGTAAAACTTTTAGGATAATGCATATAACAAAGACTTCTTCATCTATGTTAAGTCCGCAAATATATACAATTTTATAACCATCAAACATTTCAAAAGAAATTAAATAACCTGAGTCCATACAAATATAGACTCAGGTGGCTTAGCTATACTTTGAAAATACTGTTTACCTGACAGGGCCCTCTCTCTGTATTCTTCAAATAAACAAACTGAAACAAGACTATTAGAATTATTAGCGAATTATCCTCTCTTTAATTCTTATATCGTGTCTCTTACCTCTAACAAGTACAAGCATAACTCATTAATCTATATTATCTTTAAAATATTTATAAATTTGATGCTATAAAAGCAATAGAATTATGTAATAAGTGAATCAAAAAAACAACCCCAAAAGCAGACATGGTAACCTGATATTTTTCATTCTTTTTTTTATATACCCAATAAGCATAGTTATATAAAAGTCCAATTATCGTTGTACCAACTATATAAGTGATTCCATATGGATGATTTAATCCAAATATAATTGAAGCTATTAAAATGATAAGGTAATCGCGATTTTTAATGTAAGGAATCCAACTTAATAGCCAAAATAAAAATACTTGAAAAACTACTGTTTCATATATAGGTACCGCTAATACCCCTAATAAAACTTGAAGAATAAGAGGTGCTTCTGTTATTGGGTTTTTTTGTATTTCAGGTAAGAATAGATCTAATGGTATTACAAATAAAAATGATCCTAATAAAATAAGAAAAACAAAAGAAATTGTAGGCAAAGCAAACATAAATCTATTTATTTTTTTGAGCATATATATTTCTCCTATAATCTTTTATTATATCTATACGAAAAGTAATAAATAATTGAGTCTCTTTTTGTTTGACATGTTTTCGTCTACTATTGATGAAAACCGTTCTGTAATTGAATCCTTGGCTTATATGTAGGTGTAGCGATAAAGTAGGGATATATTAACACTATATTGTTAATATTAAAATATTAAAGAGCTAAGTGAGATATTAAGGTCACACCAATTGTATGATGAATATAATATCAAGCCCCTTAAGGAAATATGCTGTATAGGACACGCTTGTACTGTTTATTTTACTATATGAATATTTAAGTGCATATAGTTTTGGAGGAGTATGTATTTTTGCATTTTTTAATACAAAAGTTTTTTATTAAAAATTTACTTTCTGCGCTACCTCATATGAATTTAAGACAATTGAAGAGTAAAGGCCAAAAGAGTCTAAGTTTAGATTGTACAGGTAAATATTATAATGTTATAGAAAAATAAGGGAAAAAGTTATAAAATAGGAGATTGAATTAAACTTTCAGATTTTATTTTTGAGCAAGATAAAGATAACTAAAGATAAGGCTCTTAAAAATTCTTGTCTTTATTTAAAACCAACGATAGTATAAAAAATCCTCGCTGAAGGTACTGCAACAAATCTAATTTGAAAATCTTTAGGAGATAAATATGGAATTTTAAATAGTCTTAGGAGTCCACTAAACATTATAGCAATTATTATAGGCAAACCCTTTAATATAATTGATTTAGAAGAAATCAGTACAAATAGAAAAGATGAAGTAGTAGAAGTATTACGTCTTCCTTTTAATAGATTTCCAGGAGCAGGTGGACATATAAAAGATGCAATTGTAAATGAAAAAAAATGGAACGTTTGGTTGAACGATTAGTATGCTATTTTAAAGTTTAAATTAATAACAGAAAGAGAACCTTTTAATATGTTACTACTTTGTTTTTGTATTGTTGAAAATAAGAAAGGTGAAATCAATGAAAAAATATTGGCATAAGCTATCGTTGCTTCAGAAAAATGTATTACTAACGGTATTAGTAATTCTGACCCTTGTTGGAAGTATGGGAGCGTTAAGTTTTAATATGTTTCAAAATAGTATGATGTCTATATTTGAGAGGCAGTCTTTTGAAACAGGTGCTGCGGTATTAAATCAATTAGATCTAGAAATAGTAAGAGATGTATCAAAAGACCCCACAGCTCAAAGAGTGAAGAAAGAAAAATTGACAGAGCAATTAGATAAATCTATAAAAGATATGAAAAGTGTTGGGCAAACATATGTTACAGGAGCCAAGCTAAATGATAAAGCTGAATTACAAATAGTAGCTTTGGATACAGAATTAGCAAATACTGTTTCTGTAAAACCAGGTGAATATTATGAGCAGCCTACTTATTGGATGAAAACATATGATAAAGTAATACAAACAAAACAGGCACAAATGACAGAAGTGTATGAAGATGAATTAGGGTTCTGGGTAACAATTTTAGAGCCAGTTACAGATGAAAATAAAAATATAATTTCAATTGTTGCAGCGGATTTGGATGCTTCTATTATTCCTCTTACAAAGAAACAATTTATGATACAAGGTTTACTATTTATTATAATTTCATTAACAATCGCAATTACAATTCAAATATTTATCTCACGAAACTCTCTATCGCCTTTAAAGGATTTACAAGAAGGGTTACGTAAAGTTGGTGAAGGGGATTTAAGTATTAAATTGAATGAAAGATCTGATGATATAGGGATAACTAATATCTATTTTAATAACACTATTAAAAAGTTTAATAGGATTATAGATAAAGTAAGGCAGACTGCTGAACAGGTTTTGACATCTTCACAGGAATTGTCGGTAAGTACAAAAGAAAATAGCATAGCCTTTAAAGAAATTGCAAGTGCTATTACAGGATTAAATTTAGGAGCACATTCTCATGAATATGTAGTGCAAAAATGTTTAGGGATTGTTCAAGAAATGGAAAGTAAGATGAAAGAAATTAAAGGAGCTTCAAAACAAGTTGGCAATGCTTTGGAAGACATGGAACAGCATTCTGTAGAGGGAAAAGATTTGATTAAGCAAACCGTGAATCAAATGAAAAGAATCCAAGATACAGTTCAGGATGTACCTTCTAGTATTTATGCATTAGAAGCACGATCTAAGGAAATTTATGAAATTCTTACTGCAATTACAATCATTTCAAATCAAACAAATTCATTAGCTTTAAATGCTTCTACTGAATCCTCATGTGCTGGAGAGATGGGGGAAGAATTTTCAGGTGTTGCGGACGAGGTACGTATATTAGCGGAAAGAACTGAGGCATCTGCAAGGGATATAGCTAAATTAATTGGTGAAATCCAGGCTGAAGCAGAGAGAGCCGTAAGATCCATACAGAAGAGTTCAAAGGAAGTAGAATCAGGAATAACACTAGTTCAAAGTAGTGGTGCTTTTTTTGAAAAGATTTCAGAATCTGCACAATCTGTTACAAATCAAATTAAAGCGACTTCGAATCATTCAAGTGACATTTTAAAAGATAATCAAACTATTGTTCAGTTTGTAAATGAATTATCACATATTGCAAATACATATGTGAATAGCAGTAGTAATGTGGAGACAAGTATGAAAGAGCAAGAACTATATGTACAAGATATTGCAGAGTTAGCAAATTCTTTGAATTGGCTCTCGCAAGAGTTACAGGGGTTAATAGGGGAATTCAAAAATAAGTAGGATAGAAGAAGGTAAAGGTATAGAGTATGACCTATACCTTTATCTATTCCTATATAAGAGATGAAAGCTTAGGTATATATGTAAAATAGCTAAACGAATAATTTTTTGCATATTTTGTTGGAAATAGAGCATGATATTACCAAATTCAACGGAGGTGTTTAAAAAATGCAAATTCGCGAAAATAATAATTCAAACGAAATCTTAATAGCAGCTGCAGCAAGTGCAATTGAACAAATGAAATATGAAATTGCTCAGGAGTTTGGTGTTACACTTGGACCGGATTCAACTGCACGAGCAAATGGTTCAGTAGGTGGAGAAATTACAAAACGTTTAGTTCGTATGGCGCAAGAGCAGTTATCTGGTCAATATAAAATTCACTAAAACTAAAGGTATATCCCATTGAAGGGATATACCTTTTTAATTTGTTTTTAAAGAGGATCGTTACATTTTTTATTATTGGTTAAGTTTAGAAACAGCAAATTTAGCTGTAAAATTCATCTTCTTCATGTACGTAGAATTTACACCTGCTTGAAATTGTACAGAAATATTACCGTCTTTTTGCGCTTTAAATACACGACCATATGGGGAATTAGCATTGAATGTGCCAATTACTTGATTATCTGCATCAAAGGCCGTATAAGAAATTGGGAACCCTGAATTTTGTACAAAGACTGTAAGTTCGTCCCCTTTTTTAAGATTAAATGATTCTTTTTGAGACACTTCATAGGAACTCATAGAGTAGTATTTTGTGACTTCTTGAATTTCTAAATTCGTAGTAGCTGCACTCGCTTTTGATGCCTCAGCTCCTGGTAAGTTCATACCTGAAAATACTGCAATTCCTAGTGCCCCTGCTAAAATCAATTTTTTCATAATAGTATTTCCTCCTTTAATATATTGTGAGATTTGAAACGAAAGTGAAAATTTCAATCCCTGAAACCATTATAGTTACAATGAGAATTATTTTCAATAAGGGTTAGTATGTAATTTTGCATATATAAAGTATTAACATAAGGTAATCAGTCAAGTTTTGAAGTATTCTTAACAGAAGGGAAGGAAAAAATTAAAAAATCATGAATGATATTGTAACCGAACTATATATCTTTTGAGCATATTCCGTCTGCATCAAGTGAATATATTATTAATTTTATTTTTATTTGTTTTTTATTATAAAACATTTTAAGGTTGATAAAGTTTTATTTAATGGAATTATTAAACAAAAATGATAAATTATATGTTATGATGAAAAGGCAATAAAGTACATCATCCTGACTTTATTGTGTATGTTTAGCCTATGTATGTCGTTTGTATTAGAAATAAGAAGTCTCCTTAAAAAGAGACTTCTTATTTTTTGTATGGAGGGGTTATTACAGATGATGGATTATTATCAATTTTTTTAATTACCATGGCAGGCATTGCCTTATTTTTTTATATACAACATGCTGGAAAACCAACGAAAAGAAACAAATGGAAGTTTTTAATTATAGTATTTTTATTTTATCTTTTGAATTATTTATTTCTTAAATTTTTATAAATAAATATAGGAGGGGATACGTATTGAATTCTAAAATATAAGAAAAAGGAAGGGATAATCCTTCCTTTCATCATCCAGTATGCCCATGTGAATATTTAATAACATTTATGGTACTTTGAGAGCCTGTTGAAGAATTTGATCCAAAAGTTACTGTTACAACAATTAAAATACCTAGTAAGCTAACCGCTAATTTTTTCATTTTAATGCTCCTTTTTTAAAGTTTTTTTCACTGGCTTTACTAGCTTCATAAAAATAATAGCTGGCTTTTTTATGATTATTTTCTTTGTAAAATTGGGTTGCTAACTTTTCAGTATATTCATTTATATACTCATATAGTTCTTCTCGTTCAAAATAAGAAATTCCTTCTAAAACAGTTTTTTCTAAATCATTAGCACAGCTATGTAGATTTATTTTTTCTAAAATATTAAAGTGATGAATATAACCTTCAATTCCCAATTGAGTAGAGAGTTGAAGGCCCTTTTTTATTAATTCTTGAGCAATTTCATGTTCTCCTAATTTATAATGCTCTCTAGCTTCAATGAATACAGCTTTATAATCGCTGGGTAGTTTCTGATTAACTTCGGATAAATATCGTAATGCTACTTCAGATAGATTCTGCGTAGCGTACATAAACCCTAGATTGTGACGGACAATTAAAATATTGTATTCTAAATTTTCTTTTTGGAATGTATCCATAGCAGAGATAAAGTGTTCCTCAGCTAATTCCCATTCCTTTAAGTGAGTGCATGCTAATCCATATAAGTTATTACAGAAGGCAACTTTTAATTCATATCCAGGATGCTTTGAAAATATATCTTTCGCCTTCATTACATGATTAATACATAAAATTGATCTATGTGTATGACAATAGAAAATGGCTAACTCATAATGGAATTCAGCATGTTCAATCTCATCAGGTATGGTTTCTAACAAGTATTCGGCTTTATCGTAATGTATTTTTGCAAGGCTATGATTGCCAGTAACATTGGAATGAATGGCTTTAAAGAAGTGATAATAGTATGAAAGGAAATCGTCTGTAGGAGTTTTGTAAGCATCACTTTGTTTAAAGCTATCTTTAGAAATACTTAAGCTATCAATTAAATATTGATGTCTAAAATCTAGTAGTGAGTAGTATAATAATATCGTTTGATTTTCTTCTATATTATGGATTTTGTTTTCAATTTCTTGTTTAAGTAATTGAGCGGCGTCTACATGCCTAGCCCTAATTTCTTGATACCATTCATTTAATAAATGAGTTATTTGCTCGTTCCCCTGTATATGAACATTCATTGTTCAATTTCATCCTCTCCAAAGATATTATTCAGCAATTAGTATCATATCAAAATTTTACTCTATTAAAATATGTTCTAACTCATTTTTCAATATAAAACAGAAAATTCGGAAATAAGAAAGGTTAAATGTATATAAACACATCCAGTAGAGAGAATATATTATTTAGGATAATTTACAATAACTTTAACAGTAAGTATAATGAAAAATTTGTACTTCAAGTAGAAGGGGGTTATGGGACCCCATTAGCTAAATTACTTTTATAAAGGTGTTCACAGGAAATGGAAAAAATTTAATGAATGAATTACAGAAGAGATTATTTATAAGATAACATGGCTTGGTCCTAATGGAGAGAAGGTTAAAATCGTTCGAATATATATAATTTGCGTATTACTTGCACAAAGCGATAAAACAAATAGTAAATAATAGTCTATAGGTTGTATGTACAGTCGAAAATTATGTTGATTGTAGAGGAGAAACACATGAAGTTTTTTGAGGTTTGTTTGGGTTAATTACTACTTGAAAAAAGGAACAGCTAGCAAAAGCTAACTGCTCTATTCATGGAAATAGGATTATATACAGTATTGACGGAACATTTATTTTAAATTCAATTTATCTAAAGTAAACATCTCAACTGAATTGAACTACTCACCACTTAACGTCCTAACGGACTGTTTGAAGTGGGAGATTCCTGCGAACACCGATGTATCCATCAGTTATCTTAGCAGGCTCTACCCGCAGTCCCTACGGTGAGAACATAAGTATCTTGTACGCTGACTCACCACACTACCTACTTTAGCTTGGTTTTCGCAATTTTGAGAAGCGTGGGGCGATAGAACGTTGAAGAGCAATCTGTACAAGTAAATGATAGCAAATATGTTGGCTTATGCTAATCGACATTCATCTCCCACCTAAAATTGGTGTTTCACACCTTCACATTTTTGAGGAAGGAGTCTTCTGCCGGAAAACAATAAAGGCTGGACCTAATACAGAACCTAACTAACCTAATACATTAAAAGAGGTATATGTTAAGTTTTATAATTTAGAAGATAGCAAACGTCAAAATACCAAATACTAAGCATCCAAAATGTTTGTAAAGATTTAATCGTTTTTCTATAATCAATTACAAGCTTTTTTTGCTGTTTGTATGATTACATTCACTAACTGGTTTAGTAGCATGTCCTTGTTTATCTGTACACCAAGATTGAGATTGAAATGCCAGAAACATACCTACCCATCTCTTTTCTTCTTCAAATTGAATAAGGATGCCGCCATCTTGCCAAATTCCATCGTCACCTTTCCAATTAGAGCTATTGCCTTGATTCATATGAATATCATGAATACCTCTACCTGGTGAAAAACCAAAATATTTATCCTTATTTTTTTCATTTTTGAATTTTTCCCCGTAAGCGTATACAGTAGCATTCTTCTCTTTAGCTTCATTAATATATCGATTCACTTTCTCATTTAAATCATTATCTGGTCCATTTTCTGTTGCAGGAAGGGGAATCATTTTTGTTGGATCAAACAGGTTACCACGAACATAATCTAATGCAATGTCTTGGTTATCGTTGGTGACTTGTGTAAATCCTTCTTCTAATGTTGGAATAATTGTGATTTGTTCTGAGTTGAAATCTTCACTTACATAGTATAAAACCTCTGAAGGACTATCTTGAGAGGCAACGTTGATGGCAATTCGATAATCATTACCAGCAGCTTTAATATGTACTTCGTAATGAGGTGTACGATCCTTTGAATTTACGGGTCTCACATCAAAAACTTTACCTTTTAATACTCCATATTTAAACAAGGGCATGACTTTTAAAACCTCCAGTTTAATTTAATATCGTTGTAAAGTTATGATTTGTTAATGATATCTATTTTATGTATTAATTGAGAGTGATTTTAAATTGGTAGTTTATGAAAATATTCTTATATATCTATAAACGTTTCTTATGTATAGTTTAGTTTTTTAGATAAATAATACATTTGATTTGTGTTTTATTATATAAAAAGGAGATGATTTATATGGATATCGGTAAAATAAATGTAGAAGAATTACAAAGAAAGCTAGCTGAGGCTAATGCAACCTGGGAAGCAGAAGAAACACATTTATCATTACTTACAAGTCAAGAACAACAAAATTGGTTAGGGCTTACACCTCCAACGAATGCACCAAGTATTACGGAAATTGAACAAAAGATACCTTCCATTTTAGAATCCATCCAAACTGAGACTTTAGGAGCAGTAAATTTACCTCCTGTCTTTGACTTGCGAAATATAAATGGGAAAAATTTTGTAACATCAATAAAAAATCAAAAAGATTGTGGCTCATGCGTTTCTTTTGGAACAATAGCCACTGTAGAAGCGAGCTTACGCATGCAACACAATGATCCAAATCTTCAAGTCGATTTTAGTGAGGCTCATTTGTTTTTCTGTCATGGACAAGCTGAAGGTAGAAATTGTAGTACTGGATGGTGGCCTCCAAGTGCTTATGAGGCTTTAAAAACCAAAGGAGTTGTTGATGAATCTTGCTATCCATATGATGAAGGGCTAACAAAAAAAGATTGTAGTGGATTATGTACGGATTCAAATAATCGCCTTACAAAAATTAAAAATTATACAGAATTGACGGGGAACCCTGCAAAAATTAAGGAGTGGTTATCTACTAAAGGACCAGTAAGCGCAGCTATAATTGTTTACCAAGATTTTTTAAGTTATAGAAAAGGCGTATACAAACATGTCACAGGTAATCAAGTTGGAGGACATTGTATATCGATAGTTGGCTATGATGATAGCCAAGGCTGCTGGATCTGTAAAAATAGTTGGAACAACACTTGGGGCGAACAAGGTTTCTTCCGTATAGCATATGGAGAATGTGGAATAGATCATTGGTGTAACCATGGTGTGGATGCTATTTAAGACCTTTATATTACGAGGAGAATACTTATAAATGGTTAAATGCAGCTATATTGGATTATTTTGTTGCCAATTGAAGTGAGAAAGTATTATACAAGTACGTTTTTAGTCATAGGATAATTATAATACATTTAAGTTATATACATCCATCCAAAACGTATCTTAGTCATTAGTGAGGATGGATGTATATAGCAAGGAGGTGTTGAATTATGATATTAACCAAACAAGATTCTGGACGTACTGTTACTATGAGTATAGGAGATACTTTTTCTATACAATTAAAGGAAAATCCAACAACAGGATATCGATGGGCATTAGAAGAAATAGAGGGTATTAAATTAGTACAAGATGATTTTAAGTTAAGTAATAATGGTATTGGTTCATCTGGTTTAAGAATTTTTCAACTTCGTACCACTAAGGATGGGGTATATGAGATTTATATAAAAAATTGGCAAGAATGGTCAGGGGAAGCCTCAATTGTTGATCGGTTTTATATTACAATTCATGTATCTTAAGTATAAATGAATTGTATATTTCTATATTGAATTGTGTTTCAATCACTTATGTTAATCAGTATAATTTTTTATTTAGTATTGAAAATAAACTGTCAGAAATGGCGGTCTCATTCGAATTCTTTCACTACATAATAATGTCAGTACTTGTCTCAACAATCTTGTAGCTTTTAACGTCTATTATTTTGTCGGCCCTTTAAAACGTAATTAATATAAAACTGATCCCCTCGTTATGAAAAGGAGAAATCATCTTCATAGTACAACTCTATAACAAATTTATTTCGAAAGAAATAAGTGTCACTAACAACCGCTGTTATATCATGAATATTACGTATTACATTGTTAAATTTTACATAGAGAACAGGAACAGTTCCAGTTCTCTATATGATGTAAATATTACTTTCCAATGGGATAAGATGAGATCTTTGGTTATTAATTCAATGGCTTGTTTAAGCACAACTTTATACCCATTGATTCGTACTCAACATTCAAAAGGGTGAGATTTAATAATTAGTATATTGCTGTTCCTCATTAAGGAAATAATTCCATAGTTTCAGCACCTAACACGTGGGGAAATTCTTTATATAGCACCATGGTTGGGTTTATGCTTTTTTCTATTTGTTATAAGAAGTTCTAAGAATCTTTCACACCTGTAAGTTTTATTTATCTTTTTACCTACTTACCATAAGATAGATGGAGATATGTACAAAGATCATTGTAAATAGATAAAACTCATTTATTTCTAGACTAATCTATTCTGGATCCGCAGGTATATTAGTAGTCTATAAAGCTAAAGGTTAGATATAGAAAGGGAGTCATATCTCAATGCTTCAAATGAAAGCATTACATTGAAGATAAGGAGAAAGGCGAACGATAGGAAAAAGTATGATATATATAATAATAAATAATACAGCTATAGAGGTTGGATTAGGGGAGAGTAGAATATATACTTTGCGTAAGACGTTTGATAAGGATATTAAAAGAATATAGCTATTGCTAATAGAGATATTCAATTATTCATCCAAAAAAGTAACGTTATGAGAGATAGGTGTAGATCGATTTCTAAATATAAATAAGCGCATCCTAGTAACAAAAGGGTGCGCTTATTTATACATTTAACTTAGAAACATTATAGTATAATTAATAAATTTATAGAGGGATAATGTTTTGTTTTACAAATAAAAAAGATTTACTGTGATTTTTTATCAAAGAATAGGTTTAAATCTGTTTTATCTGTATCATCTGCTAAAGCATTGTGTATAATATCATTTAATACTTGCATTTTTTCTTTTTCAAAGAATGGAACACTTATATGATAAGGTGTACCTGCTTTTTCAATTCTTAAAATCGTTTGGATGCCACTACCTGCAATTCCAATGCCCATTAATAGAAAGATTAATCCACCAATAAAACTATCACCCAAAGTACCTAATCCGAATAAGAAAATTAGTATTCCAAGAATAATTGGTTTGAAGAAATACTTCGTAGATAACATTGCTCCAGAAATATTTTTTAGAGGAATGTTTTGTTGGTCTTTACCAGCAGGAATAAACCCTAATAATGTGTTTGATAAGTTGGTTTTTACAAACCTGTTATCAACGTCTACTCTACCTTTTATCCAAAAGAATAATAGACTAGTTGAAAATTCAAGTCCTTTCATTTCGTCATCTCCTGTTATAAATTATTATATTAAAATTGCAATATTTATATATTAACATGTATTGTTAATGTTGTGTAGATGTTAAAAAAATAAATATATTTTAGAGGCATAAATTTCCTGATAAGAGCTATTTTATAAATAATCTTGATAATAATAACCTTATTATGTAATATATAATTAAATTGTTAGTTTATTTGATTCTGTTTATTCCCACACCTTATGTGTTTTGGTAGAGTTGTAGAAACAAGTTTTGTTCTTGTTTTGATTTTGAAAGGGCTTCTTTGAGCCGATTAGTGTATATAGCTTATTTTGCTATGCACAATTAATCGACTTAAAGAAGTCCTTTTTTGTTTAAGTGGATATATGTAGAAGACATTGAGTCAGAGAGAAAGATCGTTGTTTAGAAGGAATGTGTAAAAAAAGAAATAAAGGATAGAGCATCTAACAAAAAGAGTTATATGAAATTATAGTAAGTTAAATCTCTTATAGAGATTTCAAAATACGAAGTAATAAGCGCAGTTAAAGGGGAAGGTCTCAAATTTTTAAAGGGACACAATAATGCATCTATAGAAGAGGAGAATAAAAATTGAAACCAACTAGAGAAAAGTACGTAATTAATGGGGAGTATACAATAGAACGTAAGCTTTTACATAATGAAATCATTAAATTATTTCTAAATGATCAACCGCAGCAAGAGCAAGAACCTGAGGCTATATTACTTGGTGGTGGTTCTGCTGCTGGAAAAAGCTCAATTGGAGAGTTAGTAAGTAAGGGATATAAACATCAGAAACAAAACATGGTTTGGATAGATCCTGATAAGATCAAAGAAAAAATACCAGAATATCAAGAGTTAATAGAATTCGGAAATATTGAGTTAATGAAACAAGCAGCTTTTTTAGTTCATGATGAAAGTAGTGATATTACCATGAAACTTTTAAAAATCTGCATGAAAAGAAAAATAAACTTTATGTATGATGGTACAATGAAAAATGAAGTAAAATACAAAAAGTTAATTCAACAATTAAGACTAGCAGGTTTTAGTATTAAAGCAATTATTGTAGATGTTCCAATAAAGGTTGCCTTAGAGCGATCCAATTTGCGTTTTAAAGTAACAGGAAGATTGGTACCCCAAAATATAATTGAAGAAAGCCATATGAAAGTAGCGACTACTTTTTCTAAAATTAAAGATTTAATAGATTGCTATACTTTATATGATAATACCGGGAAGGAACCAGAAGTTTTTGCTTTTAAAGAATCAAAACGAGTAAAAGAAATTATTGTTGATGAATCTCGAAATAATCAATTTATCGAGAAATCAGCTCTTGTTTTTTAGTAAATATATCTTATAAATTTTATAAAATGATTAATAGATATTGTCCTGACATTTTATTATATTATTGATATAATAAATACAGGAGGCGATATAAATGGAACTTAAAGACCTTATGAATTATATTGAAGAAAACAAAGAAGAGCATTTTCATGATTTAATCGCTAAAAATGAACGGGAAATTGCAAAAAAAGAAGAAGAAGAGAAATAAAAAATTTAAAATAGAAGAGTTGACCTTTTGGGTCAACTCTTTTGTTTTTATAAATGGATATAAAGTTGGATTTCTCAATTGTTGAGTAAAAGGAATTGCAGAATTTTTCTGTAGAAAAGGTTGTTTGGTATTGAAAATGAAACAGACAATTTGCTAATCATAGGAGAGTTTTTTAGTATTATATTAAATAGAAAATAGCGTAATGAGTTAACGCTTTAGGAGAGAGTATATGAATCATTTTATTGTTATGCAGGGGCATACATATCAAGAGGAAAAAGGATTAGAAATTATTTGGTCACCTAAAAAGGATAGAGGCGGTAATGTACCACATTCATGGAAAAGAATGATGGATGTAAAAGAGGGGGATCGAATCTTTCATTATGTAAAAGGGAATATTGTAGCAGTTAGTATCGCTGAAGAAAATTGTAAGGAATCGAATAAACCATCGATTATGAAAAGCCATGATCAATGGAATGATGAAGGCTATTTGGTATCTTTAAAATATCATGAGTTAGAAAAACCAATTAATATACGTGATAAATTTGAAGAGATATCGCACCTGTTGCCAATTAAATATTCACCTTTTCAATCAGATGCAAATGGAAACCAAGGTTATTTATATCCATGTAATGAAGAATTAGCCCTTAAATTAATGGAACTAATTGGTGATTCAAACATTTATAAAATCAATGATGAGCAATTAGAGTTGGCAGTTGATCCGGTAAGAAGGACAGAAAATAATACATTAATTCCGGTTATAGCTGAGACGGAATCCGAAGTAAAAGCGAAAATCCGAATTGGACAGCAAAAATTTAGAGAGGAATTAATAGAGATTTGGAACGGAAAATGTGCATTATGCGGAATAAATTTACCAGAATTGTTAAGAGCAAGTCATTCTAAGCCATGGAAAGATAGTACAAGTATGGAACGCTTAGATCCGTATAACGGTGTACTACTGTGCTGTAATCATGATGCTCTTTATGATAAAGGGTTTATCACATTTGATGGGCAGGGACGATTGCATATTTCCTCATTAATAGTGGAAACAGATTATTTGAAATTTGGATTAATACCAAAAGTTAAGATAGGAATTCAACCGGAGAATAAATTATACTTTAAGTGGCATAAGAGGAATATTTTTAAAGTGAAATAGTATAATTTTTAACTTCAAGGAAAGGAAGAACATAAGAGAGACGAATTGGGTTATCCAGTAAAGGGGAATGGTACATGTATAACTGTAATCAATGTGGGACAGAAATGATTATGCAATTACAAGATAGATATAGAGAATATTGTCCCAAATGTGAAGAGCTTAAACCAAATAACTTGGTATACTATAATCTATATGAATTACTAGATTATATGGAAGCGAATCACTACATGAGTAAGGAAAGTATGCTACATAATTTTTTGAAGTGGGAGTTTGATTTAACAAAAGGGAATATATTTAAGTTATATCTAGGCGTAGATAAATATGATCAATTCAATGATGAGGATTTTACAAGACGATTAGAGGACTATATGAAGGGGATTCGATTAAAATTAAATGTTAAATATGAAGATGATTATATCTGGATTAAGGTTAATTAGATGGAATTATAGATGTAATGAATTTTGGTTTAAAGAGATAGTAAGTAATTGAGAGGAGAGTAATAGTGATGGAAGATTTGCAAAATGCAGTAATAAAGTTTCGAGATGAGAGAAATTGGGGGCAGTTTCATAATGCGAAGGATCTAGCAATTTCCTTAAATTTAGAAGCATCAGAGTTGCTTGAGACTTTTCAATGGAAGTCTAGTGAAGAAGCAACAGAGACGAAAATGCAGGAAATAAAAGAAGAAATGGCGGATGTAATGATTTATTTACTTATGCTAAGTGATAAATTAAATATTGATCTAGAAGAAGTAGTACATGCTAAGTTGGTAAAGAATGCAGAGAAATATCCTGTAGAAAAAGCATTTGGAAGTAATAAAAAATATAACGAACTGTAAAGCGATAATCGTTTTACAGTTTTTTGAAATGGTTATGGGAAAGCAGATGGTTGAGATCATGATTTGGATGTATGGATTGTATTCTAAAAGTATGCAATCCACACATCCTCAAATATTCTTAAAATTAAAAAGTCGGGAGTTATTCAAATGCTATCATTTGCAGCAAAATTATCTTCATTTTACATAATTAAAAAGAAGCGAAAAGAGTTTGAGCAAGGTTGTATTAGAGACCCTAAAATAGATGGAATACCAGTAGTTTATATTCAACGAGATAAAAAGAATTTATATGTAGGTAAGTCCACAGATATTTATGGCCGTTTCATTGCACATTTAAATGATGAAGATAAAACATTCAAGGAAGTTATTGTGATAAAGAGTGATTTATTTAATGAAAGCTCAATTAAACATATTGAAACATTATTAATTGAATATTTATTAGCGGATGAAAAATTTAACTTACTGAATAAAGTCAGAGGACAAAAAATTCATTCCTATAATGGAATTGAAAATGTTGAAAATATGTTTGGAGAAATTTGGGCTCAGTTAATGAAAGAAGGTATAGCTAGTGAGAATTTAGGTGAGATACATAATAAATTTATTTATAAATATTCACCATTTAAAGAGTTATCGGCAAATCAAATTGAGGTTTGCAAAGACATTTTTAATACAATGCTTACTAAATCAAATAGTCGAAATTTGATTACAGGGGACCCGGGTACCGGTAAAACAATAGTATTAACAAATATCTTATATGCGCTTGCTTATGACGATAAAACTGGTAAAGCACGTGAGGGGCTGTCTCATGAAGACATTGCACTTATTGTCCCACAAAATCATTCTTTAAATTTATATAAGAGTTTAATGAAAAAACTAGGTTTACAAGGTATTACAGTACTTTCACCTTCATTATTTATTAAGAAAGCAAAAAATAGAGGATCTAAATATAAATATGTTTTTGTAGATGAAGCTCATCGTCTGAAACAATATTTTGGTAAACAAGCACGTGATTTAAAACATTTAGTTACTGATGATGGTTATACAAACGAGTTGGAATTAATAGAAACATTTGCATATCATTTAACAATAGTTTATGATCCATACCAAACGATTCGACCAGCAGATATAGATACAGATGCATTCCAACGGTTGACAGCGAATTATAAGAGGCATCCCTTACATAAACAATTCCGTTTAAAATCTGGAGATCAATATCTAGCATGGCTTCGTAAATATTTACAAATAGCAAATAATGTTGGAGTGTATGAAGAAGGGTTATTACGGGGCTATGACTTTAAGGTAATGGATTCTATTACAGAATTGAATGAATCTATGAAAATGTTAAATGAAAAACATGAATTATGTCGCGTAGTCGCAGGTTATTCTTGGAAATGGATTACACAAAAGGATAAAAATCACTATGATATAAAAGATCCCGTTACAGGTGAGACATTCAAATGGAACTCAAAGGTAAAAGGTTGGATTAACTTTGAGAATAGTATAGAGGAAATAGGATGTATACATACTACACAAGGTGCGGATTTAAATTATGTTGGTGTAATTTTAGGAGCTGAAATTGATTGTGATTACGCAGGTGAAGAAAATGGAGACTATGATATAAATAAGGCTAAGATTGTAGTGAATCCAAAAGAATATAAAGATCGAAACGGTCTTCCAATTAAGGGAACAGATATAAATAATGATGAGTTAACATCCTATATTAAACGTATTTATTACGTACTATTATCTCGCGGAATAAATGGATGTTACGTTCATGCAGTAAATCAAAATATGCAGAGATACTTTAAAGAAATAGTGAGAATAAGTTATTAATTATATAAAGAAGTTACTGTAATTACAGTAACTTCTTTATATTTAGTAAAATGAAAGGTATATAGATATTAAATTTTAATCATAAAGTTATGATTTATTGTTAAAAAATTACGTTAAAGATATGAAAAGATAGTACTACTTAGAAAGTGTATAGAATGAGGAGTATAAGCATTGTTAACATGATGCAAATGTGCATATTAAATAGAGAGTAAATTAAATTGATACTTTATATGTTAAGAGATTATATGTAAATACAATATATGAGTAAGATGTATGCTTTGGACCTTTAGCTCAGTTGGTTAGAGTCTTACAAGGTCCACTTATAAACAAGGAGAAATAAAAGGGATTGTATGATAAAAATAATCGACTTAGAAGCAATAAGAAAAAAGAAAGAAAAAGTAATGATAACTATTCCAATTATAGAACTAATGTATGGGGAAAATGGGGGATTGAATTTAAAATAGTGGGCAAAAAAGTTGTTTTACAATCCATGTTAGAGAATTGAACTACTAACACTTCTAATAGGCTGTAATGTAGCTAAGTTGAAGTAGTTCAAATACTTGTTGATGAACCAATTCTTTTAAATCAATCTGTCCTTTTTATTTGAAAAGATTTCTTGCAATGCAATTGAGTCCTAAAAATTTTTGATTTGAAAAATCATTTGAATCGTGTAATTGATTGCTTGTTCCAAATTCTAATTGTTTATTATTTTTTTCATGTTCTTTGTGACAATATTGTTCAGATATTTAATGAACTTTTAAATGTTTATCAGAGGGGCATGTGGCAGTATTTCTAATAATACTCAAAGAAGTTATGTAATGAAAACAAGACAAAAAGTAAGAAAAACTTTACATAATGTAAAAAAGATGATACATTATCTGTATAAAATAAGTAAATAAATGGAGGTATTACATATGTTAACTATATTTGCGAAGATTAGCACTGCGATTTTATTAATGTCAATTGCATATTGGATGTATTATTTAGATAAAAATAAAAAAGATGAACGTGGTGAGCAAGTGGTAGGGAGAGCATCAAAGTATGCATTCTTGTTTTCGTATATTTTATTGGGATTCTTTGCGATATTACATTTAAATGGATATATTTTAGTAGATGAAATATTTAATTTTCTCGTTATTATTATTTCTATAATGGCTTTTATTAATTCACTTCTGATATTCGTTTTTAATAAAAAACTAGGTTGAATAACTGAGGGATAATTGTTGTGATTAAAAAACAATTATTCTTCCTTACTAATTAAAATAAATTGAGGTGATAAAATGCTGAAAAATAATATGAAAATGTATAGGGCTGCACAGAGCATTTCTCAGGATGAATTAGCCAAATTAGTAGGGGTCACCAGACAAACAATTTCGGCCCTTGAGAAAAATAAGTATACACCTTCTTTAGATCTTGCATTTAGAATATGTAAAGTATTCGGCCGAAAAGTTGAGGAAGTATTTGAACATTATTGATTATTATCAATATATTAAGAATAGAAATGTCTAATGATAAAGTTAATATAATAAGCAATATTTCCTACTAATTAAGCGGTATACTTATTTTGTATGTCATTTCGAATTATTTAAAAGGTTTTAAATGGTTCGAAAAACCACCTTCAAAAGATAGCTTTTGAAGATTAGTATCTATTCTTTTTAATATACGTATCAATTTTGTTCATAGCAAGTTATTGATGCGGTATTCAAAAATTTTTAAATCTCTCTAAAGTAATACTAAGTATTTCTCCAGTAGTGTTATTATTAATTGAAAAGTAACTACAGTACCATAAAGTGATTACTTGTTAGTGATATTTTAATTATAAAAATTCGTTTTTATGTGAATATCTGGGTTTATTATTTTTTTAAATGATTCTTGTAATTAAGAATCTATATGTAGATTAAATAGACAAACTTTCTAATTCTTATCCACCAATATAATAAGTTTTGAATCTTCATAGCTTTTAATATTGCAAGAAATACTTTTAGAGCCCTTTAGTTTTTAATTTTTATTTGGTGAATATATATGAAAAATATAAACTTATATACATTCCTACATAATTAAATTTTTTGAACAACAGTTGTAATTTATTAGATGTAGGTATAGAAAAACAAACATGCTATTCTTTCTATGATTTTATGGAAAGAATAGCATGTTTGTTTATTGTAGAGGAGGAATTTTATTAGCTTTATAGTGCTGTGAAGCTAATAAAATTTATTGCAGGCTATCTTATTTAACTCATTGAGAAGTACCTAACCTTACAAGTGTTTCAAATAACTAGATATGTAATTTAAATTATTAAAAGATAATATGTATTCAGATATATATATAATATGCAATTTTGCATATTTTGTAAATCTGTTTATTAATGGTTGCAAATTATACGAATATTTGTATATAATCTAATTGTAAGAAAAAGGATATATATTCTTTTCTTTCAAAAAAAAACTATAAAAAGAAGAAAGTGGGTTTTGAGTATGAGTAATTTGAATGAAAATGTAGTAGGTTTAAGTATGAAAAAGCTTAACAAAACAGAAATGGAAAAAATTTATGGAGCTTCTGGGGTAGATACAAGAACACATCCAACAGTTGTTGTGGCTTCTCGTATCACTGTTCAAGCTTCTAAAGCAAGTAGTAAAGCTTGCCTGAGTGCAGCTGGTAGTATTACTGGTTTAGTATCTTATAATAAAAATTGCTTAGGTTAAAAAGGAGGTTTTTTCATGATGAATATTAGTGAAAAGACAGTAGGCTTAAGTATGAAAAAGCTTAGTAAAACAGAAATGGAAAAAATTTATGGAGCTTCTGGAGTAGATCCACGTACGACTCCATCACCATTTCTTGCAAGCTTTGTTGCTTCTTACATAGCGTCTGCTGAATTTAAATGTGGTAAAGACAATAAAGGGAAGTAATATGAATAGAAAAGAATGAGATAATATTATCTCATTCTTTTTGTTCATAAATATTTAATGAGGTGTTTTTATGACTAGAATTTTACTCTACTCAGGATCTAGAAGTGTTAAATCAAGAACAAATAAAATTATAAATGAGTTAAAAAAATATATAGAGCAATCCTATCCAAATATACAATTAGATGTTTTTGATCCAATCCAAAAGCCTTTGATGCATTCAACGGGTTGTAAGAACTGTTTTATAAACGGTTTTTGTCCATCTGATGGATTAGAAAATGATTCTGGACAAGAGCTAAAAACAAGACTAGAAAGTGCAGATTTAATTATTTTTGCAACTCCTGTTTATTCTCATAATGTGTCATCCGATGCAAAGATTTTTATTGACCGTTTATCGTATTGGGGACACTTATTTAAGTTAATTTGTAAACCTGTAATAACTATAGTGACAGCTGAAAGTAACGGTGGGGACTTAGTAGAAGATTATGTGCGTAAAATTTTTTCCTTTATGGGAGCAACAGTTGTTAATTCAGAAGTTTTTTTAAGAACTGATGAAGAAGAGTATGAAGAATCTTTATCAAGTTTAATTGATAGTATAGATGCATTGTATAAAAATAATTTTAAGGTGGAAGTAAACGAAAGGCACGAAACTACATTTCAATTATTAAAATCTAGTATTCATATGTATCCTGAAGAGAATTTTGAGTACCAATACTGGTTAAAAAATGGATTGTTTGATAGTGATACATTGAAAGAGTATGTAAGCAAAAAATTAGTTTATTAAAAAGGGGATTAGGGGATGTTATTAACAAATTTACATAAGTCATTAAATATTAAGGAGCGCTATGACGTAATTAAAGCATATATTGAAGATAATAAAATTTTTGATGCATCAAATTTAGAGGCCTTATTGAATTGGCGTTCAGAAATGAGCATCATATCCGAAGAAGATTTTAATTCAATGTTAAAATACAATAATTATGAAACAAACATTTTTTCATTGGCTGTTGATAAAAATCCATCTAAGGGATATATAGATTTATATAATGAAGCTGCAAAAAATTCTGATTGGTATAATACATTTAAAGATATCTTAAATAGTACTGACAGGAATGAAGTTCTGGACTCGGAAATTGGGGGCATCTTATTTATTGTAAGGCCATTTATAGATTTTGTGAAAAAAGAAATAGGCGCTTCTATCTCTAAATATAATTATGGAAGTCTAATTAATGAGAATATTTTAGAGAGTATGATCGAACAGTTCGCATATTCCATTGTTGAATTAGCACAAAAAGCTATAATTTTAGAATTGAACATGGATAGAGAAAATAAAATTCTTGTTGGAGATACACCTGAAAATAGATTTTTATTCTTTATTAATCAATATAAATCTAAAGAAAAATTATTAGAGTTTTATAATACATATATTGTATTAACACGGATTTTAAGCACAATTACATCTTATTTTATTACTAATATGAAAACAATGCTTAATCGAATGAAAAAACATAAAGACGACATATTAAATACTTTTTCGATTCCAGGTCCGCTATTACTCACAAGTATTAAAATAGGACAAGGTGACACGCATAATAAGGGTAATACAGTTATAGAATTAATGTTTAACGAAAAGTATAGAGTAATATACAAGCCTAAGAATATAGAGTTGAGCAAGGTCTATAATGAATTTATTCATTACTTTAACCAAAAAGATAATATATTAGATATGAAAACCGTCAAAGGAATTTATGAAAGTAGTTATTGTTTTGAAGAATTCATTTTATACGAAGGTTGCCATGAAGAAGTAGAATTATCTAAATATTACACAAGGTTCGGCCAGATATTAGGGGCATTATATTTAATAAATGCTTCTGATATGCATATGGAGAATCTAATTGCTCATGGTGAATACCCAGTAATAATAGATTTAGAAACAATTGTTCAACAGCCTGTATTAAATGTTCTTGATGATTATCCAATCTTAAAAAGAGCCCGTTTAGATTTATTTAACAATATAACCTCAACAATGCTACTACCACTTAACCCAAGAAGTGATCGGGAAGACGAAGTAGGATTGGACTTGAGTGCATTAGATGGTAAGGGAATGAAAATAGCTAAAAAAATATTACAGCCTATAAACATTGGAACAGATGAAATGAGGTATGAACATTTAGAATTTACAACTAATGATTCGAATAATATTCCATTTCTAAAGAACCTTGAAAATAAAATTGGATTTAAAAATTATACTAATGAAATAATTAGTGGCTTTAGAAATATATGTGAAATAGCAATGGATAATAAAGAAGATTTAATTGAAATATTAAAGCCTCTTAAGGGTAAAATAGTGAGACTAATTGTTAGGGATACTAGTCAATATGGAAATATCCTACACCATTCATATCATCCAGATTTATTAGGTGACATGTTAGATAGGGAAAAAGTGTTGGAGAATATGTGGAGTCATCCATTTAGTGACAAAGAAATGATTAAATATGAAGTGCAAGATATGATGAACAACGATATTCCAATATTCTTCAATAAAATTGGTACAAAAGATGTTATTTCAAGTGACTTTGAATTTATGAAGTCAATACAGCAATATAATGCAGAAGAATTAGTAATTAATAAAATTAATTACCTGACAACAGAAGAAATTAATAAACAAATTTCAGTGATGAAAATTTCGTTTGGATTGTATCTAAAAAATGAGAAAGAATATACACCATCTAAACTATTTAGAAATTGTAAAATTCAAAATACAGATCTCAAAAAACAAGCAATAATGTTAGCTGATAAAATTATAGAATCTGCCATTGTAGAAGATGATAAAATCATGTGGATAGTTGTTAATCCAGAACAAGGTGAATATTGGTCAGTTGGAATGATAGATGATGATTTTTATGATGGATTTACAGGGGTGTATTTATTCTTATATACAACATATCTTGAAACGGAAAATGAGAAATATTTAGATTATGCAAACATGGTACTAAATACTCTAAACCAGCATGTAATTAAGAATGAGTTGGGTTTAAATAGTGGGTATGTTAGCGTTATACATGCAGCAGCTAGAATGAAAAAGAAGAAATTGCCTAGAGCATTAAAAGACGAACTAAAATTCCAAATGGAATATATAGATAATCAGGAAATAAATATGATACATACTGATTATTTAAACGGGGCTATTAGTTTAATTAATTCTTTATTAAAAATATACAATAATAATAAGGATTTAAATTACTTAACTTTAGCAATAAAATATGCTGAAAAATACATTAATATGAATGATGAAGAAAAAGAAGAAAATCTTGAGTTTAATATGGGATTTGGCCATGGAGATATATCTAATGCATTAGTATTTTTCAGGTTGTGGAAATGTACAAATAATGAGCGTTACTTTAAATACGGAGAAAAATTGTATAAGAAGTTTGAGAGGAATTTTGAGGAAAGTAAAATAGAAAACTTCAAAAACTTGAATTTCTCTTGGTGTAGAGGAATAGTGGGAATTCTAATTGCAGAAATTGAGATCAGAAATATCATTGGTAATGACAAGCATAGTGAAGTTATAGAAATATTAGAACCTTTACTATTAAATATGGATATGTTGAAAAATGATGGGCTTTGCCATGGTAATATAGCTGTAACAGAATTCTATCTGAAAAAATATGAATTTAATCAAAATGAAGAAGACTTAGAAACAGCAAAATTATTAGTAGAGAATATTATAGATAGGGCTAATGAAGAAAATGGATTCAAACTAAGATACATAGAAGGATTTAATTCGATTGGACTATTTACAGGATTGTCTGGAATAGGTTATCAAATGCTTAGAATCAATAATCCTGGTAAAGTAAGATCAATTTTGGACTAATAGAAAATAAGAAGGATTGTATATGAAAATATATAAGAAAAAAGTAAAGTTTATAGAACAAATGGAGAGCGTGGAATGCGGATTAGCATGTTTTGCTATGATAGCTAATTTCTATAATGTAAAAGTCTCATTAAATGATTTGAGAAATCTTTATCCAGCCCCTAGAGAAGGTTTTTCATTTTTAAATCTTCAGGAAATAGCAGAGAACTATTATTTTAATGTAGATGCATATGAGGTCAATAGTGAAGAGTTAAAGCTTATTGCGCTACCTTGCATTATACAATGGGGAAATAATCATTTCGTTGTTTTAGAGGAAATAAATAAAAATTACAAAATAATAGTTGATCCTAATCGTGGAAAGATTAAAATCTCGCATGAGGATTTTGAAAAAAAATATTCTGGTTTTGTTTTAACATTTGAATTTCTAGGAACTGCTAAAAATAAGGTTGTAAAAGAAAAACAAGAGAGCATAATTTTAAAATATTTTAATCAGCATAAAGGTAAGTTCTTTGTTTTAGTACTTATATCAATTATTATTCAAGGCTTAATGACAGTTATCCCACTTAGTACTAAGTGGGTAACTGATAATGCTTTTACTAATGGAGATATAGGTAAATTAGATACATTTGGATGGTTAATGGTTATTTTTTCATTGTCTTTCATTAGTATGTCAATTTTAAGAGGAGTATGTATTGCTATACTTCAAAAAGGTCTTGATTCATCAATAATGAATGATTTTATGAAAAAAATGTTTTATTTACCATATTCATTTTTTGATAATAGGAGTAGTGGAGACTTATTATTTAGAGCAAACTCAGCTGTATTTATAAGGGATATAATTTCTACTACAATGATTACTATTTTCATAGATTTATTACTTATCGTAACTTATACGATAGTAATGATTAATTTTTCTGTTCAATTGACATTATTACTTTTCCTGTTAAGTATGGTGCTAGCTATATTACTATTTTTCACCTCAAATATTGTTAGAAAAATGACTAAAAAGAATATACAGGATAAAATTAATACACAATCTGTCTTAACCGAAAATATGTATAATATTGTCGATATAAAGAGTTTAGGACTTGAGAAAAAAAGGTTATCCCTTTGGTCAAATAATTTTGCTAAAGAACTAGTAAGTTCTAAAAAACTTAATATATTTCAAGCGGTAATCCATACGATTACAGGATTCTTTCAAGTGGTCGTTCCATTATTGATATTGTGGGTTGGTGGTCACTATTTGTTAAAAGGAGAGATTACTTTAGGGACTTTAATAGCTTTTAGTTCCATCGCTGGGTCTTACATTACCCCTATAATTTCAATTAGTAATAATTACACTGAATTAATTTCTTTAGAAAGTTATTTTTCTAGAATTAGAGATGTTTTGAGAAGTAAAGATGAGCAAGAAAAAGAAAGTGTTCAAGTAAACACTAAAAGTATTAAAGGTGATATTGAGTTTGAAAATGTATTTTTTAAATACAATAGATTTAGTGACTATACTCTGAAAGAGTTAAGTTTCACTATTAAGCAAGGGGAAAAAGTAGCTATTGTTGGTCCTTCAGGATCAGGAAAAAGTTCAATTTCTAAATTATTACTTGCACTATATAAGGTTAGTGAAGGCAGGATACTAATTAATAATCAGGATATTAATGACTATGATTATTATAGGTTAAGAACCTCGATTGGTACTGTACTACAAGAATCAAAATTATTCTCAGGATCAATTAGTGATAATATTTCTATGTCTAAAGATAGTCATGATGATTTTAAAGTTATTGATGCAGCTGAGAAAGCTGGGATTTTAGAAGATATTATGAATTTTCCAATGGGATTTGAAACAATTATCTCAGAGAGTGGTAATAACTTTTCTGGAGGACAAAGACAAAGACTCTTGATAGCTCGAGCATTATATCAAGAACCAAGCGCAATTATTTTCGATGAAGCTACTAGTCATCTTGATTTCTTTACAGAGAGACATATAGAGAATACATTAAAACAGCTACATATTACTCAAATAATCATAGCTCATAGATTAAGAACTATTCAAAATGCAGATAAAATAATTTATCTAGAAAATGGTTCTATTAAAGAGATAGGTACACATGAACAATTATTAAAAAATAAATCTTATTATTATAATTTATATTCTCAATGATAAGTTAAAGAATTTCAATTATGTAATAAAGAATAACTGTAAGGTTGGGGGATAAATGAATATTTTTAAAAAATATATATTATGTATTTTCAGTTTTTTATTAGTGTTGAGTTTTTTACCAAATGATATTAAAGCAGAAGGAAAAGAATATTATTCAATCCTTATAAAGGAAAATGCAGATTTTGAGGTTGTTTTAAGTAAATTAAGAAGTGAAGATCAAAAAGTAATTTATTCCATACCGGAAATCAAAATGCTGCAGGTCGAAGGTGAAAGAGATAAAATTATAAATACCATTGATTCAAACAATATTGATGAAATTAACTCATCAACTGGAGCGTTTAAAACGTATACTCCAAATATAAATGATGAAAAAGTTATTAATCCGGATTCTATTTGGGAGCAACAATGGGATATGAAACGAATTACGCATAACGGTGAAAGCTATAAACTTCATAAACCTTCAGGTAAAGTATCTATTGCTGTTATTGATTCTGGTAATCCAGAGGATCATCCTGATTTTCAACAAACATCCATTTTAAAATCCAAGAACCTTGTACCTAAGGGTGGATATAAAGGGAAAGAACCAAATGAAACAGGAGATATAAATCAATTAACAGACCTTACAGGTCATGGAACGAGCGTACTTAGTCAGATAAATGCTAATGGACTGATGAAAGGTGTAGCACCTGATATGCCTGTAAATATGTATAGAGTATTTGGATCGAGTTCTGCAGAAGCTATCTGGATTGTTAAAGGAATAATTGAAGCTACAAAAGATGAAAATGATATTATTAATATTAGTGCAGGGTCATATATGTTGAAAACAGGTAAATATTCAGATGGTAGCGAAAATAATAGTGCAGAAATTAAAGCTTATCGAAAAGCAATTGATTACGCAAAGAAAAAAGGAATCATTGTTGTGAGTGCTATAGGAAATGATTCAGTAAACATTGATAAAAATAGTGAGTTATTAAATGTTTTAAATAATGGATTAAAAGATGAAGGGAAATTTGCGAAAGGCATAGTACAAGATATTCCATCCCAATTACCTCATGTTATTTCGGTTGCTTCGACTGGTCCTAAGCAAACTGTTGCATCATTTTCGAATTATGGAAGAAATGCAATAGATTTTACAGCTCCTGGCGGTGATATTGAATTGCTGAACATGTATGGTCCAGAGAAATGGATGGAAGATGAGTTATTTAAAAAAGAAATAATTCTTGTTGCTCATCCTCAAGGGGGGTACTATTTTAACTATGGAAATTCATTAGCTGCACCAAAAGTATCAGCAGCTTTAGCATTAATAATCGATAAATATGGTTATAAAAAGAACCCAAATAAGGCAATTCAACATTTAAAAAGAAATACTAATGAAAACAATGAAATTGATTTGTATAAGTCATTACAAAAATAATATAGTATACAGTGGATATGTACGCCTCAGATAATTATCTGAGGCGTATTTTTCTATTAACTGCAGAGGTAGTTTAATGGAACAGTTTTGGAAAGAGTAAAGTATTTATATGCTTTTTTATTTGGAAGAAAATAAAGAATGAAAATCAGCATTTGGAAATATTTTAAAATATCTTGATATATACCTATGTATTTTGTAATATATAGGTATATTGTTAGTTTATTTGATTCCGTTCATTCCCACACCTTATGTGTTGTGGTTGAGTTGTAGAAGTAAGTTTTTTTCTTACTTTAATTTTGAAAGGGCTTCTTTGAGCCGATTAGTGTAATTAGCTTTTTTTGCTATGCACAATTAATCGACTTGAGGAGGCCTTTTTTGTTTAGGTTTAAACAGGTATAAATATATATTTCTGTATAAAACAACAGATTAAGATAGGAAGTTTATATAGGGGGAGAAGAATACATATGAGTAATTGATTTGTTTATCAGGGAAATTGGAGGGATATGTAGTTTTTTTACGTTAAATGTATACACGAATACATGAAACTGTGATTGTAAAATAGATACATAATAGATTTACGAATCGCAGCAAAAATAATTATATAGAAGTTTTATAGACGACATAAATGTACTCATTATAAGAAGGATGAATAGAATTTTACTGTGAATTTTTAAAAAACGTATCAATTGATACGTTTTTTATTGTAATTCTAGTAAATATGAGGTACGATTTGAAAGGGGAAAGAATTTTAATGCATATTAGCTTTCAAAATAGGGAGACAAAAAAGCACACTAATTTTACAATCGGGGAGATTGAGCAGTACATATTAGAGTTTAAAAAATTAATTAAAAATAATCGATTTACGGTTTCTCGAAATGAAAAAAGGAAAGAGAATAGTGAATTTTTAGAGGCTAATAAGATTAACGCTAGTAAAGTGAAAGAGATTCTTCTTAATATAGGAGTACGTGATTTTTGTTATGCAGTTGATAATAAAAATCCAAATTTTGCTCATGAAAAACTGTATATCTTTTGTCCACAATATGAGTTAGATAATTGGGGACAAAAGAAGTCGGTAGACATATATATTAAGATGAATCTAATTGAAAATAAGGACAGGAACAAATACATGATTGTTGTTTCTTTTCATACAAGGAATAAACCAGTCACTTATCTTTTTAGGTAAAGATAAGTGACTAATGGTTTTAGAATGAGGGAGGATTTTTATGTTGGTTTTATGTGAGTTTTGTCGAGATATGGTAAAGTATTCTACTAAAGATGTTTCAAAAGTGACAGTCATTAGAGGGAAGCAATATCATTATGTAGGTAAAGAAGCAAATTGCGAGGAGTGTAAATCTGAAATATTTGTTCCTAACATTCATGATTATAATTTAGAACAATTAGATCATGCCTATAGACAACAGGAACAGTTAGTTACTATTTCTGAAATAAGAGAGGTTTTAGAAAAATATAAGATTGGAAAACGTCCATTGTCTTTACTTTTAGGTTGGGGAGAGGTTACCCTAACAAGGTATGTAAATGGAGATATTCCGACAAAGCAGTACTCGGATATATTGAAAAGATTAGGTAGAGATCAATCTTTTATGCTAGATATTTTGGAAAGAAATAAAGATTTAATTACTCAAAAAGCATATAGAGTCTCTAAAGAAGCAATCGCAAATCTACAGGAAAATGATGATATTCCTTCTACGCAGACTACGAAAATCGAGGAAGTTGCTAACTATTTGCTATATAAAAATGATGATATTACTCCTTTAGCTCTTCAAAAGCTGTTATACTATGCGCAAGGATTTTGTAAGGTGTTTACTGGAACATATTTATTTGAAGATGATTGTGAAGTAGGAAGTCATGGCCCGGTATATCGAGTTATTTTTAATAAATATAAAGTATATCGGTACGACAATCTTGAAGTTAATTATGATAGTACAAATCAATTAACTCAAATAGAAAAGGAAATATTAGACTGTGTAGTTAATACTTTAGGCTGTTATAGTGGGAAGACTTTAAAGAAAATGATTCTATTTGACTTACCATGGGCAGTAGCTGATCTAGAATTAGAAGGTAATAATTCTGGTAAACCTATCATGGAAAAAGGGGAGATAGATAATTGTTTTAATACAATGAAACAGGCATATAATTTAGTTGCTATTACTGATATTAAACAATATTGCATAAGAGTATTTGACAATATAAGTAATTAAATATTGTAACTATATCATTTTTAATATGATTGATATATACATTTTATTTACTGTTAATCAGATCTCTGTAAAGGTATTAAAAGATAGTACTAATTACAAAATATTAGGAGTGCAGAAAATAAACACTTTTAACACGATGTAAATGTGCATATTAAATAAAAAGTAAAGTGAATTGATACATTATATGGTAAAATGATATATGTGAATACGCCTTATGAAGTAAATTTTATGCTTTGGACCTTTAGCTCAGCTGGTTAGAGCAAACGGCTCATAACCGTTCGGTCGTAGGTTCGAGTCCTACAAGGTCCACTTATAAACAAGGAGAAAGCACTCAAATGAGTGCTTTCTCCTTGTTTATAATAAATAAAGGGGATTGTGACATGAAAATAATTGATTTAGAGACAGAAAGAAAAAAGAAGGAAAAATTAATGGTAACTATTCCAATTATAGAATTAATATATGGAGAAAAAGGGGAATTTGAATTTAAAGTAGTGGGAAAAAAAGTTGTTCCACAATCCATGTTAGAGATGTATAAAATCTAGAAATTTAGACGAGTTATGTTTTAAGCTGAGTAAAAATAAAGGGATGCCCTAGATATAGTACTAGGACATCTCTTTTTGTTTTAACGAGATTTAATTTATTATGATTTGTAGGGTACTTATTGCATGTATATACTTATTACTTAATCCTAACCTACATCGTTTTAAAATTAGGTTATCGTATTAATTTGTAAGAAAGGATGAACGTGGTCCAGCAAGACATGCATCTATACGATCTACTTGACCTTTTGTAAACATAACCATAGTATCATCATCAACGTAATCCATATAGTTCATAAACATATCGCCATCAGGTCCATTGTTACAAGAAGTATGTGGAAATGTTATTACAGGACGACCAGGTGCACCTTGTGAACTACCAACATTATCTCCTCCTTGATTAGGCGTATCATCAACTCGATCAGTGCCATTGCATGCATTTCCATCATCACCCCAAATATGGAATAAATTGAACCAATGACCAATTTCATGAGTAGCTGTTCGTCCTAAATGGAAAGGTTTTTTTGCAGTACCTGTAGTACCAAATGCAGTGTATGTGATAACAACTCCATCTTTATCAGCTGGTCCACCAGGGAATTGTGCATATCCTAAAAGCCCACCTTCTAACTCACAAACCCATAAATTTAAGTATCTATCAGCTGGCCAGGCATTTACTCCACCAGCACTTTCTGATTTGACTGCATCATCTACTGAGAATGATTGCTGAGTTGTTTGGGTACGAGTGATACCATTTGTTTGATTTCCGTCAGGATCTTTTGTAGCAAGAAAGAATTCTACTCTAGCATCACTTACAGAATCTTTAAATGCAGAAGGTACATTTGCTATGTCAGGGTTTGTTGCTCGGAAATCACGATTTAAAACATCAATTTGACTATGGACTTGTTCATCTGAGATGTTTTGTTCCTCAGTATTCCATACAATATGGACTACTACAGGGATTTTAACAACTGGTCTTTCTGATTCTAGACGCGCACTATTCAGGAATTCATTTGTTACACTTTCAATTTCAATACGAGCATTCTTATATTGTTCAGACTCATTTAGTAATTTATGGTGAAGCTCAATAGTTGCGCATCTACGCACAGTAGGTGTATTTTTTCCTTCTGCTGAGTTAGTTTGATTTGGCATTTTAATTTCTCCTTTTAGCTGATATTCTGTAAGTTTCGTTCAGTATTTCAAATAATGTTTTATTCGAAAACGATTGTAAAAATGTTTATTGTTTTTTATTCTTAATAAATTCTTCAGTCGTTTTTTCAATTTTTTCTCGTTCTTTTCTGTATTCTTCGGATTCCTCTAATAATTTTTCGTGCATACTCATAGTTCCACAATTACGTCTGGTAGGGGTCGGGTCTTTAGAATTGTCTGTTGAGTTATTGAAACTTTCTTCATGAGTAAAGTTGTTCATGAAAATTCCCTCTTTCATTCTAAATTTGTAACTTGAGAAGCAATAAAAGCTATATTCATTCGTAAAATATCAAGAGCAAGTGGATAATAGATATGCTCAAGAGTATCGTTTGCGGTATGGTCATTAGGATTCAAAGAGTCTTCGCCCTCTATTGTTAAAACAGCAGGGATCCCCTTATTAAGAAAAGATACATGGTCGCTATCAAATGGATTTAGAGATACCTTGACATCGAGATTTGTATATAAAGATGCTACATTTTTTAATCCATTAATGAGCTCTTCAGATAAAGGTGAACCTTCAATTAATACTGCTGGTGTCGAAGTATTTAATTTTCCTATCATGTCCATATTAATAACTGCTCGAATGCGATTTTTATCTGGAGTAGTTAGGTTCTCAACATATTGTTTACTACCTAATAATCCTTGTTCTTCTCCTCCAAAAAGGATAAAACGTAGATCATGTTGTACGGGAATGTCTTTGAATACACGAGCAATTTCCAAAACTCCTGCACTACCACTGCCATTATCATCGGCTCCAGGAGCATTAGATGAAGGCCCTCCACTATGGTTAACAGAATCAAGATGTGCAGTAATAATAATTAAGTGTTTCTCTTCATCAGGATTTGTACCCATTTTATTTGCGATAACATTTTGGCTATTTTCATTGTTTACGCGTATTGTTTCGCTACTAGTTGTATATCCCATTTCCTTTAATATCTCACGAGTCCATGTTGCGGCTTCTTCATAAAAAGAGCTAGTAGAAAACCTTGTTGGATATGAAACTAAATGGGTTAAATATGATTGGAACTGATTTTCGCTTACTTGATTGACTAGTGATTGTATAGAATTTACAGTTGTAGAATGATTACGAAAACTGCCGGAAACAAGTAATTCGTTTTCAGGATCATTAGTACCACCAGGGAAAATAGATGTTTTCATTCTTATAGTTTCACCACCTTAATTATATTTTTGCTTAGAAAGCAGTATTTCAAATATAACTTGTGAACGAACTCATTTGTTTATACAAGTATTAAATGGAAAATTTGCATTTATCATGGTTAATTATTTTTTGATATATATATATGAAATTACATGAAACTCTTGGATATAAATACCATTTGGGAGTGTTGCTTAAATCTTAGATAATCCTCGAAATTTTCAGGGTTAGAGAAATATAAATATCTTATTTTAAAAATGTATTAGAATAAATAAAGAATATTAGATTTTTGTAATGTAAAGAAAGAGAATTTAAAAAACTAATTTGATAAAGATATTGAGTTGTATTAATTTTATAATAACTGAACGAAGTACAGTTATAGATGGCTGGAGAGTTTCTAAAAACTAACTTTTGATCTTATGTGGAATGATTACAAGAAATGAAAAAAGGATTAGCTCATATTATAAGATTATTTATAGACTAATTATGCTCCATAAGACGATTAAATGCTGCATTTGCTTGAATCATATCAGCACCGGTATTTGAGTCCCAACCAGGTTCCTCTAAGTTTTTTGCTGTATCCATTAGCGCTTTTTTAGCTTTATTCTATGTTAAATCAGGATTAGCTTGTTTAAGAAACGCAACAACTCCAGCAGCAACCGGACAAGCAGCTGAAGTACCAGTATTGTTGTGATGATAACCAGTAAAGTGAGTAGGTGCACAGAAATCTGGTTTATGTTCATCAAAATTAGCTGGATCCTGAGCGTTATATCCTGCACGAACATCATTAATATTAGCAGCACCTACTGTCATTACTAATGGATGTCCATTAATTCCATGTATACTCTTTCCGGGGCCATTCGTTCTACAATAATTAGGATTTCTACTTCCACAAGGATCTTCACAGTTACCGGCTGAAAATAATACTAATATGCCTGTTTAAATTGCTTCTCAAATCATTCGATTCATCGAATGATTTGAGTTATCAGTGGCCCCTGGAATTGCACCTATCCCCTCATGAGCTGGAAAGTATTTGAGGAGTCCCATTGCGACGAAGCTGTTGAATTGCCCAATCATAAGCTTCAATTACTACATCTAGAAAAGATTCTTCTATTCCTTCTTTTTCGAAGATACGAATATCGAAAAGTTTTGCGTTTGGTGCAATACCAAGTGTATCAGTAGATGTCATATTTCCATGACATGCTTTTTTATCTGTATAAGTTCCCCAATCTTCTGGGAACCCTCCAATCACTCGTTTAACTAAAGGAAGTGTCCGATTATTCGGATTTTCTCGTTCTGCAGCTGATAAATTTTCTTCTTCGGCATAATAAAAGGCATTCCTTATGGAGTGCTTTTATTACGTGAATAATTGTAATAGTACTTCCGGTCAGTCCGGTAGCACCAATAGTACCCGTTGAACCTGTGTGACCAGAAGGGAATTGAAAAGGTTGCATAGGTGGAAGTGTGGGTCCAATCGAATCGGGATTAAGTACTGCAAAAGATAAAAACTTGTCCAATATAATTCACCTCTAAAAGTTCTTATTATTAATAGAAAATACAATGATAGAGCAAAGTGAAATGGACAAGCGATTTTATTTTGAAAATTAAACCAAATAGTTATTTAACTAAAAGAACCCCCATTTATCTCTGGGGTTTCTAAGGGGAAGCGGTAAGTAATGGCATTCGACTAATTGTTTTAACCTTACTAGAAGCTTTCGAGTTGTACAGTGCTAGGCATTTACAAAGTTTTCAATATCCTCCAGTACAGAAATTGTGACAATGACATCTAAAGGGGATGCTGAATTGACGTGAAGATGGAATTCTACTCCACCCGAACTACCTGGTCCACCTTCGGGATCATGCGGGCCGATATTTGTTACAAAGACATTAGCTTCACCTAAGTGGGGACGACCAGCAGAACCAAAAACCCCTCCGGAGAATCGCCATTCTGCAGCAGTGATTACAACTGCAGAGTTTTGTCTAATAGGGGGCCAGTTAAAGTTTCTCCGTACTCTGCCTTGTACGCCTCGGTAGAGAACACGAATTGAGCGAGCCATGCTCTATTCCTCCTTTATTCGTTAGGGTCTTGTCAACATTTCGGAATTTTTGTTCTAAAATGCTTGATGCAGTTACTTTCTTTTTATGTCAAGGTTTGTATACTTCAAAGCAAATGTTCCCTAACTATTCATTAAAAAATGTATTCTTAAAATCATATTTAATATATGAACCGATAAGAACTATTATTTAGAGAAACACCAGTGTATTTAACATCAGTCACAAAACAAATGGAAAGCACTGTGAAATTTAGTGTTAGCAATGAAATGCAATTACAAGATAAGCGTTAGCGAATATAAAAATTCAATCTTCTAGAGGACGGAAAAATTAGTAGTTTTTATTAAAATTCATATTTAAATAAATAAGAAGCTAACAAAATCCAACTTCTCGGCTCAAAAGAGAGAACGAAGAAAGATTATTGTATCTGCAGTATTGACAGGATTTTGACTTTTATTTAGCGGAGGGAATATTGTGGTATCTGGTTGAATTGTAGTCAAACATCTTTGTTCTCAGCCTATTTTGGTGATTATACAGTAGATTATACTCTTCCACTAAGTTCAGCAGCTGTGAGATGTCCATTCATAATTGTACTTTCAAAAGGGAATACCATTGTAACAATTTCTTGACCTGCTTGATCATGGTCAACTTTGTGTATAAATACACGTGTGCCAGCAGGAATTACATGTCCTATCTGGGGGACTTTTATAGGTTTTAGAGTAGTAAAAAACTCTCCAACTAATCTTTCGAATATACGAAATTGATATGAATTATTATGATAATGGTATGGTTGAAAATTCTGATACATAAATGTCTTACCTCTTTCTTGTTTTAGATTTATCTAATATATTTACCTATATATTCATTGGTTCATTTCATGTATAGGCAGAAAACATAATGGTGGGAAAGATTAAATGAAAAAGAATAAAATTTGTGTATATTGGTTTGTGATCGGCAGAAATGAGAATTATCTCTATATAGAGTATTAGTTGTAATTTTTAATTAAATAAATCTTTTATAGAAAAGAGGAATGCAATATAGAATTAGTTATAACGCGTGTATTACACTTAGCAAATGGATTTAGAAAAGGAGGACTGACTAACTATGGAGTACAGAAATTTTACTACTTTTGGTTGTGCATTTTTTACTTGTTTTACGGCGTGTTAGATGGAGTGGACTAAGCATCGTTTTATAGGAATTAGGCACATGCACATATGTTGGTCTAAATAATATTATATGAGAGGCGAATGAAAAAGCGAGGAGTGATTGGTAATGAATAATAATTACTGGTATCTTAATCCTGAAAGCAGGTTTTTAAATAATCCTTCAGGTGATTTACCTAACGTTAATCTAAATCACCAAGCATTGATGTCTCAATATAGGGATGAAAGGACGTTAGGTGCAGAAAGAGGAAGAATCTCATTAAAAGCTACTAAAGGAACTGGAATTGATCTCGGCGATGGTTTTGAGTCTTTTAAGTGGGAAGGTGTGGATATTGGTACTAAGGGGAAAATTAGTACAGTTTTTATGATAGCACCTGACATGAAAGTCATTAATGCAGGGTGGGCTACAGTATTATCAAATACGGCTTTGCGAATAGTGGATCATTTTCCATTTGGAATAGGGACATGGGTAATTACCCTAGTTAATGAAACTCCAAAAGATTGGGATCCTAACCCACAATCACTTATGTTTTACTTAATAGCAAAATCTTAAGGAAATCTAAATTATTCACTTTGTATAAAGAGAATTTGTACTGTTAAAGGGTATTTAAGGTTATTGTAAGATAAATGAAAGTTGCCTGAAAGAATCCCAGTTTAATATAAAAGTATGAATTGATACAGGAGGGATGAAATAATGTTGAGGAAACTGGGAATAGGTTTAGTTACTTCCGTGATTTTGTTAAGTACAAATGGTATAGCTGATGCGTCCAATAACAGCGTATATGTAAAAAATAAAATAGTATCAAAGAATACAAAAAAGTGCAATGACTGTTGGCGTGTCGGTCAATCTAGAACAGAAGATGGAGTTGCAGCAAAGCATACAACAATAGATGGAGAAAAAGTTGTCAAATATACAGTACAGGGCAATGGAAAGGTTAGAATGGATGTCATTGGTAAAGGATTTGCTGAAATTAAAGTAACTAGGGAGAATGGGAAAAGTGTATATTATCAGTTTGAGGTAATTTAATTAGTAATCAAATATAGGTTTTCATTTTAGAACGTTGCCTTCCTATAATTAGGAAGGCTTTTATTATTACATAAATAGGATAAAATAATAGTTCGCTAAATTGGCTAGGAACATAACTAAAAATGTCAGAGGAAATTTAGTAAATTGTTTCACATGAATCATCTTCTCTTGTTTGGATTAATACATATTAAAGTTTATTCTTTGCTTTTCTTTAATTTTAAGGAGTATTTTGTTTGCTTAGCTTGATAGCAATGTGTTGTCCCACTTATCATTATGACATTTGCACTGGCTATGGCTAAAAATGAATATAATAAGATTTTCTATGTAAAAGAAAAAATCTTAATTAGTTAAATTAGAATTATTTCTATAATTTAGATAGATGAGATGAAGAGGTAGTTTAATTAGTTGACTATTTGAGCTGCATATTGTTCTAAATTTGCGAGTGGCTCCCAAAAAGAAGGAATCGTTGACGTACCACATGATAAAGTGAGAAGCTTTAAAATGTTTACCTTCGTCTAAATACAAGTTATACACACATATATTGATCTTATTAAGGTATATATTACACATAATATTATGTTAAAGGTGGCGAATTGTATCATGAAAGATTTTGTTCTCGAAAAAGAAAACATTATTCGTAAATATGGTGAATGGACCGCTTATGATATTAAATTAACGGATACTCTATATACAAGAGATATTCGACAACCAAATCCTGCATTAAAAAAAATTGTGACAATGATTCAAGATATCACACAATGTGATTTTAAAAATCTTCGAATCTTAGATTTAGCTTGTTTAGAGGGGCATTACGCTATTGAGTTTGCTATGCAAGGAGCAACTGTTGTAGGGATAGAAGGAAGAGAATCAAACATACAAAAAGCTATATTCGCTAAAGATTTATTAAGGTTGGAAAACTTAACCTTTTATCAAGATGATGTAAGAAATTTAAGTGCTGAAAAATATGGTCAATTTGATATTGTTTTATGCTCTGGTATTTTATATCATTTAGACTGCTCAGATGTATTCCCCTTTTTAGAAAAAGTGTATGAAGTATGCAAAAGGTTTGTAATAATTGATACTCATATCACTTCTACTCCTAATGTATCAGTACTTTATAAAAATTATGAATATAAGGGACACACAATGCTAGAACACTCTGCTAATTCATCAATAGAAGAACGTTTAAAATCAAAATGGGCATCATTAGATAACGTTACCAGTTTTTGGATGGCAAAATCCTCTTTATACAATTTTTTAACGCGAACAGGTTTCTCTTCTATAAATGAATCCAGAAGTTTAGTTCAAGAAGATAGGATTACTGTTGTAGCTTTTAAGAAATATGCTATAGAAATTAAAAGCTCTCCTGAAACAGAAAAATACATTGAACCCGATTATTTAGACTGCTAAAAATAACACGTTTAAGTTTAATATTCTAATCAATCTGTATGAGGTAAAACTATATGTCATTTAAGCTAAAATCTTAAAGTAGCCCTAAACAAAATTATTAGTTTTCCAAAAGCTATTTATATAAATGCAACTCGTTGTTTCCGTTTTGGGGCACTATAAAGTTTTAGCTTTATATAGATGGGATAGCACCACATTGCTATCATCTTAAAGAAATACTTCCGAAAACAAAAAATGAAAAGAATAATAAAAAAGCTTATCATTACGTTTTAAAGGATAAGCTTTTTTATTTTAGTTTAATTACAAGTTTTGAAATTCTTTTACTACTTTCATAATAAACTTAAAGATGCTCTTTTCGACCTTGTAAAAGTAACCCTTCATTATTTAAAAGCCGTGATATACCAAATAGCAACAACATTTCCATTTTTATCGAGTACTCTGCCTTCAGCTGCTCCTTCTTCATATGCTGTTACTACACCAGTTTTAGGGTTTACATAAATTTTATTTTCACTAAATAAGACATATTTGTATTGTTTTCCGCTTGGCGTCATTGACCAAGGTTTCTCCACTTTAATATGCATAAATTCACCTTGCACGTCAGATACTTGATAAACCGATTTTGTTGATTCTTGATTGTTTACTGCAGCGTGAGTTTTAGTAGTAGCAAAAGTTCCTAAACCTCCAATTCCAATGGTAGCTGCTAACGCAATTCCAACAAATTTTTTCATGTGATAATGCCTCCTTTTTTAATTCATACCTGTATATTAAACGGTTAGTCTTTCATGTCACTTTCATTTACCTTACAATAACCTTAAATAGATTTCGAAAATTCTGACTGATGCGAGGGAGAGTATGAAAAAAAATATATTAATTGTTGATGATGACAAAGATATTATTGATCTTCTAAAGCTTTTTTTAGAAATGGAAAATTTTTTTGTTGTAGAGGCTTCAAATGGTGACGTTGCCTTAAAGTGTCTAGAAGAAAATCATATTGATTTAGCTATTGTTGATATTATGATGCCTAAAATGGATGGTTATCAATTAATTAAAAAGATTCGTGAGACGTTACAATTTCCAATACTTATATTGTCAGCCAAATCTCAAGAAGTAGATAAAATTATAGGTTTAGGGATTGGAGCAGATGACTTCATTACAAAGCCATTTAGTGCTTTAGAAATTATAGCTAGAGTTCAAGCTCATCTTAGAAGGTCCTATGAATTTAATGATAAGGCTGTAGAAGGTAAGGAGAAGCAAATTCATATGGGTGATTTAGTATTAGATCATCATTCTTGTACACTCTATAAATCAAGCGAATCCATTTCTCTCAGTGCTACGGAATATAAAATCTTAACCCTTTTTATGGGAGAACCAGGGAGAATATTTACTAAAAAACAAATTTTTGAAAATGTATGGTCTGATTATTACTGTGCAGATGATAATACGATTATGGTTCATATTAGTAGACTACGAGAGAAATTAGAGGATTCTCCTAAGAATCCAGTTTATATAAAAACGATCCGGGGACTTGGGTATAGATTTGCTAGGAAGGAAGAACTTTATGAAAAATAAAGTTTTATATATCTTAATTAAAAATTACGTTATATTTGCACTAGCAATAGGTTTCACGGTGATAATCTTATTTATATTTTTGATGTACCAAACAGAAAAGCAACTAGGAGAGCTAAATAATTTAAAAGCAAGTGAAGTAGTGCGTGAAAACTTTAAAACTATTAATTCAGAATCAATAGAATCATTTGGTGGTTGGGTAGAAATTCTTAATGAAAATTTACAAGTTATCTATACCAAAGGGGAAAAGAAGGATAAGCTTTTATCATATTCACAAAGAGAATTTACTACTTTATTTTTTGATAATGATCAACTTCCTTATTATTCATCTGTAGCAACATTTGTAACGGAAAAAGGTGATACATTATATTGCCTTGTTAAGGTTCCTAAAAAAGCAATAAAGTATGAATATACGTTTTCTGATAAAAATGAGGAATACGTATATGTTTTTTATAAGATATTTTTTTCTACAATCGCTTTATTTTTTGTATTTTTCTCTATGAATGTATATATATTTAGTAGGCAAATTGCTAGGAAAATAACCAGGCCATTGGATAAACTAGCAACTGGATTTGAGGAAATTGCTAGTGGGAAATATGATAAAAGGTTAAACTATGAAACATATTTTGAGTTAATGCAAATACAGCATTCGTTTAATGTTATGTCGGAAAAGCTCGATAAAATAGAGAAAGAGAAGAAGAGGTTGGAAGAAACCAAACAGCAGATGCTTGTAGATTTGTCTCATGATTTAAGGACACCAATTACAACCGTTCAAGGTTATGTTGAAGCATTACAACTAGGGATCATTACAGAAAAAAGTGAAAGAGAAAGAACTTTGAATGTAATATATAATAAGATTCGAATCATTGCGGTATTAACTGAAGATATTTTTGAACTGTCTAAATTAGAGCATTCTGATTACCCTTTTGAAGTACATCCAACTGATGTATCTGAGTTTATTCGTGAATTGCTTGTAGAATATTATGATTTATTCCAAGCCAAGCGCTTAATCCTTCAATATCAAATTCCCTCTAAAGAAGTGATTGCTCCAATTAACAACAGGTTACTATACCGTGCTATCTCTAACATAATATCTAATGCTCTACAGTATAATACGGCAGGTACGACCGTGTTTGTATCGTTAATTGAGGATGAAAGCAAAGTATATATAAACATTATAGATAATGGAATTGGAATACCTGAGGATATGAAACAAAGTATTTTTGATGCATTTGTTCGAGTAGATGATTCTCGAGAAAATAATGGGGGATCAGGTCTTGGATTAACTATTGCTAAGCATATAGTAGAAAAACATGGAGGGAGCATAAATTTAGATAGTACAAAGAAAAAAACACATTTCTGTATTTCTTTACCTAAATGCAGTGTGTAAATATCTTATGAAAAGTGTTAGTAAGTTAAATGGTTGAATAAAGAGAAAACGCACGATTTAGTTCTTTTAAATTTAACTCTGATTCATATGAAATTGTATAAACATAGCAACTTAAAACTGCTCTTCTTTTTGTTAAACTTCGTGACTTTATCGGAAATCTATATTAGCATTTATGTATATGAAGTAAGCATAAAAGGAGATACCATATGAAAATAACAAAAATAACATGTAGTATGATGTTTAGTTTAATACTATTAACATCATGTGATATATCGGATAAAGAAATTAAACAAAAAGCTCAAAGTTATACAAAATCGCAGTATGGTTTTTCTGTTAAACTAAATGAAGTTGAAATACCGGGGAATTATAAAGATTTACTGGGGCCAGATGTACGGATAGCTCATGTACAGCAAGTAAATGAACCGTATTTGCAGTTTCAGCTAGCTTTGGATGGACGAATCTCTCCAAAAGTAGATAGTGATAATTATAAAATCAAGAAAGAAGCGAATGATGTAAAAGAAAAGTTCAATACATATTATGCTGGAAAAGAGAATAACGATATATTTACGTTTGAACAAATGTATACGGGAAATATTGTTTTTGATAAAAAAGAAGAAACAGAAAAAGAAAAGAAAAATGTAAAGAAATACGTTACGGCAGTTTTTAGAAGTAATATATTTTTGGATGTAAACAATCCTGTGCATATGGAAAAATTAGCAGAGCTGGCAAGAAGTATTCAAGAATTTAATAAGACAAATGGAAATAATAAGAGTAGCGTGGAAGATATAACGATTCAGTTGCCAAATGCAGATAAGGAGCTATTACAGAGCATTGCAGTAGATTATATATTAACAGCTGATGATGCAAAAAAAGCTCTTGAGAGAAAAGAGCATTATATGGAAGCTTTACTGCTTACAAAATAAAAAAGGGGCTCATTTCGATTTCTTGTTTTATCATTTTAGTCAAGGTGGTTCTTTTAAAACCTCGTATAAGTAATCAGTACGATAAAATGGGAGACATTAGTCATTGCTTATTGATGGTAAAGTAGACGTATATCATTTAATAAAGAACCCATGCAACAATACAAATAATAATTTGTATGTGAACGTAAAAAACACCAAGATGGCCCTGGAGAGGAGAGGGGCAGTCTTGGTATTTTATAGTTAAGATTACGATTTTTTAAGTAATTTTCATATTCTGTTCACCACACTAACATCAAGTCCTTTAATTCAATCGTTTCAAGTTCGCAAGTGTATTCTTCATCTTCCACATATCGGTGGGTAATCTTTGTATAAACTGATCTTATCTCTAAATCAGAATTGTTACCCCATCACCATCAAGTTAAAGTTTTTTAGGTCCCAAAAATGAAAAATATGCTATTCCATTTGTAGAATTATAGGAAGGGTGGCGTAACCTTAAGTATTTAAAAATTAAAAAAGTCCCTTAATCATGTTAAAGGGAACTTGCTCACGCAAATGATCTGTAAATCAATTCATTTTTGATATACAGATCATTTGTATGATAATTTTTATAAATAATTGCTAAATAGTGAATTTACATAAATGCTTTTAGAAGTTCTTGAATTAATGGGATTGCGCCACCTATAAATTTTAAAACTGCCATTGCGATTTCCATATTATTCGCTCCTCTTTTTTCTTATTAAGATGTGGTGAATCTTTATATTCTTATTATAGTAAGCGTTTACAATTATAACAATACATTTATTTATGCAATATTGCATATTTATACATTAGGCCTCTATTAGCCATTTTTTAATGTTACCATAGCAAGGTGAGAGTCTATAAGGGTTCTCCTTAATAGGAGGAAATATGGAAAGAGTGCAAGCGATTTACAGTAATCAAAAATTTAAGAGTTGGGTTAAACAGGTATTAGCTGTAGGAGGAGTAATAGGGTGCTGCTATTTGGTGTTATATGTTTTCTGTTTCGTAGTTATCATGTAAATATTATACAACTAAACTAGTAGAGTCTTGCCGAGGGAGGTAAGGCTCTTTTATTGTATGTATGTAGTACCTGGAAATAAGCAAACTACATACAATACCTCTCAGGTTTTTCAGATCACTTTGTATGGTTCCTTGTTTAGAACACTAATTCCTAGCATTGAAAACAGAATTCTATTGATAAAAAATATGTTCTTACTAGATACATATTAAAAAGACAAGCATAAATTATATTAGATTTTGGCAAAATCTTTTTGACTTGGAAAAGGATTTAAATCTTACTTATAGATTTGATTCCTTTTCATATACCATAATCCTTATATTGCTACGTAAACATAATACAGTAATAATGATTTAAAAGCAAGAATTTTAGTAGCGTTACGTTCACACATCCCTCAACTTAAGATTTTAAAGTAGCTCTTAAAAAAGTTCTTTTTTTAATTCCCTCTAATTATAATTTGATAAAATTAAATACTAATATTTGTAATGGTTAAATTGATATTTCTATAAACATGTAAGTTACTTGATGATCGCGTGTTTTTCAAAGTTGAATATCCAAAGATGACCATCTCCATCAATTGAACGATACAGATAGCGCTATTCTCCTTTCAATTGGATGCGAATTTCACATTTATGAACCCAACGCATGATCGTTGTTGGATGAATTGATACACCACGTTCTTTCAGAATTTCAGATACATCTCGATAACTTAAAGAAAAACGAAAATAGTAGCCAATGGCTATCAAAATAATGTCTTGCTTGAATTCTTTTCCTTTAAAATATCAAACTTTTGATTCTCCCATATTCTTTTTTCTAAAGTATAGTTTAACTAGGGAAATTTTGAAACAGAACTAAATTTTCTCAATATGAGGGCACACATAATTTGGGTTTGAATATTCCAAAAACAAATCTGCTAATTTACAATGATTTTAGAACGATAGAACAGTAAAAAATGTTGAATTAAATTCTTTAGTAAAGGGGTTCATAAATGAAAAAAATACCTTTCTTTCTAACGGCTGTATCCTTATGCATAGTTATATCGGCTTGCTCTAATCAAACGAAATCTGAAAAAGAGGTGATATCTGACAATAAAAAAGCTCCTATAACCGAAATTAATGCGATACCTAAGCCTTATACAGAACCATTAACACAAGTGGGACAAGAAGCAAAACATCCATTTGGAACAGTTATTTTAAAGCAATTAAGTGAACCTCATACAATGATAGAAGCAGGGCCTCTTCGTATTCAAGTGGAAAGAATTAAGGTTATTGAAAGTACAGAAGTAAGTGAAGTTGGGATATATAACTTAAAAGAGAGAGGGTTAAGTACAGAGAAAATGAATGCAATACAATTCACAACAACTTTAGAAAACACTTCGAATCAGGAACTTGATTTAGAAAAAGGTCCTTTTAAAACACTTGTTTTAAGTAATGGTGAACAAGTAGATGTATATAAAATGAATGCGGATCCAAAAGATAGAAGTCTAAAGGGGAATGAGAAAATAAAGCTAACACTCATATGTTTCTTATCTCAAGCCCCAAATGATATTAAAAACATAAAAGTAATTACTGATGTGGTACGAGATCAACAAACTAAAAGTCAGTTAAGTACATTAACCACTACAGAGATTACCATGTAAACAAGAAAACAGCCTCATTAGGCTGTTTTCTTTTATTTCCAAATTAAAAATTACAATATCCAACAACTGGACTAGACGATCCTGTTTTAATGAAATAATCAGGAGCATAGCCATAGCTAACACCGCCACCATAGCCATTATCATCTACATAATCCCAAACCTTACTTCCCATATAAGATTCGCCATTCACATAGCAATATAACCAAAGTTGAGTCCCATCTGGGATATTCGATTGAGTTCGTGCACCATTTATTGTTGGAGTTGTACGGAGATCTAGGCCAGAACCAGTTTTTTGGACCGGATAAAAAGCAGCTTCCGTTACTGATTGACTTGCAAATAAAATTGAACCTGCTACTGCTACTGAAGCAATTGATAATGCAACTTTTTTAAACATGTGTTACCTCCTAATAAATTATATTTTATTGCAAATGGGGAATCCCCCTCATACCTATCAAGTAAAAATTTCTCTTTATTTAAGATTGGTAAATATGAGGGAGATTCCTCTACTCTCTTATAAATTAGTAGAATGTATGTTGACAAATATGAGATAAAGTTAATGCCTACATCTTTATAAATGCTAAAGCTATAATTTAGAAAAACATAATCTTAGGTAAAATCAAAGTTCTCATTTATTATTTTTAAACCATGTTTGAAATGTTTGTAGAGATTGCTCCCCTAAGATTCGATTTACTTCTTTTCCATCCTTATAAGAAATAATTGTCGGCGTTCCTTTTATTTGGAACATATCCCACCCTTGTTTATACTCTTCCAGATTAAGAACTTGCATATTAATTTTCATATTTTCTGCCATAGGAACTACAATTGGAGAAACCCTTAAACAATGTGGACATGTTGTTTTATAGAAATAAACTATTTTTTCTTTATGATTTGATAGATCCTCTTGCAATTGTTCGGGGGTAATTTGATTCTTATAATAATTTACTTGCTCTGTACCTGTAGTTTTTTCATTTTTTGTTTCTTTATTTGTCAGAATAATAACTAATGCAAATATTGATAAAATAGCAATAATAAAAATTAGCATTTTTTTCATATACTGTTTCGCTCCTTGCTTAATTTCATTAGAGTAAAGCTACAAATGATAATAATAAGAAAGGCTAATAGGGCAAGAAAGGGTATTGTAATAAAACCAAACCCGTCTAAATAATCTTCTGTACAGGAAATTCTTCCACATGATTCTGCATTTTCCAATGAAAAAGGAATTATTTGAAGTAAATAATGATATGTTGCTATACATGCACCAACAATAGAGAAAATTAAACTGTAAATGCCAATTTTATAATCTTTTCGTATAATTGCTGTTCCTAATAATAAAACCAGTGGGTACATGAGGATACGTTGATACCAGCATAATGTACAGGGTTCATATTTCATTATTTCAGAAAGATACAAACTTCCGAGGGTTGCAACAAAAGAAACAGACCATGCACTGAATAATATGTAATCTAGTTTTTTTTCAATACTATTCATGAATTTTACCTTTCCTATTTAAGACATGGAAATTATTTCAAAGATTAATAATCTTGGAGGATAGAATGTAAAAAGTAAGATTTAATAGAATAATTAGCTCAAGGATTATTATAAAATACGCTCTGCTTTTTTGTATTGAGAAAATTCTGAACTTAAAATCAGATGAACGAAGATAAATTGATTCTGGTGCAAAGTTTTCTAAATAAGATACTTTAAAGGAAATCAATTTAAACAAGATATTATTTTGGTAGCCGTCGGCTACTATTGTCGCTTTTATTTAATAGAAGGTAATTTACGATTAAATGAATTCAAGAAATAACTATAAAAATAAATGGTAGTAATAAAGGGGAATAAGCATGAAAATATGGGTATTAAAGAGAGTATTAGATAACTATGAGTCTTTCCAGTTATTAAATTTTGAAGAAGACCACAAAAAATATATAGATGGAAAAATAAATTCGATAACTCATTTAACAAATTCATGGGGAAATATATATATATTGTATTGAAGGAGATATTCATAGTGATTTCCCTAAATTTTGGGGAGGAACTGGTGTACCAATGATTAGTGAAAAAGCCAAGCAAGTACTTGAACCTTTAGTAGGTGATAATGTTGAATTTTTACCACTCTTACGCAATTCAACTAGTGAGGTATATTACTTGGTCCACGTGTTGAATGTACTAGATGCAATTGATGGAGATAAAGCAATCTTTAAAAAACTGATTACAGGCCTTATAGTAGGTTGTGAAAAGTTCGCATTTGATTTTAATATAGTTCAAAATGAAATGATTTTTAAAGTTTACATAAATGGAAAAATTCATCCGACGGTTGTCTTTATTTCAGACGAGTTGAAGGCTCTTATTGAACAAAGTGAATTAAAAGGCTTTGAATTTATTGAAGTATGGGATTCGGAAGAGGGGGCCTAAATAATCTAATAAGATGCTCCTATATCTAATAGAGTAAAAATAATTAAATTCAAGAAACTTACACTATCGAAAAGAAATTTAACTATTAAATCTACCATATGCATAAGTCGATTATAAGATCAGGGAAATTCAAATATATGTAAATATTCTACATTTTTGTAAAATGCATTCATTGACACTTGTGTATATAAGTAACTATACTCGTTACATCAAATTGAATGCATGATAATACGATTTCATTATTATTACAAACATGTAAATATAAAAATAGAAAATCTCAATTTGATAAATACAATGGTAGAGGTGTTTATTTTAATGAAGCACAAATTAATTGCAACAGGTATCCTTGCAGGAGCTATATTATCCTATTCTTCTAATATTTTAGCAGATACTCATAAATTCCCTGATGTTCCTACGTGGGCTGATAAATCCGTTAATTATTTAGTTGATAAACAGGTATTAAATGGTTATCCAGATGGAACTTTTGGTTCAAATGACTCATTAGACAGAGCTTCGGCTACAAAAATTATGACAAAAGTTTTAGGTATACAAATTGATTCTAATGCAAAACCATCTTTTACAGATTCACAAAACCACTGGGCTACTCCTTATATTGCTGCTGCTGAAAAAGCTGGGATTGTTAAAGGTGAAGGTAATGGAATCTTCAATCCATCCGGAAAAGTAACTCGCGCTGCTATGGCTACGATGTTAGTAAATGCATATAAACTACAAAGCACAGCAAATCATAACGAGCAGGTTAGATTTGAAGATTTAAAAGGTCATTGGGGAGAAAAATATGCCAATATTTTAATAGATTTAAAAATTTCTAATGGTACCGAGAACGGTTGGCAACCAAATAGATTTATAACACGTGCTGAAGCTGCTCAACTTACTGCAAAAACAGATATGTTACAACAAAATTTAAACGATGAAAAAGAGAGTATTACTGCTACCTCATATGAAGATTTAAATTTAACAGTGGCTTCGAAAATTACAGCTCAAGAGATTGATAGTTTTATTGCGAAATATCATTCGGATAGTCCTTTAGTTGGACATGGGCAAGATTTTATCAATGCGCAAAATCAATATGGCGTGAGTGCTCATTATTTAGCAGCGCATGCGATTTTAGAATCTGGATACGGAAAATCAGAAATCGCATATCAAAAACATAATCTATTCGGTCTACGTGCATATGATGGAGATCCGTTTAAATATGCGAAATATTTACCAAGCTACGGCGATAGCATTGCTTATAATGCTAATTATGTACGAGAAAGATATTTAGAAGAAAGTGGAATGTATTATAACGGGCCAACATTAACTGGCATGAACGTGAAATATGCATCAGATAAAGGCTGGGCTACAAAAATTGCGGGTATTATGGAACGTATTAAACCGTTTCGTGTAGAAGACTATACATATGCAAAAAAATTACCAAAGAATCTTGAAACATTAGATGTCGACGCGTTATCTAATGAAATTCCATATAAAATGTATGCAGACGGTTCAAGGTCAAATGTTGTATCATCAGCTGCTTACTACCAGGTACCTTATCCATTTAATTTAAAAATTAAAAGTAGACCAGATGTAGCTGTCGAGGAGAATAAAGTTGGTACAGTAACTCCTGGAACAACCATCTTTATTTATCGTGAAGATCCAAATGGATGGGTAGAATTCTCTTTTGAAGCTAATGGAGAAAAATACTGGACATTAAAAAGTAAATTAAGTATGTAATTAAAAAGATCTATTTCATTACTTTTAATCGTTTAAATAATAATCTCATATAATTGAGAGATAAGTTTTTTACTTTCTTAAAATAAAGTTATGTATACAAGAAAAGTTAGAGAATTATTTTCTCTAACTTTTCTTCGCTAGTATTTGAAATTAAAAAGATGGTGGAGTTACTCCAAATATAACAGTGACTTTGTTTAAAGAAGTGTTTTCCCATTTATGCTTTGCATAAGGTGGGATTTTAACACTATCACCTGTATTGAGAAGTAAAACCGCATCATTTAGATATAGTTTCACTTGTCCTTCCATAATAAATGCTATTTCTTCCCCTTTATGTGCCACAGGCTCCATAGATGAAGCAGTTTGAGGTAACAGATTCATTAAAGCCAATTCTAGTGCTCCATCTAAATTAGGAGATAATAGCTCATACGAAACATTGCCGCTTTCAGGAAAAGTTATTTTTTTCCTTTGGTTAGCTCGTACAACTAATTCTTCTGTATTGGTATCCTCTAAGAAAAAATTAAACAATGGAATATTTAATGCTACAGAAATTAATTTTAGTGTTTGTAATGAAGGATTTGTGATTCCTTTTTCAATCTGACTTAACATGGAAGGTGTTATATCAGCTAACTCTGCTAAACGCTTACTGGTTAATCCGGCACCTTTTCTAAATGCCCTAATTTTGTGACCAACATTAATATCGTTCATATATGTAATCCCCTTTAAATAAGTAAATGGAATTAAATTATTATTAATTTTATTTACTTATACTTAATATATTGTTAATATATACTTAATTATAATAAATTATGATTAATTTTAAAACATCATATGTACATATGGCAGCAGCTGCGAAAAAGTGGGAAAAAGATTTACTTAGAAACAAAGGGGCTACTATTTTTGAATATACAGCTGGTTATAGTAAAGCAATAGAAGAAGGAGGAACATAAGTTAATAAGAATCAAATGTGCTATTTTATTAATGATGAAAAATCAAAGCATGTATTTTAAGGTAATGCAGTAGTTGCTACTCGTCTAAAAAATTGATATACAAATAAAAGTTGATGGATCGCATCCTCTATTTGTATATCTACAATGTGGAGTAGGATTTGGTGGAGTTTCGTTTAGTTTGAAAATTATGGTATGGGATCATGTACATGTAATTTTTGCTGGGCCTACCCATTCTCCGTATATGCTAATAGGTATGATGACCGGGTTGTATGATGGGATTTCCATACAAGATTTTTAATGAAAAGGATTCTAATAAGTAAAGGACAACTTAAGAGTAGACTTCAATGCTGTATTGTAAAATTTTTAAGGAAGTGAAAATAGTATGAAATCAGCTTTAAATAGTATTGTGATCTCCTCAATTCTTGCAGTAGGAGGGATTCTTTCGCTTTTGTTTAATTTAATGGGGGATCAAGATTGGATCTGGAATTGGGTAGGGCTATTACTGGCATATCTATCTTTGGGCATTTTAATAGGTTTATATAATAAAACTGTGGATCACAAAACATTTCCTAAAATACTAAAAAGAACTTTGTTTATTTCCTTTAATGCTACTATATTAGGGATAATAATAGGGGTAACATACCAACTATTAGGAAAGTGGAATCTTACTATAATGATGTATTATTGGTTGATAATTTTATTACTACATTTAATTACTATAATAACATTAGTCATCCTAGTATTGGAAAACCGTAATAGTAAAAATTACAGCTTACTATATAGTTTTATTATACTTTTAAACATTGTCCTTACCTTAGGACCAGTATTATTTCCAGTTGTTCTAACTATTATAGGAAATGCCATGAACGCTAGTGCAGGGCACTAATTTTCACCTATATAGATTATTAAAATGATTAGTCCAAAATTGAGATTGGTTAAGTTAAAAAACTTAATAAGCTAATAGGATAATAAAACTAAACGACATAAAGTGGAATGATTTGATAGAAAGAAGATTATAATATGAAAATTAAGCTTAAGAAAAAGAGAATTATAAGTGTATTGTTGGCTATTACTTTAGTAGCAATAGGGTATTACATGTTTCAATCTATTACGAATCCTAAGCTGGTAAATGCGGAAGAGGCAAATAGTGTTCAACAAGTGAGCAGTCTACCTAAAAATGAATTGAAAAAATCGATACCTAATCGTTTTGATGGTAAAGAAAGAAAAGTTGCATATTTAACTTTTGATGATGGACCAGGAAAATATACAGCTAATCTATTAGATGTATTAAAGAAAAATGATGTGAAAGCAACATTCTTTTTAATTGGCGCTAATGTGAAAAGGTTCCCAGATTTAGTGAAACGAGAGCATGTAGAAAACCATTATGTGGGCATGCATAGTATGACACATGATTTTAAAAAGTTATACACCAATCAGGAATATGTGAAGGAAATGAAAGAAGATCAATCTTTAATTAGAAATGTTATTGGAAACATACCAAAATTAACACGTCCACCATATGGATCAATGCCTGGATTAAATGAATCACTTCGAAATGAAGTGGTCGGAAATAGATTAAAAGTATGGGATTGGACAATTGATTCTTTAGATTGGAAATACAATAAATTACCTGTTGATGTAGCAGCTGCAAAAATTGTTCAAAATGTCTTAGCAGGTGCGACGTCTTCAAAAGAAATTGTTTTAATGCACGATATTCATCCACAATCTGTCGTGGCAGTTCCAGCAATTATAAAAGGATTAAAAGAAAAAGGGTATGAATTTGAAGCTTATGATGAGAATAATCATTTTCCAATAAACTTCTGGCATGATAATCGAATATAAAAAGATATGTATGAGTTAAAAGAAAATCAGAATGGAATAAGCAAATCATATAGGGTTTAAATATTTGTAAGAGCGTGTTTAGATAGATGAAACACGCTCTTTTTACTGGGCTATTTTATTGTAGATTTAAGTATAGGCTTTCTAATTTCAGAAAAATTTATATGATTTTTTCATTCATTTTTACATAAGCGTTGGATATTTCGTATGTTTGTCTAGAGTGAAAAGAACTCATAAAAAACCGCCATTATTCACGTTCTTCTTCATATAATTGCACCGCACTTATTTTTTGTATGTGGTTAAAACTAGTTTTTAAGAAGCATATGTTTTAGCAACTGCAGAAATTCTGTATCACTTTTATCATCTTTTATATAATCCTGTTCGTAGTTAAAAATCATTCGTACTAACATAAAAGCTGTAAGCGGTAATGGGACCTTATGCAAAGCTCCTTGCTGATAACCTTTTTCAAGTAAATTACTTATCATGTTAATTGCTTCTTCTTCAGATTGTTTAAAACAAGTTGTAATTTCAGGTGAATGGTACTCTTTATATTCTTGAAAGAGTGTAGAAACAAATGGATCTTGATGATATTCTAGGCTGATATAATGAAGAATTTTTTGTATTCGAAGTAAAACATCTTTTTCTTCTTTATATAAATTAAATAATTGTGAGCGCTTAAGCTGAATATGACGCATATAGCAGTCGCATAATATTTCAGTTTTATCTGTATAGTAATAATAAATAGTACCTTTACCAACTTTAGCTGTCTTTGCAATTTCATCAACCGTTGTGTTACGGACACCACGCGTAGAGAACAGTATTGTGGCAGATTGAATGATTTTCATTTTTTTATTTTCTTTTTCTAATTTGATCATTGTCTACACCCTATCCTTGAAATATTTAGCGAAGTTTTCTGTCTTTACATTCTGTATTAGTTCATTTCTAATTTTGTAAATCCTAATAGAAAGTCCTCTATTTGCTTCTTATAGAATAACATACACCATTCTTATTTCTAGTATATAACTATAATAGAATGCAACTGTATCACTTAGGATGAAAATGAAAGTTTAAGGTAATAAATTTTTAATCGGACGATGAGAATTCAAGTGAAAGGGGACAGTGATTTCTTTCTTGATTGAATTATTTGATTTTTTATTCAATTCATTTTATTATATAAACATGACTAAAAGATGTTTTTAGTCGGATTTTTTTACGGAAAACCGACTGATATTTGATTTTAGTCGGTTTCTATACTATTTGAGAGAAGGTAGACACTATGTGTGGAATTGCAGGGTGGATAGACTGGTCTAAAGACCTGTCTAATGAACAAGAAACGTTAAAAAAAATGACAGATGCTATCATTCACCGAGGACCTGACGCAGAGGGGCATTGGTTTTCAAAACGAGCGGCATTAGGTCATCGACGTCTCATCGTCATTGATCCTGAAGGTGGCCTTCAACCTATGCTGTATAAAGATGGAAATAATACGATTGGCCTTACGTTCAATGGAGAAATTTATAACTATCAAGAATTACGTAAAGAACTTGAGGAGAAAGGTCATGAATTTCAGACCAAGTCGGATACAGAGGTATTACTACACGCTTACTTAGAATGGCAAGAAGATTGTGTTCAACACTTAAATGGGATTTTTGCTTTTGGTATTTGGGATGAAAGATTTGGGAAATTGATGCTTGGTCGTGATCATCTAGGTGTGAAGCCTTTATTTTTTGCTCAAAGGGGAAGTGCAGTTCTCTTTGGTTCAGAGTTAAAAGTTTTACTTTCACATCCACTTGTAGATGCAGAGGTAGATAAAGAGGGACTTTCTGAAATTTTCTGTCTTGGACCAACACGTACTCCTGGTCATGCTATTTTCAAGGATATACATGAAGTGCGTGCTGGCCATTATATGACGTTTACCTCTAATGGTTCGAATACGACACAATATTGGAAACTTGAAAGTAAAAAACATGTAGATGATATTGATACAACAGTCGAGACAATCCGCTCCATTTTACAAGATACGGTTAAACGGCAGTTAATTGCTGATAAACCAGTGGTATCTATGCTTTCCGGAGGTTTAGATTCCAGTGGTTTAACAGGTTTAGCAGGAAATGAATTTGGGAATAAAGGGGAACGCCTTCATACATATTCCCTGAATTTCATCAATGATGAAAAGGACTTTGAGCAAGACTTCCTTCGTTTTGATCGTGATGAACCTTGGGTGAAACGTGTGGCTGAATATGTAGGAACAAAGCATCATTCTATAGAGTTAGGATCAGATAGTTTAATAGAGTATTTATTAACTCCAATGCGAGCACGTGATCTACCTGGAGTTGGAGAACTAGAAACGTCTCTTTATTTGCTATTTAAGGAAATGAAGAAAGACGCAACAGTTGCACTTTCAGGCGAATCCGCAGATGAAGTATTCTCAGGATATCCATGGTTTCATCAAGAGAAGTTTCTAGATGCAGAGATATTCCCTTGGAGTGTTAATTTATGGTATAGTACAGAAATTTTATCAGAGGATTTTAAAGCGAAGATTAGCCCTGAAAAATATCAAAAACAAAAATTTGAAGATGCGGTTGCTGAGGTTCCCTTTTTAGAAGGTGAAAGTGATCTGCAAATGAAGCAACGTCAAATGTCTTACATGTTTATTACTCGTTTCTTGCCATTTATGTTAGAACGAAAAGATCGCACAAGTATGATGAATGGCTTTGAAGTACGAGTTCCATTTTGTGATTACCGGCTTGTAGAATACTTATGGAATGTCCCGTTCGAAATGAAAAGCATAGACAATATTGAAAAAGGTATTTTACGTCGAGCTTTTGAAAATGTACTTCCAGAAGATGTACGTTATCGCAAAAAAAGTGCATATCCAAGCACAAAGGATGCCTCTTATCTACAAGGTATTAGTGATTGGATGTTACATGTGTTGAACAATCCTGAATCACCTATATTGCCATTAATTAATGTAGAAAGAGTTCGTGCTATTGCAGAAGGAAAAGACGAAGTAATTTCAGGTAATGATGCCCGAGGTATAATAGATTATTTACTTCAAGTTAATGGTTGGCTTCAGGAATATAATATTAAATTAGTATGGTAGATGTAATTTTCAAATAAAGAAGATAGCTGAAACATTAATGACCTAAGTGAACCGCATTCCCAATGGATTAGATAGTTATCTAATAATTGGAGATGCGGTTTTATAAAAAATAATAATATGTTTATAAATGTAAAGCCTACGGGAACTTTTCCTGTGGGCTTTTTAAGTAGTTTTTACGAAATTATGAGTGTTTTTTATTTTGTATTTCAATAAGTTTATCTGGTATCAGTTTTGTATAATATTCTTTTTCTGTTAGTTCAAATATAAATAATGCTTTTTTCCAGTTATAAACAACATCTTCTACATTGTGTTGTTTAATCTTTAATAAAAACCGACCTTTTAAATAGAATAGTTCACCTAATAGGTATAAAGTATTTAGATTAATTGCTAATTTGATGCCCTTATCAATGTATTTTATTGCCTCTTCATGTTGATATGTGAAGGCCAAAGATTTTGCTAAATTTAAAATGATTTTTAGTTTAATTTCTTTATCTCTAGGAAAATTTAACTTATTAAAATTAGTTAAACATCTTCTTAATATAGTAATGCTTTTTTCATATTCTTTATTTTCTCCATGAAATATAGCCATTGTCTGCATAATATCTATTTCTCTTTCTGATAAAAAATTAGAATTGGTTAAAGTTAGTTTTAATGCATGATTTAAAAGAGTTAAAGCAGTTTTGGTTGATCTATTTACCTCAAATATAGCAATTGCTTCATGCCATATTAGAAATTGTTTCTCTTCATTTGTTTGAAAGTTATTTAAGTTTTTCTCCTTTTTTACTATTTCATAAAGTTCTTTATATTGTTTTTGTTTTAAGCAATCTTTTATTACATATTTTACATTTTCTACATATTTAATTTTTTTGTTTTGAGTTAGTGCAAATATATTATTTGGATCAATACCAAGTCTTTCAGATAATTGATATAACAATATGCTAGATGGATAAATCACACCTTTTTCGATCTTGCTAATTTGACTTTGTGAACATATTCCATGACACAATTCGGATTGTGATATGTTTTTTTTTATTCTAAGTTCTTTAATGGTAATACCCAAATCGTTAAATTCCATTTTCTCACCTACTATTTAGCACTGTATTATTATAAGAGTTTTCTCTAACCTTTAATGTAATGTAAAATTAATATAGTTGCAATTGTTATTTGTTTTAAAGGAATTACCGTTTCCATAGGATGGTGAGGCTTTTATTATGTACAAAAAAAGACACCCTAAGGTGCCTTCCTGTGACTTGAACCACGTTCATTTAGTATAAACTTATCCGTATTATCCCTTTGTTATACGTGTAAACACACCCTATAAAACAGAATCGTCTATATACACCAGATTGTTAGTTTACAAAGTACAAGAGATTTGAGATCAGTATTAGAGTGACGCGACACCTTCTATAATGATTGGTATGTTACGCCTTTCAAAAGAATCTGCTTTATAGAATGTATCCACGTTTATTATTTTACTATATATAAAATTCATTCGGTGTATTTTTTTCAGATATGTATAATTGCATAAAGTTGATGGGAAAATCAGAGTATAATTTGGATTGTGTAATAAAGATAAGGCCCACCTACGGAAATAGGTGGGTTTTTGTTGGGTATTACTATCTCATTGCACACAAGGGAATTTCTATTAAAATCATAGCATATTTTTATAGCTCTTATATTGAGAAATAAAGAAAAGACACCCAAATAAGAGTGTCTTTTCCCATAGTTTTTTAGCAGAAGCAACTGCATCCAATAATGATTAAAAGTATAAAGAGTACAACGAGTAAAGCAAAAACGTACTATTCTACATTATCTGAATTAAAGGTAGCTACGAAAAATAGAAGTATTCCTGACCTTGTAAAGAAAGGTATTGTAGATCGAGAAGGAAGTGGATTTACTCCAGGTGATGATGATACATTTTATGTAATGTTCACATTCGTAGATAGCGGTGAAGACCAAAATGTATTTCAGGGAGATGCATTGAAATTAAATTGAACGTTTAATTCCATGCAAGCAAGCGGTGAAGAAAAGTAAGTGTAATAAATTTGTATACTCTATGTTTAAAATTGTAACAAGAAGCATAAGATGGCCGTTTTGATCAACTTATTCCTTTTTAGTTTGCGGCCAACGTATGCTTTCGACTCCGTTGAATAATTAGGTAATCATCTACAAAAAGAAGTGTTTTTTGGCCAATTTATGGGGAAAGTGACAAAAACGTATAGTATACAATTAAAAGAACTGTTTTAAAATTGAGGAGTTTATCGTGAATGGTAAAGATTCTCATAAATATATGGGCGAGAAAACTGATGACGATTTCCTTTTTTTTAATACATCGTAAAATATATTTTACGATGTATATTGTTGTATGTTGGAGAGTATAGGAATATTAAATAATTATCCTACTTTTGAGATATCTTGAGGGGATTTTACTCGTAATCTGGAAGAAAAACAGTTTTGGAAGGTGCTCAATTATATACCATATTCATTGGTAAGAGAGAGAAAAGAAGTAAAGAATCATGAATGAAAAGGGGGGATATACTATATTACGACAAATGAAGCCTTTGTATATGTGAAGTAGAAAAAGTAAAAGATTACCTGTAAAGGGTGGTTGAAAATTGGTCTTACTATTTATTTTTTTAATCTCTTTTTAAGAGTTCAACTATTTGTACTAGCTATTCTATAGGAGTGAGGTTTAAAGCACGAAAATAAATTTCGGTATTATATGTAATGAGTTCTTCTTTTTTATGAACAGATAAACCACTTTGTAGGATAGCTGTAATATTGAACTACTCACCACTTAACGTCCTAACGGACTGTTTGAAGTGGGAGATTCCTGCGAACACCGATGTATCCATCAGTTATCTTAGCAGGCTCTACCCGCATTCCCTACGGTGAGAACATAAGTATCTTGTACGCTGACTCACCACACTACCTACTTTAGCTTGGTTTTCGCAATTTTGAGAAGCGTGGGGAGATAGAACGTTGAAGATTTTACGGTTGCAACGTTTTTCTGCAACCAACCTCATATCTTCAGTTTTCGAAGAGCAATCTGTACAAGTAAATGATAGCAAATATGTTGGCTTATGCCAACCGACATTCATCTCCCACCTAAAATTAGTGTTTCACACCTTCACATTTTTGAGGAAGGAGTCTTCTATCGGAAAACGATAAAACTACTATTTTATAGGAATACATTTCCGAATGATCTATTACCATCAATTTAATATTTTTCAAGTTTCCCAAAAACTGAAGTAATTACTAAAGTCTTTATAAGGAAATAGAAAGCTTTTTAATTCTTGACTAATATCTTCTAGATTCCCATATATATTATCTGCTGCTAAATTAATGTCCTCATTAAAATTATATAGCTGTTCATCTACATAACTGAATCCCTCACAGCAATTATTATGTATCAAATTAGATATAAATGGTTTTATTTTCAATACATTTTCTTCATTTAGGATAAATTTATCCCATAACAGCCCCAGTATTATTTTTACGGGTAATTTTTTATCATACGTTCCTTTTACGTTTTTTAATTTAGGTACGATGTCAACCAACTTATCATTACTAGATAGAGAAACTTCTATAATTTCAATAGAAGGGCTATCTAATGCTTCAATTGTCTGATCAGCCCAATCAATTATTTCAGTTTTTGAAAATAAACCAATTTGTAATCCTATACTCAGAACCTCAGCTATTATTTTTATATTATCCATATATATAACTCCTTAGATTTTATGATAATTATACATCGCAGTAATCTCAATTTCAAAAGGTTGTTGCTAATATGCAGTAACTAAAGGGATTTTTTAACCTAGGATATCTCCACATTGTTAGCAAGCTAAAAAACAAAATCTCTCCTAAAACGAAAAAAAGATGAACGAAATAATAAAAAAGGTTCATTTCTATTTCTTTTTTAGATTCTATTCCTTAGTAAAAGAACTTAGTAGATGAAAAGGTTAGATTGCAGAATTAATTGGGTGATAAGTACAGTAACTTTGAATCTCTTGAACAAATAGTTCTAATTTATCATTTTAGCCAAGAAGACTCCTTCCTCAAGGAGCGTGAAGGGTCATAGTCCAGGAGATGAATTGGCTTCGAACAAGGGATGGCAGGAAGCCATCCCTTGTTCGACATACAGAAAGTATTACTCCACTACCTATCGAATGTACGTTTGGTGTATAATAGTCATATACCGAAATGGAGGTGAATTAAATAATGATGAATAAAGCCTATAAGTTTCGTATCTATCCAAATCAAGCACAAGCAATTCTAATCAACAAAACGATTGGGTGTTCTCGCTTTGTATTCAATCATTTCCTAGCCTTATGGGATCACGCATACAAAGAGACAGGGAAAGGCTTGACCTATGGTATATGCTCTGCCAAACTACCTGCCATGAAGAAAGAGCTGGTTTGGCTAAAAGAAGTGGATAGTATTGCGATTCAGTCATCTGTTCGCAACCTTGCGGATGCCTATACGCGCTTTTTCAAAAAACAAAACAGCGCACCGAGCTTTAAATCTAAGAAGAACAACGTACAATCTTATACCACAAAACAAACAAATGAAAACATTGCCGTTGTAGGGAACAAAATAAAGTTGCCGAAACTAGGCCTTGTTCGATTTGCCAAAAGTCGCGAAGTAGAGGGGCGTATTGTAAATGCTACGGTTAGACGGAACCCTTCTGGTAGATATTTTGTGTCACTATTAGTTGAAACAGAAGTACAAGAACTTCCGAAAACAAGTTCTTACATTGGAATAGATGTAGGACTAAAAGATTTCGCTATTTTGTCAGATGGAACACACTATGAAAATCCGAAGTTTTTTCGATCATTAGAAGATAAGTTGGCGAAAGCACAGCGTGTTCTTTCTAGAAGAATGAAAGGATCTTCTCGCTGGAATAAACAACGAGTAAAGGTAGCTAGAATTCATGAATATATGTCAAATGCTAGAAAAGATTACTTGGACAAAATTTCAACTGAAATCATCAAAAACCACGATGTTATCGGTATAGAGGATTTGCAAGTATCGAATATGTTAAAGAATCATAAGTTAGCCAAAGCAATTAGTGAGGTATCTTGGTTACAATTTCGATCCATGTTAGAATACAAAGCAAACTGGTATGGCAAACAAGTCATTGTCGTATCGAAAACATTTGCTTCCAGCCAATTATGTTCTTGTTGTGGATATCAAAATAAAGACGTTAAAAATCTAAACCTACGTGAATGGGACTGTCCTTCTTGTCGTACAAACCATGATAGGGATATTAACGCAAGTATCAATCTAAAGAATGAAGCGATAAAGCTTCTAACCGCAAGGACTGCGGGGTTAGCCTAATCAATTAAAGTTCGATAGAACTCTTTACTTAGGAATCCCTCACTTCTAAACGAAGTGAAAGTGGGGGTAGTTCAAAATAAGAGGAGCATATCTACACCGTCCATTTTTAGAATGGGCTGTTTCATTAGCTATTATAATTTTTTATATGATATTCTTTTTTATTAAATCTATTTTGACTGGTATTTATGAAACAGATATTAATAATAAAGAACAATTAAACGAAAAAATGAGTAATACCTTTATTTTTTGTTTTGCCGCAATAGGTGCAACTACATACAAATATTACTTCCCTGAAGATTTGGTTGGTTAGCAGTAATAGCAAGATTTATTATATTTTTCGCTTTCCTATTTGGTATTCAATATCTTATTACAGTATTAGCATGGAAGAAATCAAATAAAATTTAATAAGTATAGATAAAAAAAGCTTATCTTTTAGCACTTAATGATAAGCTTTTTATTATTTTTTCATCTTTTTTTGTTTTGGGGTACAATGAATTTCTTTGCTTGATAGGGATGGGATAGAACCACATCGCCATCAAGCTGAAATTTTATAGTACTCCAGAACGAAATTTCGTGCTAATTTGTAACAAAAAAACATGTGAAATTGCCCATAGATAACTATCTTATATTAATTACATAAACTACTTTGTTATATAATAATATAAATATATTAAATTTAAAGGGGGATTCAAATTGATTAAAAACTTACCTTTACTAATAGTCATTTTACTACTTGGTATAAGTTCTTCTACGTTAAGTACGAATGGATACTTTTCTCCAGTTATAGAAGGATCTTTAATGATTATAAGTATTATTTTAAACATTACTGCAGTGATAGGTTTATCATTACACGTTCTTGTATACCAACCTATAAAGAGATTTGAAACAAATTTAAAAGAGACTTTCAAATAAAATAATTATATTTGAGGTAACACGACATCGCTATCGAGCTAAAAAATGTATCCATAAAAAGAAAAAATACGCTATTCTTTCTGTAGAATCATAGGAAAGGATGGCGTTTTTTATTTTAGGGTGTATTTTGTTCTGTTAGCTTGATGTGGCGGTACCCCATGCACATCAAGCTAAGAAAAACAAATACCCCCAAAACGAAATTTTCTGCTAACTTGTATTAAAAAAGCCCATTTTTTGGTGTTATAAAACCTTTAAGTTGATGGACATTTGGTGCCACTCCATATAGTATAAGACTGCCCTCATTTTGAGCAAAAGCAATAATGGTTTAAAATTAAGGTATGAGACAAAGTTAATAAATAAATCGGAGGATGAAATGTATAAATTATTGATTGTTGAAGATGAAATGAATATAGCATATACGCTAAAAAACCATCTTAAAAAATATGGATATCATTGCCTCGTTGTAGAAGATTTTCAAAAGGTATTAGAAATTTTTCAAGACTTTCAACCCCACCTTGTCATAATGGATGTTACCCTTCCTGCTTTTGATGGTTATTATTGGTCCCGTAAAATAAGACAAATATCAAATTGTCCTATTGTGATTCTCTCTGCTCGTATGAGTGAGGCAGATCAAGTGTATGGCATTGAAAATGGGGCGGATGATTTCATTACTAAGCCTTTTTTATTAGGAGTGATACTTGCAAAAATTAATGGACAAATTCGTCGTATATATGGCGAATATGCAAGAAATGTACAGGGGAAAATTATAAAAATAGGAAATACAGCTTTAAACCTGGATACTGTACGATTATGCACACCTAATCAGGAGGAGCTATTAACAATAAAAGAACTCCAGCTATGTACAATGTTCTTTGAAGCGTATCCTAATGTTGTAACAAGACAGCAACTACTTACAGCCATTTGGGATGAGGAAGAATTTGTTGAGGAAAATACCTTAACAGTAAATATTGCAAGAGTACGAAAGAAATTAGAAGCCATTCATTCTACTTTAGAAATTAAAACTATACGAGGAATTGGCTATCAATTAACGGAGAAACTCACATGAAGTTATTTTTAAAAGACCATATGAGCTTTATCATTTTGTATATCATTACATTTATTAGCTTACCAATTATGATTCATCGATTAGATGGTTTTGAAAATCATTATACCTATTTTATATTTCTAGCCTTCTCTCTATTAATCATACTACTTTTTTGTCGTTACTTACGCCGTAAAAAAATGTATGCACATATTGAGAACAAGAACATCCATACGGACAGTCTTATGATTTATCAGCCAATAGCTTCATACGAAAAAGCATACGCATCTCAGTTGCAATATATTCAATCCTTATTTCTATCAAAAGAAGAGGAATATAAGAGTTCTTTACATAATCAGCAATTAATGATTTCTCATGCTGTTCATCAAATGAAAACGCCACTTTCTGTCATTCAACTGCTTATACAATCTAATCAGTTTAAGGAACCAAATTCCCTTGCAGAATGGCAAAAAGTAAAAGTTGAGTGCGATAAACTAAACTTCTCTTTAAATCAGTTACTAACGTATAGTCGCTCTACTAAATTATTAGCAGATTTAAAAATAGAACCAATTCCGTTAAAACATATTGTGCAGGAAGTTATTAATGATTTAAGGGATTATTTTATTGAGGAAGAAATCTTTCCTAAGAGCACTATACCTGAGCAGATATTTCTCTATTCAGATCGTAAATGGCTAAAGGTTGTAGTTTACCAGTTATTAAGTAACGCTGTTAAATATGGAGAAAAATACTCATCCATTATAATCCACTATGAAAATGGGCAGTTACTTATTAAAAATAAAGGAGAAACGATACCTGAAAGTGAAATAAAACGTGTTTTTGAATTATTTTACACGGGAACGAAAGGACGTACAAAAGGAGAAGCAACTGGTATCGGTCTCTATTTAGTAAAAAGTATTCTTACTACATTAAATCATCCATACCATCTATATTCTAAAGATAATGAAACAATATTTACAATAGACCTCTCAAGAAGTATAGAAACGGCTACCAAATAAGGTAGCCGTTTTGAATGTGACAATTTTGTCATATTGCTGTCACGTTGAAAGATGTTAAGAAGTAAAAGGCCCATCTATAATCAAATACTGAAAGATACAAAGGAGTGAGGTACTGATGTCAAACACCATTTTAAATGTAAAAGAGCTTCAAAAAGTATATACAGGAGAAATTTCCTATCAAGCATTGAAAGGTATTGATTTTAATTTAAACATGAATGAGTTTGTTGCGGTAATGGGGCCTTCTGGTAGTGGAAAAACAACTTTTCTTAATTGCATTTCAACGATCGATAGCCCAACTAATGGCTCAGTTACAATTAATTCAAAAAATCCTTATGAATTAAATGATAATGAACTAGCGAAGTTTCGTCGCAAAGAATTAGGGTTTGTCTTTCAAGACTTTAACCTTGTTCATACCTTAACAGTAGAGGAAAATATTTTATTACCTTTGGTACTTGATTCTGTAGAAGCTAAAGAAATGAGCAAACGTTTAGAGAAAGTTGCAAATTTTTTAGGTATTAAAGAAATTTTAAATAAACGTACATTTGAAATTTCAGGTGGACAGAAACAGCGTGTGGCAATTGCTCGAGCTGTTATTCATGAACCAGGGTTATTATTAGCTGATGAACCAACTGGAAACCTAGATTCTAAAGCGGTAAATGATGTTATGACATTGTTTGAGTCAATTAACAAGAACTTTAACACAGCTATTTTAATGGTGACACATGATGCCTATGTTGCTAGTTTTGCACATCGCGTAATCTTTATAAAAGACGGTATTCTTTATAATGAGGTGCATCGAGGTAATAATAAACAGAAGTTTTATCAAGAAATTATGGACACACTTACATTTTTAGGTGGTGGACAGCATGAGTTTTAATCATATTGTCCTTCAAAACATTTTGCGCGATAAATGGACATATATTTCTTATTTTTTGAGCAGTGTATTTTCTATTTTGATATTTTTCTTATTTTCGATTGTAGCATTTCATCCTATGTTAGCGAGCATTCAAACAGGAAGCACACTTAGCCTTGTAATGATACTTACGAGCTGTATTGTATATATTTTTTCATTCGTTTTCATCATTTATTCGATGTTTTCGTTTTTGAAAAAGAAAACAAAAAGTCTTGGCATTTTTATGATTACTGGAGCATCTATGAAGCAAGTGCGTAAGATGGTGTTCAGAGAAAATATGCTTATTGCTAGTGTAGCGATTATAAAAGCGATTGTGCTTGGGCTTGTAATTGCCCCGTTGTTTTTAATGGTTACCAAAAGGGTGTTACAAGTGAATAGCTTTGGTATGTATATACCAATACAAGCTATCGCATTAACTATTATTTTATTTGCAATTTTATTCTGTATCGTTTCTAAATTTATCACACGTTTTATTAACAAAGAAGAAGCTGTACATCTGTTAAAAGCAGATGTAACACAGGAAAAATTAATTGTGCCTGCACCATGGAAGTTGTTACTATCAGTAATTACCAGCGTATTCTTAGCACTATCGCTCATATTAGAAATGAATTGGGTTGAATCATCTGGAACCATCCATTACATTTTACTATTTGTTAGTTCGCTATTAGCCATATATTTTATTATCACGCAGGGAATGTTTGTATCGATTCATGTATTACAAAAACGACCGTCGTATTACAAAAAAACAAATATGCTTTACGTTTCGAACATAAAGGCCAAAGGTCGCTCACATTCCCATCTTATCTATTTATTAACAATCTTGTTGCTAGGTGTATTTTTATGTACAAATGTACTGTACAGTTCCTATTACAATATAAATACGAGAGCAGAATCAATAGATCCGTACAGCTTTGAATATATCTCACTCTCAGGTAATGCACCGGAAGTTGAAAAGAAAGATATTTCATTTATTGAAAATGCATTAGCAAAACAAGGTAAATACGATGCATATTATTCTGCATTTAAAACAGATAAAAATCATAATATTGGCTTTATGTCAGTTTCAAATTATAATGCCCTTGGTTTTCATAAGACAATTTCACTAAAGGATGATGAATACTATGTTGCAGCAGGAAATAACTATGCTCTTCCAAGTATAGAATTTATTCGTGACTACCCGTTAGGAAAACTTAAATATGCGGGCCTTGAGAAACGAAATATTTTAACTTCAGGTTTCCAAAAGATGTACTATATCGTCCCAGATGCTGTTTATGAAACTATTGACTATCCTGTATTTAAAGTATTTGCTTATGAAATTGATAATTGGACAGAAAAGCTCGACTTGTCCGAAACGATTCTTTCCAAAATTTCAACAATACCAAATGAGCGCCTAATTTCTTCTAAAATTAATTTTTACGAGATTGAAAAAACGACAGTGAGTCTTCTATTCTTTATCGGTTTCATGTTGAGCCTTATCTTCTTGAGCGCGGCAATGAGTATTCTTTATTTCTATCTGCAAACGTCATTTGAAGGAGAAAAAGAAAAATATGCAGGAATCCGAAAACTTGGCTTTTCTGTGAAAGAATTAGTTGCTGTTGTGACTAAGGAGTTGGCAACTTTAATTTTTGTCCCGTTTACACTTGCATCTATTCTTCTATGTGGAATAATGCTTGCAATGCGTAACCATTTTTCATCAGCACTTTATGGAGTCACAGCAATAGGCGTAGGAATATTTTTATTGCTATTTGTTATAAGCTTTTTCATCATTCGACGAAGTTATTTGAAAAAACTTATGAATTAACAATGCATGTTTCTAATAATATAGGTGCTTGATCTAAAAATAACATAGAAAGTATACCTGAAATTATACTTTTCAAGGGGTTCTTTTCATGAAAAAGAACCCCTTGGATAAATAAGAGATGCTCTTACTATAGAAACTTTATATAAGTATATCGTTGATTTAAGAAACAATATAGTTCTCCTAAAGGACTAATAGTATTTGAGTAATATATAAAGTGGAGGTTTTATATTTTTATGAGATTAAATGCTTTTCAATTAAAGATTTTTGCAATGATCCTTATGGTCATTGATCATGTATATACTTACATTCCAGGTATGCCAATGTGGATGCATCATCCAGGACGTATTGTGGCACCAATTTTCTTCTATTTTGTAGTGGAAGGATTCTTTTACACAAGAAGTCGTACAAAGTATGCTACACGTGTATTTATGTGGGCAGCAATTATGTTTGCTGGTTCAGCGACTATTCAATATATCTTTCCGACAGAGACGGGATTATCAAATAATATTTTCTTATCACTTGGGTTTGGGATAGTATTATTATGTTCCATTGATTATATGAAACGTACAAAAAACTATTTACTCGGAATTCCAGCTACAATTATTGTGGGTACATTAGGAATATTTACAGAAGCAAGTTTTATAGGCGTCTTCATGACATTAATCTTTTATGTCTTTAAAGAAAAGAAAAAATGGTTAATTATCACATATGTATTATTTTCATTAATGGATGTCCCATCGTTACTTATGGCGGAAGAAATTTTTACAGACATGGGTTTGTTTGGTTTTAATAACCAATGGATGATGGTATTTGCTTTACCGTTCTTCTTCTTATATAACGGGGAACGTGGTTTAAATAATGCATTCACAAAATATATGTTTTATATTTTCTACCCGGTCCACTTATGGATTATCTATACAATTGGATATTTTATGAGTAAATAAAGATAAAAGTAATAAATTTATAAAAATCTGGAACAAGATAATAAATAATATAGATAAGAACCTCGCCATTTCCATAAGATGGCGAGGTTCTTACGCATAAAGAAAAGACACTCTAAGATGCCTTTTCTAACAGTTTTTTAGCAGAAGCAACTGCATCCGATAATGATTAATAGTATAAAGAGTACAACGAGTAAAGCAAAGCCTCCAGCAAAACCGCAGCCTTCGCCGCAACTACCACCATATCCCATAATAATAGTTCCTCCTTTAGATAAGAGAAAAAGACTAGGGGTCATTCCATGTGTTTTAATGGGTTCACTCTACCTTATGTTTTGACGTATGACTTGAGCAGGTCCTTTTGAAAATAAGGGAAAGATCATTTAATGTGCTTCCCTGGAATATTGATTACCCATTTTCTAAAAAACAAACCATTTAATTATATCGATAATTAGATTATTTAATATAATGTATTAATCCTAACAGAAGGGAGGATTATCCATGCAATTAGTTTGTTTTAAAGTAGTAAATGGACAATACTTTTTAGTTGTAGAAGGTATCGAGATTCCTGCGCCAATTCCAGCTTTTGCTGCAGCTTTATTAATTGGTTTAGGAGTAATCCCACTTTGTTCTTAATTTAAAGAATTCCAAACAGCTCTACCTTTCAATTGATAAACCCTTAAGCATATAAATGCTTAGGGGTTTTTATAATAAAAAGAAAAGACGCCATAAGGCGTCCCCACAAATAGGTAGATAAGACTTTAGTTTTCCAATCTAAAGAAATTTTGTATCAGCTCTTTGAAAGTATATCATAATATCTGATTGATTTATTATGCATTATTACATACTTCTCTCAAACCCTCTAGTTTGTATTTGATAAAATAGAATCCTAATATTACTAAAAATCAAATAAATATTTCTAAAAACCCTAAATATTTAAAAGGGTAATAAAAGTGATACATTTAAGGTGCAAATTATAAAAAATATTAAAGGGGGAATAAAGCAGTATTAAAAAAACTTATTATAAGCGGTGGGCATTTATACAGGTTATATGAACTTGAATTTTGTTAAAAAGATACTCATTTAAGTGTACTTTTTCTGACTTGGACTAACGTAATTTTAATAATATGAATGATGGAGGCAGATCCCAATAGGGGCATAATGAAACGAAATACCAACAGCGCTTTAGGTATCCTATCATGCAGTAAAATCTTATTATTTAAATGAATTGTTTTATTAAATTCAAAGGATTGAAAAACGTATTTAAAATTGTAATCCTTTGCAGAGATAATAAAGGTATTTAATTAAAGCACCTGTTCGTTAAAGTGAGTTTTTCAACAGATTACTATTTTAGGATGAATTCTGTAATGGAATGATACTGGCATTTGTCTATTGGGCTTTCAGAAGGATATAAAATCATATATCTAAAAAATATAAACATATATATTTTAAGAGAACTGAGTTTGAAAGTATAATGATAAATGTGCTGGGTTTACTGACACATTGATAACCGAAAAACAAACTATTCAAGACCAGTGCTATCAGATACTACAATTCTACTAGTCACGTTAATTATTTCTCACTTGTGGGGGGAATGTAGTGTTTTGAAATGTATCTGTTTTTGTTTCCCCATATGAACTATTATATCAACGGGCTCCTTACTAATATAATGAAGAATCATCATTTGTTTATTCTGATTTCTGGAAAAGTTTTAATAGATTCATGCTGAACAAACATACTTTTTAGAAAGAGGAGAGATTATTGATGGATAGTCAATTACCATATCAACAGCAAAAAAGAGAAAAGGCACTTGTGATTGGAGCTGGTATTGCAGGCTTACTTACTGCACGCGTGCTTTCCAGTTATTTTGAGACAGTGATAGTTGTTGAAAAAGATGAGTTACCTCAAAAACCATCTGAACGTCCAGGTACACCCCAAGACTTTCATCCTCATCGTGTATTACCACGCGGAGAAATAATTATGAACCGCTTTTTTCCTGGATATGTTGATGATTTATTAAATCTAGGGGCCCATAATGTTAAGAATGATAAAATGATTCGATTTTCTACGTATGGGGCACTTGAACTAGTTATAGAACGTAAAGGTGCAGCGAGCAGTCGAGCATTGTTAGAATGGACAATCCGCCAACGTGTGCAAGAAATTCCTAATGTACATTTTTATTCAAAGCAAGCGGTGACAGGCCTTTTAGCTTCGTCTGATCACAAGCGTGTTATTGGGATTCATATTCAAGAACGAGACGAATTAAAAACAAAGCGAACTGTGTTAACCGATTTGGTAGTTGACACATGTGGTCGTCAATCTAAACTCAATAAATGGCTTACATCTATGGGATATGATGTTCCAGAACCAGAACGTTTAAAGGTGAATTTTGGATATAGTACGAGATATTATAAAGTACCTTCACATATCAAAGAGAAATTGAGTGCAATTTCTGAAGGCGATCCTGCTAAAAAAGTTGGTGCTGTAGGGTTATTATATATTGAAGATAACATAGCTCAAGCGCTACTATTTGTTGCTGGAGGTATGCACTATCCACCAACCAATTCAAAAGAATATGAAAAAGAACTGGACTCATTAGTTACCCCTATGATGAGGGAGTTAATTAAAGAGTTAGAACCAATTAGTGTCCCAAGAGGATTTAGAGCACATGAATCAACTCGTCAACATTTTGAACAAATGGAAAATTGGCCATCTGGATTATTAGTGTTAGGTGATGCTTTTTGTAACTTTGATCCCATTTACGGACAAGGGATGACCGTAGCCGCCATTGAAGCTGAAATGTTAGATACTTGTTTAAAAGAACATTCTACTCATAAACCTGGATTCGAACGCAAGGTGTTGCAACGTATGCAACAAGCTATTGAGCCGGCATGGTGGCTGAGTTCAATTGCGGATTTACGTTGGAAAGGTGTTGAACATGTAGGAGCCGTTCCACTAAAAGGTGTGAAATTTGCACAGAAATATTTTGATTTATATCTTAAACAAGCTGTAAAGCAAGCGAATGAGGGTAATTCATCCAAGCTCCAAAAATATATAATGATGAATGGGCTAGTTCATTCGCCTCATGAGATCATTAACTCAGATATGTTAAGGATGTTAATCAATGGAGATGAGTCTTCAGAAGAGAATGAACTTTTGAACGAACTTGGAGAAGTAAATAAGAAATCAATGCAAGAAAGAATACATGAACTCATCCCTTCCTTTACATTAGCTTTTGAGAATAGCGTTCCAAATCTGTTCTCATCCATTTCAATTTCTAATGTCAAATGAGGAAAAGAAACATTGCTCTAATTAGGGCAATGTTTCTTTTATTAGCTAAGCGGTATTTAATCAACTACTTTTTCAATTGTTGGCATTATAGCGATTGGTGGTAAAGAGTAAGTCAAAGCAGCAGCGTATACGTTTAATTTTTCACCTAATTTGTAGTTTTCACCATTGGATACAGGTACTCTTAAAATTTTATTTTGGGAAACTAGCTCCCACCAATTATTCTGATAATAAAGTGCTTCTTCTTTCGTAAAAGTATCAGCAACAATTAAGTAATTATCGTCTGCTGAAATAACATAGCCCGTGAAAGGTATTTGTATTCGTACCTGTTCCTCCTTAATTGGAGAAGTGTTATTGGCAGTATCCGCAGAAGCAGGTGTTAAGCCAAAAGTAAATCCGCACCCTAATGTTAATGTTGTAATTACTGTTAATAATTTTTGTTTTTTTGAAAACATAATAGAAAGCCTCCTTAAATTTTATTACCACAACAATATTTTGCCAAAATGTGTTTCAAACAAAAGAAAGGACACCCAAAGGTGCCTTACTGCGACTGGCACTAGCGTAATATGGTATTGGGTGCCAACTCGATTAGTATTTTACCACGTTAAGTAATTTGAGTTGTTGAGAAATATAATTCAAATCTATATGTTGTTTACTTTTGCTTTATTAGTTTTTGTTGTGGATTTTTCAATCTGTTCAGATGTACTTTTAATTTCATCGGTGATTGCTATCTTGCTACTCGGGCGCATCCGTTTTTATTTCTTGTCTGCGGACTAATTTTCCTTTATGAACTGTATTTTGACGAAGAATTAGTAATTCTCGGTGTTTAAGTAAATTGAAAAGAAGTATGTTTTTTGACAGATTTGTGATGCGAAGCATCCAGGAATCCGAAATCCCACAAGGGAAAAATGCTCTTAAAGAACATTCACTCGGCTTTGCCGATCTTGGTTTTTTGGGTTCCGTGAGAAGCCTGCTTGAGAAGTGCTGTAACGAGATTAATTGATTTATGTGTGACTTTTAAGTTTAACTCCCTGTATAAATGTGTAAAAGATGTCTTTGGAAAGGGAGAGGTAGCGAAATTGATTTTTATTAATACAGTGTATAATTCGACTATGAAATAATTTAAGTTTTATATATTATATAATCTTAACATTATGTTTAATGGTAAAATAGGTTAGTAAATATATTGAGGAGGTTATACGATGGAAACGCATTTACAACAGTTACTAAATTTTTATGAAGATAACATTAGTAATTCTAAATTATTTATTAAAGAAAAAGTATATGCTTTAATTTGTTTATTATTAATTATTTTACTTTTTTTTACAATAATTTTAGGTCAACATGGATTTAAATATTATGTAGTAATAACAATCTTAGCAATTATAACTTTTATCTCTTTTGTTTGTTTAATATATAGAATTGAAGGACGATTAGGACATTTTAAAGGTCTAACTTTTAAACAAAAAGTCTCTAAATGCGTTTTATTTGTTGCAGATACAAAATTTTTAATGACTTTAAACGACTTAAAATCGCTTAGAGATGAAAAAGTATTCACATTACGTCAACATTTTCAAGAAAAAGGATTTTATAATGAGGAACACTTAAAGGTATTTATGGATGTTTTAGAAAAAGAATATCAAAATCGGTTTAATATATCTCGTTTATCTGTACTTATAAGCATATTAATTCCTCTATGCACTTATTATATTCAAACAGTATTTAATTTTAGAGATGCTAAAATTGATATTACTAATAGTGGACATATTTTTATGTTAAATTTTATTTTTATAGAAATTGCCGTTATTATGTGTTGTTTTTATTTTATTACTAGTTGTGTATTATCATCTATAAAGTCTACATTTTTATTGGTATATTCTGTGAGGAAATATGAAGTGTTAGATTTAACAAGTTTGATTAGAGAATTATATCTTGAATGTTATATAGAAGAAAAACAAAAGAAAGAAGTTTTAATTATAAAAGGATTTGTAAAAAAAGAATAAAATTTAATATGAGAAAAAAGTACAATAATGGATTGAAAATTATTTACTATTTCTCAAATAGCAAAAGAATTGAATAGCCAGAATCAACAGCTCGTTATTAATAGCGATCGATTTATTGAGAAGGATTTCCATCGCAATTTAACTGTAATGGAAATAGAAGAGGATTTATCCCGGATGAATGCAAGGAATATTGATGTTAAAGAAGAAACTGCAACAACGATGCGAAGCCAAAGGGATGATTATGCAAATAAAGATTTGAGAAAAGTTTCAACAAATGATTAATAAGTTTATTTTAGTTATGAAGGTAATAGCAGATCAGAAGCAAGAAATTACGGATTTATGGAAGACTGTTGCAGAACTTCAAAATAAACAAATTAATTGAGAAGAAACATAGGAAATAAATTAAAAGAAGATTAGAATTATAAAAGAAGTACAAGAAACAAAATATCAATTTGAAAGTATCAAGAATGATTCGTGGTGGCGACGTTTTTTTGAATAACACTTGTATATTTTTTAATAAAGGAGATAATTTATGTTTGAAATTACTACTATTAGCAGGTCTGAACAATTAAGAGAGTTTTTATTAGAAAATTTCACCGATTTAATAATGGATTCAGCAGGTGGAAGTAATTTTGAATTTCCTGATTTTGATTTATTTGCACGAGATTATTTACAATTTGCAGAACACGAACTTTTGCACTTAAAGAAAGATGATACAAATATTAATCATATACATTTGATAAATTGTGTTTCTCATTTGAGAAGGGCAATCGATTGTCAATTAGATACATGTTTATATGTCTTGAAGATAAAGGTATTTAGGAAGAAAAATTTAAGTTTAGATCAAAAACTTAAATTTTTTAAAGATATTGGTGTTTTTAATTCTTTTTCTCTTTCTAGATTTAATAAGATTAGGAATAAAATGGAACATAATTATCAAATTCCTAAAATAGGTGATATAGAAGCCTTTTTTGATTTAGTTTCGGCTTTTATTACTATTTTAGAATCTTTTCTTACTACTTTGCATTATCAATCCGAAATTAGCTTATATATAGAAGATGTTAATTCTAATATGAATATTAGTTTTGATATTAAATATTTTTATGAAGATATCCCTCGTATTACTTGTGAAATACGTAATCGTTCAAATTGGGATGAGATTAAGGAGTTAACTGTAACAGTAAATGACGAGAAGGACTTTCCTTATTTTTTAAAGGTTTTGCTTTTATTGGCGCGTAATTATTATTTTGTGAGTGGAAATTATATGAATAAACATATATTAAATGAATTGTCTAAATGAGTTATAAAGGGGGAAATATATAAAGCTTTATGTTTTATACAGAAGCTTTATATTTTCTATTAAATAAAGTCACTATGTTTTGAAAAAAGATGCGATAAAATATAAAAAGGAAATGGACCATTTGTTAAAAAGATCAATTTCCTTTTTACGATTTAAATATGTTTAAATTTTATTATGAAGGAACCTAAATCATAGCCTGTTTTTATTATTGCTATAGCTGAAATTATAGCTAATGGGTATTTAATAGATGGTTTGTTGAGAAATTCCTTTAGGGTTTTCATGTTGTAGACCTCCATTGTATTGATATTATTAATATATATAGTATCACAAACATAGTGGTTAAAAGCCATTATATTTATCCCAATTAAATATAATGTGAAGAAGGGTACTTAAATTGACGGAGAACGAAACAAAATAATGGGTAACAAAACGATCAAATTTTTTATAAAAATCGCATACTAGTTTACAAAAAAAGAATCCATTTTGAACAAGTTTATGTCAGATTCTTCTTATTTATCATATAATATGTGTTTGTGTTACTATTACTATTTAATAAAGTTGTATTCTTTATTAAATAGAAGTATCGTTTATAAAAATTGTACTGTTTTCAGTCCTTTTTATTTTCAAGTTAATGTGATATATTCATAACATAAAGAGCGAAATATATCACATGGAGGTTTTTATGAAAAATAAATTGTCTTATTTAGGATTTCTCGGTTTTTTGGGTTTTTTAGGTCCGTTTACACTTTTAGGCAATATTTCATGGGCATATTATTTTTTCGGTTTCTTTTTCTTTTTCGCATATGCAAAAGTAGTACCAGATGAGCTTTTTATGCTACATGTTCGTATCGCTGCTACAAGGGCTTTTTTCGTAGCAGTAGTACTAGGAAGTATACTACTTTTGAGTGTTTTTATATTAGAAAATTTACATATAATTCGGTTATTCGTTATAATTTCATTTTTCATACCTTTAGGCACATTTATAATTAATTTAGAAATATTTGAGCGCAGAGAAAAGAAAGGAATGCAAGATGCCACTTAAGACTAGAATGAAAGAATATAGAGTAAAGCTAAATATGTCGCAAGAAGATTTAGCCAAGGAGGTTGGTGTTAGAAGAGAAACAATTGGCAATCTCGAAAATGGAAAATATAATCCTTCCTTCAAACTTACTTATGATATTGCGAAGGTTTTAAAAGCACCTCTTGAAGTTCTGTTTTGGTTTGAAGAATAGTTCATGTATGAGTAAATGATTATGATAGATATGTTCATGAGCTTTGAACAATCTTTTTTATAAAAACTAAATGCAGATTTCTAACAAAAGAATCCATTTTGATTAAACCTTTTTCAAAGTGGAGTCTTTTTGTTTACCATAAACTATGGGTTTGTGGTTTTTTGTTTAAATTTCATTACAAATCAACATCAATTTGCGAATACCTTGTTTGTAGATAAAAGAGAGCTGCAAACATCTGTATGCAATATATAAAAGGTGCCAATTCTAATGTTAATAATGGAGATTGATAGCTCCTCTACGTTCACTTTTATAGAAGAGGGGAGATGAAATAAGCTAAGATACAGCTGTTTTAGTAGATTTGCTTTATTTTTCAATTATTTTGAACGCAGGTGATAATTTGTTAAATACACTATGTTGTTCATTTCCTTCTTGGTTCATACCTGATTGATAAGATGAAAATCCTTTATATGTTTTTCTTTTCCATTGCCATAAGCCATTACTTTGATCGAATTCACCATAGTAATGATTGTAATCGAGTTTGTTTCCAGTGTTTTTATTAAAATTATTGCTGATAAAAATACGGCTATTACTAGCATAAATTTGGTTATTGGTAATTACATTGTTCCGGGTATCGTAATTTAATTCTATTTGGCCACTCTCTTGATCTTTTGAATCATTTTTATAAATCACATTGTTTGTAATCGTGTTATTTTCAGCATATCCTTGCTGACTATCATATCCACCAATTGCAATACCACTCATGATATTATTGGATATCGTATTGTCTCTAACAGTAATACGGCTTGAGCTTTTTCCTGCATGTTCGCTAGCTACTTCAATACCGAGGTCGTTTTCATAGCTTTGATTTTGCTCAATGATAATTTCCTTCCCGCCATCCACGTAAATACCATCAGCTGAATATTCATTATAACTAGTATTATTGATGGATGAATTGTGATGGACAATGTTATTACGAACAACTCCATTTCGTGCCTGATCTAAAGCAGCTACTAGAGATACGCCTTCATGTCCAATCAGAACAATTCCGATGTTGTTGTTATCATGTACTTTGTTATTGGTAACTTCAAAGGAATCTACATTCCCATTCACAGCAATTGCTTCACTCATTCCTAATTTCAAATTTGCTACTTCATTATTATCAATGACAATATGATTTAAATTATTTTGTGCACTAGATGAAGTACCGTAGACAGCAATGCCATGTGCATTTCCATTCTTTACATTCGCTTCAATGTGATGGATATAATTATTTCTAATATCAATGTAACTTCCTTTTCCAGTGATATAAATACCAATAGGGGTTTCGTTAACTTTCGTTGACTTTAAGTTACGAAATTCTAATCCTTTTACTTGAATATAGTTTTTGTCTTCTATTGTAAATAACCCATCATCTTCTAACTTGACTTTAGAACCATCGAGAATGACTTTTTCATCTTGATAACTTTGAAAAGTAATGGGTGCGCCTGAGGCACCAGAATGAGCGACACGAACTTTTTGGTTATAAACTCCGCCTCTTATGTAGATTGTACTTCCTTCTGTTGCGACATTAGCAGCCTTTTGAATGGTAGCAAAAGGTTGATCTAATGTACCGGGATTGAGATCATTTCCTGTTGGAGATACATAGTAATTTGCACCAGAAATTACATTGTTATTGGATTGTGCAAAGGTAGAGGTAGGGAGTGTGAAAATTAACATACTGAAAGAAAGTATAAAGATAAAAAGCGATTTTTTTAATGAGGGAAATATGGTTTGATATTTCACTATGATCCTCCTTCTTTATTAAGCATTCCTTCTCAACTATATAGTTGAAACTGACGATTTATAACTTGTACTAATAAAAAAAGACCCAGTAATGTATTCTGGATTAAGAAACACCAACTCCTATGGTCTACGTGTTCTATCTGAAACTAAATTTTTAATAATTCATGGTTTTTCGTATAAAATCAAATCATATATATGTGTACTTGAAGAAATACGGATATTAAAATCGGTAGACGAGGGAATGAGGGATACTGATACTAATTTTAAGGGAAGTTATTCAAAATATATTTTCTATTCAATTAAACCTTCCCTGTGTATCATGTTAACTGTTGTACTAATTGGATTGGTAAGATTAACAGATAATTATTTAAAGTGTGGGTAGTTCAATAAATCTGAAATTAACATTGTTTAATATAAGTGTTAAAAAATTTATCAAGTTTTAATATTCAAAAAATAATTTATATAAACAAGTATGTTGTGGTAACATTTAACAAAAGGGGGTAGCGTATATGAATGTTGAAATTATTTCTAAAGAAGAAATCACAAAATTATTAAACGACTGGTATCAAGCTATAATTTCACAACGTGTATTACAGTCTAATAAAATAAAAGAAGAGATTGCAGATAAAATCAATAATATTAAGGAAGACCAAACAATATTAGTCTACTATGCTTTATTGAATGCACGGTATAATCTGCTAATTCGTGATATGGATAGTTCAAAAGATATTTTGGATAAAATTGAGCCATTAGAAGAGCCTACAGAAACATTTTTAGAGTACTATCATCATTTATTTAAAGCAATTTATGCTACTAATACAGCAAACCATAGTGAAGCAAGAATGCAATTTGAAGAAGCTGAAAAGTATTTAGAGTACATGCATGATGAAATTGAAAAAGCTGAATTTAATTATTGGCTTGCAGTTCATTACTATCACATATTGAAACCAATCCTAGCTATTCAATTTGCTACGAAGGCAAATGAAGTATTTTCAATTAGTCCAGGGTATGAATTAAAAACTGCTGCTTGTTTGAATACTTTAGGGATGGCACACACTCGCTTAAGTGATTTCGAAAGTGCAGAAGAATATTTACTTTCAGCATTGGGTACTTTCCAAAAATCTCATGACGAAAGTCTTACTAAACGTGTAAAGCACAATTTAGGACTTTTATATGCAAGTCAAAACATGTCAGAGTTAGCAATTAAGCATTTAGAGGAATCACTAGAAAACAACGCTAAAACGATGTTTCTTTTAGCAAGAGAACATTTTAAGTTAGGTCATAATCATAATGCTAATGAATATATTGAGAATGGCTATAAGATTAGTGACTTATGTTATCGTCATCATTTTCAAATTTTAAAAGCAGTACATAACTATGCACCACAAGAAGAATTAGAAAAGGTGGTCATGGAAGGTATTTCGTATTTTGAAAAAGAAGAATTATATGATTGGGTAAAAGAATATGCTTATCTTTTAGGTAATATATTCTATGGTTCAGAAAATCACGAAAAAGCCAGCAAGTATTTACACATCGCTTTAGATGCAGACAAAAAGAGTATAGAAAGAAGGGCGCTAAAATGAAAAAAGCAATCTTATTAATGATGATGTTATCCGCTGTTTTTACTTTTGGTCTTACTAATGTAAAAGACGTATCACAAAATGAAACTATTGAAGTGTTTATGGATCATGGAGAGCATATTTAATTATCTAAAAAAAGAGGGAGCTGCGAGCACCCTCTTTTTTAATTATGAACATATTAATTTAGAAATAACATAAGTAGCAGTAGGAATGAAAAATATAAGGGATAATGTTCCATAGTACCAAATACGGTCTCATTTACATTCTTCTTTAAACCCCATACTTTTAAGGATGGAGTTGCGGCTAGAACGATTGAACCGCTTCTATTTACATCACCGACTACTGCTGATTTTGTATTCATAGGGTCTAATCCCATTTTGATGCAACTTACTGAAGCGTAAAAACTTCATAGAACTACACATAAGATGATTTTATTCGTTAGGATTGAATAGTCATACACTGTGATTGCCCCCTTCATAAAAGAGCGTATGTTCTTTTATGAAGGGGGATATTAAATATAATGTAAAAAGAATCTTTTAAATGGAAAAAAATTTTTTCTTTTATATTATAATTACTAAATGTTGTTAATTATGATTTTGAAAGGAGTGAAAATAATGGTAATGTATCCAATCAGTATTACATTGTTAATCTTTATTCCTATAAGAACAATGGGAATTAAGAACTAAAGGAGACTTTAGAATTTGGAAATCGAGATACTGATAAAAATGAATGGATGCATATTGAAATATATCCTGATGAAGTATTTATGCGTATAAATACTTTTGGGGGAAGAAAACATAGTAAGAAGATTTATATCTTGTATCAATAAAAATATTAACTTGGAATTCTGGGGGCACATTAATGACTAGTTAAACCGCCAAACATTTGCTAGGACCTTTAATGAGAAATAGTGAAGTATTCTTACTTCTAATACTAAAACCTACTACCGGGTAATTTTACTTGATTTATACATTGTAAGTACTAAGGGTGATTAATATTAATAGAAAAAACTCTTATAATAAATTTTGACTTATGTGTAAAGTAGTTAGAGGTACTTGAGTCTAGAGATTATATCATCACGTATAAATTTTTAACTAATAATACTATTTATATATTAAAAATTTTATTTTTTATATATAATGAAATTATAATTAATTTATACTATTTTATTTTTTGCAAAATGAGAGGCAAATATGAAAAGAAGTGATTATTTTTACAGTGGAATTTCAAAAAGAGAATTAAAATTAGAAATTGCAAGGTTACTAATTAAGCATAAAGTGCAAGTAACAAACTTTGGCATTGAAAATATGGAGATAGAAGATTTAAAGTTATTAAATGCTTTTATTAAATCAAAAGCAGAACAAGTAAAAGCGACACAACTATATACTTCAAAACTTGCATTTGGATTAGGAATTTTAACACTTATGATGAAAGGGATATTAGATTTCAATCTAATTTTTGGTATTTTTATAGTATTCATAATATTTGTTTCGATGTCCGTCTGCTTCAATAAAGATGAAAAGGTTTTTAGAAAAAAAGTTCAAGGATTGTATTATCTTTCAAATTTATTAGATTTATATATCAAAGAGAGGGAAAATAATCGTTAAACTAAGAAATAGAAAGTACCTATTTACATGAAGATAAAAACAATGGATTAGCTAGTCTGGATAGTAATATGGGAGCATCTAAGTAATAGGACGAGCAAACAATAAATTATCTAAAAATATTTATTAAGTAAAAAAAGACTGGATGATATAAAAACAGGTGAGATTATTTGGAGAAATAATTATATAGTCGTATAGTGACATGGTTTTCTTAATTTTAGGAGACTTGAAATAATATTTAAGGAAGAGATCTTACATATTTATATAAAGGAGATAGGGTATTTTGGAAAACTTATACCATGTAGTGAAAAATTTTTTTAGAACATTATTCCTTACAAAAAATGGTGAGATCGATTTTAGTGCTATATTAGTAATAGGGTTTTTAATTGTAATCACTTGGATTGTTAAACAAGGATTTAGAAGTATTAAAGCAATTCAAAATACTACTAGAAAAGATCAAATAAGGATGATGTTATTTTTTAGCGTATATACAATTGCTGTAATTTCTATGCCGTTTCTTGATTCGGCGAGTGCAGGGATAGTATCAATAATAACTTCTATATCTGTAACTGTAATAATTACATATATGCAAGGGGCATCAAGTAAAGGTTCTCAAAAGCAAGTTATAGAGGATTTACAGGAACATAATAATAGTATAAAAGTAGAATATGAGGAGAAACTAAAAAGATTAGAAAATAAATTACACCGATTAGAAAATAAGTTGGATAGTATGGAATATAATCAAAAAAAAGCATTGTTAAAAATGGATAATGCCAATAATAACCTGATAGATAATCAAGAAAAAACCTTAAAATTAATAGGACAAATCAAAAGAGTTAACAAATTTAATAATAAATCATTGAGAAGAAAAGCAAGGAATAGATAATATTTATTCCTTGCTTTTCTTCATATTGTAAATCAATATTGCAGTAAAGATGCTTCTATATATATCTGTTATTTATTATATTTGGATTTCGTTATAAAAAATTAAAAAACAGAAGTTTAGATTAATTAAATTTTTAACATGTTATATGGTGGATAAGGTAATTATCGTGATACGATTACTTTAAAGAATTAATATATACAAGGGAGAGTAAACATGCCTATCTATAACAAATTAGTAAGAGATAATATTTTAGAAATTATCAAAGCTGAGGGTTTAAACTACAACGCAAGAATACTTACACCTGATGAGCTACTAGTAGAAATAAAAGAAAAAATGATTGAGGAAGCACATGAATTTAAGGAAGCTGTTGAAAAAAAAGAAGCGGTTGAAGAACTTGCGGATATTTTGGAATTAATTCATGCATCATTAGGGGCTTATGGTGTAGATTTTGAAGAGTTAGAGGGTATTCGTCAGAAGAAAAAAGAAAAACGAGGTGGTTTTGAGAAGGCTATTTATCTTATTGATGTAGAAGACTAATAATTATAAGGGGTAATTGTATGAATAATTTTCTTGAGAATGACCAGTCATTAGAATCTAACTTTCGATCAGTTTACTTATTTGGTAGAAATGTAGCTACTTATAAGTTTGCTTTTGCAAAGACACTATTAGAGTTAGGAAATTGTGATAAGAGTTTTATAAGTCTTGAGGAGTTGTCACCCATATTTGCTAAGCATATGCTAGAGCATATAGGAAATGGAAAAAGGCAAATTACTAGTGCGTCATCCAAGTTTATTAATGCGTTAGAATTGTACAATGAACAGAAAATTACATGGGAACAGCTATTACAGGTTACAGAAAGAGTTGGATTTAATAATGTAATAGATGCTTTCCATAATATTCCGAATGGAGAGCTTAATACATTATTTTATGAAAAATCTGTTCAGGGTAAAACGTTAGGTATTACATTAACTGATAATATCTATATCTTAAATGAAAGTGAACAACGAGCGAATTTGTTCAATGAAATCGAGGGTAGATGGAACTTAGTTGAAAGTGCTTGGACGGAAAGAAATCCAAAGTTAGAAGTTAGATTTGATAGCGAGCTTGAACAGTTCTTTTTTTTGAAGTCAGTTACCCCAGAAAGGTATTTACACTCTCATGAACGTGTAAATTTAACCTCTGTAAGAAAACCATTAAATGGGTATCAAAAAGGAAAATGTTTTTATTGTTATAGAAGTATTTCTATTCAAAGTGGTCAACAAAATACCTGCGATGTAGATCATTTTATACCGCTCTCTGTGCAATATTTATCAACTGAAGAGATGGATTTGAATGGTGTATGGAATCTAGTATTAACTTGTCAAGAATGTAATAGGGGCGAACATAATGGTAAATTTGCTAGAGTACCGCATGAATCTTTGTTAGAACGGCTAAATAAACGGAATGAATATCTAATTGAAAGTAACCATCCTCTTAAAGAAACAATTATCATGAAAACAGGAAAAAATAGTAAGATAAGAGCGGGTTTTTTAAAAACAATTTTTGATTATGCATCTTCTATTAAAGGTTCTGGATGGATGCCTAAACAATATTACGATATTGGATTTTAGGATATAAAAATAAGTGAATTTATACATATTAAGTGAAAATTAGTTTTTTGTGTTCTTTAGAATAGATTGTTTATTTTTTCCACTACCGAAAAATAACTTAGCTAGAATCATTTTCAATAGTATGTTGTGCCAAACTAAACTGCAAGTTAATAAGGAGAATAAATATGAAACGAGGTATAAAATTTTTACCCAAAAGGCTCTTAATAGAGTTCAATAATGCAGCGAAAAGAGAAAAAAGAAACCAATATATTGAGCCATCAATCTTAGCTTCTTGCCCTAATGGATATAATTATCCTATTGAGTACCTAATGATACATAATGTTGTTGATGAAGTTAGAACTCGAGTGTATTTGGGACCAGAAATTGGTTTTGCTTTATTAGATATGTCAAGGGATCGTTTTTCAACGATTCCAATAGCTGTACGTGATCAAAATGGTGACATTAAATTTCCTACAGAATCTGAAATTCGTAAAAAAATGCCTTACAATGGAAAAGAATGGATCGAAACGAAATGTAAGAAAGTTTATAGGGGGAATCAGAAAGCTTTTCGTAAAAAAGTATTAGCTGCGTATGAGAATCAATGTGCGGTTTGTGGCCAATCTAATCCTATTTTTTTACGTGCAGCTCATATTAAAGATGCTGCAAAAGGAGGAGAGGAAGTCATTAAAAATGGCATTTGTTTATGTACGAATCATGAAATAGCATTTGACCGTGGAGACTTGAAAATCTGTGAAGATGGAACTATTCTTCTTAATTATGAAGACTCTAGTATAAACAGAGAAAAAATTAGATTGCCAATACAGCAAAAAGAGTGGCCTTCGAAGGAATTATTGAAGTGGAAATTTGATAAAATCAAAAATTGATACAATACTCATTCTACTGTGGACTGTATTATAGATGAAGAAAAATAAGAAATTGGAATTTTAAATAATGGTTTGTGATGATATAAAATATGGTAGGAATATATGCGGGTAGTAGTGTAAATATTTCTTTTATTATGATAGACAATTAGAAATAAGAAAGCCGCGATTCTAAAATTGCGGCTTTCTTTAGTCATATAGAGTTTTTTTCTATATTAATTGTGATTTTAGTCCTGTGATTCTTAGGGACTTTTTTGGGTTCAGACGTTATCTCTGTTTTAACTAATTTTTTACACTCCATATAAAGTTTCGAAGAAGAATCATATACGTAAAATATTTTTTCGCTTGATTCTAATTCATTGTAGAAGACTAATCTATTCTCATCCATCTGATAGTCGTATTTTAAGTTATCTATCTCTCTAAATGTTTCCTCAGTAATGGGACAAATATCATATTCATATTTGGTAGCTTTAGCTGTAGTAATTTTGTGAAGTGTAAAGAAATAAAATAAGCTGAATAGAAAAGCAACAAGTGGCATATTCCATAAGAAATTTAAATACTTTTCATTTACAATATATTCCCATGAAGCTGAGGAGAAAAATAATATACTAGTTAATACATGAAAAATAAATAAATTGAAATGCCATTTGGTTTTAATAATTCTTTTAAATAATTTTATTGGTATGAGCGTAATAGAAAAATATATAAATAATGAGAAACATATTAGGGCATTTAAAATGAATAAGCTAGAATTACGATATTCATGTAAAGCTGGATAAAGAAGAATGCCATAAATAAAATACACAATGGTTCCCATAAGTATACCGATGGTATAAAACCAAAATTTCAATTTAAATTGATTAGATTTATCTTTAAAATAATTATCAAGCGGGCTTGTGGTTATTACATTAATAAATTGATTAATAATGTATATGAAAGCAGCTGTAATTGCACCTAGAAGTGCCACGATGACTGGGGAAAACTTACTTATGGTTTCAATAGATAATTCGCTAAACATACCACTTTTTCACTCCTTTAACTTTTTTATCAATATAATGTATTATAACAATTATTATATTTAACCGGTAGCGGTTTTTGGTAATTATCAATATATGAAATTTTTTGTTATTAATTTCATATGGTATTAAATGAAAAATGAATGTAAAAAGCAAGACATAATAACACTGTTTCTTTATAATGTAGTCTCTTCGATTCAAGAAAATAATAAAGTTTTCTGATATAGTATCATATTTTTATGTGGATGAAGCGAAATAGAGTTTCTTGTTGTGGACAGTTATAGACACAAAATTCTTAATAGTTTTGACTCAATAAAATTAAAATGAAATGACTAAATGAAGTTTTTGTAGAATTGTTCTTTTGAAGTGAAAAACTTCTAAATAGTGAACACAAAATGTATAAAAACAATAAAGCCTAAAATAAATAACAGGAAGATATTCATGAATAGAAGATATTATCTTGGTATGTTACATGCTTAATAATTAAATGTAGAATTTGAATTTATAAAAATTAATTCTTTATTTATAATTAAAAACCTAAAACTGATATTCAAACAAGATGTCTTAGATATTTTAGAAACAGGTCAAACAAATAAAACATTAGATTTCAAAATAAAAATTAACGAAAGCATGTAAATATTTATAGCTTTTATAAGTTTAATAGAGGAGTAATGAATCTGATTCAGTATAAATTAAGCGTTAGTAAATTAGGAATAGTTTAAGCTTTATCATCAATTATTTTGGACATTGATTTTAAAGATTGATCTTTTCTTTATAATAAAGAATTGGTCTTCTAATAAGGATATATTTTCCTGGTTAGTGTATGATAAATAGGATATTATAGTGAATTATTTTATAAAAAGATACTGGATTTAAAAGGAAAGGAGAGGGAATAATGGGTTTCTTAGATGATATTTTCGGTAAAAAAAAGTTAGTAAAAGAAATAGAACAATTCCAAGAAAAAATAAAAATTTTAGAAAGGGAACTTAAGGAAAAAAATAATTCATTAAAAAATTTATATGCAAGTAATGAAAAGTTAAAAGAAGAGAAGAAAATATTAGATAAAACATTAGATAGAAGTATAGTAGAGCTTGAACATGCGAAAGATTCTATTACTACCAAAATAAAAGAATCAGTGCATGCTGAAAAAGTTATGAATCTTTATCAAGGTATTTATGGAGAACTTGAGTATGATGAAGGGAAAGAGCAACATGTTCTTTCTGATTATGATGAAGATAAAGGTTTTTTTGATTTTTTAAAGCCTAAAAATGATAATAATGATTTTAATAATGAGCAAATTGAGGCTATTAGATATGATATGGAAAAGAATCTTAGAATTATTGCGGGTGCTGGAAGTGGAAAAACACAGACAATTTGTGCGAAAACTGCATATCTAATAATGATGAAGAATGTCCCTGAGGAAAAAATAGCCATGATTACGTTCACAAAAAAAGCATCTGAAGAGATGAAAGAAAGAGTGAATTTTTTCTTAGACGAGGAAAAATCTAAAGTAGCAGTTGGGACCTTTCATAGCTTTTTTATACGCTTGTATAATGAATTGAAAAAGCAATTTCCATATGTAGAGCAAATGGGCATTATTGGAGATAATCCGGATGAGAGCAGCTATAAGAACGAATTAAATAAATTAATTAGAGTTTATAATTTGAAAAAATTAGATGAAAATGCTGGAGAGAAAAATTTATTTGAAAAAATAAGTTATTGGACGAATATGGGATTCTCCATAGAGATGATGACAAAATATATAGAGAAGCACTTTAATGTGCTTGAACCAACAAGTGATGAAACTTTAAGTCAAAGATTTCAAAAGATGATGCGGGAATTTTATGATAAACGAAAAAGTAATAAAATTGTAGTTTTTGACGATTACATGTTAAATTTGCTTCATGTTTTAAAAGATGATATTCAAGCACGTGAATATGTACAAAAAAGATTTCAGTATATATTTATTGATGAGTTTCAAGATACTAATCCTCTTCAAATGGATATCATTAAACTTATTTGCCCACCAGATTTGAAGGACGGAGCTAAATTAATCATTGTTGGTGATGATGATCAGAGTATTTATTATTTTAGGGGCGCAGAGCCAAAATACATAAAAGATTTCGACCAAATGTATGAAACCCAAACTCTTAAACTTATGACAAATTATCGTTCTACTTCAAAAATAGTTCAAGCTGGGAATCGGGTAATTGCATTTAATGAGAACAATAGGATAAAAAAATCAATGAAACCATTTCATAAAAATGAGGGCGACTGCTATATTCAAAGTTTATCTAATCCAGAGGAAGAAGCTGAATGGATTATAGATCAATCTCATCATATTGGTTTATCAGGAAATAAAGCTGTCCCAGATTATAGAGAAAGTGTAATTTTATATCGCTCTACTTCCCAAATTAAAACATTACTCCATAAACTGGAGGTTAATAATATCCCATTTGTAATAGAAGCTAATGACGACTTAATGGGTATTTTTAACTTGGATGCATTTAAAAGGGCATATAGATATTGGAAAGCTTTTTTAATATCTAATGAAGATAGTGATAAATTAACTCGATGGAACCAAATAATTGCAGAAACTTCATATGCATTCTACAAGAAAAAACAAGAAGTTGTTAACTTTATTGGAGATAGTTCATCATATTTAAATCCACAAAAAATTGCTGATTTTATTTGTGGAAATAAATCTTTGGATAGAAAAAAAGAGATTATTGATTACTTTGAGGGGTTAGTAAGATTAAAAAATAAGAAGTCAGTATCTATGGAAAATATTATTAAAAATTTTTTGGGATTTCCACTTGTTAGAAACCAGTTAACAAAAGATGAAATAAAATGGATAGAAAAAGAAACAGAACAGTTTCAATCATGGGAAGGTATGGTCAAAAGGTATCAAGAGTTAAACCAAAAAAAAGAAGAGATGAAGAAAAAGTTAGATGAATACCATAAAGGTACATTTAATGCAATTTACCTATTAACTATACACAAGAGTAAAGGATTATCATTTAAAAATGTATTTTTAATAGGGTTATATGATGAAGGATTACCAAGTAACAAAGCAACAAAAGTTACTCCAGAAATAATTCAAGAATCTATAGAAAAGGCTGAGCCCCCGACTACTATAGAAGAAGAAAGACGCTTAATGTACGGTGCGAAACGTTGGTTTGAAATCGTTTAACGAGGGATAAACCACATTATAAATTTTTATAATGATAACTGATATTGCGAGACCACAGTAGGAAACCTTAAAAAAATCCTATGATAAGATGGCTGCTAATACTCCCACATGCATAACTGGTAACGGTTTTGTATGAAGCTGGGTGAAGACGCATTGAGTAGTCCTAACAGATAACGCTGAGGAAAGGTTAAACATTACTGCGAAAGTAATGCGGGCAGGGAGCTATATATGGTTAGTATTCAACATAGTTGATGACGAACTACTGAATGTACACCTCGAAAAGCTTTATATAGAAATGTATAAAATAAAAAATTCACTCCAAAGAAATTATCGTACAGATTTTGATGGATAAAGCTAATGGGTTGCTTTAGTTTAAATAACGTGAATTCGGGGTAAAGGTAGAACCTAAGTATAGTTATTTACCTAGCAATATCGGAACGTTTGAAGTCTCTAACGTTTAGTAATAATCTGGTGAAAAGGGTTGTGAGTAGAGATGGCAGTAGAGATGTAGTACCAATGAAACCATGATAATAAGTGGCGGAGGGAAGGTCTCAAGTCTTTTTATATAATAGTTGTAAGGAATATATAAGAAGATGGAGCGCCGTATGCGATGAAAGTTGCACGTACGGTGTGGGGTGGGGGAAAACTTGGAGATAAATTCAAAGGGTTACCTATCACCATTTGCTGTAACTCGTCCAAAGAAGAATCTATATATTACATTCCCAGCTACAATTAATGGGAAACCTTCTAAAAGATCGAGATTTTTAAAAGAGATTAATCTCCCTATTCAACAAGGTGAATAGAGAGAGCCGATTACAAGAAGGGAATTTTCGGGTTCAAAATAATATATAATGGAATTCTCCAATGACTAATAAAAGAATATAAACTTTTTTAAACTGATGAAGGATGACATTATTAAATAGAAGTAATATAATTCAAGAAATTTTTGTTAATTTTTTATAAGATAGTCAATAATCTATTTTTATGTACAATTGTAGATAAAATATATATTCATAGAAAACTCCTATTTAAATGGTTTTATTTCCATATATTGAATGTTATCTTGTTAGTAGGGTGAGAAACCCCTATTGTTATTTAAAACATTTATAAAGAGAGGAGTTAATATTATGAAACTTCGTTATGCTCTTGTAACATCGGTTGCTTTTCTAAGTATTTTAGGTATCGGAACCACTGATTCACAGGCTTCCACTGATTTTAATGGGGGAGACCAGAAAAAATTAACACAAACTCTCAACATCAGGGATTACACAGTTACTTTGCCAACATTTTTTAGTGGATATCAACTTACTTATCATGAGCCAGGAATGACTTATCGTACTAGTAATGATTTGATAAAAGTTTCTTCTACTGGACAATTAACAACTTATTTTTCCACAACAGCAAAAGTATATGTTTATAGAAATGGTGTATTAGATCATACAATTACAGTAATTGTTGGACAAGGTTAAAATTAATTGATGTATTCTATATTTCTTAACAGATAACTAGTAATTGGGATAAGTATTCTATGAGAAAATATTTTGTTCGTAGATCATACAAATCATCAGTTATTAGTTGATATTGGATCTAATTAAAAAATAATGGAAACGAAACGTATTAACTGTTATTCTTTATTTGAAGGAAAACGTATTTGAAGTGTAAAAGCCCCTTATAATAGAGGGCTTTTTATTTTATATTTATATTTTTTCGTGAGATAAAGCTTCTATAAGATTAAAAGGTTGTAATTAGTTATGTAATAAACCCACAATTGGTCCGGGTAAATCTTTAATTGCAACTCTTAATGATAAAACTTTGTTCATTTAATTAAAAATGTTAAAGATCCCTTTAACATTTTTGTCTTGAGCTACAGATGCTATAAAATCGTTATTTACAAATATCAATGAAACTATGACTTAAATTATTTTTGAACTAGATGAAGTACCATAGACAGCGATATCATACGTGTTTCCATTCTTTAAATTTGTTTCAATGTAATTGATATAATTATTTCTAATATCAATAGGGATTTCGTTAGCTTTAGTTAATTTTAGATTGTAAAACTCTAATCTATTCACTTGAATATAATTTTTTATCTTCTATCGAAACTAATTTTTGAAACAGTTAAACAGTCTACGATATACTTATAGCAGAAATCTAAGACTATATAAGTATAAATTTTGGTTTGAGATACTGTTGATTTCTTCCTCTAGTTGATTGATAAGGAAGATTGACTACATGTCGAGTAGTCTTTGTTACTATATTAATTAATGAAAGGGAATTAAAGCATATACGGGAGAATTTGATGTCACTAGAAATAGATTATTGAATGTTAATAGAAATTCGAACAAAAGGTGAACCAAAATGCTTTATAAATATATTAAAAATAACAGAACAAAATCCATAGATATGGAAATTAGAGTTGCTATTGAAATATCATCAGATGGAATGATGAGATAAAAATCTACAGAATTAAGTGAGGATGTTACGATACGTATCTATGTGGCTACTGATATATATTAATATTGGACAGAGTTATAATATTTTAGAAGTTAAACGAGGTGGTTGTTCATTCTCAATATTGATTTTCTTGTCATTAATTAGTTGCAATACATGTGCAATCAATTGTTTATAAATCTTGTGAATTTTAGTGAGCCTTGTTTAAGAAATTCCCTGGATAGTATTGAAAGCATGATTGTTAAAATGCTAAAGATAAAAGATAGTTATAACAATGTTGGGCATAGGGTAAATTTGCTAGCGAATATATTTACAATTTAAACTAGATTTATTAATGAATTATGCTTTATTGAAAAGGCATTAAGGGAGGAAATTTAATGTATAAAACGAAGAATGTGGATGTAATTAAGAATTTAAAAAAATCCAGAAATTTAAAGAGAGATATAGAGTTTTATAAATGCAATGCCCCTTTTTCAGAAATAGGTAATATATTTGAGGAAATTTATCGTATTAGTTATTATAGATTAACTTTAATTGGTAAAGCTTTTCCAAAAAGGATTGATCAATATAAAAAGAAATCTACTATATATCCTTCAGATGACGTGCAAAGAGAGTTGATATGGACTTCAAAAATTATTTCCAAATATGTTGATGAAATAAATTGTTTTCTAAAGAAAAAAGAGGATTACATTAAATCTTTATTTTTATCAGATTTTCAAAGAGCTAAGGAAATTTTAGATTCTATAGAAGAAGAGTTTGGTTTATCTTGTTGGCTACTTGAAAATAGAATTGCACTATTACAATCGATGGAAGGACTAGAGAAACAAAAAGAATATACCCAGAACATTATAGAAAATGATAAGGCGAATGTAATCTTAAGATTTTTATTACGATTCTATAGCATTAAAGCTGAAAGTAATGTTTCTCCAGAGAAATATAATCAAGAAATTTATAAAGCATATGAAGAATTTGACGATAATGCATATGATGATCCATTTTACTCTTATCTCAAGTTTAAAATAAATATTGCTAACATAGACGATTTTGATTATCGCTGTATTATTTTAATTGAAAATGAACTTTCAATTATAGATAGATACATGACTTTCGTAGAAATAATTTTAAACCTAGCTGTTTCTAACAGTATTGATTTATATAGTGAAACAATTCAAGAAATAACAAAAAATATATCTCACATTAATGATAGTTCTTTTCATAATTTTTGGGGTTTATTATATGAATCTAAAACAATTTATATTGAGAATAAAAATTCCTTAATTATAGAAATAATGGATTCTTATACAAAAGGATTGTATGCAGAAGTTATAGAAAAGTCAGAGGGATTACTTAGCGGAAATCCTGATATCGTAGAAATTTATGAAGTTTATGTGAAGTCTTTGTTATATTTAAATAGTTCTGAAATGTATTTTAAGAATAATTTATTAGGAGATATTATTAGTAATTTAAAGGACATTTATACTAATAATAATTTAGCAGAAGAAAGTTTAGTGGATTTAATCAAAATTTGCTATATATACTCTAAGGATACATGGTCAAGAAAATTAAGAAGTCTTGCATTGAATTCTTATTATGGAACAAGAAAGGCCTCCAAAAATATGTTTGCAGCTGTTGGAAGTATTACTTCATTTTTATCAAAACCTCAGGTTCTCAATAATTTATATGAAGATAAAAATATATTAGAAAAGCTAATAGACAAGCTGTTACTACTAAATCCTTCTAGTGAAACATTAATTCTTCAAAAGGCTTTTTTAAATTCTAATATGGATACAATAGAAAAGTTACCTATTCCTAATGGTAGAAAGAGAAAATTTTTAGCTGAAATACATAATAAAAATAAAGAATATGAATTAGCAATTCAAATGTTTGAGAAATTATTAAATGTTGATACAACAATTAATAAATTAGAAATTGTAACAGGTATAATTAACTCATACATTGAATTAGATAAATTAGAAAAGGCAGTAGAAATAGCTGTTGATTATTATTTTGAAAATAAGAATATACTTAACAAAATCGAAGTAAGTGAATTGTTGAATAGAATTGAACAGACAAATGTATCCCGTGATAATATTTGTCTGCCTATTTTATACGATTTATATGCGAAACATTTAAATAGTGATAAAGATGGAATAAGAAATGATTTGTATGAAGATTTTTTAGAATCATGTGGAATAAGTAGAGCCTCAGAATTAGACTTTATAAAAGATTTTACCGTAGATAAGAAATGGATTTATTTTTTACGATATATTTGTATTCCGAACATAATGGCTAATTCTATTGAATTTGACACACTAGTTGAAGTAGAATCAGAGCGATTAATTATCTGCCAAATGTTACGTGATTTAGATCAAGAAAATGAAGAGATATACTCAAATGAAATAAAAACGATTACTCAAAAACAAATGGTCCGTAAAGGAATAAGAGAGATTGAAAATAGTAAAATATATGTTGATGTAGATGGAATTAAATCAACTTTAGAAAAAAATCTTAAAGAGAACTTTAATCGATATAAAAGTTTTGGATTTGATAATATAAATCATTCTAAACCTAAATATATTTTATTAGATAAAGAGCTTACTATAATGGTTCCAAGTAACGAAAAGTTAAATTTATTTTCTAGTATGGTCATTGAATTAAGGGATAGCTTTGTGTCAAGTAAAGAGTATGGATTAGATGGTTATCTCAGTGTAGGAATTAGACATGGGACATTATCGGGTCAATTAAGAGGGCAGATTGAGAATGAAAAATTAATTACCCAGTTAGATTCAAATACGCAAAATTACCATGCAAATAATTATTGGCTGGAGAGAGTAGGTACAATAGATTTTATAATTAAAGAATTCCTTCTCGAAAAGCTTAATGAGTTTTCTCAGAATATTGATGAGTTGATTAATAAATTAAAAAATGAATTGATTCAAATTAATATTGATAATAGTAAGAATGAAAATGGCTTGTTTGATTATATAATTACAACAGATGACTTGGAGTATTTGTATAATATAATTGATGAAGACACTTCATACTCGGAGTTTGTAGATATAATTATTGATTATCTTTGGCAAAGAACAGAGGAAAATTTAAAATCAATTAGGCATTATTTAGAGGGGAATTTTAAAATTGATTTGAATGTTTGTTTTGAAAAATTACAGTATGATATAGACTCAATCAAAGATAAAGCTAATATAGTTGATCTTAATAATAGCATTGTAACAGCAAAAACTTCCATGCAATATGAGGTAGATAAAATTTCTAGCTGGTTTAGTAGAGGGAAAGTTTCTGAGAGAAGTGACTATAGTATTAGTTTACCGATAGAAATAGGTCTTGAGATGGCTAAAAATATCTATAAGAATGAAAAAAACTATGAAATTATTTCTAAAAGTATAGATGATATTATTTTAGATGGGAAAAGTTTTAAAAGTTTAGTAGATGTTTCATTTATTATTTTTGAAAATATTTTTAAGCATAGCGGATTAGGTGACTCACAAAAAATCGAAATAAATTGTACGAAAAAAGATAGTAAAATTCTTTTCAAGTGTATTAATAAAGTGAGAAAAATTGAAAATATCGATGAGTTAAATAAAAATTTAAAACAAAAACAACAAAATCTAAAAAGTGAAAATGGCCTGGAAATGGTAAATAAAGAAGGGGGATCAGGATTTTACAAGATAATTAAAATAATTTCAGTAGACCTTCGATGCGCCATTAATATGGACTTTAGATTTTTGGATGAAAATCGGTTTGTAATTATGATTGAAATAGATGCGCAGGAGTTGATTGTGTGAAGGTTTTAATTATTGAAGATGATCAAAATAAAAAAAAGCAAATTTTAAGCTTTCTGGAAGAAGCTTTTAAAAATGTTTTTATTGTTGATAAGCATTCTTATAAAAGTGGATTGAAAGAGGTAGTTAGTAAACAATATGATTTGATTCTCTTGGATATGAGTATGCCAACTTTTGATATTACAGTTTCTGAAACTGGAGGAAAACCTATGCCTTTTGCAGGTAAAGAAATACTTCGGCAAATGAAGCGTAGATCTATTCGTATTCCGACAATAGTTGTTACCCAATTTGAGAAGTTTGGTGATTATGAGAAATCTTTAAATCTGGATGAATTAAATGAAGAACTTGAAAAAGAGTATAGAGAAATATATGTAGGAACGGTCTACTATAATCCGGCTAGTTCAAGTTGGAGAGAAGATCTAAAAGAAAATTTAAAATTAATTAAGGGTGTAGAAATTGATAAAAATATTAATAGCTGATGATAGTCCTTTAAAGCTCCAAAATATACAAAATTGTGTTTTAGATAAAGTACAAATAACATCAAATAGTGTAACTGTGGTTTCCGATATGATAAGTGCTAAGAGGGAATTGAAAGATAATCACTTTGATTTATTTATTATTGATATTCAATTACCACAACGTATTTTGGAGCCTCCAAAGCCAGAGGGTGGATTAGAATTATTACAAGAATTAAAGAGAAGCTCTCGTTATATTACTCCAACAAATATTATTGGTTTATCAGAATTTGATACTAGTTTAGTAGAAAAAGAATTCTCTTCAAATTTGCATGCTTTAGTAAAATATGATAGATCAAATGATGAATGGATAGGAAAACTTCAAAATCATATAAAACACATTATAACCGCAAAAACAACTTTTGAGGAACAACAAGAGGACTATGATTACGACTTGGCAATTATTTGTGCACTTGAAAGTATTGAGCTTGAAGCTATATTAAATCTTAATGCAAATTGGGAAGAAAAGAGATTTCAAGCAGATAATACAACATACTATGTAGGGAACTTCCAGGATAGCAAACAAAGTATACGTGTAATTGCAGCAGCAGCTCCTCAAATGGGAATGACTGCAGCAGCAGTTTTAACTATGAAAATTATCGAACATTTTAGACCGAAATATTTAGCCATGAGTGGTATTACGGCTGGGGTTTATGGAGAAGTAGAAATGGGGGATATAGTTATTGCAGATCCCTCTTGGGATTATGGAAGTGGAAAATATAAAGATGTTCAAGGAGAGATTCATTTTTCACCCGATCCTCAACCGTTGAGATTAGATATTGATTTAAGGGCAGCTGTATCAAGGTTAAGTTCAAATGATAAAATATTGCAGGGGATTAAATCAGCATGGCCAGCTCCTAAGCCTCCTACAAGTTTAAGCGCACATTTAGGTGCCGCTGTTCTTGCCCATCCACAAATCATCGAAGATATTATGAAACATAACAGAAAGCTTAAGGGAGTTGAAATGGAGTCTTATGGTGTTTTATATGCAGCAAGCAATGCTACTAAGCCTAGACCAAAAGCTTTTGTAGCAAAATCGGTATGTGATTTTGCTAATTCAGAAAAAAATGATATGTATCAAAGTTATGCGGCATTTACTAGTGCTAATTTTATATATAATTTAGCACTGAATTACTTAGATTTTGATTAAAAATATCAATATAAAAATATGAATTTGCACTATATAGATAGAGAGGATAAAGGATTTGTTTAATATGATTGCTTCGGCAATAGATTCATTAGAAGCAACGAAATATATTACCCTAATTGCTCTTATAATCATTGTTTTTATCAGTTTTATTACTTTATGTAAATCCAGAAAAATTAACAGAAAAACTATGTATATAAATTCGATTACAAAGTAAAGGGTAGAATCTATGAGTGAGCTGAAGGAACAGGTTTCTCGTTACTTATCTTTAGTGCCTAATTATGTTTTTGAAGTAGTAGTACAGATATAGGAAAAAAGACTTTTTTCAAGAAATTAATTATAGAGTGAATAGAAGTATGCTTTAATTAAATCAGAGTAATGAATTTGAGGGAATAATCTTTGAAGATGTAAATAAAGTTAATTAATTTTAAAGATTTAATACTGAATTATGAAAATGAAGAGCAACAATTATTGGGATTTTTAAACTTAGCACAAATTTATTATTTTGATGTATCTAGTTACTCTAATAAAAGTGATATGGATACTACATAATTAACTTGGATGTACAAGATAGTGTACATCTAATAGAAGAGACTAGTTTGCACATAAACTAGTCTCTTCTATTTCCCTTAGCTGTTTCTGGATATAAAATTTAGAGGGATGCTAACTAAAATTAATTAAATTTCCTTTTTAATTTTTTCCCACTCTACTTTAATGTGATTTTTTAAATCGGCTTCTAATAGGTCTAATTCCATACTAATTAACCTTTTTAAATACTCTTTTGAATTCTTTATACCTAATCTTGTATCTTCAGTATAAGGTATTGGTAATCTATTCATATCAATTCCCTTATTTGTTAATTCAATGAGTATAGTTTTAACTATATTATCTTGATTTATACTGTGCATGTAATTTATTAATATATATAGTTTATCCATTCTTTGAATGATAATTTTTTCACGCTCTTTTAAATGGTTTAATTGGTATTCAATATGTAATTTTAAATTATACAGTTTTGAAATTGAAATATTGCTTTCTTCATTGAAGATAAATGATTTTAAGATAGAAATATAATTTGCAGTATTTTGCTTAAGGTGTGTCATTGAATTTATACGTTCATTAGTTATAGAATTTATATAAGATGATCGCTTATTCAATTTTAATGAAATTAGTAGTGTGAAAAAACTTGTTGTTGCAGTAATTATTATACCTATAAAGGTAACCTTGTCTTTATTAGGTAACTCTAAAAAAAAGTCTAGCATTGAAGGCCTCCTACCTTATTTGTTACTATAAATTATACTATATGTAAGAAAAAATTTGTTTAAAGAAATATTGATACAGTTATTTTATGAAAAAATGAAAAGGTAAACGTCTATAAGAATCCTGAATAAATATTAAAATATAAAAGTTATTCGTATATTTTTTTTCTAATTTAGTTAATTATTTATAGGCCTGTTGTAAGGTATGCAAAAATATTAGCAGTTTAATAGATTAGAAGGAATATTTAGGCTGTGGTTAGTATATGCTGTAATTCATTGAACGTCAAGAAAACGGAGTCTAGTTGAGGACTTCGTTTTTATTTAAATAAATGCTGACTCGTTGCGAAACCTTTTATTGATAGAAGTATGGCAAAGAATTATGTTGAAAATAGGAACTCCAAGTTTTTTGTACACTTACCAAGTGACTTCCTACTTTATTTTATCATTAATCCATTAAGCGATAGATAAGCCATAAAGTACTCAGGTACTCAGAATCTCTCAAGTTGACTTTTTTATTGGGCTCACACAAATTATTTATATTTAGTTATGATAATGGTTAAATTTGTGGTCAGATCTAAGCCTGACGTTGAGTCAATACTAGTGTCTTGGTTTAGTACAGTAACCACTTTTAATACACACTTACAAACTCGATTCTATAAAAGTTCGACACGACTCAAATAATTAACATAGTTGGATCCATTTAATAAGTTATTGTGTAAGTAATACACTGATATAGTTTGATGCCAACAGCATATATAATAAACCCATTCTTCATCAAACTGAATAGGATTTTTTTACTATGTTCTCAATAAATCTATTTATATATATAAATGGTGGTATAAATTCAAGTAATTTTCCAATAATATAGACAAATTCCGCTTAAAGGATATAAAATATATTTTAGAAAAGTAGTTAATTAGATAGATGAAATTAGGTGGTGACATCATGGCAAATCCACATTCAGCTGATGATTCTTATTTAGGTTATTACTTTCAAGGTATGTATGCCTTGATAAAATTATTGGAAGCTGATGATTACGATAAGGTTAGTATTGAAACAGAAGACGATGTTTATTTAGCAGGTAAAGAAAAAACACTTTATCAACTTAAGCATAGCATAAAAGCCGTAGGGAAATTGAATGAGAAGAATGATGGTTTGTGGAAAACTTTGAGAATTTGGGCAGATATTATTAAAAATAATGGTATCGATGAAAAAACATATTTTATCTTCGTAACACCATTAAGGTTAGAGGAATCTTGTTCTCTGAATGCATTGTCTACGTCTAATTCAGATAGAGAAAAGGTAATAAATGCTTTGTTACAAGAGGCTCAAAGAGTGTCTAAAGCTAGGGAAGCAACTAAAAAAGGGGAAGAAGTACCTTATAAAACAAGATGGAAAGGTTGTGAAGCCTTTATTGATTTAACCCAAGAACAACGTGAAGAATTAGTAAATAGAATTACAATTCATCCTAGTAATTTTAATATCAAAGATATAAACACAGAAGTTGAGAAAAGAATTAAAAATACCATTCCAATTAGTATAAGGAAAGCATTTGTTGAAAGGTTAATTGAATGGTGGGATAGAAGGGTAGTTTTAGGTATCTTAGAAGAAGCAGATAGGGAAATAGGAAAAATTGAATTAACTAAACAAATTCATCAAATATATAGTAGCTTTCAAGAGGAAAATTTGCCAGACGATTTTAGCTTTAGGGATGAAGAAGCGGATATTGATTCAGAGATTGGTGGAACTATGGAATTACAGATTGCTCTTGTTAATGGAGGGAGTTATAGAATAAGGAGAGCTGCAATTGCAAGATGGCAAGCTAGAAATCAAAGAGAAAAATGGATTGAGGATGATTTATTAAATAGTTATGCTTTAAAACAATTTGATAAAAAACTTGTAAAAGTATGGGGAGATAGTTTTTTTCCCATGAAATATGATCTTAAAGATAAATCCGATGATGATTTATGTAAGAACGGATGTGAATTATTAGATTGGTCTCATAATAAAGCACATTTAGAAATAGTACCTATTCTAACAAATTGGAAGGAGCCATTTTTAGTACAAGGATCATTCCAACAATTAGCAGATGAGTTGAAAGTCGGATGGCATCCTAAATTTGCAGAAAAAATAAAGCAACAAAATGAGGAGGATCAATAATGATTTCTGTCGATACATATGCATCCACTAATCCCGCTCTTTGTTCATTAATACTATGGTCATTTTTAAAGGGAGTTGAGGAAGTTACTAATAACGGATGCGAATTTCCTATTCTGTTCTTACCAATCCCATTTGCCTTATCAAAACAGATAAGGGAAACGTTTGATGGAACTGATAATTCTACGGGGTTATTAACCTGGTTATCTAGAGAACCTCAAATATTGATTAATTTAGCTAAGGGCATCGAGGCATCCAATGCAATTACAAAAGATGGATTGACATTTGGTTATGCGAATAAAATAATAAGAATTGATAAAAATGGTCAATTCTATTCAGATAATCAAGGGTTAGTTCAAAAAAGATTAAGGGAATTTCTAAATATAAAAGGTGGAGAAGATTTAAAAAGTGCATTTGTTATTGCCAAACGATTTGGGAATTGGTGTGGACAGCTTGAAAATACAAAAATAATTTTTAATGTAATGGGGTTATCACTGTGAAGAGATGGAATATACATAAAATTTTTCTATATAGTCATCACGAGGAAATGAACAAAATTGAATTTGACCTCGAGGATGTTAATATAATAACAGGGGATTCTCAGACAGGAAAATCAGCAATTCCAGAGATTCTTGATTATTTAATGGGCTCAAGTGAATGCCATATCCCAAGTTATGTAAGGTCTTGTCTTAGTTGGGTCGGGATACTTTGGGTTAAAGACAGCACTAAATTCGCTTTATTTAGAAAGATACCTAAATTAGGAAAAAAATCAAGTCAAACGGTTTATTTTGATATCGGAATGGATTTGAAAATACCATCAAAAGCAAGTGAGATAAAAAGAAAGACAAATTTAAAGAGCGCACTTAATCAATTTGAACGCTTATTGGGTATTGGGGATATAAAAACAACAGAGTCTTTTAACAATAACAATATCACTAAGAGAATAACTGTTAGAAATACAATGCCTTATCTTATACAAGATGACGACGTTGTAATAAGTAAAAATACTCTCCTTAGAGGAGCAAATGAGACTGACAAAATACAAAGTATTTTACAATCATTACCTTATTTCTTTGGTGTAATCGATGAACACACCTTAGAGAAAGAATTAGAATTTAATCAGGTTAAGAAACAAATTGAAAGAATGGAAAACAGAGTTGAAATAAATAAAAAATTATTAAATAATGGGAATCAAAAGGCATTAAGTTTAGTGCAGGAGGCTGCTCAACTTGGATTATGTGATATTTCTGATACAGTTTTCTATTCTGAATTAGAAATAAAATCTCTATTAAATGATGTATTACAATGGGATTTAACTCAGCAGTCAATTGAAAGAGAAGACAAATTACCTGATTTGCATAATTTGTTAGTTATAAAACAAACGAAAATTATTGATATTAAAAACAAAATTCGTGCAGCACGAAATAAATTAAATGTAGCTGATGATTTTAATAATACAGTATATAAGCAGAAAAGAAAGCTAGAAATAATAAATATATTTAAAAAACCCAATGATCCACATATTTGTCCACTTTGTTCCAATGAACTTAATAATGAGGTTAAGATTGTAAGTACTATTAATGAATTAGTAAACAAGGTAAAGGGTGATTTGGGGAGTGTTGAAAGAGATCGACCTAAGCTAGATGCATATATACAGAATTTGCAAAAAGAATTATATGAAACTGAATCTGAAGTGGAAAATTTAAAGATTAAGATTGAAACTCTTGTAAAAGAGAATGAACAGGTTGAGAATAAACTAAATATCCTAGAGCGTAGATATAGAACTTTAGGAAGAATAAGTCTTTATATGGAAACAATAGGTGATGAGAACAGTAATTCTACCAATAAAGATTACGAGAATTTAGAAAAACTACGTAACAAATTTGAATTATTACAAGATGAAGTTAATATTGAAGGGAAAATAGAAGCATTACATAATGTTGAAAGACGTCTTTCTTCTATTGCTACAAATATAATTTCAAAATTACCATTTGAAAATAGATATAAAGATTGTCCTGTTTTTATTAACTTAAGAAATCTAAATGTTGGTGTATCTTTACCAACACATAGTGAGAATATGAGGGATGTAGGTTCAGATGAGAATTACTTAAGTTTACATGTGGCTTTGTTATTAGCGATGCATCGGCATTTTGCACAGCTAAACAATCCAGTACCAGGGGTTTTATTGTTTGATCAACTAAGTAGACCTTATTTTCCACCAGATAAAGAACCTGATGAGGTAGAACTTGATAATGAAAGATCTTCTCTTTTGACTTTTTTTGAAACACTTTTTGATGAAGTTGACCGTGGAGAATCGTTGCAAATTATAGTTCTTGAGCATGCATATTTTAAAAACCATGAAAGGTATAAGTCTTCAGTTAAATATAGATGGAAAAAAGGCCAGAGCGGCTTAATTCCTAAAGGGTGGCCTGAAGTATAGATATCTAAATGTTGGGTATAAAAGTATAAACTATATAATTGGAGCATTTTTTTGACCACTTTACATATTTTAATCTCCATTTAATGTTACAATCTCGAACGTGATGGCGCAGCCTCAATAAAGGTATTACGATGAAGTATTGCCAATTAGAAAGTAATTTAATGGCTTACAATTTGCTCTCGTTCTTCCAAAGCATATAAAAGTAAATTTGAGCAGTATTAAGAATTAGATGAATTACTGTGAATATGAAGAAAGAGTAATTGATTACGAGCTAAATCAAATTTTTAAGGCAGCTAATAAGTTGCTATTAAAAAAACATTAAAAATCTAAAAACCCAAAAATTGTTAAAACAAGTGGATCATGTGTTAGATGGAGTAACGTTATAATTATTTTCAAAAAACAACTAATAATGGTTAAGTTAGGGCAAACGAATAAAAGATTTGAATTGCCTTTATTGTTAGCGAAGCAATTTTTAATGAATGTAACTATTAGCTTTAGTGCAAAGCATGAAAAGTCATTTTCGCTCTTTTTTAGGATGAACGATCTATTTGAAAAGTATATAATAACCTTCATAAAAATGACTGAGCATACTGTGTATTACGTATGAACAGCATAACAAGTATCGGTTATTAGTGAAGAAGAAAAATAAATAAGATGTTTTTTTAATTAAGGCCCGGTATCGTTGATAATGATGGAAGTATCTAAATCCTAATAGAAATGAAGTGGAAGTCATTAATGACTGGAAATCGTTCAGGGGTTAAACGGGAAAACCTATTCCAAATGTACGCATATTTAACAAAATATAATCATATACAAACAACTATTTTATTATATCCACAACAATTAACATTAAGTTATGGCACTTCAATTCCAGAAAAAGACTGTCTATTGATATTATCCCCTTTAGGAATTTTAAATGAGGAAAAAGAGAGCGTTGAATTTGTTCGGGTAATTGAGTATAGAAAAAATAAAATTGATTTCCAATTAAATGATGATAGGGAATTTGAAAAAAATTATTGAAAATTTAGAGACTACTAATTCAGTTATAAAATTAATTATCCAAACTGAAGCAAGCGAAACTATAAATATTCATGTGGAGGTAGGTAGATACAACTTATTTATAGTTAAGTTAAGGATACATAATGTAATAACAAACCTAAATATGAATTATAATCAATTTTGTGATACACTAAATGACAGTCTAGATCGATTGAATAAACTTTTAATTATTTCTTTTAAAAAACATTTAAAAAATGAATGGGAAAAGATAAAAAAAGAAGCTAAATAATTATTAAAGAGGAGACAATATATACTCACAATAAAGATGAATCGAATCCTTTCCTGTTAATTACAACGGGTAGGACTTCGGTTTATCTTTTTTTATCAATGTGATATTGTTTTAAATTTATAAATCCGTTAAATAGTCCTGTTATATGTCAGGAAAAGGTTTAGCACTTGTAAGATTAGGGAATGCAAAAGGCCATCTATTTAAATGACCGTATTATTGAATTGATTGTAATTTTAACATAGACTTTAATAATGAATAATTTGGAAAAAATTAATAATTATTACGAGGAGTGCGGGTGCGAAAATTCGGAATAGAATTAATGTTATTAAAAAAGCTGGTGAACTAGTTGGAGTTTCTTCACCAATGGCTATACCACAGCAAGTTAATGACTCTATTCATTATGTAATAATGGAAACAATTAATGAAATCAGCAATTTGTTGATTAAGCCAAAAGAGAAAAAAATATTAACAGAATTAACACTGGGTAACACTACAGAAGATTGGGCTGAACAACATAAAACTACTGTTAAAGCAATGCGTATAAGAATAAGTAAAGCGAAAAAAGTGTATAAAATTGCAGTAGGTGTAGCAATATGGCAGTCCGTTTATATAAATTCACTCCTTTGTTAATAAAACTGTTGATACCAAAAGGTTATAAGGAAAGATACATTTTATATTCCAAAAAACAAACAGTAGTACCAATCTATGTAGGCAGATCTAATACTGACCTACAACGTTGACTATTTAATCACCCATATTTAAATATTGCGTACTTCTTTGAATACTATATTTTTGATTCATCCGAAAAATCATTTCTATCAGAAGCTGCGCTGTACCATTGTTTTTAAGATGACTTAAAAAATGAGATACACCTTGCAGTACCTACTCATTCACTTTTAAAATGTCTGTTTTGTAATAAAAATTATGCAGAGACGACAAATAATCGTATAAATCTAATCGCATAGATGACTATATTCCCCAAGCTACAACAGTAGCTTGGGGAATATTAATTTTATTTCAGAGTAAGTATTGTTTAAATTAACATTATTAAATACTTTATGTTTAATTTAAAATCGGTATTAAACAAAAATTTTATTAACAACCATTCTATGTTCCATTTGTTCAATAAACCTTTCAAATTGCTCTTGGTAGTTAGAAGTTTCTTCAATTATTTCATTTGCAATTCTCGTAAGAGTACCCACGGAATATTCATTATAAATCTGGTAAGATACTGACGTTTCTGTCTCTCTTGTATCGACAAAACCAGATATGGTACCTACTGCACTACTTTCATAAAAACGTAATTGTTCATTTTGTTCAATAGTTTTATTGCTATAATGTGCACCGCCAATTACCTCATCGACACGTTCAAACACTCTAAAAGATAATGTTTCATTTTCTTCAGTAGGTATTTTCTTTATTTTAATAAAATAATTATTCATTGGAATATCCCCTTATATATTTATTTAAACATATTAATTATAATTCAAAGAACTCATGAAAGCTATTTAATAGTAATGAAGTTAAAGGAAATTTCATAAAAGATCCAAATTGTTTTCGGTGAGAAATTCATTGTCCTGTTACCATTCGCTCCTTTTGCAAAACAAACTCAAATACGAATGTGTTACTTTTCGGCCATATATGACACAGGAGTGTATGAAGTAGTTCATTGCAGTACTGTATCCTTGTTTATGTATTGTTGCATGTAATTTTACAGAACAAATGAACATATTATATATTAATTAATACGGTTCGGTGCTGTATTATCAGCTTCAGTAACAGCTCGTTAAATACTATCGATTATATTTTATGTGAATACTACTGCACAGCGGGATTCAGCCGAGCAATGGAGCGAAGCCTATTGCTGGTTTGTTACGTTAACATGTCTTAAACATTATATACGGGTACTATGCGGACATGACAGTAGTAAGTCTATTACATTGTTGTAGGTTATGTTAATCAATGAGCCGAAAGCGTCTTTAGGGTCACATAACCGATGCAATCGAATTAAGACACCCACAAAAAGGCTAGTCATTGGATGAAGAATTTACAGAAGAAATTGACGTAGTAAAAAAACGTTAGAATGATGAAATACTTGGTGTAGACCGTCCGAAAGTGTCACTTTCGGAAATGCCGAGGGGTACTGTTCAACTGTTAATTTATATTTAGAAAATGGTACGTATCAAGTGTTTGATCAATTGTTTCGGATTTATTGTAAAGTGAAAATGCTTAACAGTGTGACATTGGATGTGACTTAAAAAAAGCCCTACCGTAATCGGTAGGGGCGAAGTGTTAATTACTAGATTTAACTTGGCAACATGTTCAGACAAGTATATTTGAAAAGAACAGGATCATTCACTCTGATGACTGGAAGTACTAGTCATTTGGAAATTTGTGAAACTCATAATGCCATTGGAAAAATTTTGAGTTATTAGCGTTCCACGACAGGAAAGCTCTTCCTTTTAAATGCGCTAATCGTCTTGAAAGATCCTTCGTTATAGTGTGCGAACTATTTTTATCCGCAGTGACGATACAGCCGTCGTATCCTACACCTATATACCCTAACTCGAAAAGTTTATCGCAACCGTTTAAAGTACACATTAAGGTAACATTATTAGCATTTTTCTTCTCCTCTAACGTACAAGCTGCCCTTTTTTTTATGTGACTGCAGACAAGTAAATCCGCACCCATAGTTTCTCCGCAGCACGCACAAACACCTGTCGGACTATTATTAAGTAGGTATTTTCGAAGATAAGATTGTTCTAAGCGTCCTGTTTGATTTCGATTTACATCTAAATCCCCGTTGAATTTTGCTATCTCATTTTCAAAGGCGATTTTGCTGATAGACGGTTGGAAAGAATGGCTTTGTAAATCATAATAATTCAAGACTTTTGCGCTTTTTTTGTTATCTAACAAGGCGAAAAGTTGGACGAAATCTTTGTTATAGCCTATGATGCCTGTTAATTCTTTTATATTTATTTCTTGTGGAGTTAAATCTTGAATTAAGTATATCAACTCAAATTGTTTTTCAACCATTCTTGTTTTCCATAGTTTTTCTGCTAATGCTTTACTCTCAATTTTATGTGTGATAACCCCTGAAAAATATGCCATCCCATCACCACAAAATAACACAGTTGAGCCAGTTGTGATACGAAGGAATTTACTTCTATTATAAAGTGTTGTCCCCCAACAATGAAAACCAGATGAACCATACGTGTTGGAAATGTCATTGAAGGTCTTTTGATCTATATAAGGTTCTAGAGTTTCAAGAGAGACTTTGCGATAGATAGTTTGCTGTAAGTTTGCTGATACGATGGTGTCAGCTCTTCGTGCAGGCTGCAAAGTAACTGTTGGAAGACAAGTTTCGATGTTGGAATTTGCTTCTTTAATAATTTCTCTTTCTGTTGAGTTAAGCGTCACTTCGTCAAAATCTTCTCCAAAATCTATAGGGGAGAGTTGTTTTCCGATGAATTGTACTCGTACTCCTAACATATTGGCAATAGTAGGTTGGTGGTCTTCGGGAATAGGTTTTCCTTTTATCCACTCGCTTACGGTTTGCTCGGAAACTCTTACTGCATTTGCGACTTCTTTTCCTTTGATATTTTTGGTTGCAATGAGAAAATTGAAAACAGACATGTTAATCACTCCCTTTTTAAAAAAAACTAATAGGTTGATTTTTTTCTTATATATAATATACTAAATACCTTACTAAGGAATCAAATATTAAGGGGAGTTTTTTATAACAACGTTTTTAATAAATTGATTTTATTTTATGCTGATAGGTTGATTTTAATATGACTTTTTAGTGAAATGAATTTATTTAATAAAGGATTGAGTTTTATATTTGTTTGCTAGAATACATTTCGGGATACTGATGAGGTCGTCGAGATGTAAAAAAACTACCTTAATAGGCAAGGATAATCAATTAATTTATACTTCCCTAGCTTCATAGGAGATTTTAACCACTTAGGCAATCAACGTAATCCCTCGCGCTCTAATAGCCTGTATAATGTTCCTGTACCGATTGAAAGCATTTTGCAGATTGTCTCGTACTGGGATTTTCCTTCCTTGTACCAGTCGATTACCTGTGCGGCCTTCTGAGTCTTTTTGCCTCCTTCGATTAGTTCGACCTTACGCCCTTTGAACTTACCTTTTGCTTTGGCGATTTGTATACCTTCTTTTTGTCGCTGTTTAATCATGGAACGTTCGAATTGTACAAGTCCTGAGAATTCAGTCAGTAGAAATTCGTTCATCGGATTTCATTTGTTGTTTCAATGGCCGATAATTCAATCACATTGTTTTCACATTCAGTTAAAAGACCAGTAAGGTAATCCGTTGGAGCATCCACCAACTGATTTACCACGTTTTCAGTGCTTAGTCCATCAAACGGACGGGAAATAATCAAATTATTTGTTTTTTATTGTAAAACTTTCCATTTTGATATCCAGCGCCAACTTTAACAAATTCTTATCCAGCAATGTTTAATTTCTTTTCATAAAATAATTCCTCCAATTTGTGTTTTACTTAGTTTTGATTACAAATGTATTGTATTGACTTAAAAAGATTTGCAAGGTTAAAATGAAATTTTTTATATTTTTTTCTCAGAGTCGACTTTCTTATATATAAGAAAAATGACGAACGTACATTCCGTTACATGTGTTATAATGGAATAAATGGTATATCCAAACAGATGGGGTGTTATTTGACTGAAAATCAAGATGTTTTTATAGTATTGCAATGTGTAAAGAGTCAATTTGCAGAAGGTATGTTGGATGGAGACTTTTATTTTGCAAAGAATAGGTATTTCATAGATTTAGAAGAAAAGCAAATTGATAAAGGCATTGGTGATAAGAGAGAGGAAGTATGGAGTCGAATAATGAATCCACAAGAAGACCAGGTGTTTATTATTACTGACGATGGAAGAGAATTGTCTCTTAACTTTAAAAAAGGCATTGTTCATTAAGCACATACATAGTAATTTGAAAAATTGTCCAATATGTTGTTTTGTCATAATTTCTTTTAGAGATGATTTTGTTGTAGATTAAAAGCAAAATATACTAACCCTGAAATCAGAAATAGAGAGAAAATTATCCAGAAAATTTGCTGGCAGGGACTTAATTGTTTTTAAAGATATAGATGAAATTATTGAAAGATTAGATGCAGCCTGTGAAAGAGAAAATTTAAGCAGAATGCGTGGGAGAAGTACATATAATGACGATGAAATTGAATGTTATCCTTTACCGCTAGAAGAAGCAGAATCAAAGCCTACAAGTAAACGTTAATTCTTTGAATTTCAAAAAGAATTTCGTGTTATTTTCAAAGAACCCCAAGATAAAGACATACTATTAAATATCGGAAATATTAGAGATATAGCTTATAATCTTGGGGAAATAAAAGCAGGGAAGTTTCAAATTAGTTTACACTATAGCTTAGAAACAGCAGTATAATTTTAAAAAATAAAATCATCTTTTAATTTGGAAGAAATGAAAAATATAATTAATTCTATATTTTTCAGAGGAGGTAGAAATGGATAAGCTAAAACCGATACTTGACCAGTTATTTGCACACGAAATTCCAAAAGAAGTATTAAAAGAATCACATTATGAAGTGTTTGAACAAATAGCGACGTCTAAAGATTCAGAGGTTTCTTTGCCTGCTAAAGTACAATTGCGTAACTTGTTTGGAAAAGATGGAAACCTATTTTCTAACACAATTGGAACCCATCCAGATTTCAAAGATTTATCAAAAGGAGAATCTAGAAACCAATATATATGTTCATTATTTTTAGATATTTCTGGCTCAACAAAATTAGGGCTGAAATTCCCATTACGTACTGTACGTTTTTATAAAAATGCTATTTTGAAAACTGCAATTGAGATTTTCAAAGTATTTGATGGGCATATTCATCGATTGCAAGGGGACGCAGTGTTTGCTTTTTTTGGTCATAAGGATATGAAGAAATCAGATGCAATTATTAATGCGTTGAATGCAGCTTCACTAATGCAAGCCTATAATAAGTATACTCTTTCAGAATTTTTTAAAGCTAATGGACTTGAACCTTTAAGGATTAGAATAGGGATTGATATAGGGGATGAGCATCAAGTTTTATGGTCTTTTTATGGGCTAGATTCAGTCTCGGAAGTAACTTCCACTAGTATTCATACAGATTTAGCTGCAAAGCTTCAAGCAAAATCCCCAAGAAATAACATTATGATTGGGGAGAATATATACTCCTATATAGATTTACCAGATGAGTTTATTAAAACTAAAACTTTTATTAAGGATAAAAAAATAAATGAAGAAAAATATGTATTATACGACTCCCAATTACAAGCTTATTATCAGATGAGAATATTCGATTGGGAAAAGTATCTAAATTCTTTTGCATTCTTGCAAAAAGAAAAAAACACTAGGTTTAGTTCGCCGTACGATTTTGAAATTATTTGTGAAGTCTCAGAAGATCTAGAGAATATTGTTCCATATAAAAGTAATAGTAGGTCTATTCAAAAAGGGACAAACATTACATTTAAGCTTATTCTTAAAAAATCCTTAACATTAGTAAAGCCTAGTCGTGTTGAATGGACAGTAATAAATAGGGGAAATGAGGCAAGTGAAGGAGAGCGTGCTTTAACATTTGCTATGGATAAATATAAAAATAAATATGTTTGTAAGCAAAGCACGAAATATAATGGACATCACTATATGGGATGTAAATTCTATGATTCTCAAGGAAAGTTAATTGGACAGGATAGATTTGGTATATATGTAAACGATGAAAAGAGTGTAATGAAAGAACTAGGGGTTAATGGAGAAGTGGGTTTAGTTAGAAAATAAAGAAAGGATAAACTAAATTAGTTTATCCTTTTCCTAGCTGAAAAACCAACTAACAGTTTCAATAATGGTCCCGAAAGTTAAAAAAATAAAACCAAGTTTTAAATTCTTATATTTTGTTAAACATACATCAGCAAGGCTGTGGTTTTGCCTTGCCATATCATTAATAAATTGTTTATTACTTACAGGATTTAAGCGATTTAAATATTCTTGACTACTAGGGAAGGAACCAATTCCACCCCAAGACATGTATGCGCTAGTACTGGTGGGATAATTTGGCCATAGAACTTTAAGAACGAAGATAAAACAAGCTATAAGTAATGGCGCTAATCCAATTAATAAACTATACTCGGCAAAAGATAAACCACTAAATCCAACGTTTTTAGCTGCATTCCCAAAAAAACCTAATAATACTAAGTTTGCTCCTAATGCAACCCCAGCTTTTGTATCTGCAAATTTAATATAGTCTCCAATGTAAACTAAATTATGTTTATGATAATCGTATAAACGATCACGTTCCTCTTTATTGGAAAAGTTCATTTAATTACTTCACCCCATACCAGAATTCGATTAAATTGCCACTTCTACAAAGGTCATTTAGCATATATTCAGGTTGATAATTTTCATTATTCCATTCTCTTTGGATAATCGGTTTGCACTGATTATCCATACCTATGTAATAGCCACCAGCTTTAACTTGTTTTTCTAATTTGTGTGCAACATTAACTGCATGACCTATTGAAATAAGTTCCTCGTGTCGGTCATTTCCGAATTTAGTTACGATTGTATCATCCCCATAGGTAAGAGTAAATCTATATTGACTTTTGTTCATGTTCTTTTTGTCACGAAGAAAACTGTCCATTTCTTTTATTGCTTTATAAGCTCTTATTATAGCGGTTTCCTTACTGACATTAACTGCCGGAAAGTGCATGCTTATTCCATCACCTGGAAATTTTTCGATAATTCCCCCATGTGTATATATGATATCACTCAAGCCCCTAAATAAATCCTGAGAATCTGCGGCATAATTTATTGCACCGTTGTTTCGAACACTTAGGGATGAACCTGCTAAATCAAATACAGCAGTAGCGGCGGGTAAAGCTGCAGCTAAGCCAATCATCCCATTAGGTAAATCAGTAATAGAAAATTGTTCATGTAATATATCTGCGGCATTTAAACTTTTAAAAATTATTTCTTCAGTCAAAGTCTTGTTAGGTAGGTTAACCATTTTTAGTTTTGTCATAACAATCTAAACCCCCATTAGAAATATTAAACTCACACTTCTTGAGTTTAAATATAAGTATATCAATATTTTGTAATTTTGGTAATGGTAAATAAAATATCAATTTTACTGTATAATGCTTATTATCTTAATTGAAGAGCGTTTTTTTTGTTTCTTTCCTTACACTGAAAATAAACACAATATAATAATATTATGAAAGGATGTGAAAAAACTCTCCTAACTTGTTTTTAACATTACTATTCACAAATAAATTACAATTGCATAAATAGTTACCTCTGTATTTACTTCACAACCATGTTTCTTTAAGTGGATTCATGGTAGTTTATATATGTAAATAAAGGGTGCAGGAACAAATTCACAGATTAAAATTGAATATTAATATTTAAAAAATATAGACCGCATTTTGGGGATATCTCTATGGGACAGTAAACGGCAATTATTTAAAAATCTATTAATAAAAATCCAAATTTCGAGGTGTTTACTGTTCTGTGTCGTTTAACCAATTATAAAAGAATTGAATGATTGGATTATCGTATTTTCTTGTACCGTTACGGAATGATATGCGATTAATTACGTTTTTGATTGCGCCAAAAATATATGCCCTTAAATTATTTATGCCACGTTTATTTCTTATCCCATTGACTATTTTGAAATACAATTTCTTATTGATTCCGTTTTTACGTGCAAATATATATTCCTCATGGATAATATCGTTTTGTAGGGAGCTCTGTTTTAGAGCGTCCTTCTTCTTGTGGAATGAATGTAAATACAAGCGAAGCGAATTGTTCTGATACATTGCGATTTTGTTCAATTTGAATTAAATCAGCACCTTTATCTTTAATTTTCTTTAAGTTGCGTGAAATAGTAGAAGCGGTAACATTACATCTCGTTGCAAGTGTAGAATTTTTCTGTGACACTGTGAACGAGCACTTTGCTTATGTTTGTTGAGAAATCGCCTCGATAATAGTTAAATAACGTAGATCCATTTTTAACGTTCAGTCGTTCAAGCAAACGTTTCTGAATTGAATTAATATAGTTTTTGATATACATAGTATTCTGTTTTTCATGTAGAAGAAACTTTGCTACAATGAGTCTTTCAAATAAACACTCGACAGAAATTTTTTTGGAAATTTTGCTAGTTTTTCGCTTGTGAGGTTGTCTATTTTTACGGTTTCTTTTTCAGTGAAGTAAGTTAAGGACACAAAAAAACTCCTTCATTCTTATTCAGACTTAAAGGAGGAGTTTCAATCAAAACTAGAGCGGTGCTCAACTATGGTTTTGATTAGCTATTAGATTTTTCAACACATGATACATAAGGTAATGATCCCGACTGGGTTCGAACCAGCGACCTCCACCTTGTCAAGGTGAAGGTCGTTTAAATAATCTAGTCTTCTCTTTGTATTATAAACTCCCAAAACTTCTTTAATTCCTCACGCTTTTGAGGAGTTGCATTTTTTATATCTTCAAACCATTGAGAAAGCTCAGGATCCTGTATGTCTGTAACTTGTCTCATTTCAGTTGTACCGAGGAGGTAATCAATTGATACTTCAAAGAAAGTCGCTAATTTTATCAATGTATTATAATCAGGTTCTCGATTTCCTTGTTCATACATTGCATATGTAGTTCGAGCAATCCCTAGTTGATTTGCCATGTCTTCTTGACGCAGTTTGCGTTCTTTTCGAAGAGTGTGTAGTCTAGTGCCAAACATATGCTACCTCCTTTTAGGTGTTTTCTATATCAATTATAACGTCACAATTTGTAACATTTAACAAAGTACACGAAATGTGTAAAAAACATTGATTTCATACTTATAATTATGTAATATAATCATAAGTTACACATTTTGTGACAAAGAAAGAGGGGGAATAATGAGGTTTTGGTTATTGGAAAAACGTAAAAATAAAGAGAAAACACAAGATTATGTTGCATATAAGGCAAGAATATCTAGAAGTATGTATGCAATGATTGAAAGTGGTGAAAGAAATCCAAGTGTTCCTGTCGCAAAGAAAATAGCTAAGTTACTAAATTTTGATTGGACTCTTTTTTTTGAAGATTAATGTCACGATACGTGTAATTTATAGAGGGATTTCATTTCTATATTGTTTTCCTAAAACGAAATAATTTATTAATTATTTTTAAGAAAATATGAAATAAGGGAAGTGTTTAAGTATGAATATGAAAACATTTGAAATGCGTGAAAAACGATTAGCAGAACTATTAGGTGCAAAAGTACTATGGGAATTTATAAGTGCTGTCACAGAGGAAATTGAAAAGCAGGAATTAGAGTCGACACCAGGATTATTAGAAGATCTATTCCTACATGTGAAAGAAACTATTCAAATTCAGAATATGAATCAACGCATAACAAAAGCCCCTGTAAAAACAGAGGTCGATGGTATAAATAAAGATACATTATTTATGGAAGCATACGTAGAACTAATTAATCATAAGTTTGTTATTTCTGAATTAGCTGTAGAGCTTTCATCTGTTCTAAAAGAATTAAATTATTTTGTTCAATCATCTTTGCCACAGCTTCAAAATAAGCTTGACTCTCAAGAACCTCAACCTGCTTCTCTTTAAGGAATTTTATTTCTTTATGCTCAAATATGTTATTTACGGATTGTCGGATGAATTTATTATCTATGCACAACGTATTGTAGAATATGCTTTATTTTAAATTGTATATGTGTGATATAATATGTAAATCATTTTTGGGGAGGAATTATTTATGAAGTGCAATAAATATAGTTGGGTACATTTAAAGAGGGAAAGCGTATCAATGACCCTATAAACTACGTCTACCCTTATTATTGGAGGGTAAAGTGTGAATTCATCTCATTCACATTCAATATTACGCCATAATCAAATTTTATTATGGCTCTGTGTTCTTTCTTTTTTCAGTGTTTTAAACGAAATGGTTTTGAATGTTTCATTACCTGATATCGCTAGTGATTTTAATAAGGAGCCAGCAAGTATAAACTGGATAAACACAGCATTCATATTAACTTTTTCTATCGGAACAGCTGTATATGGAAAACTATCAGATCAGTTAGGCATCAAAAAGCTACTCTTATTTGGAATTATAGTGAATTGCTTCGGATCAGTTATCGGGTTTGTTGGACACTCATTCTTTTCTCTACTTATTTTGGCTCGGTTTATTCAGGGAGCTGGCGCAGCTGCATTTCCAGCACTTGTAATGGTTGTTGTTGCGCGCTATATTCCAAAAGAAAATAGCGGTAAAGCATTTGGGCTTATTGGGTCCATTGTAGCAATGGGAGAAGGTGTCGGACCATCTGTTGGTGGAGTAATTTCCGAATATGCTCATTGGTCTTATATACTACTTTTGCCTGTTGTAACGATTATCACTGTTCCCTTCCTTGCAAAATTATTGAAACAGGAAGATGTAATAGAAGGAAGTATTGATGTTAAAGGAATAATATATATGTCCGTAGGTATTGTATTTTTTATAATGTTTACGACATCTTATAGAGTTTCCTTTCTAGTCGTTAGCATTATATGTTTCTTGATATTTGTTAAACATATTAGAAAAGTGTCTCATCCTTTTGTTAATCCTTCACTAGGAAAAAATATATCATTTATGATTGGAATCATTTGTGGAGGACTTATATTGGGAACCGTAGCAGGATTTATTTCTATGGTTCCTTATATGATGAGAGATGTCTACCAATTAAGTACTGCCACAATTGGAAGTGGGATTATTTTTCCTGGAGCCATGAGTGTTATTGTTTTCGGTTATATTGGGGGAGTGCTTGTTGATAAGAAAGGTTCTCTATTTGTATTAACAACTGGAGTTGCATTTCTTTCTATAAGTTTTTTAGTAGCAGCCCTTTTTATAGAAACAACGCCTTGGGTCATAACAATTATAGTAATTTTTGTTTTTGGCGGGCTTTCTTTTACGAAAACAGTTATCTCTACCATCGTTTCAAGAAGTTTGGAACAAAAGGAAACAGGTGCTGGAATGAGTTTGCTTAATTTTACAAGCTTTCTATCAGAAGGAATGGGTATTGCGATTGTAGGTGGATTATTATCGATACATTTGCTAAATCGAAAATTACTACCTATAAATACTGATCTGTCCACTCATTTGTATAGTAATTTGCTATTAATTTTTGCAGGAATCACAATTATGAGCTGGTTAGTTACAATGAAAATGTATAAACGCTCAAGAAGAAATATATAAAAGAGCCAAAGAAGTCATTTTTAAACGAATTTATTGTTATATTTTTTGGTAGTGAATATCTTACATCAAAAATTAAAAGATTTTAAGTATACCCTCGTCCTAATTATAGAACGGGGGTATACTTGTTTAAACTTTTAAACGTAAATAACTTCATTGTCGCTTTATTACGTGTATTTACATGGGAAATGAGCGGAAAGGATATCTTGCATGGCTTAGCTAGTATAATGGATAATTTTTTGGAAAGTGTATGTGGGTACGATAGCTTATGCAATTTAGTAAGTATGAGTAATTAAATTCATGATTTCTGCGCGAGCGGAGGGAGTTTGGTTCGCAAGGTGTCTAAAAATTCATGTGAAATTTAAAACTTCGGATCTCAGAGGTAGAGGAACATCTAGGGTTTTAGAGTATATAAGCCGTTTACAGGGGGGATTATTCCAAATGTACAGGCTTAATTTCGCTGATAACTATCTAAGTCATCACGAATTAGTTGTATTTTCATAGCCGGATACCTAAATTTGTTGTCACATGTATCAGTCAGTTCAGCCCACCAAATAAAAATGACCTTTTGAATTTCTTTTTCTTTTAATGTAGTTGTTTTGAGTAATTTTACTTTATTGGTTTTTAAAAGAAATTATTGTTATATTTAGCATCCAAATGTTATTATTGCTTTGGGTTATCGAAATATCAATTTATTATATTATTAGTATTTTTGATTGGAATGTTTAATAAATACATAGAATGTGAGGGAACTTTAGAATGTCTGATTTTTTGTCTTTAATTAGTTTTTTAGGAGCAATTGTCCTATTCATCATGGGTATAATGTCTCTTTTAAAAAGAACAGGTAATGAGAAGAAATGGTTTGGGTTAACTATAGGCTGTTTAATTTTATGGATGGTGTGTGCTCAATATAATGATGAAGATTCAACTAGTAAAGAGAAGCGGGAGCAGGTAGTTTCTGCTAAAGATAAAGAAACGATTGAAACTGAAAAAACAGCTGAAATAAAAAAAGAAGAAACCATGTATTTCAAATTAGAGAATATTGCATACGAAAAAGACAAAGATATTGTTACTGTTAATGCGAATACTAATATACCAGAAGGTACAAAAATAGGTGTTTCAATTAGAGATGAAACAACGAAAGAAATCTACGGAGGAAATGCGCCTGTTAAAGAAGGGAAATTACATGTTGAAATTGGGGACTATGAGTTTGTAGTAAATGGAACTTATACAATAAGTGTTTCTGTTCCAGTGAATGATGCAAATAATCAAGAATTTTTTAAGAAATATGGTGGCTACAAAAATATTCAAAACAAAGTTAATATAGAAGAGGGAAAAATAAAAGAATCTTCTTTTAATGCTAATGATTATGATATTGAGTTTAATAATTTAGGGAAGCTGGAGATAGCCAATGCTTATACTAAAGAAGAATCGGATAAAAAATCAAGAGAGAAACAGAAGCAAGAAGCTAAACAAATTCGTTATGCAGAACTAAAGAAAAACCCTGATAAATTTAAAATGGAATTTGTAAAGTATCAAGGTGAGATATTGCAAATAATGGAAAGTGGAAACTCTACAATGATACGATTAGCTGTTACAAAAGAGTCCTATGGCTATAATTCTAATGATATTATCTATGTCACTTATGATGGCACAACGCAATTTGTTGATAAAGATATAGTTACAGTATATGGAAGGGTAATGGGTTCTCATACATATGAATCAACAGCTAATTATAAAATTACGCTACCTCATATTGAAGCAAAAATTATAGAATAAGAGTTAGATATCGCATTTAAAAGAGCATTCGTGAGATTACTCTTTTTTCTTTTTGAGAGAATGGAAAGAGTTTATGCATCCTTCTTCAAAAAATGTCATTAACACCTCACCTCACACGGTTTGATTAGTATAATCGTTAATTTTATTGGAAAGTGTGCGCGGGTGTGATAGCTCCTGCGACATAGTAAGTATAAGTGAAAAAAATCATGATTTCTACGTGAAATGGGTGAGTCATACGTCATATAGAGTGTAGTGGTTAAAGGGCATAAAAAAATTTGCGAAAAAGCGAAAGATTGTTACTTTTGAAAGAGCAGATAAAACAAATAAGAGGAGAAATCCAAGCAGAAACAAAACGTGAAAAATGGAATGTCATCTAAAGGAAGTGACTGTTAGGTATATAGTGAGAGAGCAAACAAGTGATAAAGTGATTTATTTGTTTGTTATTACAACAAATTAGTTAAGAAAGAATTAAATACAAGTGGTTACTAAAATAGTGTCTTTCTTAAATTGTTCTCATTTAATGTACCTCATGTATCATACTTCTTATCTCATTTTTTCTAAGAGTCATCCCAGCTTTAGAAACTGTGCAACGGAAACCAAAGAAACATGAAGCCAATTAATATAGTAAAAGAACAATTTAAAAATATGTTGAGATTATAAAATGGTGCCAAGAAAGGATTGCTCATTTTATGCTTCTACAGTTCATACAATAAATTGATGAATTTCTAAAAGCGGAACCATATTTGGAAATTTAGGTTGATGGTGAGTGAAGTAAAGATGCTTGGTGTTGTGAAAAATTAGGTATTTTAAAAGGGGATTTTTTATGAAGAATGAACGAGTAGTAACTTGTAATAAAAAAGAAAGTATTGCAGTCGTTACAATTCAAAATCCACCAGTCAACACTTTAAGTTTAGAAGTAGTTCAACAATTAGTAGATGTATTAGAGGAAATAGAAATTGATAATGATATTTCAGTCGTAATTATAACTGGAAGTGGAGAAAAGGCCTTTGTAGCAGGAGGGAATATAAAAGAATTTCCAGATTGGATGGGCAAAGGTGAAAAATATGCCGAGATGAAATCATTAGAATTGCACCAACCTCTTAAGCAACTAGAGAATCTGTCTAAACCGACTATAGCTGCTGTTAATGGGTTAGCGCTAGGTGGTTGTATTATAGATTTATAATCTTCTTGCTCCGCTGGTGTTAAGCATATCAGTTGGCATTCTAAGAGATTTAATTGTACACATCCCATTATCTTTAAAAGAGAATATTCCTGTAACCATCTCATGACCTGCCTCATGGTCAATTCTGTGTACAAATAAACGTGTTCCAGCAGGAATTACAAATAGAAAAGGTGTTTGACCAGTAGGGGTCATTTCTATTTTTAAATCTTTTTGCGTGTCATAAAAATGTCCAACCTCAAATGCACGAAATTCATTTGAATTATTATAATAGTTATATGGATATAGATTCTGATACATAAATCTAACCTCTTTCTTTTTGTAAATTTATTTAATACATTAACCTATATATTCATTAATTTAATTTGTGTATAGGCTAAAACATAATAATAGGGAAAATCGTATGGGGGGATGGATTTGATATTTTTACAATGGATTACATATTGCCAGTCACTGCCGTCTGATAGAAATAAGAAAGTAATTTTCGTAAGTAGTTTGATGTCGTTGTTTATTGAAGAGCGGTAATGAAAAATATACAAGAAATGAGCGTTATTAAATTTATGGAAAAGCAGAATTTTTCTAGCGACAATTAGACGTCAACAAAAACAATTTTGGCAAGACAAGACGGAAAATCACGATATCAACTTTAAATAGAATGATAAAAGCACGTGCAGCCTAAACATGTGCTTTTTTTTGCATATTTACATGGGAAATGAGCGGGAAGGACATTTCACACGGTTTGATTAGTATAATCGTTAATTTTATCGGAAAGTGTGCGCGGTGTGATAGCTCCTGCGACTTTGTATCTTCCTATGAAATGAAAGATGGTATGTAGTGTTTATTTTAGTATACATTTTAAGTTGGAAATTCGATGCTTAGGGCAAATTAAAATGCCCAATTACCTTAATTGAAAAGGAAAGAGAAACGCTAAGCGTAAATGGTCAACACGTAAATTACCTAATTAAAACAGAAGGGAATTACATATTCTTAACATGTGTAATTATGGAATTTAATCAAAATACTTCGAAACAATTATTATCTTTGTGTTATATCGTGAAAGATAATGTATTACCTTTACTATCTATAATTTGATTATAGATAGTAAAGGTATATTACGAAATATTCTTATGGGAGTTACCGGTTTAAGTTTAATTAAGTAAAGGGATAGAGCACTGTAAAAAATCAACATAGATAAAATAGGGTTATATCTTGTATACGTTTAATTCTCTGATATCGGAGAAAGTTTTTTTGTTAGGCAATCCCCCAATTTTGAATAGACAATCATCTAACACATAGACAGCAAAATATAATACCGTGAAAAATACATTAAAATTGAGGAGTGATTGTCTGTGTATTATCCGTATAACCCGTATTATCCACCTTATACTTATGACGATGGTATAACGAATCGTACAACTGGTCCTAATTCAGATTTATACCAGGCTGGTTATCGAGACGGCTATCAAGCTGGTTATCAAGATGCGCCACAACCTGGGCAATATGTGGGAGAGGAAACGTCCATTAGACAAAGCTATCCACTAGTTGTCCGGGGAGGTGGCGCTCTTAGTTTTAGTGCGCAACCGGGAAATCAACAGGGAGATTTCAATATACTTGAGTTGTTTTTCAGGGGAGGGAAAAGACCAGCACCTTCAGGATTAGCTCCTGGCGAAGGTTCTTGGGTTGATCGTGGACTGAGTGAAAACGAGCCGACCGTTATTCACCAGTGGGTTCCCGCGGGCGTTACATCTGCCCGTTGGTTCGATGATTTAAGGGACCCAAATAAGTACTGGACATTCTATGTTTATAATACCGGTCAGGGAGTAATGAGAGTAACACACTCATTTCCAGGTAAACCGTTTTAGTTATAGGTTTTAAACGTATATACCATCGCCCTAGAATTCTTAGGACTGGAGAGTATAGCAATTGTGAACATACACTTGTCTTTAATAAAAGATTGATAAAGATTAGTCCCCTTTAAAAAAAGAAACTGCACATGCCTTGAATGGGAAGTACAATCTGAAATAGATTCAACCTTCGTTGGGATAATGGCTCGCCCATTACAGGATAATAATTTTAACATACGGATGAGATATTACACAGGCCTCTTCATAAGTAGTCGGAATAGGAGCAGCTCATACTTCATACGCAACAAAGATAAAGGCTAAACGGCTTATTCTTATTACAACAAAACAAGGATCTTAACCTGGTGCTACCTGGAGGATAACACTAGGTGCAAAAGTACTATAGAACTTATCAGTGCTGTAACAGAGAAAATGGAAAAGTAAGAATTAGAGTCTACTACAGGTTTATTAGAAGACATACTCGTACATGTGAAAGAAACCATTCAAATTCAAAATATGAAATCAACGTATAACAAAAGCCCCTGTAAAAACAGAGGCTGATGGTATAAATAAAGATATATTATTTATGGAAGCATATGTAGAATTAATCAATTATAAGTTTGTTATTTCTGAATTAACTGTAGAGCTTTCATCTGTTCTATAAGAATTAAATTGTTTTGTTCAATCATCTTTGCCACTGCTTCAAAGTGAGCTTGATTCTCAAGAACCTCAATCTGCTTCTCTTTAGGGAGTGATTGAAGTATTTCTTTTATTTCTTTACAATCGTATATGTTATTCTCCGAGTCTTCAATTAATTTATTGCGTCGATTGGTGTATTCAAGTGCACCTAAAGTTGCTAATGCGCGAGGATCTAATCCTAGAATTTCCATGTATTCCTCTCCTTTCCTCTACAGTAATTCGATAGGGGAAAGGAGATTCCTTTAATGATTTGGTAAATTGTGAAAGGTGACACTTATGTTAACTTGAATATCTTTTACTAACTTATTCTGTATAAAAAATAGCTGCACTCAAGTACAGCTAGTCTTCTTCACGAATTTATATGGCCTCGATGACAAATTGAGATTGAGGTATATAAAGTAATTGGGCTGCTAAGGAAGTTGTTGTATTAGCAAATGGACATGCTTCCTTATAAAGAAATTTACTATACACTATTTCATTCATTTCAAAGGTCGTATACAGTTTTTTAAGGATTTTTTGAGAAATTTTATTTGTGCAAGCAGCAATAAAATCAAAATCTTTTTTACTTATCTCTTGAATGGCATGTGAAAGAAGGGTAGTGACTATACCACTTCCCATCCAATCTGGATGACAAGCGCCCATATCTAGATAGACCAATTTTTCTTTCTCTAAATGAGAAAACTCAATAGATTCTGTCTCTAATGTATCTAAAAGTTGAAAAATAGGTTCCATTTGCGGGCATAGTTCAATCGCTTTCTCTGTATCTATTAGTGGCTGGGTTACTTTTTTTGTTAAAAGAACTCCAACAATTTGAAAATTTTCTATTGCTACAAATGACATAGCTTGAGATACAGCTTGTTTCATCATTTCTTCGCACATTTTGTGAAAAGGAGCAAAAGGAATTTGTAAACTGCTTACAAGAGGTTCATTATTCACAAAAGAATGTGCAAGCAAATGTGCTGCATCTTTCACGTGGTGTGTATCAAGTAGCTCTATATTCATATGTTTTTCCTCTTTCCTGATATAGTGAATAGTAATTAAAAGGATTAAAAATTTTATTTCATTTAGTTAAGTTTAACTATTAAAGCGCTAACAAATATGCTTATGAAACATATGAATGAATCTGTTTAGTAGCAATCGAAATATGTTCATAAAGAAATTCTACGATCTCATCTATACATTCAACAGTTGTATATGGAGAGATAGAAAAGAATTTTAATGTAGAAATCGGATTTCTATCATAACTGTTTATTACATCTACTACACAAGAACGAGTTGTATCACCAAAAAATACTTGATCGCGATTTTTTCCTAGGTAATTAAATAGTACTATATTTAATCGGTTTGTATCCTCAATTTCTTCCTTTGTTGCAAGGCCTATTCGTTCTTTTTCCCAATTTTCTTGGCCATCTCCATTCATATAGAAACGAAAAGTTGTAATTGGTCCATATGTAAAATCATTTGTAATTGCGACTTGAGGGAGGGCCTTGCGCAACTTCTCTCTAAATAATAGATTTACACGAATATAATTTGCTAATAATTTTTGATATCCTTCAATTCCAAAGGCTAATAGATTGATATACATCGGAATAGCACTACCAGATCGTGAACATTCTAAGGTATAGCCTGTATGATAACTTCCATATGACCTATTACCAAGATAAGGTGTGTCATCTTGTTCAATGTCCATCAGCTGTAAATCAGTATGATTTTTTACGATTAAAATACTTGAAGCATAAGGTGTTTGTCCTAATTTATGAAAATCAAAACATACACTATCAGCAAGTGCCATGTATTGCATTTTATCTTGTACGTATAGTAAAGCATTTTTTAAGTTAGGTTCAAATGAAAGTGGATTTTCTTCGAAATTATAATTATTAAAGAAACTATAGAATCCACCCATTGCAGAATCCGCATGGATATAAATGGGTTTTAATTTATATTTTTTTTGTATTGCTTCAGCGCTCTCTTTAATTTTTTTTATATCATCAATGGTAAAAGTATCTGTTGACCCCATAGTAGCTAGAATATAAAGGGGGATACCGCCATTATTAATAACTTGTATCATTTTGGCCTCTAAATCATCTATATCCATAGAATTTGAATAAGGATCAGTTTTCACTTTAATTAAGTGATTTGATCCAATGCCAGTTGCTTCAGCTGACTTTAATAAACTATAATGTGCATTCTCAGAAGCAAAGCAATATACATTTTGTGGAGCACCATATTCTTTTGCTAATGGGAATTGTTTAGAAATTGCTAAACGTAAGCTCGAAAATACACAACCTTGTCCACCCCATGTTGTATAACCACCGCTATTATGCGGATTATAACCAATCAGTTTTGAAAGCATGGATACAACTTTTACTTCTGCTTCTGCTGCCCCTGGGCCATAGACATCCCAAACACCATTACCATTTAAAAGAGCCATGGTTAGTTGACCCAATAATGACGGAATACTTGGTAGTGGTACGGCGTTCGATAAGTAGTATTTATTTGGATAAGGATGGCCATTCATAAATTGGTTTAGCTCTTCTATAACCTCAGACATAGTGATGCCAGCTAGTGGAATATGACTTTGGTGAATTAAGCCATTGTAGTATCCTTCTGATTTTTCCTCACATTTACCTAAAGTAGCTCGCTCTTCATTTTTTAATTGGTCAAGATTTTTAATTATTTTCTGCATAGATTCTAATAAAAGTTGTTGTTTTTCTTCATTTCCGTCAACGCTCGGAAATAATTTTAAAATATCTTGCATGCAGTCACTTCTCCTTGTGAAAAACTGGATTTTTATTTTACTTGGTTAAACATAAGGGTGTAATAATTTGTAATTGTCCTTTTGAATACTTAGAAATGAGGAGCTATTTAGAAAAAAATGTAATTCCATAGAAGATTATATGAATTATAGAATTTAAAGTAAAGAAAAATTTTTTGATTTATTTCAAAAAAATTAATTGTGAGATAATGAAGTTTCTAAAAATATTTCTGAATTAATTGTTTATTCGGTTTGCATGATGCCCTAGCATGTATGCAACTAATGTAGTAGGTAATTTAATCTAATGTAGAACTATTATAAGGTAGTTGAATATAAGAGCTCAACTACCTTATAAACTGTAGATATTGTTGGAAAAAGAGAAAAAATAGGGTGGAAGTGTTAAAGATATGTTCTAGTTGAGAAGAAGTAGTAGTATGGATTTGGTAGAAGAATCAGCATAATTTTTGTAGGTGAATAATGATCTGATCAAAGCTTTTTAATGAATTCAATTTCATTATCTAATAATAATGGGCGAGTTAAGTGTGAAGAGTTTTCTTCAACCTGATTAGAATTTTTTGCACCAGGAATAGCAACTGAAACGGCTGGGTGACTTAAAACATAACGTAAAGCAACTTGCGCTAAACTTCGATTTGAACGTACAAGTGAACGTAATTTCTCTACTGTGTGTAAGCTATCTTTAAACCATTTTTCTTTTGGCCAATCTTTTCTTAAATCCTCGTCTGGAAATTGAGTTTCATGATTAAATTTCCCAGTTAAAATTCCCATCTTAAGTGGACCTCTTATCACAGCACCTAAATTATGTTTTTCAATATAAGGAAGGATGTCTTTTTCAGGTTCTTTATTCAAAATACTATAGTCGAATTGTACGACATCTAAATCATTATTCTGATTAAAATGTTTTATATAATCTAAATCATTAGTAGAAACACCGACGGCTCTCACTTTGCCAGCTTTTTTTAAGGTTTGGAAAGCTTGTAGAAAGGCTTCTGTTTCTTCAGGTTTATCCCACCAAATATGACAAAAGTATACATCTATATAATCCGTTTTAAGCCGCAGTAAACTAGCCTCAAACGCATCAATGATCTTTTGAGGATCTCCATAAACGGCTGGTTGATTTGGGTCATAATGATGACCAATTAATCCACCTTTTGTAGAAAGAATAATATCCTGTCTACGATTATTTATAGCTTTTGCAACTAACGTTTCACTATGACCTAATCCATATACATCAGCAGTGTCAATAAAATTGACCCCTAGATCAATTGCTTTCTCAATTGCATCAAGTGATTCATTATCTTTTACTGCTCCCCATTCATCTCCACCAATTGCCCAAGAACCGAATCCTATTTCTGAAACTATTAATCCCGTGTTACCTAAAAATCTATATTCCATTATGTACGGACTCCTCCTTTGCAGCTTATGTTATAAGAAGTATATCTAGTGACCAGTTGGAATATTCTTGAATTTATTTTCGGAGTATAAATTAGACTATTTCCTTTAATAAAATATGTAAGATTGCTGTATAAAAAGAAATTAGAATTATTAGTGAAATGGTTTTTTATGCTTAAATTGAATAAAAGTATGAATTGATACAGTATAAATATGAGTTTTATTCATAATTTTAATAACTATGCAATAAGCGAAATAAATGTTGAATTTAGTCGGAAAATATAGATTTACAAATTGCAGAATGTGTACATATAGTTGTAACTGTAAATATTATCCGTTTTTAAATATTTATAAAAGGAGAAATTCATATGAAAGAAATACAAAAGAAATATGAAATTGTAGAAGAATTGGATGTAACAGTAGGCCAAGAAGCATTATGGATAGCTCATCAAATGGAAATAGAAAAAGGAATGAACAATGAACCGATTATAATAAAGTTAAAAGGAAATCTTCAAATAGAGGTTTTAAAGAAAACGCTTACTACGATAGTGCAATCACATCCGGCGCTACGTACAATATTTAAGAAGAGGGATGAAAAAATAAAGCAATTAATTCAAAAGAATGTAGAATTTGATATACCAATTAAAGATTTAACTGCTTTTAAAAACACAGAACAAAAATCTATTTTAAAAAATTTCTTAGAATCTATAGTGAATGAGAAATTTAGTTTAGAAGAGGGGCCTTTGTTTAAATTCCACATTATTAAATTCAGTGAAGATACATTTGTTTTACATTTAATGTTTCATCACATTATTTATGATGGATGGAGTTTAGGAGTTTTCATCCGACAATTATCCAATACGTATGGTGAATTACTTCAAGGGAAGACGAATGTAGAATTTGAATCTCCTTATAAGAACCTCGTAGAGTATGAGGAGGGTTTTATTGATAGTGCAATATATAAAGATGGATCATCGTATTGGAAAGATTATTTACAAGGTGAATTAACTCCTACAGAGTTTCCTATTGATTTTAATAAAATGAATGAAAAAAGATATACAGATAAAAATATAAGTAAGAATATTAATTCGGATTTATTTTATCAAATACAATGTTTTGCTAAAAAAAATAATATAAGTATTTATCGAGTAATGTTAAGTACTTATTGTACCTTGCTTCATCAAATGACAAATGCTGAAGAGATAATTGTTGGTATTCCAATTAATACTAGACCACATACAGAAGAACGAAATACTTTTGGCTATTTTGTTAATACAGTACCTATACGTATAACAATAGAAAAGGGAGAAACATTTAGGGGAATACTTAATAAAGTGAATAAATCTATTCATCTAGCTATTACGTATAAACATAATCCATACTCACATATAGTAAAAGATTTAAATCTAAATACAAATCATAATATGGTATATTCCACAGCATTTAATACGATGAAGATACCAGAATTAAAAATTCCTGATATTGAGTCAACAGTTTTAACAGATTGTAAAAGAGTAAATCCTTTTAATATGACTTGGAGAATAATGCGATATGAAGGGGAAACAGAGAATAAAATTGAGGTTGACTATAACTCAGCATTATATAAACCAGAGAGTATTAGTGATTTAGTCGAAAGGTATATATATTTGTTACAAAAATTAATGAAGAATGTGAATGAACCTATTCATTCATTGGATTTGCTTTTAGAAAAAGATCATCGTCTATACAAAGAGATGAACTCAAATGCTCTTACATATCCTAATTCAAAAACATTAGATCAATTAATCGATCTACAAGCATTAGAATCGCCAAATCAAATAGCGATTTCAATGGGGGACAAATCCATTAACTATTATGAATTACAGCAAAGGTCAAATCAAATAGCGAATTATTTGCGTGAAAATGATATAAAAAAGGGACAGCGTGTAAGTATTACTATGGAAAGAGAGATTGATACCATTGTATGGATTCTAGGTATCCTAAAATCAGGTGGAGTTTATGTACCAATTGATCCAAAGTTTCCTAAAAAAAGAATAGAATACATCTTAAAAGATAGCGAAAGTCAAATGATTATTACGAAGAAAGAATACAGGGAATTGGTTGAAAGTTTTGCGATTCATACAATTTATCTAGAAGATTTTCATTATGCTAATTCTATAGAAAATATTGCACCTACACATACCATAGAAGATGCAGCTTATATTATCTACACGTCAGGTTCAACGGGTTTACCAAAAGGAGTCGTTGTACCACATAAAGGCGTAATTAATTTATCATATTCAGTAATCAATACATTTCATTTAGGAAAAGAAGATGTATTTTTACAATTTGCAACGATCATTTTTGACGCCTCCATTATGGAAATATTTCCGATTTTGCTATGTAGAGGGAGAATGCATTTAATTTCTGAAATCGAAAAACGTTCAGCAGAGGAATTTATAAATGTAATTGAGAAGAATAGTATTACAAATGTGGTTTTACCAACTGCGTTTTTTAAATTAATAGCTGATATGCCAAAAGAAATGTTACTTAAATTAAATTCTGTAAAACGCGTATTTGTAGGAGGGGAAACTTTACCTGCTGAATCAGTTCGTAAATGGCAAAGTAAATTAGGGTTAAAGATTCCAGTTCTTAATGCATATGGTCCTACTGAAACTACTGTATGTGCAACGATGTATGAAGTAAATGGTGAGATACAAAAAGAAATCTCTAATATCCCAATAGGTAAACCAATTGCTAATAGTGAAGTTTTCGTGGTTAGTCCGTTCAATACATTATGTCCGTCAGGTGTAGTAGGTGAGTTATTTATTGGCGGTGATGGAGTTGCCAACGGATATTTAAATCAACAGGAAAAAACAAAAGAGGCGTTTATTTCTTTCGGTAAATCCTATAATTATGATAAAAAGATGTATCGTACTGGAGATTTAGTACGTCTTTTACCGAATGGAAATTTAGAATTTATCGGAAGGAAAGATAATCAAGTAAAAATACGTGGGTATCGAATTGAGCTGGATGAAATCGAAGGAACATTATTTAAACATCCAGAGGTGAGAGATGCTGTAGTATTCACTTATCAAAACGACAAAATCGTTAGTTTTTATTTATCAAAAGACAATACAGAACTAAAACAAGAGGCATTAAAAACATTCTTAAGTGAAAGTTTACCAGATTTTATGATGCCAAATTATGTATTTCACCTTGAAAGTTTTCCTGTATCACCAAGCGGGAAACTAGATAGAAAAAAATTAGAATTACAAATCCCATCTTTACTTGAAAACATGCAGAAGCAATATGTCCCACCAATAAGTGAAACAGAAAAAAGATTGGCAAAAACATGGGCAGAGATTTTAAATTTAGGGAAATATAGAATCGGCAGAGATGATGACTTTTTTAAACTTGGGGGACATTCATTAATTGCTGTGCAAGTGTTAAATCAAATTCAAAAAGAGTTTCATCTAAAAATTGAAATTAGAGATATTTTTGAGCATACAACGATTGCTAGTCTGTCTGCTTACATCGATAAATTAATGGCAGTAAATCATGATAGGGAAGAACAGGAGACGCAAGTATTAAAAGTTGCAGATAAGGAAAGTTATCAATTATCAAGTGCTCAAAAAAGAATCTGGTTTTTAAATAAGTATAACGCCATTAATAGAGTATATGATACACCACTACACATATATATTGAGCCGAGTTTAAAAAAGGATATTTTACAAGATACCATAAGGTTTTTAGTTGAACGACACGAAATGCTACGAACAGTGTTTATTGAAAGAAATGGGGAGCCTAGACAAGTCATCTTAAACTCAATAGCGATTGATTTGATTCACGATGAGATTGAACACATGTCTAAAAAAGAACAACAAGAATATATACGTACAACAATAAATCAAACGGATCATACACCATTTGATTTAGAAAATGGACCTCTTTTTAGGATTAGAATTTTTAATCTCGATAAGAAAAAGTCTTATTTATATATCAATTTACATCACATTATTACAGATGAGTGGAGTGTAAGGAATTTATTAGATGAATTAATGAAGGTATATAGTGCCTTTGCAAAACGTAGAAATCCTGAGTTGCGAACTATCTCTAATCGATATGTAGATTATGCTGAGTGGGAACAGGAGCAGTTAAATTTAGGTCGGTGGGATACGGAAAAATCTTATTGGATGGCCGAACTTGCAGCACCTCTTCCTATACTAAATCTTCCTTTAGATTTTAGTAGGAATCGTCAAAGTACGAATAAGGGTACAGTATTTGAAATGAAGTTAGATAATGAAATGAAAGAGTCTTTGAAACAAGTATGTGAACAAGAGAATGTTTCTATGTATATGCTATTTTTAGCAGCGTATATTCAATTGTTACATTATCTAACGGATCAAAAAGATATTATTGTAGGTACACCGGTTGTTGGAAGGAATCATCAAGAATTTGAACAAATACAAGGATTCTTTGTAAATACCTTAGCGATTAGAACAAAATTGAATGATGTGAAAAATTTAACACAGCTATTACAAGTAGTGAGAGAGAAATGTTTGAATTCATTCCAAAACCAATCGTACCCATTTGATAAAGTAATTGAGCAAATAAATCCTGATAGAAGCTATGGAAATAATCCGATCTTTTCTACTATGTTTAGTTATCAGAAAGATATTCTGCAGCAACATGATGCGTATAAGCTTCAGTTGTTACCTAATAAACAAGATATTAGTAAATTTGACATTTCTTTAGCTGTTGAAGAAGGATTGGATTATGTAGGGATTTCATTTGAGTATGATATTAATCTTTTCAAGGAAGAGTCAATTAATAGGTTTACTCAAAATTTACTTACTATACTGGACGCCTTTATTCATCAACGAACAGTAGCATATGAAAATCTTTCATTCCTATCACAGGAAGAAGAATCTTTATATAAAAAGGTAAATCATACAGAAAGACCCTATCCTTATTTTCAAAATATACAGGAGCAATTCCATATGCAAGTAGAGAGACATTCCAATCGGATTGCTATAGCGACTGAAACGGAATCTTTAACATATAGACAATTAAATATGAGCTCTAATCAAGTAGCTCAACATTTACTCGAAAAAGGTATAAAAAGAGGAGATAAGGTAGCCATATTTTTAGATAGAAGTATGAATAGTATCGTTTCTATGCTTGGAATATTAAAAGCCGGTGCTGCCTATATACCAATCGATGTAAAATACCCTGAGGATAGAATAAATTATATAGTTCGTGACAGTGAGGCATGTAGAATTATAACGAGTAACAAATACAAAAGTCATTTGAATGTAAGTAATTATCAGGTTTCAATAATAGAGGATATATATCGTACGACTATAAATGATGATGTGAAAATTTTAAATAAACCAGATGATTTGGCATATGTAATTTATACTTCAGGATCAACAGGTAAACCAAAAGGTACATTATTAACACATAAAGGAGTATTAAATTTAGTTGAATGGAGAAATGAAGTATTTCAGATTTCTTCAAATGATAAAGTAACACAGTTTTATTCCCATAGTTTTGATTCTTCAGTATCAGAAATTTTTTCTACCTTGTTAAATGGGGCGGAACTATATGTATTAAGTGATGAACAGCGCTATTCAACTGTCGCATATGCTCAAGCCATTCAAGAAACACAAGCAACTATTTCTGACTTACCAACAGTATTTTTCAATGAATTATCGACTTCATTAACGAAACTGGATTGCGAAAAGATACGTTCTTTAAGATTTATAATAATGGGAGGGGAAGCTGCATCAACAAATGCTATTAGAAGTTGGCAAAGTACTTTTAAAGATCAAGTACAGCTGGTAAATGAGTATGGCCCTACTGAAGCAACTGTCTCAGCAATGTATTATTTCATACCAGTCTTAGAAAGCGAAAATAATCTTTTAGGAAGCGTACCGATTGGTATTCCAATTTCTAATACAAAGGTTCATATATTGAATTCATATATGCAACCCTGTCCGGTAGGGGGCATGGGTGAATTATATATTGAGAGTTTAGGATTGGCCCAAGGGTATTGGAAGCAGGAAGAGAAAACAAAACAGGCATTTATTTCAAACCCATTTTCAGAAGATAAGAGTAAAAGATTATATCGAACAGGTGATTTAGCAAGATGGTTACCAAATGGAAATATAGAATTTATGGGAAGAAAAGATAAGCAGGTTAAAATTAGAGGGCACAGAATTGAATTAGGAGAAATAGAAGATGCAATGTTACAACTTGATGGGATAAGTCAGGCTGTGGTAACACAAACGAAAGATGGAATGTTACTGCAAGCTTATTATAAAACAGTGGACGGTATAGGGATAGAGAAAAATAAGTTAGCTTTCCATTTATCAAATGTATTGCCAGAATATATGATCCCTAAATATTACTCTCATGTGTTAGAAATACCAATAACGGCGAATGGGAAAATTGATTTTGAAAAACTACCAGAAATAGAGTTTGATCATGAGCAAAACGATGAGTGTAAAATTAAACCTCAAACTAAAGTGCAAAAAAACATTGCAAAGGTATGGTCTGAGGTTCTAAACATAAAATCTATAGGTTTAAAAGATGATTTCTTTAATTTGGGTGGACATTCGTTAAAAGTTATGCCGGCATTAGTTAAATTAAAACCGTTATATCCTAACTTGAAAATTCAAGACTTCTTTAAGTATAGAACAATAGAAAATTTAGCCTCTCATATTGAAGAGATGGAAGATATATCGTTTAAGAAAGAGAAAAATATGAATGTAGTATGTATGGAAAATGAAGCGAAAGCGACTCCTGTTTATGAAACAACTAAATCAGAAGAAAGTGAATTAGATATGGTGAATTATCCAAAAACAGTTTTCCTTACAGGGGCAACAGGATATTTAGGAGCACATATTTTAGAAAGGTTATTACAGTTGCCATCTACGACTATTTACTGTTTAGTAAGGAAAAATGAGGATCAAGTAATTGGTGCAAAGTTAAAAGAAAGAATGGAGTTTTATTTCGGTAAAGAAATCTTCCAAAAGTTGAAGGAGAGAGTAGAATTAATTGAAGGAGATTTATCTTTGATAAATCTAGGTCTAGATTCAAAGCAATTGGATCATTTAAAGAAAAACGTAGAATCAATCATACATTGTGGTGGAGAAGTTAGACACTATGGCGAACGTGAGCATTTCCAAAAGGTAAATGTTGAGTCTACAAAATACTTATTGGAATTAGCTAAGAACACAAATGTGCGTTTTCATTATATATCGACTTTAAGTGTAGTAGGTCAGGCTGAAAGCGATCCAAAAGAATTTGAATTCTTTGAGTCTGATTTTGATAGAGGGCAAAATTTAGATAATCTGTACCTAGAAAGTAAGTTTCAAGGCGAGAAAATGGTCAGAGAAGCAATGGAAAAAGGAGTTCGTGCCACGATATACCGTGTGGGGAATTTAGTGGGTAACTCTAAAACAGGTAAATTTCAATACAATATTAATGAAAACGCATTTTATAGATTATTAAAAGGGATATGCCTATCTAGCATAGCTCCTGACGTTAATACGTATGTAGATTTAACGCCTGTAGACTATGGAAGTTTAGCTATTACTGAATTATCTTATAAGGCCAATACAGTAAATAAAACCATGCATATTTGTAATCCAAATCAGCTTAAATGGGACCAATTTATTAATAGTTTACAAGCTTTTGGATACGATATCCTGTTAATGAAACAAGAGAAGTATATAGAGAAGTTTTTTAATACGAATCTAACTACTGATGAACAGAAAGCTTTAGAGCTCATAATGCCTTTATTAGAATCTGTAGAAGAGCTATCAGTAGCTATACCATCTTGTTTATACACGCAAGGATATTTGAAGAATGTACATTGTTTAGAGCCAAATCAAGAGTATATCAATTTGTTATTAAATTATGCTATGAGTATAGAGTATTTACCATTAATTAAAGAACCAATACTGTTGTAGTGTACTCTAACGATTTTGAACAAAAGGGAAGAAGGGTTTCACTTCGAAACTTTTTATTTAAAAATCTTAATTATTTGAGTACAAAAAATAAAAGATTGTATAGCGAAGAAGTAATAATGAAAAAGAACCTGTTTTCCATGGAAAACAGGTTCTTTTTGGGGGTAAAGATAACTTAGGGGTACGGAAAAGATTCCTTCCCAATATGATTGGGATCGTACTATCGAGAATATAAATATGCAATTATGCATATTTATATTGAATATTTTTAATAACTTTAAAATCTAATATATAATTAAAAAGTTTTTAATGAATTGATAAGGAGATGCGAGTATGAAGAAAGTCATAGGACTTATAGTATCATTATTTTTATTATTCTCTACCTATGCACCAACATTTACAGCGGCAGCCGAAGTTTTAAATAAAGTAGGCTGGGTGAAGGAAAATGAGAATTGGTACTATTATCAAAAAGATGGAAGTAAGCAAATAGATAACATTACTTTAGATGGAATAGAGTATTCCTTTTTTAAAGATGGGAGGCTATTCCAAGGGAGAAAACAGGTAGGAAAAGACGATTTATATTATAGTGAGCCTGGTAAATTAAAGACTGGATGGAGTTTTTCTGCAACTTCATGGAGCTATTTAAAAGATGGGAAGTATGTAACAGGAACATTTACCTATCAAGGAAAACCATTTGAAATTAATAAATACGGGGATATGGAAAAAGGATGGATTACTCTTCGTTCTGCTGTTAAAAGAATCTATCCAAAGCCAGAAACAAAATTTCTATTTAAATCTAAACCTGTAAAGGATGGGGATGTCTTAGAGGTCATTTCAAAGCAGGGGTTATGGTATCAGGTTAAATATCAAGGAGAAGTCGGTTATGTTCGGATATTTGAATCTGTTGTAATTGGTGAATCACCAGTTCGTTCATGGGATGTAACAAAGGAAGCAACGAATTTGTCTCATTTTATGATAACGGAGTATCATAAAGATCCTGAAAAATACTTTCCACCCAATATTCAAAAGAAATTTGATAAACAACTAGATAGTGATTTAGCTCTTCTTGCGAATGGATTAAAATGGATTGATCAATTAAAAGAAGCACTCTATTTAGACAATAAACAAGGATGGGTACAAGAAGAAGGAAAATGGACGTATTATAAAAAAGATGGGCAAAGAATAACAGGTTTCCAATCAATTGATGGAAAACGTTATTATTTTGGTACCGATGGTTTTATGCAAACCGGATGGGTACATACAAATGGATACGATTATTATTTGGGAACCGATGGCGTGGTGCAAACTGGAATCCAACATATTGACGGAAAAACTTATTACTTTGGCCCGTTAGGTCCTGTACAATCTGGATTTACACATGTTGATGGGAAACCGTATTATTTTGATGCTTCTCATGAATCAAGAAATGGTTGGATGAAGCAAGAGTTTAATTGGTATTTGCTACAGCCTTCAGGTGCATTACAAACAGGAGATTTTACATATAAAGATAAGAAATTCTCCTTTAATCAAGAGGGAGAAATGGTTAAAGGATGGGTTACATTAGAATCCCTTGTTAAAAAAGTATATCCTGAGCCAGATTTAAGAAAAGCATTACGTGCAAAACGTGTAAATAAGGGTGAAGTGATAGAAGTAACTGGGAAAGTCGGTTCTTGGTATGAGGTTAATTATCAAGGAGAAAAAGGATATGTACGTATTCATGATGCTATTATCTTTGATCAGGAGGCTAAAAGTCCACTTACTTTGCTTGATGGAAAAGTAAAGATATTTGAAGGTGTATTAGATTATTTAAAAAGTGACGAACCATTCATAAATAACACGATTAAAATTTTAGAAGAATCAGAACAAGGGTTGTTAGATGCTGCAGAGAACTGGGAAAGTATTTCAAGGAACGTAAACAACGCAAAGCAAGATGTACAGTATAAAATGAAAGTGATTAAAGAATCACATGATAAATTGCAAGAATTAGTGAATGCAATGAAAGGTGACATTAAAAATTTAACGGTCACTCAAAGAAAAGAGCTATTTAAACTGCTTGGAAATACGAAAGAAGATGCTCTAGCGTATGGAAAAGAGTGGATGGGATTTAGTGCTGATGTATATACTACTATACTTCAAAACTATGGAGCGCTTTATCAAGCTTATGCTGATTACTACAAAGCATTAGATGTAGTTGCTGGTAAATCGGCAGACTTTTTAAAAGATGTAGCTGATGCAACAGTTGAAATTGAGAAAAATCATCGTGAGTTAGCTGAAGGGCTTTCCGGTGTAGTTAAAGACTTAGGACCAGTTGTAAATAGTTCGATTCGTCTAAAACATTCTGTAGATGAGGCGAAACCTCAATTGGAGGAACTTGTACAAGTAACAAGAAAAAACGCTCCAATCATTGCGAAAGATTTACAAGCGCTGGATGCCAAAGTCCCAGGATTTTTCACAGATTTCAATATGGGAATAGATCTTGCAAATACATTTATGGACTCCGCTAATAAAATAGTAAGTCATAAAATTGATATACCTGCTGGAAGTATTGGCAGTATTGATTTAACAAATGCTTTCCGTGATTTTGGTGTTACTCCAGAAAAAATGAGAGAGCTTGAACAAGCTGATCGAGATACGACTAAATTCATGAATGTCACATTGGATGCTTGGCCAATTATTAATGTGCCAAAAGAAATTATTCAATTGGTACAAGGCCATGAAATGGGCGAAAAAGACAAATACAAACCATCTGATTACGCGATTGGTGTTGCATCAGTACTAACTGGTGGAACTATAAAAACTGTAAAAACTATCGGAAAGGTAGTTGGCAGTGTTGAGGATATTGAAAAGAAAGCGAAAAATCTTGAGAAGGCTGCGAAGAATACAAACCATGAAGTAAAAATATTAGGAAGAGGTTCTACTGGTAGAACAACAGCTAATTCATTAGAAGAGCAACTTGCAATGAAAGAAGTTAGATCAAATCCACAAGGTAAGGAAATAAGGGTACCTATGACAGATCCTAGATGGCCTAAGGAAGACGGGTGGGTCAAAATGGCCCATAATGTAAATGGGGTGGAAATACATTATGTTAAAAATACAAAAACTGGTGAATTTGATGATTTTAAATTTAAAGATAAAAAATAAATAAGGGGCGTTTATTATGAAAGTAACTTGTTTGTACAATACTGGAGATTATCTAACAAAGGCAACCGAGGAAATATTCAATTTAGTTATTAAAAAGGAGTATATTGTTTATGGCATATGCAAGTTACAAAGTGGTGAGTTGACATATTTAATTTTAGGAGAACGTGAAAATATGCCATCATGGTATCCAGCAGAATTATTTAAAATATCCGATGCCCTACAACCTTTAGAATGGTACTGTGCAGATCACAGACATGTTAAAAATACATATATAGATTATATATGGGGATATAAAGAGTTAGCTTTGGATGATACACATGCTCTTGGATTAATAGAAAGAGAAAATAAAGATATGGAACTATTTTTAAAGCGTAAAGCTGAAATTGATGAATTTGAGGAATTGTAATAGTAAATGAACAAATGCATTTACTTATAAAAAACGTAGGAATTAAATATTCCTACGTTTTTTTGTACATAACATTTAAATAAACACCTTGTTTTTTGAAAAAGTTGAAGGATCAAATGGAAGATTTTCTGGTATTCGATTTGAATCAATATGATACTTTCCAAATCGATTTACGTGTGCTGTCATGTAAGGACTCAAATAACAAATCAACTCTTTATTAAATCCCTCTAGTTGTTTCTCGTACTCGTGCAGTAGTTTAGACATGGAAAATACGTTATAAAAAATAAGGCAGTTAGCAACTAAGTGGTTATATTGATTTTATGATCTTGGTGTTTCACCAGAAAAATACGATGAGTTTATAGCTGGCCAAAAGTCTGCTAATCAATTCATGACAACCTTTATAGACTTTGTTCCTATACTTAACGTACCAAAAGAAGTTATTCAAATGTGGCAAGAGAAAGAGCTGGGTACAAGTCGCTCATATGATTCTTCCGATTATGTCATGGGTATAGTAACTCTTGCTACAGGTGGTACCGTAAAGACAATTGGTAAAGTAGTTGGAACAGTAGCTGATATTGAAAATAAAGCAAAGAACCTTGAAAAAGCCTCTAAAAATTATAGAAAAACATTCTTTGATCAATATCCAGAATTAAAAGGCAATGTGGTTGTACATCATGCAGTTGAACAACAAGTATTAAAGAAATATCCAAATTTATTTACTGAAGCAGAAATACATGATATACAAAATTTGAGGGGTATACCAAAAGAAATAAATAATGAAATACATTTATCAAAAATAAGAAAAGATTGGAACGAGTTTTATAAATCAAATCCTAATCCAACAAAAAAAGAAGTAATTGATTATATGATAGAATTAGATAAAAAATATGGAGATAAATTTATACCTCCAGTAAACAAATAACACAAAAGGAAGATTTAAATTATGAACTTATATCTAATATCACCTGAAGTAGCCGGTGGACATGGAGAAAAAACAATTTATAGTAACGAAAAGAATATTGGCACAGAAGGAATTTCGGGAAAAGTTCAATTTTTACATTATGAATTCTATGGATGGCTTGGCGATGATTTGTTAGAATCTACGCCTTGTTTTATTGTTTCCGAGAAACTGAAAAATGCATTATTATCTAGTGAATTAAAAGATTTTAAATTGGAAGAATGCTTAATTAGTCTTTCTGAGGAATTTCAAGAATTATATCCTGGTAAAGAATTGCCGAATTTCTGGAGGCTTATTCCTTTAGGTACAGTAAACCATGAAAATGGAGATTATAGCGAGTGGTCAGGACATCAATTTTGTTTAACAATTAGAGGAGATCTTATTGTAACGGAAGAAGTACTTTCTTTTCTAAAGTCATTTACTCTAAAATATTGTGATATTTCGTTGTTAAAGAATATTAGTTAATACTAGATAAGGTTGTTGAAGATATTTCTTTCCAGAAGGAGCATCTTTATTGGGTTCTCAAGTTAATATATCTAGTTTTGTTCAGGTTTAACTTAATTATTTACTACTTTTAATTTTAAAACCGTAGGAACAATTTATTCCTACGGTTTTTTATTATACCCATTTTTAATGAAATACCATGTCTTTGGAAGATACAGAAAGATTAAACGGCAGTTTGTCAGGTTCGCGATTTGAATCAATATGAAACTTTCCAAATCGATTTACATGCGCTGTCATGTAAGGACTTAAATAACAAATCGCTAATGAAATAGCAAGTTATAAAATCGATATACCTGCTGCTGTCATCATTGTTGGAAATATTGACTTGAGTAATGCACTTCGTGATTTAGGTGGCGATCCATCTAGAGTGCATGATCGTAAGAATGATGGAGATGTATCATTCATATTGGGCATGACGCCTATAATTCGTACAGGAAAAGAAATTGGACAACTCATTAAAGGGGAAGACTTAGTAACAGGTAAAAATATGATCCAGAAGATGATGTATAGAGTACAATTGATTTAACAAATGCTTTCCGTGATTTTGGTGTTACTCTAGAAAAAATGAGAGAGCTTGAACAAGCTGATCGAGATACAACAAAATTTATGAATGCCTCATTAGATGTTTGGCCAATTATTAATGTACCAAAAGAAATTATTCAATTGGTACAAGGCCATGAAATGGGCGGAAAAGACAAATACAAATCATCTGATTATGCGATTGGTGTTGCATCAGTACTAATTGGTGGAACTGTAAAAACTATCGGAAAGGTAATTGGCATTGTTGAGGATATTAAAAAGAAAGCGAAAAATCTTGAGAAGGCTGCGAAGTCTACTGAAAGACTATTGGTAAGATTAACACGCACAATATCCCAAATATGTCTAAAAAAGAAATTCTAGAAAAGCTTCCAGACGGATGGAAATACACGGATAATAATGGGTTTATTCACGTTCGAGATGGTAATGGTACAATAAGAATGAGAATAGATCCACCGGATAAAGTTACAAAGTATGACCATGTACATTTATACGATGAAAATAAAAATCCTTTAGATTTAAATGGAAACATAGTTGATGCTAAAAGTCCAGATGCTCATATCCCATATAAAAAATGAGGTGAGGAAATATGAACGTACAAAGAATACAAGAAAAAATTGATAAGTTAAATTACTGGGATGCGTGGGTTACTAAATTAGTATGCGACTATTTTGGTGATGAGGTACACCTAACTTATAAGGATGAAAATGGCGATGTAGATTTTCAATTTAGCGGTTGCTATAGAATAGATTTCAAACATAGTATGGGATATGTAAAAGAAAAACCAATAAAAACATTTGCATATAAACAGTTACCATATTTTCTTCATGATATTGAAATCGGTGAAGTAGAAAAAGAGGGTTTGAAATTATATACCTGTAATATAATTATGCCTCCTATGGAATTAGAAATGTGGTGTAAGGATATAAAAATTGAAAGATAAGTATTCATATCAACGAAAGAAAAGATTTTGAATACAACATTGGAGTTAATTAAAGATGAGGATTTGTAAAAGTATTCATTGAAAAAACGTTTATAAAATAAACTTAATCACCTTTATAAACTTGATATTCTAATGTTTCGTACATAATCCCTTTCTGTTTGTAAAGATATACCTTTACAAACAGGTGATAAACTGGTGATTTATTTGAGGGAAAACAAGCATGTACCGAAAGGCATTAATATTTTAAGAACGTTCCTAAAATAGATTTTTAATGTTTTGGAATTCTATGTTTGCATTAATTCGGTATTGGTAGTGTACGTGTTTCTTATGTATTCATGCGGGTTTTTATAATTTTTTGTTCTGGAATTATGATACAATTTAATTGTTATAATTTAGTAATAAAAAAGGATATTCATGATTGATCTAGGGGGAGATTTTTAATTGAACAAGAAATACATATCATTTGGTTTATAGTATGTAGTGCATTCTTATCAATTTTCCCCATTACTTTAACTCGTAGGGGCATTAACTTTAGAACTCTGCTAATGGATAAGCAAGTTAATAATTATACTTGAAAATGGAGTGATACGATGAATAAGACGTATGATGTCATCATTACCGGTGCTAGATGTGCCGGCTCTACCCTGGCAATTTATCTTGCTAAGGCAGGTTTCCATGTGTTGTTAGTGGACCGAGCGAATTTTCCAAGGGACACATTATCAACCCATACCTTTTTCAATAATACTGTCGCTCTTCTTCGAGAAACCGGTGTCCTGGACAAGTTATTGGAAACAAAAGCACCGCCGGTACGGGATATTAAATTTCAATTTGAGGATACCGTGATAGAAGGTCTCATCCCTGAGGTTTACGGAGAGGAAAGTTGTTATTGTATTAGAAGAACTTATCTCGATCATATTCTACTTGAACAAGCCAAATCCCAAATGAATGTAACTGTTTTAGAAGGATTTCGTGTGACGGATGTCATCCGTGATGACGAAACAGTGATAGGCGTGAAAGGTTTAGACGGCGACAACGAGAAACAAGAATTTTTAGCTCGCCTGGTAGTCGGGGCAGACGGCCGATCCTCTATTATTCGCAAGCTCGTAAAAAGTGAACTCAAAATAAGTATTCCGGCAACAGTCGGCATCTATTTCGGGTATTTCTCTGGATTTCGCCACGATAATGTCCCTAAATTTGAAGTATACAAGATAAAAGATAACACAGCCATTCTCTTTCCGACGAATGATGATTTATATGTAATTGTCGGCATTTTCCCATTAGAAAATAAGGAATTGATAGAACGGTTGAAATTAAATCCGGAAAGCTGTCTACGCAATTTCTTTACAGATAACTTTCCGAATACAACAATTGGGGCGCGCTTGAAAAATGCAGAACTAGTAGAACCAGTCAAAGGCATTCTCGGATATGATAATTACTGGTATAAAGGAATGGGAAAAGGATGGGCGTTGGTTGGAGATGCAGTTTGTTTTAAAGATCCTGGCATGGCGCAGGGTATCCATGATGCTATATGTGGAGCACGTATATTATCCAATATTCTATCAAAATATAAGGGACAATCCGATCAATCAAATCAAATGTCTGAAGAATATCAAAAGGCAATAGAAGATGAGTTTATGGTTCGGTTTCACATGGGATGCCAAATTTCGAAGAATGAACGCATATCTGAACAACAGGATGCTGTCAACAAGCTAATCAGTTCCCATCCAGAGGCTATAGAGAAGTTTTTAGGGATTTACAATTATGCAAACGAGCCCGCTGCTTTAGAAAAAGAACTCGCACGAATTATGCAATCGATCTAGCAATGATTTTAGAGATTAAGTAATTTAAGTACAAAAATAATTCACTATGAACCTCCCCCACTTACTCGTTTCCGCTTGAAGTGGGGATTTCTTAGCATCAACAAAGATAAGGTCCCATGAGAAGCGGATTTTCCATCTCCTCTCTGCACCTATGCAGGGACTCCTTTTCTTCATTTGACTAAGCAACTTCTGCACATGCAGAAGGGTGGGAACACACCGTCTACTACTTTTTGCTTACGCAATCCACAAATACTTTCTCTTCGTTTCTTCCGGGATATGACACATCTTTCCGTACAGTTCTTTTGCCAAAATGTTGCGGGCACCGTGAATGTCCCAGTGTTCTTCGTAGCCGCACACACAAACGTAGTTACGTGTCCGCACTTTCTTCTTTGGCAACAAGGGCATGTTTGAGAAGTGTATGCTTCGTCTACGAGAAACAATAGAGGTACCTTTAGCAATCTAACCTATTTCGATGCTGGAGCCAGAGTGACTTCGGATGATGCTACAAATGCCCTCAATAACCACCGTTTGGTAAATATTGTATCGCTGTGACCCATTTTTGCACGTATCTCGACTGAATCCTCCTCATAGATGTAATTTCTATGGGGGCTTTTTTAGCATAGATAATAAAATTTCACGTGCCGTAATATAAATTAAAATATTCAACACACACATTAATGGGATTCTTAAATTGGTTGGACTGAATTTTCTGAATATACCACTATTGAACTTGCGTCTTTTAATAAATAACTGTACTTTTATTTATGTAAGTATAAATCGCCAGGTCGTAATGTTGCTAAACATTCTGTTCCAAAGGTCTTATCATTGTTCTTACCCGGTTCAACTTGAAAATTTAAAACCTGTCCACTATGTAAATCATATTCTAATTGAATCTTTATACCTGCTGTTTGTGCACAACCACCTGATCCAGGATACACACTAGCTAAATGTTTTGGTACTTGAAAAATCGTCGCATCTAAAATACGAATCCGTTGAAAATAGGTAATTGAAGAGCTTGGAATCACTGATGTTTCACAAATTTTATTTTTTAATAATATAGAGAAGATATGTTTTAAAAAGCAAACAGCCTTCTTATTGAAGCGTTTATTTAGTCCTTCTGGACTCATAAGAGTTCCTGTAACAGCATGAAGTTGACTACACAGTCGAACTAAGGAATCACTCGCTACACGTTGACTAATCCACACACAAATAATAGCTAAATCACGTACTGAAAATTTACGCTTTCTTTGTACAAAAGCTAGTTCTCTAGCGAGTTTTTCTAAAAATGATGGGGTAAGATGTTGATGTAATTCTTCAGCAAATAATTGTAGCTCGCTTCGAATTGAAAGATTCATAAAAATCTCATCCTTTCTAATAATCAAGCTTGTTTAGAAAGAATAACGTTTTTTTATACCTGAGGATAGTGAAAACTTCGAGTTTTTCTTACAAATATCGTGAATTTATTTCAAATTCGCGCGTTTTTCTGTTAATTGAAAGAGACAGACTTGGATATATATGCTAATATCAGGGAGGAATTGTAAATAAAACTGGGAAAATGGAGGCAATTATGAAAACTTTCATATATATGGTGAGACACGGGGATTCACCGAAATTTGGAAAAGAAGAGACAAGAGGATTAACTGAAAAAGGAAAATCAGATGTTCAACGAATAACAGATGCATTACAAGGTGAGGAAATCGACGTTGTTATCTCGAGTCCATACAATCGCTCAATTCTAACTGTTCAGCAGTTAGCGAAGCAAATAGGAAAAGAAGTTATAGTATTTGAGGACTTAAAAGAGAGAATTTTTATTGCTGAAGAGGAACGAATGTCGGATAAAGAATTATTCCCTTTGATAGAAAAGTCATTCATAGATCCCGACTTTGCTTTAAAGGGAGGAGAGTCGAATGTCGACTGTCAGAAACGAGCTATAAAAGTTTTAAAAGAATTATTAAACACCTATCGAGGACAGAAAGTAGTATTAGGCACTCATGGAGCTGTAATGACTTTGATGATGGGGTATTATGACAGTAAGTATGATTTGAATTTTTTACTACAGACATCAAAACCAGATATATATAGAATGGAATTCAATGGGCAGGAATTGGTGGAAGTTAAAAAATTGTGGAAAATTTCATAGATTTACTTTATTCATCCATAGCTTACCTAAATGACGTGTATTATAAGAAAAAGGGTTACTGCGGTAACCCTTTTTCTTATGGCATTGACGGGGGTTGAGTTCAACAATATAAAAATTCGGTTTCTTAACGTACAAAACTCACGTTTTGTTCTTGCTATCCCGAGATGAAATGGGAGGGAATGTTTTTGGGCAAGATATTTTTAAAGTTATTTTTTAAATCAATCCTATTTGTTTTCTTATGCGGTATTGTTGTTTTTTCTATATTTCAGATTATTTTTGTCTGGAGTGTTTCGACAGGATTAGGAAGAGATGATATAGTCGGGTTTTCAGATAATAAGTATGTAATTGGTCGTCCACCTGTAAGCTATAATTTATATAAAAAAGATAGTGGGGAAACTATATTAGATAATGTTATTGGTTATAAAAAAGGAAAAACTAAAAGCTATATTCGGAATGAAATTGAATTTGTAGTGATAAATGAGACAAAGGGTAGCTATGAATTGTATGAAATAGAAAAGGCATCAGAAAAGGATATAGAACGACTGAAAGAAATGAAGAAATTAGAATAAAAGAGACTATCTGAAATGTAAAAATGTCCACTTGTTATTGTTAGATCTAAAAAATGGTTTAGACTGATAATCGGGTTTTATTTTATCATTTTAGCCAAGAAGACTCCTTCCTCAAGGAGCGTGAAGGGTCACAGCCCAGTGAGTAGGTGGGAGATGAATTGGCTTCGAACAAGGGGTGGCAGGAAGCCATCTTAATTGTTCGACGTATAGAAAGTGTTACTCCACTACCTATCGAATATACGTTCGGTGTATAATAGTCATATACCGAAATGGAGGTGAATCAAATAATGATGAATAAAGCCTATAAGTTTCGTATCTATCCAAATCAGGCACAAGCAATTCTAATCAACAAAACGATTGGATGTTCTCGCTTTGTATTCAATCATTTCCTATCCTTATGGGATCAAGCATACAAAGAGACAGGAAAAGGCTTGACCTACGGTACATGCTCTGCCAAACTACCTGCCATGAAGAAAGAGCTTGTTTGGCTAAAAGAAGTGGATAGTATTGCGATTCAGTCGTCTGTTCGCAACCTTGCGGATGCTTATACACGCTTTTTCAAAAAACAAAACAGCGCACCGCGCTTTAAATCTAAGAAGAACAACGTACAATCTTATACTACAAAACAAACAAATGAAAACATTGCCATTATAGGGAACAAAATAAAGTTACCGAAACTAGGCCTTGTTCGATTTGCCAAAAGTCGTGAAGTAGAGGGACGTATTGTAAATGCTACAGTTAGACGGAACCCTGCTGGTAGATATTTTGTGTCACTATTAGTTGAAACAGAAGTACAAGAACTTCCGAAAACACATTCTTACATTGGAATAGATGTAGGACTAAAAGATCTCGCTATTTTGTCAAATGGAACACACTATAAAAATCCTAAGTTTTTCCGATCATTAGAAGATAAGTTGGCGAAAGCACAGCGTGTTCTTTCTAGAAGAATGAAAGGATCTTCTCGCTGGAATAAACAACGAGTAAAGGTAGCTAGAATTCATGAATACATATCAAATGCTAGAAAAGATTACTTGGACAAAATCTCAACTGAAATCATCAAAAACCACGATGTTATCGGTATAGAGGATTTGCAAGTATCGAATATGCTAAAAAATCATAAGTTAGCAAAAGCAATTAGTGAGGTATCTTGGTTGCAATTTCGATCCATGTTAGAATACAAAGCAAAATGGTATGGCAAACAAGTCATTGTCGTATCGAAAACATTTGCTTCCAGCCAATTATGTTCCTGTTGTGGGTATCAAAATAAAGACGTTAAAAATCTAAACCTACGTAAATGGTTTTGCCCTTCATGTCAAACACATCATGATAGAGATATTAACGCAAGTATCAATCTAAAGAATGAAGCGATAAGGCTTCTAACCGCAAGGACTGCGGGGTTAGCCTAATCAATTAGAGTTCGATAGAACTCTTTACTTAGGAATCCCTCACTTCTAAACGAAGTGAAAGTGGGGGTAGTTCAAAATATTTATTATAGGAATTATAAACTTTATAAAATGTAAAAACTGGAAACCTTTAGTTATACAATTAATCATAATTATTATTTGTATATATGTGCCTTTTGTAAAAATATATATGAAACTAGATTTTATAATTTATAAAGAAGATCGTAAACAAGTAATAGAACTTATAGAACAAAAAAAGTTAATTCCAAATGTTGAGTATAATAGTAAGATGATTCATTTACCTAAACAATTTGTATCAACTTCCAAAAATGGTGGGGATATATTGGTTCAAGAAAAAGAAAATAGTACTTTAATTTTCTTCTATACTTATCGTGGTATATTAGATAATTTTTCAGGTTTTATATATTCGTTTAATGATATAAAACCAATTAAGTCGGATTTTAATAGTGATTTTAAAGAAATCATAAAGGTAGAAAAGAATTGGTATTATGTAACATCATATTAAAAAATAAAATTTGATTTGAAACCTTTGTATTCTTCGTTGGAGCTATTTACTCGTTTAAATTATATAGATAGGAATTTAAAGTATTCACTTACAAAAAACAATAAAAACAGTAGTGATTTTATGCACTACTGTTTTTTATTTCCTCTTTCATATTTATAATAAATAAAAAGTACTTATTAATGTTTTAAAAGTGGTTTTAACTTGATGTTGATGTGACGGAACCTACAAATTTTAAAACTGTCATTGCGATTTCCATATTATTTCCTCCTCTTTTGTTGATGCTAATGATTTATCTTTATGCTTTTATTGTAGTAAGCGCTTCAGTTTTTAACGATACATTCTTATATTCAATATTGCATATATGGAGGTAACGAAATATCATATTTTCTCATTAAGGGGTCTCGCCATATCACCATCAAGCTAAGACAAACAAATACCCCAAAACGAGAAAATTGACATCTTCAGGCGAAAATGGGCAATTTTTTTGTTTTGGGGATTATAAAAATCTTAAGTTGATGGGCATGTATAGTAACCCCTTAAACATTAATATTTTAGAATAAAGTTTACAGAAAATAATAAGATGTTTATAAGTTTAAAACCTACGGGGATTTTTCCGGTGGGTTTTGTTGTATTGTAAGTAGTTTTTAAGAAATTATGGAGGTTTTTTTATTTTGGTTTTTAAAATATTTTTCTTTAATTGTTTTTATATATTGTTTTTTCTGTTAATTGAAATATAAATAATGCTTTTTTCATATTCCTTATTTTCCGCATGTATTACAGCTATTGTATGCATGATATCTATTTCTTTTTCTGATAAAAAATCAACATTGGTTAAGGTTAATTTTAATGCTTTATTTAAAATATCTAAAGCATTTTTTGTTGATCCATTTACATTAAATATAGCAATTGCTTCATGCCATAGTAGAAATTGTTTATCTTCTTTTTGTTGGAAATTATTTTTGTTTTTTTCTATTTCATAAAGTTCTTTATATTGTTTTTGCTTGATGCAATCTCTTAGTACATACTTTACGTTTTCTACATATTTAAATTTTTTATTTTGTGTTAGTGCAAATATCTAATTTGGATCAATGCCAAGTTTTTCAGCTAGTTGATATAATAATATACTGAATGGATACATAATTCCTTTTTCTATCTTACTAATTTGGCTTTGTGAACATATTCCCTTACATAATTCAGATTGTGATATGTTTTTTTTATTCTGAGTTCTTTAATAATAATACCAAGATCGTAAAATTCCATTTTCCCTCCTGCAATTTAACAATTTATTCTTAAAAGAATATTTTTCAACATTCAATATAATTTAATATCAATATAGTTGCAATTATTGTTTATAAAAACCTGCAGTGTAATCGTTTAAATTACAAGGGAGATACATAATAATCAATTGATTATTATGTATCTGTAGAAATTTTTTAAATCTATTAATTTTATACTACGTTTACAAGCATTCTTAAACTTGGAATTCATGTATTGAAGTTAAGCTATTACATATAAATGGGGTGATTTCTACAGATTATAAAAACAAAATTAATAATATAATAAGCGTTTTATTCACTTTATTATATGAATCTACTATAAATGTTAAATTACATAAATATATCATAACTTTTTTTATAGTAGATCTCTAAAAAAATATCTATAGGGGGGAAATGAAATTATGAAAAAACAAATTGCAGCACTTACATTAGCGACAACAATTGGCTTGAGCATTCAGCCAATTGTAAGTTCAGCCGAAACAGCTCAAAATATGCAAGCTACTGAACAGAGTGGTTGGGTAAAAGATGGAAATGGAACATGGTTCTACTTTGAAAATGGTGTGAAAAAAACAGGCTGGCTGAAAGATAATGATAGATGGTACTACCTAGATGCTAATAACGGTGGGTCTATGAAAACAGGCTGGGTAAATGTAGAAGGAAAATACTATTATTTAGATACAGATTCAGACCCAAATAAAATTGGTGTGATGAAGACAGGTTGGCTGAAAGATAATGATAGATGGTACTACCTGGATGCCAATAACGGTGGATCTATGAAAACAGGCTGGGTAAATGTAGAAGGAAAATACTATTATTTAGATACGGATTCAGACCCAAATAAAATTGGTGTGATGAAGACAGGTTGGGTGAAAGATAATGATAGATGGTACTACCTGGATGCCAATAACGGTGGATCTATGAAAACAGGCTGGGTAAACGTAGAA
>NZ_JALDQE010000009.1:0-215227 GCF_022748145.1 Bacillus sp. CCB-MMP212
TCGAAAGGATAGGTCGCAAAGCTAAGAGTCTAAGGTAATGAAAATTACTATGATAGTCTGGTTGCAGTTTGGATTTTTACACATAGTTGTATGTATGAAAATCGAAGAGGCAACCAGATTTTTTATTGTCTCAAAAAGAAAAAATAAATGGGCACACTGTTCGAAAGGATAGGTCGCAAAGCTAAGAGTCTAAGGTAATGAAAATTACTATGATAGTCTGGTTGCAGTTTGGATTTTCACACATGTTGTGATGTATGAAAATCGAAAAGGCAACCAGGCTTTTTATTTTCTAGGAATACACATTATGATTGTAAATTTAGCTGAATAATAAATTTAATGTTCGAAATATTCGGTTCATAAGAAGTGAGGGAGGGAAGTACATTGCAAAATCAAATAGGTAAATTTGGGCGTATACTTCTCGCTGGAGGAATATTATTTACGCAAGTTGGTGTGCTAGATTACTCTGCAACGAAAGTTTATGCGGTTACAAACGACGAGCAAGGACGTTTTATCGTTCATATGGATAAAGAAGAAATAAAAGTTGATGAAAATGTAGTATTAAAGATTACAAATACAAATAAACAAGATGCTAATATCGAGCTGAAATTATCTAATGAACAGCTGTTCAATGAAGCAGAAACGAAAAAAATGAACGAAAACAATAAAGCGATTCAAAACATTTCAGTAACAGAAGATCACATTGTAAAAATTGAAAAGAATGAACAAAGTAATTTTATCGGTGACGTATATGTAGTCATTCAAATGAAAAAAGCTGGAGAGTACAAATTTGAACCGATAGTGAAGTTTGAAGGGAATGAAAAGAAAATTGAATCTCCTTCTCTACATGTTGTAGAGAAAAAAGAGGCTTTAAATGTAGCCATTTCTGATGAAAATCCAAAGGCTTCAGAGGAAGTTATGAAAAAAGAAATAAGTGAAAAAGTGAAAGTATCGGAAGAAAATAAAAAACAAGAAATAAATTCTACTAATGCTGAAGTTCCAAAAGAAACGAAGACTTTAGCGAAAGAAAAGGTTAATGAAGAACTCGTACCAAAGGAAAATGAATTAAAAGAGAGCAATAGGATAAACGAAAATAATCAGGAATTACCTGCTATTCAAGCTGAGAAGGTATTAAAGAGCCAATCTCTACTAGCTGCTAGTCCTGTTACAAGTATTCTTAAATATCCAAATGTAAAGGTAATAAATAATAGAACAGGTGAAGGGCCTTCTATCTCGGGTAAATATGCTTTTAGATTTGTTTGGAGCCCACAAGTAACATATGAGGTAAAGGGTAGTAGCAATGACAGAACTGGTCAAAGTCAATATACATTTAGAAATTCAAATAGAGAACAGTACGTATTAGTAAAAAAAGCTGGTGAATATCAAGGGAAATGGATTGATGTCCGTATTAATATTCACTCTATGACAGCTTCATCTGTAGATGTTAAAACACCAATAACTAAAGGTGATGCAAAAAACTTTTTACAATTATATGGGAACGGAAGGTCAGGACAAACTTATAATGCTTCCTTTGAATTTTATGAACACGGAACAAGTAAAAAAGTACCATTAACGGCAATGTGGAATTTCAAAAGGATAAATAGTTATAAAAATGTAACGTTACGTAATGATGGTAGTCATTTAACGAATTTATACGTGTATGATACGAGTTCAATTAGGTATCAAGACAAAGGGAATAATAAAATCGAGTTTTCTGGAACAGCAGGTCCAGTAGCTACTCCAGAAGCAGATATGACAATTACATTTGATAATTTAACAGAATTACCGCTAGAAGTTAGATTAAATGCTTCAGGTGTTAATGTATCATACGACCAATTAGCGATTGCACAAATTGAAATTCCAGCTCCAAGTGTAATAGGAGATATTGTGGAAGATAATTCCCGTCAACTTTCTTATAAGGTATATCAAAATATGCCTGCTCAATCGAAAGAGATTCACTATGCGAAATCTTTTGTATTAGAAAGTGAAGTGAATAAGGATTTTACTGTGAATGATGTTTCCATTCAAGATGTGGAGAGTGGAGATGATGTAAGTAGCTTCTTTGATATTAGCAGGACAAACAATAAAGTCACTGCGGTTGCGAAAGTAAATGCGCTAAAAACAGAAGAATTCAACGGGAAAATTTATGAAATGACAATTACAGGTTCTCCTGTAAAAGGTGCTAATGTAATGAAATATTACAAAGATGGTTATCTTGAAATACCGGTGTCAGCTAAAAATTATTTAGATGGCGATAAGAATGGACAAGATAGTAATCGAGATGGAATCGCAAAAATAAGGTATAAAGGTATTCCAACTGGGAAACCAGTCCCACAAAAAGTAGTGCAAGGAACAGATTTAACAAAAATGGATATTTCTAAATTTGTGACAGATTTATCTGTAGATACGAATTTGGATGTAGATAAACCAATATCAGTAGTGAAGTTAATCAATATTCCAGATACCAAAACAATAGGGAATCATACTGTAACGGTTGTAATTGAAACGAAGCAAGGTGTACAAGCGGAGATTCAAGTGCCGGTTACTGTCGTTGATGGGACTTTAAAGTTAATAGACGTACCAAAAGAAATTACATTTGGAGATTTAACAATTCCATCGAAAACAACGACATACGCACCGAAGACGATTTCAAATCCTTTAAAGGTAACCGATGATCGTGTTAAAAAGCAAAAATGGAGTGTATATGTAAAGGAAATCACACCATTAACTTCAGCGCAAAATGACACATTGACAGGAGCATTGATTTACAAACGAAATGGAAAGGATACACCTTTAAGTACCTCTAGTATAGAAGCATTCTCGTATATTTCTAAAAACGACGAGGAGGTTTCACTAAATTGGAAGGAAAACGAAGGAATTCATTTACAAGTAAAACCAGGGCCGAATGTCAAAGCAAATACTAAATATGCTGGACAGCTAGAATGGACATTAACCGATGCTCCTCTCTAAAAATATATGAAATATATAAATTTTAGAAAGGAGAGAGTAATGAAAAAAATAGTTGGTATTATCGTTTCCACAGTTATATGTGTGCCGTTTCTTATGGCAAATGTAGTAACGGCTACAAGTACGAATTCAAAAGCGGGTATTACATTTTCGAATAGCTATACACCAAATACATCAACTGATCCGACAAAGATAAATACAAAAAAAGAGACAGTTGATAAAAATAAAAATGGAGATAAATATTTACCCAAAACAGGAGGCCAGACACGGGACTTCAAACAATATATAGGATTGTTTTCGATTGTTTTATCTCTATATGTATTCAAAAGAATTAGGGGAAAGCAAGTGTATTCAAAATAAAAAATAGATGAAAACAGAGAAAAGGGGAAGGTACATATGAAACTAGCAAAATTAGCATTAATCGGTGCAGTATCATTAACATCAGTTGCAGCAGTAGGAACTGCAGCATTTGCGGAAGAGAAAGCAAATATGAAATCAAAAACAGATGTAACGTTTATTGAAGATACAAGCACAACAGATCCAAATAATCCAGAAAATCCAAATGAAAAAGTTACACCAGAGAACCCTGGTGACCATGAAATAGGAACAAAAGGTCCATTAAGTATTAACTACGTTTCTAACTTACACTTCGGCGAGCAAGTTATCTCTGGTAATGATCAAACGTACTTTGCAAAATTGGATAAAGTGAAACAAGGGAGCAAAACAGTTGAAGTACCTAACTTCGTATCTGTAACAGATAACCGTGGTACAAATGCAGGATGGAAATTGAAAGTAAAGCAAAATGCACAATTTAAAAGTGGTAATAGTGAGTTAACAAATGCAGCTTTAAGCTTAAGTAACCCAGCTGTAAATTCTGTAACTGATGCACAATATGCACCTACAACATTTAAAAATAAAGTAACGCTAGCTCCAGGTGGAGATGCGGTGGAAATTACTACTGCCGCAAAGAATAAAGGTATGGGTGATTGGACGACTGCATTCGGTAAAGGAACAGAACAAGGTAAAAAGAGTGTGAGCTTATTCGTACCAGGTACGACAGCGAAAGAAAAAGGTGCGAAATATTCAGCTGAGTTAACTTGGACTTTAGAAGATACACCAAACTAAGCTTATACAAGATTGAAAATTAAGAATGACTGAATTTTAAAAATCACCATAAAGGGGTATAAAACTATGAAACTAGCAAAAATAGCATTAATTGGAGCGGTAACATTATCATCAGTATCAGTAGGGACGTCTGCATTTGCAGCTGAGAAAGATGGCAGGAAATTAGACTCAAAAGCATTCATTAAATTCGAGAAAAATACAGATAAAATTGATGTTGTTAATCCAGAGAATCCAGATGAAACTGTAGATCCAGTTGATCCAGATAAAAAAGGTACAGATGGTCCACTAAGTATTGATTATGTATCTAACTTCAACTTTAAAACACAAAAAGCATCAGGGAATAACGAAATCTACTTTGCAGAATTAGATAAAGTAAAGAAAAAAGTAGACGGTTCTGTAATTGACGTGCCGAACTACGTTCAAGTAACAGATAATCGTGGTACAAATGCTGGATGGCATTTAACAGTAAAACAAAATGGTCAATTCAAAACTGCAGATGATAAAGCGTTGGATGGCGCAGCATTAACATTAAAAAATTCAGCTTTGAAATCAAATGCAGGTAGCGACGCACCAACAGCAGAACAATCTATCACATTAAATCCAAGTGGTGCAGCATCTGATTTAATCGATGCAAAAGAAAACCAAGGTATGGGTACATGGGTAAATACGTTTGGTAAAGATGCAACAGAAGCGAAACAAAGCGTAGAGTTATCTGTACCAGGTAAAACGAAAAAAGAACAAACACAATACACAACTTCACTAACTTGGGAACTAACAGACGCTCCTATGTAAGTAAGAGGAATTTTAAGATAAAAGAGGAAAATGAGAAGAGATAAGGGAATGGCTTTAACCTTGTCTCTTTCTTGTCTATAAAATGGATATGAAGGGGATTACATAAGAGATGGTAAAAAAACTATTTACTAGCTTACTATTAATTACATTCTTCATGGTAAACGCTTTTTCAGTATATGCAGCTGAAATGAAATTCGCTGTGACAGCAGTTATACCAGAAAATCAAATTGATAAAAATCAAACGTATTTTGATTTGAAAATGCAACCTGGACAAAAGCAAACAATTCAAGTCCAAATGAAAAATGATACGAATAAAGAAGTTGTGGTAGAATCGTTTGCTAATACAGCAATTACGAATAGCAATGGTATTACAGATTATAGTACAGTAGAACCAAAAACGGATTCTACTTTGAAATATCCGTTTTCTAAAATTGCTAAAATGCCAAAAGAAACGAAAGTCCCAGCTAACAGCATAGTGACAGTTGATATAAACCTAGAAATGCCAAATGAGTCGTTTGATGGTGTTATTTTAGGTGGTTTATACTTTAAAGAAAAAGAAGATGAGAATGCAAAGAAAAAAGATGAAGGTGTGCAAATTGAAAATAAATATGCATACGCAATTGGTGTTGTTTTAAAAGAGACAGATACTGAAGTAAAACCAGACATGAAATTAAACGAAGTAAAGCCAACACAAATTAACGGGCGTAACGTTGTTACTGCAAATTTACAAAACGTAAAGCCAGCAATGTTAAAAAATTTAAGTGTTGATGCAAAGGTATATAAAGAAAAAGGTACAGACATTTTATTTGAAGCGAAAAAAGAAAATTTAAGAATGGCGCCAAACTCAAACTTTGATTACGCTATTAGCTGGGAAAACAAAGCATTTGATCCAGGAACGTACCGAGTAGAAGTGAAAGCCACTGATGGCGATCAAAAATGGGAATGGACGAAGAAATTTACAATTGAAGGAAAGACAGCTGATAAGTTAAATGATACAGCAGTAGAAGCGAAAAAAGACTACACACTATATTACATTATCGGCGGAGTACTACTGTTAATTATATTATTAGTTCTTGTATTCTTCTTAGGTAGACGTTCTAAAAAAGAGGACGATAACGAAAAATAATATATTGATAGTGTAAAAAGAAATTAATGGATGTTTTACTACGAAAAATATATAATGGCTTTGTCTGTTATTTGTTGTAGTTCATTTATATTTCTATTTGTTGACCCGAATCTCGGGTCTTTTTTTTATGAAATGAATTGCTATATGTTAGTAATTAGAAAAACAGAATATACAGCACTTGCAGTATGAATATAAAGAGCGGTTGTATCCTCTCACAAAAATAGGTTTCCAGCTGTAATACTGGTAGCACCAGTAAAGTCGGTGCTACCAGTAGGTTCATTTTTCGGCACAACGAAAGCATTTACGTAGGTACATGTGCTTTCTCATTTATCTATTTTTCTGTGGTCGGTTGTATTGTGTATATAAATTAAAAAATGATAGTGTTAGAGCCACCATTTCTCCTGCGGAAGCAAAATAACATCCACATCAAAATTCTCTTTAAACCAATCATACATCAATGTCTCTTTCACTAAATATTCAGAGGCAGAGTGTGATACCCCAATTAGAGACATATTCGTTTCTTTTACATAATCCATAATGAGAGAGTATTTATGTCGGCCGTAATCATTGTCGATATGGCAATGGATTTCTCCTGTAATATATGCTTCAGCACCTTTTTCTTCTGCTTCCTTCATTAAAGATACAACATCGCCACATCCAGCGATAATTGCGATTTTTTTGATGGAATCATGTCGTTTACCTTCGAAGTCTGTGTAAGGAATCTGGAAGAGTTGTTTTAGATGTTTTTGGAGTGCTTCTGTTGATGTTTCATCTATTTCACAAATAAGGCCAACTGGTTCTTGTTCTGGACCTCCATATGCAAAGTCGTCCGCTACAGTAGCGTTTAATGCTTTTGCAATTGAAATACTCGTTCCATGTGTTTGATGAAAATCCATTGGTACGTGACATGTATATATAGAAAGTTGTTTTTCTTTTATTCCTTGCAAATATTTTTCAGGAATTGGTATGAAACCGCGGCCTGATCTTCCAATTGGATCACCGCACTCCATTACAAGGGGATGGTGCATAAAGAGTAAATCACCGGGTGTGGATTGTGAAATGAATGTTTCAAGAACGTCATCTGTAGGGAATACAGCTAAAAATACTTTGTTTACATTTTCAGATCCGTGCATCATAAGGCCGTTAAATAAATCTACAAAATTTGCTTCGAAAAATTGTTGCCAAGGAAATTTGATAGGATCATATACGGCTGGGATAAATCGACTAAAGGCGCTATCTTTTCCGTATTTTTCAATTTGAAATAAGTGATCGAGTGATTGCTCTATTTTTTTTAAGGCTGGCATGTTTAATAATCCTCCTTAAGATGATTCTTGCTTTATGAGTTGTTTATATTCTTCGTAGCAAAATAAGAAGCGGATAGGAAACAAATAAAACCTAGAATCCAGCTAATAGAAGGAGAATAGGGAAGTACATGCTGTAATAGCATTCCGCTAGAAATGAAGAAAATACTAAATAGACCTAATAACATAGGATAGCGTTGTAGTTTGAACACAGATAGTAAACATCCTTTCTCCTGCATGAACTACTCATAAAAGCTCGATTGCTGAAACTTTATCACATACATTGTATATTAGTCTTAATTTTCTGTATATAACTTTTAAGAAAAATGGTGATACAATATATGAATGATAAGAGAAGAGAGGATGAAGATTAACATATGTACGTTACTGTAACAGAAGCAGCATATAAAAAGATTATGGATACGATTCCAAGTGAAGCGAAATATATAAAGTTATTTTACGATAATGAGGGTTGCGGTTGTGTTATGAGCGGAATCATCGATTTAGTAGCTGTAGCAGAGAAAGATGAGCGCGATGTGGATATTGAATCAAGCGCAATGAATTTTATCGCTGATCGTACAAAGCTTGTATTTATGGACGATAAGTTAACGGTTGATTGGCATGAAGGTGGAGGAACTTTTCAGTTGAAGAGCCCAAGCCAGTTTTATAATCCAAATATGAAATTACACGTTCGAGTATAGTAAAGGAAATGTGAGTCCAAAATGTATTTTGGACTCACATTTTTTTATTTTATAAGTCGCTATTATTGTCGATATATTGAAAAAATCGCTGATATAAATGGAGTTGCACCGATATATTCAGAAAATCGCCGATATAATTTCATTTACCAAAACGTCCCAATAGTAAAAAGGTTTTTTCACATAATGAAATGTACATGTGATTGAATTTTCTGTATAATCTTCTTTGCGGAGGGGATACGCATGAGAAGATGGGGAATTGAGTTATTAATTTTAAGTGTTGTTATTATTTGGGGGATTAACTATACGATTGCAAAGTATGGATTTTTAGAATTTACAGCAATTGAATTTACTGCACTTCGTATGATGGCGGCGGCACCGCTCCTGTTACTTCTTACCTTTTTTATTGAAAAGTCGGTTTATATGGAGCGAAAGGATATACCTAGACTAATCATCGTTAGCGTTGTAGGTATTGTACTGTATCAAACGTTATTTATGGAAACTGTCAAATATACATCCGCTACAAATGCCTCTTTACTCATTTCTATTTCACCTATTTTTACAACTGTATTTGCGATTTTTCTGAAACAAGAAAATTTTTCTTCTCGAAAGTTAATCGGTTCTATGATTGCTTTTGTTGGTGCAGCATTAGTTTTAGTAGCAGGACATTCACTTACTAGTTCTTTTTATGGCAATGGAATTGGACTTATTACATCAATATGCTGGGGGCTTTATCCTGTTTTAGCAGGACCATTAATTAAAAAATATTCAGCATTACGTGTTACAGCATGGTCTGCATTAGTGGGTGCGATTCCGCTATTATTGTTAAGTGGTCCGCATGTGTTTGTCATGCCATTTCACATTACTCACGGAATGACACTATTCGCTTTACTATATTCTATTTTCTTAGTAACAGTATTTGGTCTAGTAATGTGGTATGTTGGTGTTCAAAAAATTGGGGCGTCACATACGATGGTATATATGTATATAACGCCGCTTGTAGCTGTTTTATTTGCAGCTGTCTGGGCAAATGAATATGTATCGTTTCAACAGATCATCGGTGGAATTATCATTTTTGTCGGTCTATGGTTTGTGAAATCGGAGAAAGTAAAAGTTCATTCTATTGCAGGGGAACCTATATCAAAATAGGAAAACAGATCACCTATGATCTGCTTTCCTATTTTTTTATTTTTGGTAAGAAGATGAGAAATAAGATAGCAGTAATAAGTGGGATTAAGTTTAAAAATGGAATACGGAAGAGTGTAATAAGAATAATACCTGGAAGAAGAACACCGAGGACAGCGTAAAAAATGCTATGGTTTTTCGTGTACCAATACAATGAAAGTCCGATAAGTGCAGGGATAATGAGGTGAATGAGAGCCATTAAAAAATAAATCATTAGACGCCCCCTTTATTTGTGTACTTATTACATCATATCCGTATGTTCATAGATTGATATCATTTTTTTCATAAATGGACGAAAAAGTTTGAAAAACCGTCACAAAATATGAGAATATAATGTTTGAAATCTTGTATAATATTATTTTCTAAAAACATTTAAACAACATAAACATACTGTTTATGTTGTTTTTAATTTGAGTGAAATGGATGTAAGGAATATGAATTTAAAAGAAATTTTTTGTTGGATAGATAAGAACGAATGAAGAGAGGTACAGCATGATTAGTATGTCACTAAGATCATTTAAAATCCAATCGTATTATATACTAGGTATTTTGTTACTAGGTTGGATGTTAACACCGTTTTCAGCACACTTTTTAGGCGCTGGAATTGGGCTTATTGTAAGTATGTATTGCGTTTGGCTTCTAGGGAGAAGAATTGAGAAGCTTGGAGATAGTATTGTAAAGAAGACGAAAGCACCGACACTCGGTATGTTTAACCGTTTTGCAGCTGCCATTTTGGGTGCTATTATTATGTACGAAATTGAGCACCACATGGTTATGTGGGCATTTGCAGTAGGGATTATGGGTGGTTATTTCTTAATCGTTGTGAATTTAGGATACTATAGCATGAAAGATGAGAAAGAACTAACAAAGAGCTAAAAGAGATAAAAAGATAAAAGACTTCTTTTTAGATGGAATAGATGATCCAGCCACGAATAGAAGCGGTCAGGGCCTTTTTTAACCCCATACGATGTGAAACCCGAGAGATGTAGCGAGTAGGGATATAATGTATATATTCGAAGCTGTAATTTTATAATCTAGGTCACAGATGAAGAGATTAGCATTTCACTTTATATAAGATATAGAAAGAAGCTTACGTTTTCACGTAAGCTTCTTTTTTATGTAAGTGTGTGTAACCGTTAAGCCGCATTGGGTTTTGTCGGTGAGTACGCGAAACTTTACGGTTACACGACACTTATTCATATGAGTAAAGGGTTATTCCAACAGAAAGTTTTAATTTAAGCGATTGGACCGCCTAAGTTAATGATATCTTCAGAAACGCTTTCGAACTTTTTGAAGTTCTCTTTGAATTCATTTGCAAGCTCGATTGCTTTTGCTTTGTAAGCAGCTTTATCAGCCCAAGTTTGTTCAGGCATTAACACTTCGTCAGGTACACCTGGTACGTGAAGTGGAACTTCAAGACCGAAGATGTCATGTTTAGCTGTTTCAGTTTTTGCAAGTTCGCCGCTTAATGCTGCTTGAATCATTGCACGAGTATAACCTAAGTTCATACGTTTACCAACTCCGTACTCGCCGCCAGTCCAGCCAGTGTTTACTAGGAATACTTTCGCATCGTGTTTCTCGATTTTTTCACCAAGCATTTCAGCGTAGCGAGATGCATCAAGTGGTAAGAATGGTGAACCGAAGCAAGTTGAGAATGTAGCTTGCGGAGATGTAACGCCGCGCTCTGTTCCTGCTAGTTTACTAGTGTAACCACTTAAGAAATGATACATAGCTTGCTCTTTTGATAACTTACTGATTGGAGGCAATACGCCAGATGCATCAGCAGTTAAGAAAATAATTGTATTTGGGTGTCCAGCAACACTTGGCAGTACGATATTGTCGATCGCATGCATAGGGTATGCAGCACGAGTATTTTCTGTTAAAGTAGTATCGTTGTAGTCGGCGATACGCGTTTGGTCATTAATGATAACGTTTTCTAAAACAGATCCAAATTTGATTGCATCGAAAATTTGTGGTTCTTTCTCGTGAGAAAGGTTTACACATTTTGCATAGCAACCGCCTTCAATATTGAATACACCGTTATCAGACCAACCGTGCTCATCATCACCGATTAATTTACGGTTTGGATCAGCAGATAATGTTGTTTTACCTGTTCCAGATAAACCGAAGAATAGTGCTACGTCGCCTTCTTCACCTACGTTTGCAGAGCAATGCATAGAAAGGATATCTTGTTCAGGTAATAAGAAGTTCATAATAGAGAAGATTGATTTTTTCATTTCTCCAGCGTATTCTGTACCACCAATTAGTACGATACGTTTTTCGAATGAAACCATAATGAATGCCTCAGAGTTTGTACCGTCAACAGCTGGATCAGCTTTGAAATTCGGTGCAGAAACAATTGTGAACTCTGATTCATGAGTTGTTAATTCTTCTTCAGTTGGACGAATGAATAATTGATGTACAAATAAATTGTGCCATGCATATTCGTTAATAACTTGAATTGGTAGGCGGTAATTGCGGTCAGCGCCTGCAAATCCTTTGAAGACGAATAACTCTTCTTTTTCTTTTAAGTATTCTAAAACTTTAGTATATAATTTATTAAAATGTTCTTCAGAAATCGGTTGGTTCACAGCTCCCCAAGCAATTTTGTCAGCAACCGATGCTTCTTTCACAATAAATTTATCTTTAGGAGAACGTCCTGTATATTTTCCAGTTGAAGCAGAAACGGCACCAGTCGAAGTTAATTTCCCTTCATTTCGCATTAATACTTTTTCCACTAATTGCGGAACACTTAGTTGAATCTGTGCATTGCTTCCGTTCAATAATTCGTGTAAACCAATTTGGACATTCACAGTACTCATATTTATATACCATCCTTTTCATTTAATGAAATATTTCTCGTAATCCCCAACAAGAGTATAACACAATTATATAAATAATGTATACTATTTATTTCTTTTTGTTTGTGTGAATGCATTATTTCCCTATTAATATTTCATTTCAGGCGTATTGAGAAAAACTTTCAGGAAAATGTGAATATTAATTGACAAATGAATATCATTTCTTTAGTATAGGTTGGGACGGATACTCTCTTATCCCGAGCTGGCGGAGGGACAGGCCCGATGAAGCCCAGCAACCTCACTTGTATTGATAAATGCAGGTGAATAGGTGCTAAAACCTGTGCGAGGCTACAGGTCTCGAACGATAAGAGCGAAGGGCAAAAAGCAGTATGCAAGTAGCAAATTAAACCTTTCCTCTATGTAAAGTAGGAAAGGTTTTTCTGTATGCTTGTGTGGGAGAATAAATGTATGTCGCAGTTTGTGGCAAATTAAGGATGAGTTCCGTACAATATATACAATTACTGTAGGGAGGTTTACCACATGACAAAAAAACGTCATCTGTTCACATCTGAGTCTGTAACTGAAGGACATCCAGATAAAATTTGTGACCAAATTTCTGATTCAATTTTAGATGCGATCTTATCAAAAGACGCAAATGCACGTGTAGCTTGTGAAACAACTGTAACAACTGGTTTAGTATTGGTAGCGGGGGAAATTACGACTTCTACTTACGTAGATATTCCAAAAATCGTTCGTGAAACAATTCAAGGCATTGGTTACACACGCGCAAAATACGGATTCGATGCAGAAACTTGTGCTGTTTTAACATCTATCGATGAGCAGTCTGCTGACATCGCTATGGGTGTTGACCAAGCGTTAGAAGCACGCGAAGGTCAAATGACTGACGCTGAGATTGAGGCAATTGGTGCAGGAGACCAAGGTTTAATGTTTGGTTTCGCATGTAATGAAACACAAGAGTTAATGCCACTTCCAATCTCGCTTGCTCACAAATTAGCTCGCCGTTTAACTGAAGTACGTAAAGATGATACATTATCATACTTACGTCCAGATGGAAAAACGCAAGTTACAGTTGAGTATGATGAAAATGGTAAACCAGTACGTGTTGATACTATCGTAATTTCTACACAACATCACCCAGATGTTACATGGGAAGAAATCGATCGCGACTTAAAAGAGCACGTAATTAAAGCTGTAGTACCAGCAGAATTAATGGATGGAGAAACGAAATTCTTCATTAATCCAACTGGCCGCTTCGTAATTGGTGGACCACAAGGTGATGCTGGTTTAACAGGACGTAAAATCATCGTTGATACTTACGGTGGATACGCTCGCCATGGCGGCGGTGCATTCTCTGGTAAAGATGCAACAAAAGTTGACCGTTCTGCAGCGTATGCAGCTCGTTATGTTGCGAAAAACATCGTAGCAGCTGGTCTTGCTGACAAAGCAGAAGTACAACTTGCATACGCAATCGGTGTAGCACAACCAGTATCAATTTCAGTTGATACATTCGGCACAGGTAAAGTATCTGAAGACGTACTAGTAGAACTAGTTCGTAACAACTTCGATCTTCGCCCAGCTGGTATTATTAAAATGCTAGACTTACGTCGCCCAATTTACAAACAAACAGCAGCTTACGGCCACTTCGGACGTACTGATGTAGATCTTTCATGGGAACGTACAGACAAAGCTGCAGCTTTAAAAGAGCAAGCTGGTCTATAATATATGAAAAAAAGCTTTGCGCGGTGAGCGCAAAGCTTTTTTTATTTCGTTTTACTTACAATTTGAATGCATGATTTGCAATATACTTCGCCTTCTAGCTCAATATACTTTTTCGTATTAGTCATGCCTTTTCATACGTTTGTATTTCCTTTTTACATGATTTACAAAGGGTGGGTTTCTTCTGGAAGATATGCAATCAACCTTTCATTTGACGTGCTTTACCTGCGCAAAAGGCACTGCTTAGTAAAAATAGTGTCGCGAATATAATGCTTACTAATGTAGCGTATGGAATTGCACCTTTTAAGGAAAAGCCGACAGTGATTGAAGCGATGAATAAGAGGATGAATGTTGTTGTTAATTTTTTATAAAGTTCCATACTATGTAGACCTCCAATTTATTTTTTAGTACAAGTTTTAAAATTGAATTCTATTATGTAGAAAATATAAAGAGTAGCTAAAGATGTGTAGTCTAGGAGTATAAGAAAGTGCACTTTCCTTTTTGTGGGTTAGTATACTTATATTGTATCATGGCGCATGATTGGCTTCATACATAATTGTGTAAAGATATGTATGATAAAATGAAGAAAAGTTTTTAAGAAAGGAAAGATAAAAAATGAGTGTAACTGAACATAAAAAACAAGCTCCAAAAGAAGTGCGTTGCAAGATTGTTACGATTTCCGATACACGTACGGAAGAAACGGATAAGAGCGGACAACTATTACATGAATTGTTAAAAGAAGCGGGCCATATAGTAACCTCTTATGAAATTGTAAAAGATGATAAAGAAAGTATTCAGCAAGCAGTGTTAGCTGGTTATCATAGGGAAGATGTAGATGTTGTATTAACAAATGGCGGTACTGGTATTACGAAGCGTGATGTAACAATCGAAGCAGTGTCAGCTCTATTAGATAAAGAGATTGTCGGGTTTGGTGAGCTGTTCCGCATGATTAGTTATTTAGAAGATATCGGAAGCAGCGCAATGTTAAGTAGAGCAATTGGCGGTACAATTGGACGCAAAGTAGTTTTCTCGATGCCAGGGTCGAGCGGAGCGGTTCGTCTTGCGATGAATAAATTAATTTTACCGGAATTAGGCCATATTACATTTGAGCTGCATCGCCAATGAGTAAGTGGGCTGGAATTGTATTAGCGGGCGGTATGTCGAGTAGATTTGGTGAGCCAAAAGCGTTAGCGAGCTGGCAAGATAGTACTTTTATTGAGCATATTTTGAAAGAGATGACGAGTGTGCTCCAAGAAGTTGTAGTCATCAGTCATTCTGATATAAAAGAGCGAGTAGAGCAATTCGTACAAGTTCCTGTTATAGAAGATATTCCGCACTATAAGGGAAATGGGCCGCTTGCCGGTATTGTATCAGGAATGGAATACATAGAAGCAGATTGGTATGCTATTATGCCTTGCGATGCGCCAAATGTTTCGCATGAATGGTTTACCATTTTACTGGAGCAAACGAACAATGAATATGATGCGGTTGTACCTATTATTAATGGAAGAAAACAACCGCTACTTGCGGCGTATCATAACCGCGTGAAAGAAAAGATTTATGCTTTACTTCAGGAAGAAAAAAGAAGTATGGGGCAGCTTTTATCACAATGTAATGTGAAGTATGTTTCTGGAGAAGATGTACAAGTGAATGCGGGTTGGTTTATAAATGTAAATACGAAAGAAGAATATGGGCAGGCTCAAAAAGACCTTTCAAATGAATGAAAGGTTTTTTTGATATACAGAATTGGGGAACAATTGCTGTATAAAGGTATGTGAGTAAGTTGATTTTAAGGGGAATTCTTAAAATCATTATACAGTTAAAATACTGTATAACCATATATTAATTTTTATGGGTTTTTATTACAAGTCTGTTTAGTTATGTTTATTTTTGATATAATGAATGTGGAAATAAATGACATTTCACCTTATGTATCATTCATTCAACTAAAATTTACAAGTGTGTAATAAACTCCCTTCGTTTTTGAAGGGAGTTTTTCTGTTCAAGCAAGTAACTCTGATGCGGTATGCTGAAGGACTTCTTCATACTGGTTAAGTAAGCCGCGAAAGATCTCATCCCAGCTTTTTGATTTCGCAAAAGATGAAGCTGCTATTCCCATTTGCTCAAGTTTTTCTTCATTTTGCAATAAAGAATAAATGGATGATAGAAATGCATCCACATTTTTAGGGGGACAAAGAATTCCCGTTTTTCCATCTGTAATAATATTTTTAACCCCGCCACTATTTGCACCAATAACAGGTGTGCCACATGCGAGTGATTCAAGTACGACATTTCCGAATGTTTCAGTAGCTGATGGAAATACCATTATGTTAGAACAAGCATATGCTTCAGCTAAATCCCCGCCTTGTAAATAGCCAGTAAAAGTGACATTTGTTTGCGGAACAGCTTCACGCAAATTTGTTGCTAGAGGGCCGTCTCCTGCGATGAGCCAATGAATGTCGTTTCGAGTATGCGATGTTTTAACGATAAGGTTTTGCAACGTATCAATATCTTTTTCAGGAGCAATTCGTCCTACATAGGAAAGAACATACTTCGCTGTAATATTATATTTTTTTCGGAATAGGTCTGTATTGTAAGCTGGATGAAAGAGTGTGCAATCTACACCACGTCCCCAAATGGAGAGGGCCTGAAAGCCTTTATTTTTTAATTGATGTAATGTTTCAGGGGAGGGAACGAAATTTTTTTGCATATGACTATGAAACCATTTTAAATAGTTCCAAAGCATATTGGAGAGAAATTCAATTTTGTAATAGCGTAAATACGCATCGAAATCAGTATGATAAGAACCGACAACTGGGATGTTTAATTTTTTTGCGTAATACAGTCCACAAAGTCCCATGTTGAAAGGTGTGGCAATGTGAATAATGTCAGGTTTAAAGGAATGAAGTTCCCGTTTAATACGCGGAGTAGGAAAAGAAAAGCGACATTCTGGATATAATATTGTTAACGGGATACTTCTCATCTTGTTCACATTAGCCACGAAATTATCTTCAGCTGTATGTTGAGGGGCGAAAACAGAATAGGCGATCTGTTCTTTCTGAAAGTAACTTGTTAATCGTTCTAACGTTTTCGTAACCCCGTTAACTTGTGGCGTAAAAGTATCGGTAAAAATGGCGACTCTCATCATATCACTCCTTTATGTGAAAAGTGGGATGAATTGATAAAAAGAGATGATGCCAGAGCAAGTGCCAAGGCACATGCCGACGAATACATCTGACGGATAGTGAAGCCCTAAATAAATACGAGAAATACCGACGCATAATGCTAACGGTAATAGGAAAGCAAGTAAGCTTGGATTATAGCAAATAAATGGAATGAAGACAGAGAAAACGGCTGTTGTATGACCAGACGGGAAAGAGTGGTCTTTTAATGGATGGACTGGATATTTCGCATCCTGAATTGTTAAATACGGACGTTTTCGTGGATACCACCTTTTTAATATTTGTACAGGAATATGGCTAATTGCTAAAGAAATAGCAACAGCGATTGCCGCTTGGTGTAAAGTCCCTTTTGCAAAAATTAAAAAGAAAAGTGTAAGTGCAATGGAGAAAGTAGCACCACCGATATGGGTAATATTGCTGAAAAAGATATTTAATGTTTTTTGATCAAAGTAGCGATTAATTCCTTTAAAAATGTAACATTCTATTTTATATAATCCACTGACCTTCATGAAAATTCTCCTCCCTCGTTTACATATATATGGAGATATTAGCTTTTATTTTAATAAGATTTTGTTGAGGGAGTAATAATGTTTTGTAAAGAAAAAGTTAGTTTTTATATAAAAAAAGCTGCCAGTATTATGGCAGCAGTAAAATCATTTTTGTAGTGATTTATAATATTGACCTTTTTCAACATACTGCGTACGAATACGCTCCATATCTTTACGGTCTTCTTCTGTTAATTCACGAATGACTTTTGCGGGGCGACCGAAAGCTAACGTGTTTGGTGGAATTTTCTTTCCTTGTGAAACGAGGCTTCCAGCGCCGATAAAAGCTCCTTCGCCAATTTCAGCACCATCTAATATAATGGATCCCATTCCAATTAAAGCATCCTTTTTAATATGACAGCTATGTAAAATAACTTGATGTCCAACTGTAACATCATCTTCTAAAATAAGAGGATACTGAGGGCTTTGGTGGAGGGTACATTGGTCTTGTACATTTACTCGGTCTCCAATGATTGTTGGTGACACATCACCACGGATTACCGTATTAAACCAAATACTTGATTCTTCTCCAACGGAAACATCGCCTGTAATCGTAACATAGTCAGCGATAAAAGCACTACTCGCAATTTTCGGATTTTTTTCTTTGTAAGGATATATCATGTAAAGTCTTCCTTTCCTAGAGACTAGTTTTAGTGTATCAAATTATGAGAAAGAGTGAAATGGAGGAGGTCCGTATGTGGAATTATGAAGCAGAGGAAGCGAAAGCTGTCATTGTTATTGTGCACGGCGCAATGGAATATCACGGACGTTACGAAGCCGTTGCGGAAATGTGGAATCATATCGGCTACCACGTCGTGATGGGGGACCTTCCGTCACATGGAACGACTTCAAGAAATAGAGGACATATTGATTCATTTGATGAATACATAGAGGAAGTTAAATTATGGGTGAAAGAAGCAAGAAAGTATAGATTACCTATTTTTCTATTCGGTCATAGTATGGGTGGTCTTATTGTCATTCGTATGATGCAAGAAACGAAGAGAGAAGATGTCGAGGGTATTATTTTGAGTTCGCCTTGTTTAGGGGTAGTGACTGGACCCTCTGCTCCGCTTCAATTTGCTTCAAAAATATTAAATGTTGTGGCTCCAAAATTGCAATTTGCAACGAATCTTACGGTGGAAATGTCAACACGTAACCATGAAGTGAGAGATGCAATGGAGAATGATTCTTTGTTCTTGCGCAAAGTATCAGTACGTTGGTATAGTGAATTGATTAAGTCTATCGAAATTGCTCATAAAAAAATAGATGATTTTCCAGATGTTCCGCTCTTGCTAATGCAAGCTTGTGAGGATAAACTTGTAGATAAAACACGTGTCCGCACTTGGTTTGATAATGTTAAAATAAGTGATAAGGCTTTTAAAGAATGGCCGAATTGTTATCACGAGTTATTAAATGAGTATGAGCGTGATGAAATTTTGAGTTATATTCAGTCATTTACTGAAATGCATGTCAATAATATAGTAAAAACAAACAAATAAATCATTATTTGTACATTTAATAGAGGAGATGAAGGAAGAAGTGAACGTACCGAGTAATCCCATAACGCTCATGGCGAAAGTATACCGTGATGTGTTTCCGGTTGTACACCATGAGCTAGCGATGTGGAAAGAGCGTGCCTACCATATTCCGAATGATGAGCTTCATAGTCAGGCAATCGCAAGTATTGAGCATAAAACGTTTCATTGTGAGGGTGGTGGCATTTTATCGCTGCTAGCAAATGAACACCGAGAGGAATGTATTCGTTTTATCGTAGCGTATCAAACAATCAGTGACTATTTAGATAATTTATGTGATCGCAGTACATCACTTGATCCGAATGATTTTGCCGCGCTACATGAATCAATGTTAATGGCACTATCACCTGAAGTGGAAGGTGGCGGTAATTATTATCGTTACCGTGATGATCAAGATGATGGTGGTTATTTAGATGAACTTGTTGAAACGTGCCAAGATGTTTTAAAGAAAACGAAGCACTATGACAAAATTGCTCCTGTTCTTCATGAACTTGCTTGTTATTATTGTGATTTACAAATTCATAAACACGTGAAGTTAGAAGAAAGAGAACCGCGCCTGAAAAATTGGTTTGAAGCACATAAAGAAAACTTACCTGAGATGAGCTGGTTTGAATTTTCAGCATGTGCCGGTTCTACACTTGGAATCTTCTGCCTTGTAGCATATGCATTTCATGATGAGTTACATGATGAAGATATTGCGAAAATTAGACAAGGATACTTTCCTTACGTACAAGGACTTCATATCTTACTTGATTATTTCATTGATCAAGAAGAAGACCGCATAGGCGGGGATTTGAATTTCTGTAGTTATTATGAAAACGAGCAAGCTATATTAGATCGTATGAAACACTTTGTAGAAGAAGCAGAGAAGAGCATTGGTGATTTGCCTCATGCGAAGTTTCATCGCCTTATAAGCCGAGGGTTACTTGGTATTTATTTATCAGATCAAAAAGTATCAGCACAAAAGAATATGCACAAAATGGCACGGCGCATTGTAAAGTACGGAGGCCTCACTTCACGATTCTTCTATTGGAACGGGAAGATGTACCGAAAGAAAATGGCGCAGTGATGAAGAAAACCACTCATGTAGAGTGGTTTTCTTTGTTATAATATGGTAAAGGTGGTGGAAATGAAGCCATTGTTTCAAAAGCTATATGACAATATTGAAGTAACATTACTTGTGCTACTTTCCATTTCATTTGTAACTGGAATGTATATGATGATGAATAGACCAAGTGGTCCTACTGTGATGGATTACGTGCCACAAGTAATAATTGGCGCAATTATTATAGTAGATATTGTCTTTTTAATAAGTGGTAGAAAAAAAAGAAAATAGTAAATAAAAAAGCATTTGTACACGAGAGTACAAATGCTTTTTATTATGATCGTATTTTTGAAAATACATATATAAGAAGTTCAATTGCAAAAATAACTAAAACAGATAGTCCGAATAAAGGCATGACAGCGCCTAATATAACCATCATGATAAAGAAAACGAATATACTTTTCTTATCTCTTTGCTTTGGAGGTGCTGCTAATTTTCCTTTCGGCTTTCTTGCTAACCACATTTTTATTCCGTAATAAATGAGAAGTAGTAGAGATAATGTCGTTAGTAAGCATAATATTTTATTTGGCCATCCGAATAAATGTCCTTCATGAAGCGGGATACCGTAAGTGAACCATTGTGCAAGTAATCCATAATCACGATAGTCCGTTTTTGAAATGAGCTCCCCGCTATATTGGTCAAAGTAAGCTGTTATCTCTTCATTTGGTGCAACATGCATCCCTGTAATACCAGAACCGCTCGATTTCGAAACAGTGAATACACCTTTCGGATCAGCTGGTAGTGAAATAACATATGGCTTCTTTATTTCAATTCCTTTTTGTAATTCATCGACAGAAATTGCTTTCGGTTCATTTGAATTCGATTCAGGAGGAGCTTCTTTTCTTGTTGCCCACGGCAATTCTTTTACCTTTGATTCAGGCGGTGCCATGTACAATTTTGGATATCCGAGTGATTCATTAGAAGATGCAATTTTATAAATTTGGTTCCCCATAAATCCTGACCATGGCAATCCAGATGCGATTAGCAGAAAGAGAGGAATTGTAAATATAATACCGATAATAGAATGACGTCTTTTTGCTTTTTCTCGCTTATTGGATGATGGTGTGTTTTTAAATTGGCGTATACTCATGTACAATCCGGTTACGATTAAAAAGATTGTCCAGCATGCTGCAAGTTCTACAGTATAGTTGACGACAGTGCCACCAACTAAAAGAGAACTATGTAATTCCCTCATTATATTGGCAAACGTTTCACTTGCGTTTTGATCCCCAACAATTTGATTATTACTATCTAAATACACATATTTTTGTTGCCCAGTATACTCATTTGCAATTGTAAGTCTTGTATTATAATCCCCATTAAACTCACTAATTTTCGCCACGCTATAATGTGGATATTTTTTCTCTGTTAAGGAAATAGAATCAGACATCGAAATAGATTCTGTTTGAGCACTCTTTCCAAAATATAAATCTTTATAGATGAAATCTTCAACTTCCTCCCGAAATAAATACCCAATTCCGCTCAGTGACAACGTAATAAGAAGCGGCGTAATAAAAAGTCCAGCATAAAAATGCCAACGCCAAAAAATGTAATGAAGCGAACGATTTACTTTCATACTTTCAGTTCCCCTAACCTTCCCTATATGAATAACTACTTATTTAATATAGCGAGATTAAGTGTGATTACTTTGAAAGAATTGTGAAGAAAGTTAAAAGTTTTTAGGGTTTTCAACGTTTATAAATGTTTCTACTTATTTGATAAATACATTTCAACAACCGCTTCAGCAAGACATTGAGAGGAATCAACAAAATCCTCATTTGCCACTACATTCAAATCGGTACATGCGATAATTGCAGTATCTACTTCATCTTCCAACTGTAAAACGAGCGCATTCCACAATTCGCGAGCTTCTTCACTCTCTCCAGATTTAATCCAAGTAATAATTTGATTAATCATTTCCTGCCATTTTTCATGATGAATGTACTCTATATTACGTTTTGCAATCCCATCTTGGTAAATCCCAGCTTGAACAGTTGCTTCTGTTGCGAGAAGAGCAACTCTTTTTGTATTTTCAGGAATTGTTTTTAACGTCTCATCGACTATATTTAAAATCGGGATAGAAAGCGAACGCTGTAATTCTTCAAAATAAAGATGCGCCGTATTGCACGGCATAGCGATAAAGCTTACGCCAGTACTTTCAAGTTTTTGTGCTCCTTCAATAATCGCTTTTTTCATCGCTTCGTGATTAATAGGGCGATCCATGTAAAAAGGTGTTGGGCACGAGTAAATCATCATATGAGGAAAGTCCATATCATGCTTTGCTCCGTATATTGTTTGGCACTTTGCTACAACTGTATCGACGAATGGCCCAGTTGATTTTGGTCCCATTCCTGCTAGTATTCCGATCATTGTTTCGTCTCCTTTAAGAATGTTTATATCCATTATATAGGAGAATAAAAAAAGACGTGCAATGAGTGCACGTCTTTTTTTGTTATGTTTTGTCGAACAATCGATATATCCGAGAAATCGTTGATATATTGTAAGTTATGATAGATATATCGAAAAAATCGTTGATATATCCTGAGTTACGATAGATATAATTGAAAAATCGTTGATATATTATCGCTTCTCAATCGCCACAATAAATGGCGGGTTATTTTGTTGGTTAATGAAGCCATATCGCAGTACGTGTGCTTGTTTTTGGTCTAGTTCTTCGGCAAATGTAAGTACAGCGTCGCGTTCTACTTGTCCTTCTGGGTGTCCGTGGTAAATAACAAGGACGATGATACCTTCAGGTGCCATTACTTCTAATAATTGTTCGATCGCTGAGATTGTTGAGTTCGGTTTTGTAACGATATGCTTGTCTCCGCCTGGAAGGTAACCTAAGTTGAAAATTGCGCCTGTTACTTTTCCTTTTGCATCTTCCGGTAATACGGATAGAAGCGTATCGTGACTATCGTGAACTAAAACAGTACGTTCGAAAAGCTCTTTTTCTTTTAGACGAGTTGTTGAGCTTTCAATTGCCTCTTTTTGAATATCAAATCCAAATACTTTTCCGTTATCTCCAACGATTTCAGCTAGGAAGCAAGTGTCATGGCCGTTTCCTAAAGTTGCATCTACAGCGTAATCGCCTTCCTTTACTGCTGTTTGCAAGAGAGTGCGAGCAAACGGTAATACACGTTCTAATTTCATTTTTGTTTCTCCTCATTTGCATATTTTCCTTGCCAGCTTCCGCGGCGTACAAATTCTGCATCGATGGAATTTAATACTTCCCATTTATTTAAGCTCCACATTGGGCCAATCATTAAATCAGGTGGACCGTCACCTGTGATACGGTGCACAATTACGTCTTCTGGAATAATTTCAAGTTGGTCAACAACGAGACTTACGTAATCCTCAAGAGAAAGGAACTCGAGTTGTCCTTTTTCATATTGCTTCACCATTGGCGTTCCTTTTAATAAGTGAAGTAAGTGGATTTTAATTCCTTGTACGTCAAGCTTCGCTACTTCACGAGCTGTTTCCATCATCATGTCGTAATCTTCAAGTGGAAGGCCGTTAATAATATGAGAACAAACTCGAATGCCGTGCTTACGTAATTTATTTACACCTTCCACATAAGACGGATAATCGTGAGCGCGATTAATAAGATTTGCAGTACGTTCATGAACAGTCTGTAGTCCGAGTTCAACCCAAAGGTAAGTGCGTTTATTTAAGTCTGCTAAATATTCAACAACATCGTCCGGTAAACAATCTGGACGAGTCGCAATAGAAAGACCGACAACGTCTTTTTCTGCTAGAAGCGGTTCGAATTTTTCTTTTAACACTTCAAGTGGTGCATGTGTATTTGTGTAAGCCTGGAAATAAGCGATACATTTTCCATCTTTCCACTTTGAGCGCATTTTTTCTTTCATTTCATGATATTGCGTTATAACATCATCGCGGCGATCGCCAGCGAAGTCACCAGATCCAGCAGCACTGCAAAATGTACAACCGCCATAAGCAACTGTACCGTCACGGTTCGGGCAATCGAAGCCAGCATCTAATGAAACTTTAAAGATTTTTTCACCAAATTCATTTCGTAAATGATAATTCCATGTATGATAACGTTTATTGTCGTTTGTATATGGAAAAGGGTTTTGAACCTTCATTACTTTCCCTCCTAAGCCGAGTCAAAATAACACAAAATCCATTATAACATACTCATAAGGTTCATAAGGAAGGGACACACTAAAGGGGAATTGAAGCAAGGAGGGACAATTATGGCAGAGCGTCAATCACTTGAATCGTATATTACACAAGCGGAACAAGCGGTGGAATATGCGAAAGAACAATTAGACCAAGGTATGAGACAAGAGCATTATAATACGATGGAGTATTCGGATGCGCAGTTGCAATTAGAACAAGCATATAACGATTTACAAACGATGCAACAACATGCGAATGATGAGCAACGTGAGCAATTAAATAGAGCACGTATGGCAATTCGCCAATTGCAACATCAAATGATTATTACACCGCACTAATAAGGAGTGAATGTAATGGCGAAACGTTCAGATCAAAATAACCCAGAGCAAAAAACGCAAAATGGACATAACGCTGAGTTTTCGAATGAGCTTGATCCGATTGTTCAAGTGAAACAGCGTAATAGTAAAAAAGGACAACCTCAAAAATCAAAACAATCAGAGTAAACCAGGTCGAAATATGACCTGGTTTTATTTTGCTATATGACAATAATGTAAGATTTATGTAAGGTTTGTCGATAGTTGTGAACAGCTTTCTCCAGTAGAGTAAGGAAGGATTAAATTTTATACAAGGAGTTGCTTTATGGGGAACAATATTACAAACAAGCGAATTGATGAGTTAGATTACATTCGTGGCTTTGCATTACTGGGGATTATTTTAGTAAATATTCTTGCACTACTTCATATTAAAATCCCAGATCCTAATACAGTGGATGCGAGCTATCAAAGGTTTCTATACTTATTTGTAGAAGGTCGTTTCTTCTCAATCTTCTCATTCTTATTTGGAGTAGGATTTTATATCTTTATTTCAAGAGCGATTGCGAAAGGGAAAAATGGCTATGTTTTATTTTTACGTCGCTTAGTTGCATTATTTATTTTTGGTTTAATTCATCAAATGTTTCAGCCTGGAGAAGCACTAGCGTTATACGCAATTTGCGGGTTAATCGTTTTACCGTTTTATAAAGCGAAAAAAGAAGTGAACCTAGTACTAGGACTTATTTTGACAATTGCCTTCAGTGTAATGGGAGTTAAAGAACTATTACCACTTGGCTTAATTTTATTAGGGCTTGCTGCAGGACAATATCGTGTATTTGAAAATCTCGCGCAAAATATAAAGAAAATCGCTATTTTTACAGGTATTATGTTTGTTTTAAGTGTCATAGCTGTATGGTATCAATATGGGCACGTTCCTGCTGAACCATTTATAAATATGATACTTGAGAATGAGGATGGAACAATGAATGCTGCAAGCCAATTTTTAAAAATTGGTGTTACAGTTGGACCGATTATTTCAGCTTTCTATGTTGGAGCATTAATTTTATTACTTCAATTAAAACCAGTTCAAACATTGTTAGCACCACTGAAATATTATGGCCGCATGGCTTTAACGAATTATATTGGACAAACTGCAATGATTTTAATCGCAGGAAGTGTATTTAACTTTGCAGAAAACTTAACGTACATGCAGACTTTATATGTGTGTATTGCAATTTATGCAATTCAAATTGTGTTTAGTGTGATTTGGATGAAAATCTTTAAAATGGGTCCATTAGAATGGATTTGGCGAGTTGTTACGTATTGGACGGTAACACCTTTAAAGAAATAAAGAGAGAAGTGGGCTGTCCCTTTTGTGGAACAGCCCATTTTTATTGTCATCTTTTTCGGTAAGTCGATATTCGTTCGCGAATCGCCGATATATTTGAGAAATCGCTAATAAAATTTCATTTATCAACGAACCTTACACACTCATCTTTTTATATTACAAAAGTGTAAGGTAAATGTAATGTTAACAAATAGCAGTTCTCCTTTAAAAAGCGCAAAATAGGTAATGGAAAAACAAGCGTAGGAGGATATATATGACGAAACCAGTTGTAGACGTGAAAAACGTTCAAAAAGTGTACGGTAAAAAAGGTGAGAACCAATCACATGCATTAAAAGGTGTTTCATTCTCAATTCAAGAGGGTGAGTTTGTAGGGATTATGGGACCATCTGGTTCTGGTAAAACGACATTATTAAATGTAATTTCAACGCTTGATAAAGCAACGGGCGGCGTTGTTGAAATTGCGGGTACGGATATTACGAAAATGAAGCAAGGTGAGCTTTCTGATTTCCGTTCACAAAAATTAGGATTCATCTTCCAAGACTTTAACTTATTAGAGAACTTATCTATTTATGAAAACATCGCACTTCCATTATCTCTTCAAGGTGTCGCGTCACGTAATATTGGACCGAAAGTAGAGAAAGTAGCGGATATGTTAGGGATTACAGAAATACTTCAAAAGTATCCATCTGAAGTATCTGGTGGACAGAAACAACGTTCAGCAGCAGCACGTGCGTTAGTGCATGAACCTGCAATTATTTTAGGGGACGAGCCAACAGGAGCGCTTGATTCTAAAAATGCAACGAGTTTACTTGATGCGATGACAAACTTAAATAAAGATCAAGGCGTATCTATTATGATGGTTACACATGATCCGTATAGTGCAAGTTACTGTCAGCGTATTTTATTCATTCAAGATGGTGAGCTATATAAAGAAATTCACCGCGACGGTACACGTGAAGAGTTTTATAAAGAAATTTTAGATGTGCTTGCGGACTTAGGTACACAAAAAGCGTAAGAAAGGAGGTTCTAGAGCATGTTATTCAAACTTTCCATGTCAGGGCTAAAAAGTAAGCTGAAAGATTATATCGTCTTACTTGTCGGTCTTGTCATGTCTATCTCAATTTTTTATATGTTTCAAACGTTAGCGCTGAATAAAGCGTTTATTGAATCCAACTCAGTTATTCAATCAATTGGATTCGTATTCCAAGCAGGTTCATTTTTATTAGCAATCATAACGTTCTTCTATATTTTATATGCGAACTCTTTCTTATTATCTCTTCGTCAAAAAGAGTTTGGTATGTATATGATGTTAGGAGCGAAAAAACATAAAGTTACATTACTTATGTTTATTGAGACGATTGTATTAGGGGCTGCTTCTCTTGCAATTGGACTTGTGGTTGGGATAGGACTTGCAGAAGGTATCGGACAGTTATTAATGAAACAATTAGAATTTGCTGGTGAAGGCTATAAAGCATTCTACCTGCCATCTATGACTGTTACTTGCATCTTCTTCTTTGCGCTATTTATATTATCAGCAGTTATGAACAGTATTAAATTATCACGTATTTCTGTACTGCAACTTGTACATGCAGATGCGCAAACAGAGCGTGTTGCAGTAAAAGGAAAAATGACAGGTTTAGTTGCATTCCTAGCGGTTATTTTATTAGGAATTGGCTATGCATCAATGATTTACATGGAAAAACTAAGAGAAATGGGAATCCTTATTGCATTAATTACAACAACAGCAGGTACTTACATGCTATTTGGATCACTCCTTCCAGTCATTATTAAAAAGTTAAAGAGTAATAAAAAGCGTAGTGAAAAAGGACTTAATGCTTTTACATTTGCACAATTAAATTTCCGTATTAATAGCTTAACGAAAGTGCTTGCTACGGTAGCGATGTTAGTTGCTCTTGGAGCTGGTGCAATTTCAGGTGGTATGGCGTTTAAAAATAACGTTATAAAAACGGTTGATGGATTTGAAATTTATGATTCAGTTATTCATAATCCTACAGCTGAAGAGAAGAAAATTTTAGAGGGCATATCATTTAAAAGTAAAGCTGAGTATCGTTATAAGGTAGACGACAAATATATTTATTATGTAAAAGAAGATTTAGAGAAACATAAGCCATTTATTCGAAATGGTGTAGGTAAAGAGAATTTCGGTAAATATAAAGAAATTTCAGGAGAGGCTCCAGTAGGTACAGTAGCAGGAGTGAGCTCAGAACAAACTCAAAATGAAAAAGCAATGCCTGAAGAATGGGATGAGGCATTTAGAACAATCCAACCATATTATATATACCAAGATCGTGCCATTAAAATTGTAGATCAAAAAATGTACGATACTGTAAATGGTAAAGAAGGAATCGTATTTACTGGAAAAACAGGCGATTTCGTAGCACACACAAAAGAATGGAAAAAACTTGACGAGTTGCAGCTAGCTAAATATAAAAATATAAAAGCTGAGCAAATGAGTAGTAAATATCAAGTATATGACATGTTCTACGGTCTTGCGAGCGGAACAGTGTTTATGGGCTTCTTCCTTGGAATTGCTTTCTTAGCAATGATGGCAAGCTGTCTTATGTTCAAAATTCTTTCTGGTGCATCAAAAGATATTACGCGTTATCAAATGCTTCGTAAAATCGGTGTACGCCGTGAATTATTAACGAAATCAATTTATAAAGAGTTATTCTTAGTATTCTTATTCCCAGCAATTGTGGGTATCGCTCACGTATTAGTTGGTATGAATATTTTCGGATTTATTTTAGTCGATCCGTACTTCCGTATTTGGGTACCAATCGTAATTTTCGTAGTTATTTACACGATTTATTACCTTATTACAGTTCAATTGTATAAAGGAATTGTTCTTCCGAAAGAAGATTAATAAAAAACCGAGCGAAATCGCTCGGTTTTTATTATTTTCAGAAAAAACACTTTAATGTTACTGAAATGTATAATATAATGTAAATAAGTAACGTAATATGAAAGTAGAAGCAGCTGGATAAGGAAAGGAGGAATCCAATCTATAGAAAGAAGCTGAACTTTTATCCCCCTATTTCTTTTCTAACCACAACGTATTTGTACAATTGTAAATTTCCAAATTGAAAATTGCTTGAATCACAAAAGTATATTGTGAAAATAATGGATAATACATGGAAATCTCATAGCATGATAAGGTAAAATGGACAACATGATGAGAAAATTACCGTTCATAAGATGAGGAGAATACATGTATGGAAGTTGTAGAGGCATTAAAAGATATAAGCCAAATTGAGGCTATGAAAAAATATTTAAAAGAGCACTCCCAGCGAGATTATCTTTTATTTGTTATTGGAATTAACACAGGATTAAAAATTACAGAACTACTTAGTATGAAATTTGAAGATGTATTAAATGAAGACGGGACTGTTAAAGAGTTTTATACTCTTCCTGTGAAAGATGAAAAATTTAAACAAGATATTTATTTAAATACAAAAGTAAAAGAAGCGCTTTTAGATTACGTACAATCTATTGGCGTTAAAAGAGAAAATTACGTATTTCAATCTAATAAAACGCCAAATTCAATTACGCGCCAACAAGCGTATCGTGTAATTCATAATGCTGCAGAAGCAGTTGGAGTTGTTGGTAAGATCGGAACAAATTCAATGCGAAAAACGTTTGGATTTCATGCGTACAAAAGAGGGATAGCGATTGCGTTATTGCAAAAACATTTCCATCACGCGACTCCATCAGAGACGCTAAAGTATTTAGGCATCTCAAAGGATGAGACCTTTAAAACGGAGATTGATGTCGATTTATAAAAGCCGTAACTAAAAAAATTAGGAGGCGGAAAATATGAATATTAGAGAGAGTGAACTGCCGGGTATTGGATGTAAGTTTGAAGTGATTACAAAAGGTAATGAAAAGATGGTTATCGTTATTCATGATGATGGCCGAAGAGAAATGTACCATTTTGATGCTGATCATGAGGAGAGTATTTCAAGCGTCTCTCTTCGTGATTCCGAAGCGAGACAAATTGCAGCTATATTGGGCGGAATGGTATATAGGCCACAAGCTTTAGATACGATTGAAATGGCCTTTGAAGGATTATCAATTGAGTGGTTTAAGGTGGAAAATAATGCACCAGTCGTACAAAAAACAATTGGTAGTTTACATGTCCGAAACACATATAATGTAACGATCATTGCCATTTTGAAAAAGAATATGAAGAAGTTCTTTAATCCAGGTCCAGATTCTATCATTGAAGCTGGCGATATGCTTGTATTATCAGGCGAAAGACATGAAGTAAAAAGAATTATTAATGAGTTGCTTTCAGTAGGAGGGGATTCATAATCGATGGATACTTTAATCTTTGAAGTTGGGACTGCGTTAGTATTAGTCGCTTTTGCAGCTATTCTCGCTGCAAAGTTAAAGTTCTCGATTATTCCGTTTCTCATTATACTCGGTATGCTAGTGGGGCCACATGCGCCAGATTTAGGGCTTATCGATTTAAGATTTATTGAAAGCGGAGAAGTTATTTCCTTCCTCGGCCGTGTTGGCGTTATATTCCTCTTATTCTATTTAGGCTTAGAATTCTCAATTAAAAAATTAATTAAATCAGGAAAATCAATTGCTTTTGGGGGAACTGTTCATATATCGCTTAATTTTATATTAGGTTTACTTTACGGATATATAATGGGTTTCCCCTTATTAGAAACATTAATTATTGCTGGGATCATAACAATTTCATCGAGTGCAATTGTTGCGAAAGTAATTGTTGATTTAAGAAGATCTGGTAATAAAGAGACGGAGCTAATTTTAGGAATCATTATGTTTGATGATATCTTTTTAGCAGTATATTTATCAGTCGTTTCAGGATTAGTACTCGGAGGGGCAACGTCATTTGTAGGTGCTCTTACATCTATTTTAATCGCAGTAGGGTATATGCTACTATTCTTTGTAGTTGCTAGAAAAGCTACACGATTCTTAAATAAAATGTTAGATATTTCGTCCAATGAAATTTTCATTATCGTAATATTCGCTATTTTATTCTTTGTAGCAGGATTTTCAGAAACGATTCATGTCGCGGAGGCAATTGGAGCATTATTATTGGGGCTCGTCTTTTCTGAAACAGAGCATAGTGATCGAATTGAACAGCTCGTTGTTCCATTTCGTGATTTCTTTGGAGCTATATTCTTTTTCAGCTTCGGTTTAAGTATAGACCCATTTTCGCTTGGGGGAGCAGTGTGGTTGGCATTAGGAGCAGTTTTCATTACTCTTATCGGTAATTTTACTGCTGGAATGGTAGCGGGGCGTAAAGCTGGGTTATCGCATAAGGCTTCTACGAATATCGGTTTAACACTTGTATCACGCGGAGAATTTTCCATTATCGTCGCGAATATTGGAATTGCGGGCGGCTTAATGGCAACGATTAAACCATTCTCAGCTTTGTATGTTTTAATATTAGCATCGTTAGGACCTTTGTTAACGAAAGAATCTGGGAGAATATATTCCTTATTAGATAAAATATTTAAATGGAGCGCTAAAGAAAGTGCGAAGCGAGAAAAAGAAGTTGGATAGTATAAATAAGGGTAGACTGCATGAAAATTTCATGCAGTCTACCCTTTTATATATTGTTACTGTTGTCGTTTTTTGTCGGTAAGTTGATATATTTTAATAATCGCTGATATATTTCAAGTTGTGGTCGATATAATTGAAAAATCGCTGATATATTTTGAGTTACGGTCGATATATTTCCAAAATCGCTGATATATTTTCAAGCAGGGATAAATATAATTTCATTTACCGTCGAACCATTATCTGAATTTCATCAACTATTAATCAGTTGCCTTCCTATTTAAAAACGACTACAATTTTACTGTTATATATATGAACGAAAAAAATAGAATAGGAGGGGAAACTATGCCAAGGAAAGTATGGCTATTAGTAGCTGGGATGATTATTAATGTCACGGGTGCTTCTTTTTTATGGCCTTTTAATACAATTTATTTGCATGATCACCTAGGCAAATCTTTATCTGTGGCCGGAATGGTATTAATGATCAACTCGCTTACTGGTGTAATCGGAAACTTGCTCGGCGGTGTTTTATTTGATAAATGGGGCGGTTATAAATCAATTTTAGTAGGGATTGTCATTACACTTGTATCGATTTTAGGTCTTGTGTTCTTCCACGGTTGGCCGTTATATGTTGTGTGGCTAGCGTTAATCGGCTTCGGTTCTGGGATGGTCTTCCCATCGATGTACGCGATGGTTGGTACGGTTTGGCCAGAGGGCGGAAGACGAGCGTTTAATGCGATGTATGTTGGACAAAACGTTGGTATTGCGATTGGAACAGCGTGCGGTGGTTTAGTTGCTTCATATCGTTTTGATTATATTTTCTTAGCGAACTTTATTTTATACTTTGTTTTCTTCTTAATTGCTTTTATCGGATTCCGTGGTATGGAAGACAAGAAAGAGCCAGGAGTGCAAAAAGAAGTCGAAACGAAAAAAGGGTGGTCACTTACACCTGGATTTAAAGCACTTCTTATCGTGTGTGTAGCATATGCTTTATGCTGGGTTACATACGTACAGTGGCAAGGAGCGATTGCAACACATATGCAAGAATTGAATATTAGCCTTCGTCACTATAGTTTATTATGGACGATAAACGGAGCGATGATTGTTTGTGCGCAGCCACTTGTTAGTATGCTAATTCGTTGGATGAAGCGTTCTTTAAAACAGCAAATTATGATTGGAATCTTCATTTTTGCGGCGTCATTCATTGTGTTAAGTCAAGCGCAGCAATTTACGATGTTCCTCGTTGCGATGGTAACATTAACAATTGGTGAGTTATTTGTATGGCCTGCGGTTCCAACGATTGCAAATATACTTGCACCAAAAGATAAATTAGGGTTTTATCAAGGGGTCGTAAATAGTGCGGCGACTGTAGGGAAAATGTTCGGGCCGGTCGTTGGCGGAGCAATTGTGGATTTATACAATATGGAAGTATTGTTTATAGCAATCATGGTAATGCTTGTAGTAGCGCTTATAGCAACGAGTATTTATGATAAACGAGTAAAAGTAGAAGAAACAGTTGAAGAAAAAATTGCAGTTTAGTTTGACGGAACATGTTCACATGTTTTAGAATATATTTAAATAAAACAACCTTTAGAACAAGGGAGATAGCTCGGCTGTCTTAAGATGAATTCGTTAGTTATTAAGAGTAACGATTAACCGAGAAGTCCTCGCTTTAAGTAAGCCCTTAAGAGATACTAGGTGAAGGATAGTTCACTTAACTTATATGTGTAATAACAGTGAGAAGGAGTAGTAGTAATAGAAGCTGGTTTAGAGAGTTGACGGTCGGTGCAAGTCAATCCACGTTTCGTTATGAACTCGCCTTTGAGTTGCAGTTGTGAAACTAATAGTAGCAATTGCCGTTAATCCACGTTACGGATCTAAGCGAATGTATATTTTTACATTAATTTAGGGTGGTACCGCGGGAATCTATAACCTCTCGTCCCTTTCTAGGGATGAGAGGTTTTTTGTATTTTGGGCGGTGAAAATAAATAGAATTTCAAGGAGGGTATCTCATGAGCTTTAATCATCAAGACATTGAGAAGAAGTGGCAAGGGTACTGGGAAGAGAATAAAACATTCCGTACGCCAGATGAGACAGAAAAACCAAAATTTTATGCACTAGATATGTTCCCATATCCATCAGGTGCAGGCTTACACGTAGGACATCCAGAAGGTTATACAGCGACAGATATTTTATCTCGTATGAAGCGTATGCAAGGGTATAACGTTCTTCATCCAATGGGATGGGATGCATTTGGTCTTCCAGCAGAGCAATATGCACTTGATACTGGAAACAGCCCAGCAGAATTTACAGAGCATAATATTAATACGTTCCGTAACCAAATTAAATCATTAGGTTTCTCTTACGATTGGGACCGTGAAGTAAATACAACAGATCCAAACTACTATAAGTGGACACAATGGATCTTCCTGAAATTATTTGAAAAAGGTTTAGCTTACGTTGATGAAGTACCTGTAAACTGGTGCCCAGCACTTGGTACAGTACTTGCAAACGAAGAAATCATTGACGGTAAGAGTGAGCGTGGTGGACATCCAGTTGAGCGTCGTCCGATGAGACAGTGGATGTTAAAAATTACAGCTTACGGAGATCGTCTATTAGAAGATCTAGATGAGCTTGATTGGCCTGAAAGCTTAAAAGATATGCAACGTAACTGGATCGGTCGTTCTGAAGGAGCAGAAGTACACTTCAACATCGACGGTACAGACGAGAAGTTCACGGTGTTCACAACGCGCCCTGATACACTATTTGGTGCAACATACTGTGTACTTGCTCCGGAACATGCACTTGTTGCAGAAATTACAACAGCAGAACAAAAAGAAGCGGTAGAAGCTTACATTAACGCTGTAAAAATGAAGAGTGACCTAGAGCGTACAGAACTTGCGAAAGAGAAAACTGGTGTATTCACTGGTGCTTACGCAGTTAACCCAGTAAACGGTGAGAAATTACCAATCTGGATCGCTGACTATGTTCTTGCAACTTACGGAACAGGTGCTGTAATGGCAGTTCCAGCTCACGATGAGCGTGACTATGAATTCGCATCAGTATTTAATCTTCCAATGAAGGAAGTTGTAAAAGGCGGAGATATTACGAAAGAAGTGTACACAGGTGATGGTGCACACGTAAACTCAGCATTCCTTGATGGATTAAATAAAGAAGAAGCAATCGCAAAAATGATTGAATGGCTTGAAGCAACGAGCGCAGGAAATCAAAAAGTAACGTACCGTCTACGTGACTGGTTATTCAGCCGTCAACGTTACTGGGGTGAACCAATTCCAGTAATTCACTGGGAAGATGGTACAATGACAGCTGTGAAAGAAGAGGAATTACCATTAGTTCTTCCGAAAACAGAAAACATCCGTCCTTCAGGTACAGGTGAATCACCACTTGCTAACATTGACGAGTGGGTAAATGTTGTTGATCCTGAGACTGGTAAAAAAGGTCGTCGTGAAACGAACACAATGCCGCAATGGGCTGGTAGCTGCTGGTACTACCTACGTTACATCGATCCAAACAATAGCGAAGCACTTGTAGATCCTGAAAAAGTAAAACAATGGCTTCCAGTTGATATTTATATCGGTGGTGCAGAACATGCTGTACTTCACTTACTATATGCTCGTTTCTGGCATAAAGTATTATACGATATCGGTGTAGTTCCAACAAAAGAGCCATTCCAACAATTATTCAACCAAGGTATGATTCTAGGTGAAAACAACGAGAAAATGAGTAAATCAAAAGGTAACGTTGTAAACCCTGATGATATCGTAGCAAGCCACGGTGCAGATACACTTCGTCTATACGAAATGTTCATGGGCCCATTAGATGCTTCAATCGCTTGGTCTGAAAATGGTCTTGACGGAGCTCGTCGTTTCCTAGACCGCGTATGGCGTCTATTCGTTCAAGATAACGGTGAATTAAGTGAGAAAATTACTGATGCACCAAATAAAGAACTTGAAAAAGCTTACCACCAAACAGTGAAGAAAGTAACAGAAGACTATGCAGAACTTCGCTTCAACACAGCGATTTCTCAAATGATGGTATTCATCAACGATGCATACAAAGCTGAAACACTTCCGAAAGAATATGTAGAAGGTTTCGTAAAAATGATTGCACCAGTTGCACCTCATATCGGGGAAGAGCTATGGAGCAAACTTGGATACAATGAAACAATCACATATGCAAGCTGGCCAACATTTGATGAGTCTAAACTTGTAGAAGATGAAGTTGAAATCGTTGTTCAAGTTATGGGCAAAGTTCGCGCAAAACTAACAATGAGTAAAGACGCATCAAAAGAAGAAATGGAACAACTTGCACTTGAAGCAATTCAAGACCAAATTGAAGGGAAAACAGTTCGGAAAGTAATTGTTGTTCCTGGAAAACTTGTTAACGTTGTTGCAAACTAAATCATTTAAAAAAGCTCAGAGCGTTTATGCTCTGAGCTTTTTTGTGTAGAAAATAATCTCAGGGTCACCTTCATCTAAATTTTCAATTATTCCACTACGTACAAATAAAAGAGCGGAATTCCAATACAGACAAACACCTATTTTTCTATAGGAAATATGATAAAAAAGGTAGGCTAAATTGAGTAGAAGAGGTGAAAGGAATGAAAGGGATGGACAATAATGCACCACATGGTTTCTTCGGGAGTGGGTCGGATAGTTATGAACAAATGATGTTAATGGGAGGAGGACAACAAGGATACGGTGGAATTCCGAGCTGGATGGGCGGAACACCTGGAGGGGTTTCTACATCAGTAGCGGGTGTACAAACTGGAATTCCAACATTAACAGGAGGATTTCCATCATCGGTAGCCGGAGTGCAAACTGGAATCCCGACATTTGTTGGCGGAGCAGCGGGAGGAGTACCAGTAGGCGTACCAACTGCATTTCCATCTTTCGTTGGAGGAGTACAGACAGGATTTCCTGTACCAGGAGTAGGTGTTGTAGCAGGAGGAGTAGGTGGATATCCGCAAGTAGTTCACGGTTACCATGGTCATCATCACCATCATCAAGGTCAACATGGCCATCATGGTCATCACCATCATCAAGGTCAACACGGCCATCATGGTCATCACCACCATCAAGGTCAACACGGCCATCATGGTCATCACCACCATCAAGGTCAACACGGCCACCAAGGTCATCACCACCATCAAGGTCAACACGGCCACCAAGGTCATCACCATCATCAAGGTCAACATGGTCATCAGGGGCAACAAGTACATCACCAAGGCCACCACCACATTCATCCGCAAGCTGTTCTTTATCAAACTCATCAAGTCCAACACGGTCACCATGGACAGCACCACCAAGGCCAACATCATGGACACCATCACCAAGGCCATCAAGGCCAACACGGTCACCAAGGTCATCAAGGTCAACATGGCCACCACGGTCAACAGCACCAACAGCACCAACAATATCAGCAATATCAACAACAGCAACAATCTTCTCCTTGGACAGGTGGAATTGGAGCAGGGGCAGCAGGGGCAGCGGCAGGAGCAGCTAGTATTAGTGGAGCAGCAGGACACGCGGGGCACGTGGGTCATTAATGAGCTACAGAAAAAAAGACATAATAAAAAACTGCTAGGAAATCCTAGCAGTTTTTTTCAGCTTCTTGGCGCTGACGTTCGATTTCAGCACGAAGTTGTGGCTCTGGTGCTTGCCAGCCTTCTGGTTTTAAAATTTTGCCGTCGCCTTCGCGGAAGCGAGGTTTTCCATCAGGGAATAGCTTTGCCATGTTTGCGTTATTTACAATTTCAAATCCTTTATCAGGACGTACGCCCATTTCTGCAAACGTGCCGAATGCAAAGTAAATAAGGTCAATCAGTGCATCGTATTGATCTTCAACAGTCGTTGCCTCTAGAAATTCTTCTAGTTCTTCCTGCATAAAACTTGCACGGATTTTTGCGCGCTCTTCTGTTAATTTTGTTGGAGTATTTGTTACAGGATGTCCGAATACTTCATGCATTTTCGCAACAAGTTCGTATCCTTTATCTAAACCTTTTTCGTTTGTCATGTTGTTTCATCCTTTCTTACGTTATGCCGAAGTTTATTGTAACATAAGGTGATTATGAAATGAAAAGAACATCTTATCGAAATAAGATGTTCGCTCGTTATTCTTCTTTTTTTATTAAAAGGGATGAAATAAGATCGATGCCAAAAATACCGACCAGTAACATTGGTATAACGACAAGCAAGTAACGTGTGAAGGAAACATTTTTTAAGTATGTATGAGCAAATAAAAAGACGCCGAGAAATAAAATACCATTTAAAATAGGCTTTACTAATTTTTTAGACATAAGCTCCCCCATAAATATCTTCTCTCTCTATTTGATAATAAAAAAACTCCTCTCTCCGTTGTATCATGCTGGAGAGAGGAGTTCAATCATTTCTCATTCAATGACACCAGAATTTGTAATATTTACGGTGTATTTTATATGAACCGGAACATCTTTATACATTTGTCTCCATTCTTCTAATTTGAATGGGCGATAATGTTGCTTATACTTTGCACCTAGACCGAGAGGATCGACATTTAAAGATTTAAACTGCTTAATTAATTTGGCAGCCTGTATGTCCAATTGTTTTTGGACATCTTTTTCAATGTTTTTTGTGTTATTGTTATTTTCTAAGTTAATTTGTTTTGATAGTTCTTGAATACGTGCATCAAGACGAACGTGAATGAAAAAAGAAGGCTTTCCGTTTTTAATTTTTATATCGTAAGTTGGAACAGAACGAATATTATTAATCATTACGTACGCAGAATCTGTTTTAAATTCATGTGAATCTAATTTATGTTTCTCTAATAGTCCTTTAAATATGAACATATCTTTTTCCGCAATTTTACCGATATATTTATCCTTTTTAAAAAGGCCAATTCCGGTAATTTTTATTTTATCACCATGCTTCTTTAGAATGGGAATATAGTAGTCTTTTCCTTCTTGATAATAGCGAAATGCTCCTATATGTAGATTATCCGCTGGTAAAGGTCCGGTCTCCATGTTATGTTCTAGCAATTTTTTTATATAAATTGCAACGTTGTATGAAGTCGAATATTTGCCTTTTAAAAGTTCAGTACCATTCCCATCTAATAAAGCAGCATATAAAGCATTCCCTATATTCACATCTCGAAGTAATGTATCGAATGAAGTAGACATTCCTGTTTTGGCAAGTCTTATTGTATATAGAGCGACACGCATTTGTCCGCTAGCAAATGGTTGAGAAGACTCTAAAGATGTGTCTGCTTTTACTTGTTTTACCGCATTTGCACTGCCTTCAAAAACTTGAACTTTATTTCCTTTTTTCTGAATGGGACAAACGAATGTCACTTTTACTTTATTATCTTTTGCGACATCAAAAACGCTTCCTTGAATAAGTTGTACATCATCGATAATATTTTTTTGTAAACATCCAGTTAGACTGAAGAATGTTATACAAGAAATAAGTATTAATTTACTTGTGCTTTTGATTTTTTCCATTTTCTTTTCACCCACACAATAATAAATAGGATTGGGATGTATACATAAATGAGCCAAGAACTAACTTTTGACGCATTACTAATAAAATTATTAATATCATGTCTGTTTGTTAAAAGTTGTGAAACAATGACAGTGATAAGGAAGAAAGCAATTAGAACACCTCTTTGTTTCACGCGAAATATTTCGTGAGTTCCTCTCGTTGCCGCCCATAAAGGAAGGATGAAACTTGTAATAATAACGAGTGCATAAGCCGAAATTGCAATATATTCTAGCCTTTCTATGAATGGTAATTGAATGACTTGGGTCATAGAAAGTTGTGCCCATATTGTTTTTAACAACTGCTTCTCACTAAAAAAGGTAAAGGCTAAAAGGGTACTAAATAAATATAAAAGGTTTGAAAATAGTGCTCCGTATTGAGCGAATTTATGAGATTGCATAGGTTTTTTCACAAAAGGATAAACCATGAGATAAATCTCAAACCCTGTCATACTGTAGATTGACAGATGCGCTGCTTTTAAAATATCTGAAAAAGAATGTGTAAATATAGGAAGTAAATTATCCCAATGTGAGTATTTCAAAACAAATAGGCTAAGAAATAAATAGCCCAATGTACCGCCAACTGAGATTACGCAAATACCGGTAATGACACGAAATCCAGAGGAAATAATGTAATAACTAACTAAGCATAAAAAGAGTGTTAACATAAAGGTGGAAGCGGTCGGAAACATCCATACTTGAATAATTTCAACATATGTTCGGATGACCGAAATACTAACGATTAAAAAATAAGCCATAAAGATGATGCTAATGCCATTTCCTAGCCATTTTCCAAATGTTTGCCGATGTAAATCAACTAAATTCCCATTTGTTTCTTTTAATAAGACATACATCATCCATATAAGAATATGGATGAAAATTCCTGTGATTATAACCCCCATCCAGCCGTCGTATCCAGCAGCTTTTGCGATAATTCGAGCGAATCCGAGAACTCCAGCACCAAACTGTGCACCGTGAATTAAGAAGAAAACAAAGATAGGAGATATTTGATATTTTTCTTGAACTTTACTCATCAATGCACCTCATTTCTCAATCATCAAAATCTGATCTATGTTTTGTTGAAATTCCTTTCGCTGCTTTTTTTACATGTTGTGGTCTTGCTTGCACATCTCTCGTATCAATCATTGTTAATGGAAAACGGATCCAAGAATCTTTAACTGATTGTTGCCTTGTCGGATAAAATAAAGCGTACGGCTTACGTAAGGAAGTAAGCCGGAATAGATGAGTAAATAAGAAGATAAATCCAAGAGAAATCCCGAACAATCCACCTATTTCTGCAAACATAAGAAAAGGAAAGCGTAGTAATCGAACAGCGTTACCCATTTTATAAATAGGTGTAATAAAAGAAGCGAGTGCTGATAGTGCAACGATAATTAATAAAATGTTACTCGTTAACCCAGCTTGTACAGATGCTTGCCCGATTACGATACCGCCTACAATACCGAGTGTTTGTCCAACTTTCATCGGTAACCTTGCGCCGGCTTCTCTTAATAAATCAATTGCGAGTTCTAAAAAGAGCGCTTCAATTAAAGGTGGGAATGGTACTTGTGCCCTTGATAAAATTAAAGTTTCAAGTAAATCACTTGGAATAAGTTCATAATGATAATTTAAAACTGCAACGTATAACGGTGTAGCGCAAATTGAAAATAGAACGGCGATTAATCTTAAAATCCTTGAAAATGTAGCGTATAGCCAAGAGACGTTATAGTCTTCTGGTGAAATGAAAAAATCGAAATAGGATACAGGTGTTAGTAAAACGCTTGGAGAACCATCAACAAAAATAGCGATTTTCCCATCAATTAGTGCTTTTGTGACTCTATCAGTACGTTCTGTATTGATATAGAGAGGGAAAATCGATTTTTCACCCATTAATTCTTGTATATAAGCACTATCATTAATTTGATCATATTCAAGAGCGCGTAATGATTCCTCGAGAAAATCTACATTATCTTTTTCAGCGAGGTTGTCTAAATACATCATGACAACTTTTGTTTTGGAAAACTCGCCGATAATCATTTCTTTAGTTTGTAAATCTAAAACAGGAAGACGTTTTCGAACTAAATTAATGTTCGTATCAATATCCTCTACGAAACCTTCTTGCGGACCAATAACAGTTGATTCGTTTAAAGGAGGGGTTGGCGCACGATAATTATCAATTGCAATGTTTGCAAGCATACATTTTTGATCTTGCTGATTTAATTGAATGATCGCATGCCCCTTTAAAACCATATCCTCAATTTTTTGTAAATCGTTCGTAATTGTAATGCCGCTCATCGGAATATGTTCTTTTAGTTGTTCTAGAGAAGCACAAGGTTTCTCTAAAAGAGTAGGCATTAAATATTTCTGTAATTTCTCTCCATCAAGTGAAGGGCGATAGTAAGAAATCCAATAAGGCATCGTTTCATCGTCAGATGTATGGTAATTAATAAAATCACTAGACTTTTTAAGTTTCTCTATTAAATCTTGTAGGGAATGAATACGGTCTTTTTCTGGTTTTGTAAAGTCATAAATACTATTACCTCCAGAGCTTTGTTGCTTACTTTGAGAAGGTTCATCTTGCTTAGTATTTTGTTTTTTATCTTGAGAAGAATCACCTTGCTTAGCGCTTTGTTGCTTATCCTGAGAGGAATCCTCTTGCTTAGCGCTTTGTTGCTTATCCTGAGAGGAATCCTCTTGTTTAGCACTTTGTTGCTTATCCTGAGAAGAATCCTCTTGTTTATCGTTTTGTTGCTTATCTTGAGAGGAATCCTCTTGTTTAGCGCTTTGTTGCTTATCCTGAGAGGAGTCCTCTTGTTTAGCACTTTGTTGCTTATCCTGAGAGGAATCCTCTTGTTTAGCACTTTGTTGCTTACCTTGAGAGGAATCCTTTTGTTTAGAGCTTTGTTGTTTATTCTGAGAAGAATCCTCTTGTTTAGCACTTTGTTGCTTATCCTGAGAGGAATCTTTTTGCTCGTTATTTTTACCCTTATTATGTTTCATACTTCTAGTCTGTTCTTCGTTATCACCCTCTTGATTGTTAGAATGCTGCTCCCAGTTATCTGTTTCGTTTGCTTCTGGTGTATTTGATTTTTTTTTCTTACGTAACCAATTCCAAATCATATGTACGCCCTCTTTAATCTTGTAATATAGTGCTATTTTGTGGCTAATTTTGTATATTATTCATTTATTTATGAAAAGAAGAAGGAGATTAGTTTGCACAGAAAAAAGTCTTTAGTAAGCAGTTCATACTATAACGGGGAGAGGGAGAGTCTGTGCAAATTGTAAAAAAAGAGAAATTTGTTTTAAAAGAGTTTGCGTTTGAAAATGGCAGAGAAATTCCTGTTCAAATGGGATACGAGACATATGGTACGTTAAATAGAGAAAGGTCAAATGTGATTTTGGTTTGTCATTATTTTAGTGCAACAAGTCATGCGGCAGGAAAATATACAGTGCATGATGAGGAGTCTGGTTGGTGGGATGGGCTCATTGGACCTGGGAAAGCAATTGATACAAATAAGTATTTTGTTATATGTACGGATAATCTTTGTAATGTGCAGGCGAGGAATCCATATGTGATTACAACAGGACCGAAATCGATTAATCCAGAAACTGGAGAAGAATATGCTATGGATTTTCCGGTTTTTACATTTCTTGATGTAGCTCGTATGCAATATGAGTTAATAAAAGGTATGGGAATTTCAAGGTTACACGCTGTAATCGGACCGTCGGCGGGGGGAATGATTGCACAACAATGGGCGGTTCACTATCCACATATGGTAGAGCGGATGATTGGCGTTATTACGAACCCACAAAATCCAATTATTACGTCAGTAAACGTAGCGCAAAATGCGATTGAGGCAATTCAACTGGATCCAAGTTGGAAAGATGGAAAATATGGAGAAGAGCAGCCTATAAAGGGGCTTCATTTAGCGAGTAGAATGATGTTTATGAATGCGTTTGATGAGCATTTTTATGAAATGGCATTTCCTCGTAATAGTATCGAGATAGAACCTTATGAAAAGTTTTCTACATTAACATCATTTGAAAAAGAGATAAATACAGCGACATATAGAAGTATAGAGTTAGTAGATGCAAATTCATGGATGTATACTGCGAAGGCAGTTTTATTGCATGATATTGCACATCGGTTTTCTTCACTAGAAGAATCTCTTTCTAACATAGAAGCGAATGTACTTATGATTCCGTGTAAACAAGATTTGCTTCAGCCGTCTCGTTATAATTATAAAATGGTAGATATTTTGCAAAAACAAGGAAAATATGCGGAAGTGTATGAGATTGAAAGTATAAATGGGCATATGGCAGGAGCATTTGATATTCATTTATTTGAAAAAAAGGTTTATGAATTTTTGAATCGGAAAGTATCTAGTTTTGTGTAAAAGACAAATGATGGGGAAAAGGTGCAATGTTTGTAGTAGGCACCTTTTTTTACATAATTTGTAGACGGAAAATATATGTAGCGATTGCTATACCGAAAAACGCTATGCTGAGCAATAGAAATAAGAATGACATTTCTTGTGGGGAGTTTATTTTTCTATTATTTTTCATACTAAGAGCAATAATTGCAGCGAGTAAGAACACAATGCCCATAATGAAAAGAAAAAGCGTCATTTTAATCGACTCCTTTCATAAAACAAGTATATTGAGGATACAATGTGCTAGTTATGTTTGTAAAGAATAAATTTTTAGAGAAAATTGAGAAATAGTTTTTCGATTCTTTGCGTTCTTTCTTTTGCGTGCTAAAATTGGTAGAGAATGTTTGTGAAAAAGAAACTAAAGGTTTTATTGTATATAAGGAGGAACTACATATGACAGAAGTTAATACAATTACTACAGAAGAGGTACAAGAGCGTTTAGAAAATGGAGAAACGTTATTTCTAGTAGACGTAAGAGAAGATGAAGAAGTAGCGGCAGGAAAGATTCCAGAAGCTGTACATATTAAAATGGGCGATATCCCACATAAAGTAGATTTCTTTAATAAAGAGAATGAATATATCTTTATTTGTCGTTCGGGAATGCGCAGTGAAAATGTATGTCATTATTTAAATGAGCAAGGGTTTAAAACAGTGAACATGGTTGGCGGTATGCTTCAATATGAAGGTGAAACGAAATAGTTAATAGTTAAAAACTTGAAGCGAGTCTGTTTCAAGTTTTTTTCTTTTGCATACAGTATAAAAAAGGAGGAGGGGGAAATGGGAATTAATTTGCGTAAAGTGAAAATTATTAATAATACAGGCGCTGTTAATGTCGGTGACTGTTATGATATCTCGCCTTTAGCTGTGGCGAAAGTATATGCAGGTGCTGGAGGATCGAGTGCGGCTATTTTTTTAAATGGAAAAAGGCAGCCAGAAGCGGTGATTAGAACATCGGTATTTCTTCCGCCTTTGGCAACAAGTACACGTACGTTAGGTTCATAAAGGAAAGGTAGAGTGTAATTATGCCTGCGCATATAAAAGAATTTGTTATTGTTAATAATACTGGGAATATATTTACAGGTGATAATTTGAGTGATACTTCATTTACTGCTTCGAAATCATATAGTGGTTCAATGGGGTGCACTTGGATTGATGTTGTTACAGTAATAGGGACGGAGACGAAGCTTTGTTTACAGCCGGGTGATTCGGTGACGACAACATATACAAGAGGCACTCCTGCTGGTACTGTAACAGGAACAAATATGGGGCAAAGTGTAAATGCATCGGGTATAGCACAAGCTGTCCCTAATACAGATAATATGGATTCAATTGCAGGACTCCCTTAAGGAATTAAGGGAGTTTTTATTTATTTGAAATAAAAATAGTCTTGGAGATTATTTTTGTAAATAGATTAAGAAGAGGTTTATTTATTATGAAAAAGACGGTTTGTAGGTGGTGAAAGTGTGAAGAATCGTGATAATAATCGGAAGCAAAATTCGTTAAGCTCTAATTTTAGAATTCCACCCGAACTTATTGGACCTACTTTCCCCCCTGTTCCAACTGGATTTACAGGTATAGGGATTACTGGTCCAACAGGTCCACAAGGTCCGACTGGACCGCAAGGACCGAGAGGATTTCAAGGTCCAATGGGGGAGATGGGTCCGACTGGACCTCAAGGTGTGCAAGGGATTCAAGGGCCAGTTGGACCAATAGGCGCAACGGGACCAGAAGGGCAGCAGGGAGCACAAGGATTGAGAGGACCACAAGGAGAAACTGGAGCGACAGGACCTCAAGGGGTGCAAGGGTTACAAGGTCCGATTGGTCCAACGGGAGCGACTGGGGCACAAGGTATACAAGGAATACAGGGATTACAGGGGCCCATTGGAGCGACGGGACCTGAGGGACCTCAAGGAATTCAAGGCGTCCAAGGGTTACCGGGTGCAACTGGTCCACAAGGAATACAAGGAGCACAAGGGATACAAGGAACACAAGGACCGAGTGGAAATACAGGTGCAACCGGAGCAACGGGTCAGGGGCTAACAGGTCCGACTGGAATAACAGGCCCAACAGGGATAACTGGACCATCTGGAGGACCTCCTGGTCCAACGGGGCCAACTGGTGCGACAGGTCCGGGTGGCGGACCGAGTGGAAGTACAGGTGCGACTGGAGCAACGGGAAGTACTGGGGCTACAGGAAGTACAGGGGGAACAGGAGCAACGGGAACTACAGGTCCGACTGGAAGTACGGGAGCACAGGGCTTGCAAGGAATACAAGGAATTCAAGGGCCAATTGGCCCAACAGGTCCAGAAGGACCGCAGGGGATTCAAGGTATTCCTGGTCCGACAGGAATAACTGGTGAACAAGGAATCCAAGGAGTTCAGGGTATTCAAGGGGGAACGGGAGCAACAGGAGATCAAGGTCCACAAGGTATACAGGGGGCTATAGGTCCTCAAGGGGCCACAGGAGCAACAGGAGATCAAGGTCCACAAGGAATTCAAGGAGTACCAGGGCCATCAGGAGCAACAGGACTACAAGGAGTTCAAGGGATACAAGGTCCAATGGGCGATATAGGACCAACAGGTCCAGAAGGCCCAGAGGGACTTCAGGGCCCGCAAGGAATACAAGGAGTACCGGGGCCAGCTGGAGCAACGGGTCCAGAGGGGCCACAGGGGATACAAGGCATTCAAGGACCGGTAGGAGCAACAGGCTCACAAGGTCCCCAAGGAATTCAGGGAATTCAAGGTGTGCAAGGGATAACGGGAGCAACAGGAGTACAAGGAGCAACTGGAATTCAAGGTATACAAGGAGAAATAGGAGCAACGGGTCCAGAGGGTCCCCAAGGAGTGCAAGGTGCTCAAGGGGCGATTGGTCCAACAGGTCCAATGGGCGCACAAGGAGTGCAAGGAATACAAGGGATTCAAGGCCCAACAGGTGCACAAGGAGTGCAAGGTGCTCAAGGAATACAAGGGATTCAAGGTCCGACGGGTGCAACAGGAGATACGGGAGCAACTGGGGCGACAGGGGAAGGCACTACAGGCCCAACAGGAGTAACTGGTCCGACAGGGGTAACAGGCCCATCTGGAGGACCAGCAGGACCGACCGGCCCAACAGGGCCATCAGGTCCGACGGGAGTAACTGGTCCATCGGGTGGACCACCTGGCCCGACAGGAGCAACTGGTGCGACAGGAGTAACAGGGGATACCGGGGCGACAGGCTCAACTGGAGTGACAGGAGCGACAGGAGAAACGGGAGCAACCGGAGTGACAGGGTTACAAGGTCCCCAAGGAATCCAAGGTGTGCAAGGAGATATTGGTCCAACTGGTCCGCAAGGGATACAAGGTCCGCAAGGGATACAAGGAGTAACTGGTGCGACAGGAGATCAAGGCCCACAGGGAATCCAAGGCCCGCAAGGCGACATAGGTCCAACTGGTCCCCAAGGAATTCAAGGGTTACAAGGTCCCCAAGGGATTCAAGGAGCAACCGGAGCCACTGGAGCACAAGGTCCACAGGGTATTCAAGGTATTCAAGGTATTCAAGGTCCGACAGGCCCACAAGGCCCAACTGGAATCCAAGGGGTGCAAGGAGAGATAGGTCCAACCGGTCCACAAGGAGTTCAAGGGATACAAGGCCCAACGGGAGCTACAGGAGCAACCGGATCGACAGGTCCACAAGGAATTCAAGGCCCGCAAGGAATACAAGGTCCAACGGGGGCTACAGGAGCAACCGGTTCACAAGGTCCAACTGGAGATACAGGTCCAACCGGAGCTGGAGCCACTGGAGCGACCGGAGCGACTGGAGTTAGTACAACTGCAACGTATGCGTTTGCGAATAATACATCAGGAAGTGTTATTTCTGTTTTGTTAGGTGGTACGAATATTCCGTTACCAAACAATCAAAATATTGGACCAGGAATAACCGTTAGTGGTGGAAATACTGTATTTACAGTTGCGAATGCAGGAAACTATTATATAGCCTATACAATTAATTTAACGGCAGGATTACTTGTAAGTTCCCGTATAACTGTAAATGGCAGTCCGCTTGCGGGAACGATAAACTCCCCGGCAGTCGCTACTGGTTCATTTAGTGCAACAATAATTGCTAACTTGCCTGCTGGAGCTGCAGTTAGCTTACAATTATTTGGAGTAGTTGCGTTAGCTACATTATCTACGGCAACGCCAGGGGCTACTCTAACTATTATTAGATTAAGTTAATAAGCAGAAAACCTTGAAACTTTTATGTTTCAAGGTTTTTTTATCCTTGTATCTGGAAGTAAACCTCGTTAACCAGAGGGAGTGGATACCCTCTAATTATTTAAAGTTTCACTTTATTCCCTTGAGCAAAAACATCGCAGTTCGAAAATATATTATAATAGAATGAAAAGAAAGAAATTTGGCAGAAAGGGAGGGTGGCGATGCAGGAGATGGTTAAAGATTTTTTTGGACGCCCACTTCAAGATTTACGTATATCTGTCATTGATCGTTGCAATTTTAGATGTACATATTGTATGCCGGCGGAAATATTTGGGCCAGATTATGCTTTTTTGAAAGATGAGTTTTTACTAACTTTTGATGAAATTGAGCGTTTGGCAAAATTATTTGTTAACATCGGTGTACGAAAAATTAGAATTACTGGCGGTGAGCCACTACTTCGTAAAGATTTAGCAAAACTTATTGCACGTCTTGTGAAAATTGATGGGCTAATAGATATAGGGTTAACTACAAATGCTATCCATTTAACGAAACAAGCGAAGGCATTAAAAGAAGCTGGATTACATAGAGTGAATGTTAGTTTAGATGCGATAGATGACGACATATTTAAGAATATTAATGGTCGAAATATTAATACGAAACCGGTGATTAAGGGAATTATAGCAGCTAAAGAGGCGGGGCTGGAAGTAAAGGTAAATATGGTTGTGAAAAAAGGGATGAACGATCATCAAGTACTTCCGATGGCTGCGTATTTTAAAGAGCAAGGAATCACGCTTAGGTTTATTGAGTTTATGGATGTTGGTAGTACAAATGGGTGGAATTTTGATCAAGTGGTTACAAAGCGAGAATTGATTGAGATGATTCATAAGGTGTATCCGCTTGAGCCAGCTGAAGCCCACTACTTTGGTGAAGTTGCGAAGCGATATCGGTATGTTGGAACAAATGTTGAAGTTGGTTTTATTACATCTGTTTCTGAGTCATTTTGTGCCTCTTGTACGAGGGCGAGAATTTCGGCAGATGGAAAGTTTTATACGTGCTTATTTGCGACAGAGGGTTTGAATGTAAGAGAACTTCTTAGAGGGAATCTGTCGGATGAGGAGTTATTAAGTGTTATACAAGATGTATGGATGAATAGAAAAGATAGGTATTCGGATGAACGGACAGAAGAAAGTGCAAAAAATCGTCCGAAAATCGAAATGTCTTATATAGGAGGATAAGAAAGGGGGCTATCGCATGCAGGAGCGATATTCAAGACAAATATTATTTTCTGGTGTTGGAGAAGAAGGACAGAGAAAAATAAGAGAGAAGCATGTGCTTATTATAGGTGCTGGTGCTCTCGGTGCGGCCAATGCAGAAGCGATTGTTAGAGCAGGGGTTGGAAAAGTAACGATTGCTGATCGTGATTATGTAGAATGGAGTAATTTACAAAGACAACAACTATATACGGAAGAAGATGCAAAGCAGTATAAACCGAAGGCGATAGCGGCTGCAGAACATTTACAAGCAATTAATTCTGAGGTGGAAATAAATCCGGTTGTGACGGATGTAACGGTGCAAGAAATGGAAGAGTTAGTGCGTGATGTAGATTTAATATTAGATGCGACAGATAATTTTGAAACGCGTCTTCTCATTAATGATATTTCACAAAAGTATAATATTCCATGGATATATGGTGGTTGCGTCGGGAGTTACGGAGTAACGTATACAATTTTACCAGGGAAAACACCGTGTTTTCGCTGTTTAATGGAGCATCCGGCGAGCGGAGCAACATGTGACACAGCTGGTATTATACAACCGGCAGTACAATTAGTAGTTGCGCATCAAATTACGGAAGCGCTGAAAATATTAGTAGAAGACTTTGGGGCGCTTCGTGAAACGATGTTATCGTTTGATCTTTGGAATAATCAACAGATGGCATTTAAAGTGAATAGGCAGAAAAAAGATACTTGTTTATCTTGCGGAAGGTTACGTACATATCCGAGCTTAACATTTGAAGCACAAACAAAAACAGAAGTGTTATGTGGGCGAAATACAGTACAAATTCGCCCGGGTGTGCGGAAGAATTTTAATTTAGAAGAAATTAAAAAGCGCTTACAAAGAAGCGTAGAGATAAAGGCGACACCTTATTTATTATCATTTCCGGTAGAAGAATATCGTTTTGTTTTATTTACAGATGGCAGGGCGTTTATTCATGGGACGAATGATATGAATGTAGCGAAAAGTTTATATGCAAGGTATATAGGTTGAACCTAAAGGAAACCCTTTAGGTTCAACGGAGAGAGGATTATGAATTTCTCGTATAATCTCCACTTTTTCCACCTGTTTTTTCAAGTAAGTACGTTTCGCCGATAATCATACCTTTATCGACAGCTTTACACATATCATACACAGTAAGAGCGGTAGCGGAAGCAGCTGTTAAAGCTTCCATTTCAACACCGGTGCTACCTTCTGTTTTAACTTTTACTTCAATGAGTAAACGATATTGTTCTTCTGATTGTTTCCAATCGAAAGAAACGTCAACACCTTTTAATAATAAAGGATGGCACATTGGGATAATATCAGAAGTTCGTTTCGCAGCCATAATGCCTGCGATTTGCGCAACTGCTAATACGTCACCTTTCCCAATTTCATTGTGAGAGATTTTATCGTAAATTTCTTTCGTAACGACAATGCTAGAGCACGCAATTGCTGTACGAACGGTTGTTTTTTTATCGCTTATATCAACCATTTTTGCGCGTCCTTGGTCATTAAAATGTGTAAATGAAGACATGGAATTCCTCCTTGAAGTAATTTCTATTGAATACATAAAGTTTAATCGAGATAAAAAAAATTGCAAATATGAGGTGAGAAACGATGGTAGAAAAACGAATTCCAATTCAAGTTGCTGAGGCAGTAGAACGGGTAATGAAATATGCGAAGTATGGTGAAGTAGAAGAAATTTCTATTATGGAAAGTTACGGGAGAATTCTCGGGGAAGATGTTGTCTCAGATCATGACGTTCCTCATTTTGATCGTTCCCCTTACGACGGTTTCGCCATTCGAGCAGAAGATACGAAAGGAGCAACCCAAGAAAATCCAATTGAATTTGAAGTAATAGGAGAAATCGGGGCGGGGTCTGTTTTTTTAGAAGAAGTAGGAGCTTTTAAAGCGATTCGCATTATGACAGGAGCAGCTATTCCAGAAGAATGTAATGCAGTCGTAATGCTCGAGCTGACAGAAGGGTTTGAGAAGAACGGGAAAACATATATGAAGTTAAAACGCCCTTTTAATAACGGTGACAATGTGTCGTTTAAAGGAGAAGACATAAAACAAAATCAAGTTCTCGTTAAGAAAGGAGTTGCAATTAATCCAGGTGTTGCGGCCTTACTAGCAACGTTTGGATATAGCACTGTGAAAGTTGTAAAACAGCCTGTTGTCGGTATTGTAACAACAGGAAGTGAATTACTAGAAGTACATGAGCCGTTACAGCCGGGGAAAATTAGAAATAGTAACTCGTATATGATCGCAGCTCAAATTATGAAAGCTGGCGGGAAAGTTCGTTATTATGGTCAACTCGCCGATGAGCTAGATGCATGTTTTACAGCTGTTCAATTAGCGATGGATGAGGTCGATATTTTAATTACAACAGGCGGTGTATCAGTAGGAGATTATGACTACTTACCAGCTATTTATGAAAGGTTACAGGCGAATGTACTCTTTAATAAAATAGCGATGAGACCGGGAAGTGTAACGACAGTAGCTGAAGTTGATGGGAAGTTACTTTTCGGTTTATCAGGAAATCCGTCTGCTTGTTATGTAGGCTTTGAATTATTTGTGCATCCAATTATAAAAACGTATTTGTATGCGAAGGAACCTCACGTATATAGAGCGGATGCTATTTTACAAAAAGATTTTTCAAAGCCAAATCCATTTACTCGTTTCGTAAGAGCAAACGTAACGATTGTGGACGGGGCGTTACAAGCGATGCCGGTTGGTTTAGATAAATCGAGTGCGGTATCTTCACTTGCAGATGCGAATGCTTTTATCGTGTTACCTGGAGGAACGAGAGGATTTGAGACTGGGATGAAAGTATCCGTATTATTGTTAGAGCACTCTGAGGGATGTGATTGGCCATGGGCAAAGCCCCTTCAATCTTACAAATAGTAGGATATCAAAATAGCGGAAAAACGACACTTGTAGAGAAAATTGTGCATGTGTTAGCTGAAAGTGAAATAAAAGTTGCTACAATTAAACATCACGGGCACGGAGGTTTTCCAGAAGTAGCGCAAAAAGATAGCGAAAGACACCGTAAAGCTGGTGCTGTCGTAAGTAGTGTAGAAGGTGCTGGATTGCTTTCACTTTCTTCACTAAGAAAGAAATGGTCCTTGCAAGAAATTATTCGCTTATATGAGTTTTTTGAAGTGGATACAATTTTAATAGAGGGCTATAAAAAAGAGAACTACCCGAAAGTAGTGTTACTTCGTTCTGCGGAAGACGTTGAACTTTTACATAAAGTAGAAAATATAGTGGCGATTATTACGTGGTATGATGTCCCGGCAAATATACGAGAAGAATATAAAGTATTTCATATAACAGAAGAAGAGTTGTACATAGACTGGTTTTTACAAACGGTTAGGAGTGCGAAATGACAAATACATATTATGAAGTAATTGATACAGAAATCTCGATTGAAGAGGTAACGAAGAAAGTGATTCGACGTGAATGCGGTGCTGTTACAACATTTATTGGAACGGTTAGAGAGTTTACGAAAGGGCGTCGTACATTATACTTAGAGTATGTTGCTTATAAGACGATGGCAGAAAAGATGCTAGAGAAAATTGGTCTGGAAGTGAAAGAGAAATGGCCGGGTACATATGTTGCGATTACACATCGCATCGGTACGTTGCAAATTTCTGATATAGCGGTTGTTGTTGCTGTTTCAACACCACACCGTAAAGCGGCTTATGAAGCAAACGAATATATTATGGAACGCATAAAACAAATTGTTCCGATTTGGAAAAAGGAGTTTTGGGAAGATGGTGACTCATGGATTGGTGATCAATTAGAAAAAACACCATATCCGGCGGGAGAGCCTGGGAAGGAGCTATAAGTATGATTCGAGTATTGTTATTTGCGCACTTGCAAGAAGAGGCAGGAACAAGTGAATTACAAATAGAGAAAGAAAATATTACGGTTGCAGAGTTAAAAGATGTTGTTGCGAAAGAATATAATGTACCAGTTTCAGAGCCAATTATGGTTGCGATTAATGAAGAATACGCAAATGAAGATGACAGGGTCCAAGATGGTGATGTGGTTGCACTTATACCACCAGTGAGTGGTGGTTAATATTGGATTCATTAAAACGACTTTCCTAAGTAGGGGAAGTCGTTTTTTTATGGCGTTTTTGAGAACACTAACTTATAGGATAAGGAGGACGTTATGAAAAAAATATGTGTAATTATTACAGCGATATGTTCTATCTTTTTCTCTTCTCCAAGCGATTCTTTCGCGAAAGAATCAAGAGAACAGCTTTTAGAGAGTGCGTTATTGAATAGGTATTATTCGGTTATTAGACAAGTGACAGAAGATCAATATGAATGTGATGCAGTTATAAATATAAAGCGTCTCGGCAGGAAAGATGAATTTGTTCCTAGATTTGAAGTGACGCTACAATTTCTTACATTTCAAGGGGCGCATAATCCGCCAAATGACAAAGTTACACTTACTTTGGAGGATTATTTAGATCATATAAAGGTAAAAAATGTGGAGCGAGAAAAAAATGTTTCTAATGATGTTGTAGAAAAGATTTGTGCTCGCAAAAAAAGAAAAAATGAAAGCTCATTCTAATGATTGAGAGCGGTAACTTATTCCGCTATTTGCGGGATGATTAAAGTTTCAATTTATGACATTTTACAGAGAAAGGTAATGGGCGATGGATATATTTTTAGCAATTTTACCAGCTATATTTTGGGGGAGTATTGTGTTATTTAACGTAAAACTGGGCGGGGGACCGTATAGTCAAACGCTTGGAACAACGTTTGGAGCACTTATTTTCTCAATTGTTGTTTATATTTTTATGAAGCCAGTATTAACACCTACTGTGATTGGGGTTGGAGTTGTGTCAGGTTTATTTTGGGCGCTTGGTCAGGCGAATCAATTGAAAAGTATTGATTTAATGGGCGTTTCGAGGACGATGCCAATTTCAACAGGACTTCAATTAGTTGCGACGACTTTATTTGGCGTTATCGTATTTCATGAATGGTCCACGACAATATCGGTCGTCCTTGGGATTTTAGCGCTCGTTTGTATTATTGTCGGTGTTATTTTAACATCACTTCAAAGTGAAGAAGAAAAAAATGCAGAGCAAGCAGCAAATTTTAAAAGAGGTATCATAATTTTATTAATTTCAACAGTCGGTTATTTAGTTTACGTAGTAGTGATTAGACTATTTAACGTAGATGGTTGGTCAGCTTTATTACCACAAGCAGTTGGTATGGTATTAGGAGGGATTTTGCTTACCTTTAAACATCATCCATTCAATAAATATGCAATCCGAAATATTATTCCAGGATTAATTTGGGCAGCTGGAAATATGTTTTTATTCATTTCGCAGCCGCGTGTTGGAGTCGCAACAAGTTTCTCGCTATCGCAAATGGGAATTATTATTTCCACGCTTGGTGGGATCCTTATATTAGGTGAAAAGAAAACGAAACGCCAATTAACGGGTATCGTTGTCGGTATCGTTTTTATTATCGCAGCCGGAATTATGTTAGGTATAGCAAAAAGTTAAAGGAGGTATTGAAATGTATAGTGATTTAGAAGGAAAAGTGGTCGTTATTACAGGATCAGCAACTGGTCTTGGTAGGGCGATGGGAGTAAGGTTTGCTAAGGAAAAAGCGAAAGTGGTTATTAATTATCGCTCACGAGAATCAGAAGCAAATGATGTGTTAGAAGAAATTAAAAAGGTAGGCGGAGAAGCGATTGCTGTAAAAGGTGATGTAACCGTCGAATCAGATGTTGTGAATCTCATTCAATCTGCTGTGAAAGAATTTGGTACGCTTGACGTTATGATTAATAATGCAGGGATAGAAAATGCAGTACCATCGCATGAAATGCCACTTGAAGATTGGAATAAGGTAATTAATACAAATTTAACAGGTGCTTTTTTAGGAAGTCGTGAAGCGATTAAATATTTTGTAGAACATGACATTAAAGGGTCTGTCATTAATATGTCTAGTGTTCATGAGAAAATTCCGTGGCCACTATTCGTGCACTATGCAGCGAGTAAGGGTGGTATTAAACTGATGACAGAAACGTTAGCGCTAGAATATGCGCCAAAAGGTATTCGAGTAAATAATATAGGACCAGGTGCAATTAATACGCCGATCAATGCAGAAAAATTTGCTGATCCTAAAAAACGTGCTGACGTAGAAAGTATGATACCGATGGGCTACATTGGAAAACCAGAAGAAATTGCAGCAGTAGCAACTTGGCTCGCTTCTTCAGAGGCGAGTTATGTAACGGGAATTACGCTATTTGCAGATGGTGGAATGACGTTATATCCATCGTTTCAAGCTGGACGTGGGTAATATAAAAGGACGAAGAGATAAAACTCTTCGTCCTTTTTTTACAAAAAAAATAGCGGCCAGCTATTTTAAATTTAGTGATTAATTGTATCTTGAAGAAATTCTGTTGCTTGATGTTCAGTAACATTTTGTACGAGCGCGACTTCGCTAATCATCATTTTTCGTGCATTATCTAGCATTTGTTTTTCGCTCGCATTTAATGCTCTCTCTTTATTACGGCGAAGTAAATCCCGAACAACTTCTGCGCTATCTTGTAAATTGCCGTTTTTCATTTTTTCCATATTCATTGTATATCTTTGTTTCCATGAGAGTGATGGGTCTGACTCCCCGTTTTGAAATTCAAGAAGTATATCATCTAACGTACCTCGATCAACGATATAACGAATACCCGATTTTTTTAATTGATCCATCGGAAGCATTACTTGCATATCTTTACTAATGATGCGTATCACACAATATTGACGTGAAGTACCTAATATTTCTTTCTCTTCAATTGCTTCAATGATTCCTGCACCGTGCATTGGATAAACGATTTTATCACCAATTTGAAACAAATCATCCACCTCCATATGTGGTAACCACTTTTAATGATAGCATACGTATGTAAAAATGTCAAATTTTATATAATAACATAATATTTATATTCGAGTCAATAAGATAAAGTGCTTTTTTTATGTTTTTTTTGGGGGCCTTATTTATAGTGATTTTTTTAGAAAAATAGTACAGGTGAAGAAAGAAGGCATATCCACTTATTTTTAAGCATAAAATGTAAAAGCGCTAATACAATATACCTAAATCCGTTCTTTGCAAAGGAGGGAGAGAAGGTGGGGCGCACAATAAAAATTGATATTACAAATAAAGTTGTAGCTAAATTTAGACCAAATTATTTGGAATTATATACGAGTAAATTTATGATAGGTAAGTTTTATGTCTATACTGAAGATAAAGAATATGTGTTAGAAGACGGATATATATATGAGAATGGAAAGTTTTATCGCATCATAGATACGCACCGTGGCAATAATCAAGCGGCGGAGGGCTGCGATCTAGGACGGTGTTAACATGATTCGTGTGAAAGTATTTGATGAAAGTCACGAAAAAGACTTAGAAGACGCTGTAAATGTTTTTTTGAAAAAGATTGATGATAGCAACTTTGTAGATATTAAGTATCAAGTTGGTGTTTCCCTTAACGACGATGAAAACCAAATTTATTGTTTTTCAGCAATGATCGTTTATAAAGCATAAAAAAGAGCTGGGTGAGCCAGCTCTTTTTTATGCTTTATGTTGGGACAACATGTGTCGGTAATACATTCATAATAGATTGGGGGGCGCCTGATTTCTTTGTCGTTAAAAGAGGCTCCCCTGTTTCATGGTTTTGGGCATCTTTACACATACCAAGGTGATAACGATCACCTAAAAATGGATCAATATAAAAACCGTTTTTGAATATTTTATCATTTGGATGTTTTTCATGATGAATATCAGAGCAGTTAATGCAATAGAACATAGCGTTCAACCCCTTTTTATTTTGTTTGAAAAAAGTGAGTCGGTAGTCATTTCGCTCCTGAGGAAATGTTGAGGAGAAGAGAAATAACTACCTACTCAAATGGTGGGCATATTCCTTCTGATTTGTCATATCTCGCGTATTGTCCCTGAGGGAAGGAGGAGAGACGAAGTACGCATGATATAAGTAAGGCGTTTCTTTCAATATGAATGATGGAGTTTCATGTTGAGAGAAGTTTTTATTTTGTATTGCCTTTGTGAGTATATTATGAGGAAATGCTAAGAGGGTGTTTGTCCTGTTGAAAAAATGTTGAGAATTTCTCAACAGTAAAAGAATTAGCGTTGACATGAAACTAAAAGGTGTTATATTATCGAAGTGTAACCAAAAGGTGTTATGTTATAACGCCGAGTAAAGGAGAATGAACATGGAACAACAAAATACATTAAATGATATTAAACAAACAATCGTTTTTAACGCGTCTATTCAAAAGGTATGGAGTGTAGTATCAACTGCAGAAGGGATTGCGTCATGGTTTATGCCAAATGATTTTGTATTAGAGGTAGGGCATGAATTTCATGTGCAATCGCCATTTGGGCCATCACCATGTAAAGTGTTAGAAATTGATGAGCCAAACCATTTATCTTTCTCATGGGATACAGATGGCTGGGTTGTTTCATTTAATTTGAAAGACTTAGGAGATAACAAAACAGAATTTACGTTAATTCACGGCGGCTGGAAACATCCTGATGAAATTCTTCCGAAAGCGAATGCGAAGAGCTCTATTATTCGCGATAGAATGAGCGGTGGTTGGGTAGCGATTGTAAATGAAAAACTGAAAAAGGTTGTCGAAGGCTAAGTGTCCTCGTCAGCAGCGAAATATGATGTATTTCAAGCAATTGCTGATCCAACCCGCCGAGAAGTAATACGGTTATTAAGTGACAAAGAGTTACCGATTTCCAAAATAACGGATCATTTTCCGATGAGTCGTACTGCGGTTGTAAAGCACCTTCATATTCTTTCGGAAGCGAATTTAGTAAGTGGAAGAAAAAGCGGAAGAGAGAAGATATATCGTTTGCATCCAGAACCATTAGAAGAATTACAACAGTGGCTCTCGTATTATGAACGTTTTTGGGATAATAAATTATCCATGCTGAAACATATTGTGGAAAATGAAGAATAAAAAAAGGGTGACCAAAATGGTCATCCTTTTTATTGTTGCTCACTTGTTTGTGTAGCTGGTTTTAATAAAAGCCAAGCAATAATTAATGTAAATACTGCTAATACGAAAGTGCTCATATAAATGACATGTACGCTTGATGCTAATGCGGATTGTGATTCGGTTACTACGTTTGCTGTAGTACCGCCATGTCCACCAGATACAAGATCAAGATTTTTAATACCACGTGCGTGAATCATCGTATTAAAGATTGTACCGAATATTGCAGCACCTAACGTTTGACTAAATGTATTAATAAATGTATTTAAACCAACAGCTGTCCCGCGTGTATGAGCTGGCACGGCTGCTTGAATTGTTACCATGTAAATCGGTGTCACAAGCCCCATTCCTAAGCCGAATAACCCGACTGCTACATAAATAAGGAATGATGGTGAATTTGTTGATAGTGTAAATAATAAGAACGTAGCAACTGATAAAATGCTAGCTCCAAGTAAAATAATTTGTTTCGTTTTTAACTTGCCAACTAAGTTACCCGAGAACATAGCCCCAAATGTCCACATAACAGGAATTGGCATTAAAATGAGTCCAGCTTCTGTTGCATTTTTTCCTAAAACACCCTGGCTCCAAATTGGAAGATACACAGTAATACTAATAATCATTGCGCCAGCAATAAGAGTTAATATATTTATCGTAGATAATGTACGGTTAGAGAAAAGTGCTAGCGGAATTAATGGTTCCGGAGATTTTTTCTCGATGAATAAGAAAATAATAAATGAAACGACGGCGAAGATTAATAGGCCGATAATTGTTATGTCTCCCCAGTTTTGCTTACTGCTACCTGTTAATAATGCATATAGTAGAGCGATTGTACTTAATGAGAAGACTGTTGCACCAAGATAATCGATATGATGTTTAGCAGGTTTAATAGATTCTTTGTAGTAAATTACAATCATTAAGCAAGCGATAATTCCGAATGGTACGTTTAAGAAGAAAATATAACGCCAAGAAAGGGAATCAACTAAAAATCCACCTACTAACGGTCCGATAACACCGGATACACCCCAAACGGCACTCATCCAACCTTGTGCTTTCGCGCGGTCTTTCGCTTCGCTATATAAGTCTCCAATAATCGTCATTGTGATTGGCATAACAGCACCAGCACCGATACCTTGAAGTGCGCGGAAGAAAATTAATTGTTCCATCGATGTAACGACTCCGCAAAGTGCAGAACCGACTAAAAAGATTGTAGCCCCGATCAGTAAAACCTTTTTACGACCGAATAAATCAGCGAGCTTTCCGTATATTGGAGTCGAAACAGCTGTTGCAAGCATATAAATTGCATATACCCAACTAACAAGTTCGACGCCTGACAAATCACTCGTTATACGAGGGATTGCTGTACTAACAATCGTTCCTTCTACCGCAGAAAGAAACGTCATTAACATTAAAGACATCATGACTTTTTTTCTCATTTGTTTTCCCCTTACCCTTTTTTAAATATTCAACAATATAAAATATAAAGGTACTAAGGTATATAAAGCAACAAAAAAGCAATGGAAAGTTACATGGAGCAGATGTTTATCGCTTCTTGTCGGTAAGTCGATATATTTGAGAAATCGCCGATATAATTACAGAATCGCTGATATATCTGTGGAATCGCCGATAATGATTTCATGGCAATATTAAAAAAGAAACAGGAATCCCTGTTTCTTTTTTTAATATTGCATTTTCGCGTTTTCTCCAGCAGTCGTTCCAGCAATTCTACCAGTAACAAGGGCTGATGTAATATTATAGCCACCAGTATAACCGTGGATATCAAGAACTTCTCCGCAGAAATATAAGCCGTTCGTAAATTTAGAAGACATTTCTTTCGGATTAATTTCTTTCACGGATACACCTCCGCCAGTAACGAATGCTTTTTCAATTGACTGCGTACCATTTACATTCACAGTAAACTCTTTAAAGTCTTTCACAAGTGCACGAATCTTTTCGTGAGAAACTTGTCCAGCTTGTTCACTACCGTCAATTTCATTTTTTTCTAATAAGAATAGGAAGTAACGTTCAGGGACATAACCTTTTAAAACGTTTTTAATTCCTTTTTTCGGATCTTCTTTCATTTGTTTCAGCATGCGCTGAAATAATTGCTCACTATTTTCCTCTGGCAATGCATCAATACTCATTTGTATTGTATTCGTTTTAAACTTTTTAAGTGCTTTCACGACGAATTGACTACAGCGAAGAGCAGCAGGACCAGATAGGCCGAAATGAGTGAAGAGCATGTCCATTTTGTGAGAAATGATAGCTTTTCCTTTCGGGTTTAATACGCTTAAGTTTATATCACGTAAAGCAAGACCTTGTAATGAGCGATCACGTATAAACGGCTCGTTTGACAGGATAGGTACTTCTGTTGGGAATAATTCTGTAATTGTATGACCTGCTTTTTCAGCCCAAGCGTATCCGTCTCCAGTAGATCCAGTTTGAGGAACTGATTTTCCGCCAACAGCGATAACGACGTGATTTGTTTCTAACACTTCGCCTGTTTGCAGTATAACTGCTTTCGTTTGACCATTTTCATATTCAATCGTTTCAACAGGTGTATTTGTACGGATTTTTACACCTAAGTTTTTTAATCGTGTTAAAAGTGCGTCTACAACAGATTGCGCTTTGTTTGACACAGGGAACATGCGACCGTGGTCTTCTTCTTTCAATTTAACACCAAGATTTTCGAAGAATGTAATAATATCTTCATTATTAAAAATAGAAAAAGCGCTGTATAAGAAGCGACCGTTTCCTGGTATATGTTTAACAATTTCATCAAGTGGTAGACGGTTTGTTACGTTGCAGCGTCCGCCACCAGAAATCGCAAGTTTACGCCCAAGTTTATTTCCTTTATCAAGAAGTAAGACATTTGCGCCTTCTTCTGCAGCACCAATTGCAGCCATTAGCCCAGAAGGACCGCCGCCGATGACAATAACATCATAATGCATAATATATCGACCTCATTTTCTACATTTCCTGCCTAAAAGAATAGCATGTTTTCCCTTAAAAGAAAAATAGAGTGAAGTACTGCTTAATGAGAGAATTGTGGTACAATACAAAAGTTAGAGTTCAGCACTATCCTGCTATTTGTAGGCGATAAGACTAAAACCTCAAGATTTAGGAGAAGTAAATAGGGAGTCTGTTAGCCTGTAAATGCTCGAATGGTTCAACTAATAAGGAGTAGGAGAGAAGTCTCCAACTAATTATAGTTTCACTTTATGTAGATGTAGGAGGATTTTTGTATGTCCGATTCGAAATTTCTGCGCGGAACGCTTATTGTTACGCTAGGGACATTTTTAGTAAAGTTCTTAGGCATGATTTACGTCTTTCCGTTTCATGCATTAGTAGGCACAGAAGGCGGAACGCTCTATACATATGGATACATTCCATATACGATCTTTTTAAGTATCGCAACGGCAGGTGTGCCGCTTGCTGTTTCAAAATTTGTTTCCAAATATAATGCGCTTGGCGATTATAAAACGAGCCGGAGAATGTTCCGCTCGGGAATGGTTATGATGATAGTAACAGGAGTTCTTTCGTTCCTAGTACTGTACATGACGGCGCCATTGTTTGCAGAAGCGATGCTTGGTAAACAAAGTATACACAATAATGTAGGAGAAGTTACGACGATCATTCGTCTTGTAAGTTTCGCACTTATTGTTGTACCAGCAGCGAGTTTAATTCGTGGTTATTTCCAAGGTCACCAGTCTATGGGACCAACTACCGTTTCACAAATTATTGAACAAATTATTCGTATCGTCTTTTTATTAGCTGGTAGTTTTATCGTTATTAAAGTACTTGGCGGTACAGTTGCAACAGCAGTTGGAGTAGCGACGTTTGCTGCGTTCGTTTCAGCGGTTGGAGCACTTGGTGTGTTAATTTGGTACTGGTTAAAACGTAAAAAATATTTGGATCAATATTTAATTGAACAAACTGTACCAGAATCAACAGTAAGTACCGTTCAATTGTTTAAAGAGTTATTCGCATATGCGATTCCTTACGTGGTAATTGGGTTAACAATTCCTTTATATCAACAAATTGATACATTGACATTTAACTCAATTATGCAGGCGATTGGTCAAGGTGATATCGCAGAGCGAGCGCTTGGTATTTTCACAATGTGGACGCATAAGTTAATTATGATTCCTGTATCACTTGCAACAGCGTTTAGTTTAACGCTTGTACCAGCAATTACAAAATCATTTACTGAAAAACAATACCGCTATTTGAAATTACAAATTACACAAACATTCCAAGCAAATATGTTTTTAACATTGCCAGCAGTTATCGGTATTTCAACACTTGCATATCCAATTTACACTGCTTTCTATGACTCAGATCCATTAGGTGGACAAGTATTAATGTGGTATGCACCAGTTGCATTGTTATTTGCTTTATTTACAGTAACAGCGGCAATTCTTCAAGGGATTAATCAGCAAAAGCATGCGATTGTCGCGCTTATTATGGGTGTTATTTTGAAATTTGTATGTAACGTAATCTTTATTCGTTATTTCGGTACAGTAGGAGCAATTCTAGCGACCGCAGTTGGTTTCTTAGCTTCTGTTTGGTATACAAATCGACAAATTAAAAAATACGCACACTATTCATTCGGTGTTGTATATAAAAGAACATTCCAAATTGCAGTACTGACACTTATAATGGTCGTTGCTGTAAAACTATCACAATGGCTTCTATCCTTCATGATTTCGCCTGATGGCCGTATTGGTGCTCTTATAACAGTTGCGATTTGTGCAGGTATTGGTGGTCTTGTTTACGGATTGTTAGCAATTCGCACAGGAGTACTTGAAAGAGTATTTGGCGGAGAAGCATTAGATAAAATTCAACGTAAACTTGGTAGTAGATTTAAAATAAAGTTGAAATCAAGAGGGGCGTAATTACGTCCCCTTTTCTATGATAAATAAAGAAGGTGAAAAACGTGAGATTAGATAAATTATTAGCGAATATGGGATATGGAAGTAGAAAAGAAGTAAAGAAATTATTGAAAGATGGCGTTGTGAAAATTGATGGAACGCCAGTAAAAGATGCGAAAGTTCATGTAAATGTAGAAGAGCAAGAAGTTATGATTCACGGTGAAGTTGTGGAATACAAAGAGTTTGTTTACTTAATGATGCATAAACCACAAGGTGTTATTTCAGCGACGGAAGATGATAATCATGAAACAGTAATAGATTTATTAGAATTAGAAGATGCAATCTTTGATCCGTTCCCAGTTGGACGACTTGATATCGATACGGAAGGTTTCTTATTGATAACAAATGATGGGAAGTTATCACATCAATTATTATCTCCTAAAAAGCATGTGCCGAAAAAATATTATGCACACGTTGCAGGAGTAGTAACAGAAGAGGATGTAAAAGAGTTTGCTAAAGGTGTTATTTTAGACGATGGCTATGAAACAAAGCCCGGTGCGCTTACAATATTGAAAAGCGATGATATTTCTGAAATTGAGCTTGTGATTACGGAAGGGAAATTCCATCAAGTGAAGCGTATGTTTGAAGCGGTAGGGAAAAAAGTAGTCTACCTAAAAAGAACAGAGATGGGTCCGTTAGTATTAGATGAAGAACTAGAACTTGGACAATACCGAGAGCTAACAGATGAAGAAGTAGAAATGTTAAGAACATATCAAGTAGATACTGAAAAGTAGTACCTTTATAGGTGCAGAAAAAACCCCTTTCTAATAGTTAGAAAGGGGTATGTATTTATTTACATACAATTATTTTTCGTTATGAGGTCATTCTCACTTTCTTTCCTGTTGTTGTCCACTTACCGCGGCAAGGGCTATACACGAGTTCATTAAACTGCAACACATTTAGATCACGTTGTATCGTTCGCGGTGTGATCCCGAACTCATCTACAAGGTCTTTCGTCGTTACCGTTCCGTTTTCATTGATGTACATATAAATTGATTTAATGCGTGTTAGCATACGAGTAGTTGTAGGTTTCAAGAGAAAACCACTCCTCTACTAGTTTTTTTGACCCCATTCAGGAAAGAAGGTCGTTACTACCATTGTACTCTACATGATAAAATTCATGCTTTAATCTACTTAAATTTTACAAAAGTTTAACAAATATTTATATAGAAAAATATTGGTAGTTGACATTGTATATATGGTCAGTCAACTAACACATAAAATTCTACGTAAAACGCCAAATTCCTGCAAATTTTTTTGAAAAAATAAAAGAAAAACTAATAAGAAATGTCTGAAATATTACAATTGTTCGGTATTTAGTTTTCGTGTATGGCATAAGGGATTTCGGTTTGCTATGATGAAAGAGATAATATAGTGAAGGATGGATGCGTGATGTCAGCGATTAATTGGACTGAAGAAGTTGCAAAACGAAAAGATGATTTAATTCGTGATACACAACAATTTTTACAAATTAAAAGTGTATGGGAAGAAGAATCGGCGAAAGAAGGCGCACCATTCGGTGAAGGTGTAGAAAAAGCGCTATCTTTCATGTTACATAAAGGAGAAGCTGAAGGTTTTGCTTCTAAAAATTTAGAAGGATATGCAGGTCATCTTGAAATGGGACAAGGAGAAGAGTTAGTAGGTATTCTTTGTCACGTTGATGTTGTACCAGAAGGAGATGGCTGGACGACTCCTGCGTATAGTGCGGATATTCGCGACGGAAAGATTTTTGCACGTGGTGCAATTGACGATAAAGGCCCAACGATGGCAGCATATTATGCGATGAAAATTGTGAAAGAATTAGGCTTACCTCTTTCAAAACGTGTGCGTATGATTATAGGAACAGATGAGGAAAGCAATTGGAAATGTGTAGATCACTACTTTAAAAACGAAGAAATGCCAACAATCGGTTTTGCACCAGATGCAGACTTTCCAATTATTAATGCAGAAAAAGGAATTTCTGATATACAAGTTGTGCAAAATGGTAGTGAAGAGAAAAAAGGTACATATGAACTTGTTTCATTTGATTCAGGGCGTCGTTTAAATATGGTTCCTGATTTTGCAGAAGCAGTTATTACAGGAGAAGATGTAAATGCACTTACAGTAGCATATGAAGAGTATTTACAAACTGCTAAAAAAATAGGGAAATCGACTATAGAAGGCAATACAGTGACGTTGCAAATAGAAGGAATTTCAGCGCACGGATCTACTCCTGAAAAAGGAGAAAATGCAGGTTTATTATTAGCAAACTTCTTAACTACAGTTTCACTTGATGGAAAAGCAACTGCATTTGCGACATTTGCAACAGAAACATTTACTGGTGATATTTTTGGTGAAAAAGCTACTATTGCTTATAAAGATGAAATTAGCGGTCCATTAACAGTGAATGTTGGTCGCCTTTCTTATACGAAAGAGAATGGTGGTAATTTAGGATTAAACGTACGTTACCCAGTTACGACTAACTTTGAAGAAATGATTGCAAAGTTAAAAGAATATGTAGGTACGTATGGATTTGCAGTAGCAGACTATTCTAACTCTCGTCCGCATCACGTTGATAAAGATCACGAGTTAATTCGTACGTTGCAACGTGTATATGAGGAACAAACAGGTGAAAAAGCTGAATTGTTAGCAATCGGCGGAGGTACTTATGCTCGCTCATTAAAAGCTGGTGTGGCATTTGGACCGCTATTCCCTGGAAAAGAAGAACTTGCGCATCAAAAAGATGAGTACATTGAAATTGAAGACTTATTAAAAGCAACAGCAATTTATGCGCAAGCAATTCATGAACTAGCGAAGTAAAGTGAAACTTTAATCACCGATATATGAATAATGACCGCTCTCTACTTTAGAGGGCGGCTTCTTTTTAATTGAATGAGATAAGAAAGAAAAGAAACAATAGAAAGAAGGAGACGGTGTACATGGATAGGCATTATTTTGTCGCAATTACGTTACCAAATCATATAAAAGAAGTGCTGTCTAACTATAAAGAGGATACGAATGCGGAATTACCATTTCGCTCGTGGGTACATAAGGAAGATTATCATATTACCCTTTCCTTTTTAGGAGGTGCGACAGAAGAACAGTTAAAAGGGATAAAGAATGGATTACAAACACTTACAAAAACAAAAGAACTATCGTTCACGTTACAAGGTTTTTCAACGTTTGGTAGAGAAGATCAGCCCCGTATTTTTTGGGCGAAGGTAAGTGAGAATCACGGTTTGTTTCAGTTGCAAAAGCAAGTACATGTCATTTGTGAAGAAAATGGATTTTCTCTAGAAACACGCCCGTATCATCCGCATATTACTGTTGCTCGTAAATGGATAGGAGAAGAAAAGTTTCATTTAGAAAGTATAAAAGAAGTACCTGAAATATCATTTCAAGCAGATACAATTACTTTATACGAATCCCACGTGAAAGAAACCCCGAAGTATAAATCGATTGCTGAAATAAAATTACAAAAATAGAATGGTGAAAACGTTTTTTATGCAGGTGAATATAATATAGAGAAGAATGGAGTTACTGTATAGAGTCTTGTTGATAAGAAAAGCCTTATCATTTGCAGCTCATTTTATCTCGCTCATTAAAGTTTCACTTTATTTTAACTTTGAGAATGATGGTGATTTTTTTATGTTGAAAGTAAAACGTCCATTTGATGCCTATTTAGATGAAATGAATAAAATTACAATTTTGCTCCCACATGCGTATGGAACAAGTCGGACATTTCGTTTGCAAGAAGGAAGTAATGTGAAAGATTTACCGATTGCTCATACGATTGCGCTTCCAGATGCAACGAAGTATGAGTGCTTTATAGAAGAGCCGCTAGATGTGGGAAAGTATTATACAGTACGAGATGAACGGAATGAAGAAACGGATTTACAAATAGGTGCTGTTATTCGAACAACAATTTTCGATGAAAAGTATTATTACGAAGGTACAGATTTAGGTGCTGTGTATCAAAAAGAAGAAACGACATTTAAAGTATGGGCCCCAACTGCAAGGCTTGCAAAAGTAAGAATTTATAAGAGCGATAAAGAATATGCCGATCATGAAATGTACAGGGGAGAAAACGGAGTTTGGATTCAAACATTACAAGGTGATTTAGACGGAGCACGCTATACATTTCTCGTTTGTATTAATTTAATATGGAACGAAGCTGTAGATCCTTATGCAAAGTCGGTGACGGTAAACGGAAAACACGGTGTTGTTATCGATTTAGAAAAAACGAATGTAACAAGAAGAGAAGGATTACCACCATTACAATCAATGACAGATGCCATATTGTATGAACTGCATATTCGTGATGCGACTATACATCAAAATAGTGGAGTGATTCAAAAGGGAACATATAAAGGATTGATGGAAGAGGGAACAACAGGACGGAATGGGACTTTAACAGGGTTGTCTCATATAAAAGATTTAGGTGTTACACATGTTGAACTATTACCGTTATATTGTTTCGGTGGTGTAGATGAGGCGAATCCTTCGTCTGCCTATAATTGGGGGTATAATCCATTATATTACAATGCACCAACAGGATTTTATGCTACAAATCCCTCTGATCCGTATAACAGGATAGTAGAGTGTAAACAGTTGATCGAGACATTTCATGAGCATGGCATTAGGGTAATTATAGATGTTGTATATAATCATGTTTATGAAAGAGAGCTATCATCATTTGAAAAGCTTGTTCCAGGATACTATTTTCGTCATGGTGAAGATGGTATGCCTTCTAATGGGACGGGAGTCGGAAATGATATAGCATCTGAACGGAAAATGATGAGGAAATTCATTGTAGAGTCTATTTTATATTGGCTTACTGAATATAATGTCGATGGATTCCGATTCGACTTAATGGGAATTTTAGATGTTGATACAATGAATATGATAGAAAAAGAAGTGCGAAACATAAAACGAGATGCTTTGTTATTAGGAGAAGGATGGGACTTACAAACACCGCTTCCTCGTGAGGAAAAAGCAACGTTAAATAATGCGAAGAAAATGCCACATATGGCGCAGTTTAATGATCAATTTCGTGATGGGATAAAAGGGAGTACATTTCATATAAATAAGCGTGGTTTTGCATTTGGTGGGCATGTAGACTGTAATCATTTGCAGTATATTGCAGCAGGAAGTCTTTTAAGTATGAAAGAAACAGGGCTGTTTCTAGAGCCGGCGCAAAGCATTAACTATGTAGAATGTCATGATAATATGACGATGTGGGATAAACTAGTGCGCAGTAATGAAGAATCAGAAGCGATTTTGAAAAAACGTCACCTGCTAGCGAGCGCAATGGTTATTCTTTCACAAGGTATTCCTTTCTTACATGCAGGACAAGAGTTTTATCGTACGAAGAAAGGAAATGAAAATAGCTATAATGCAAGTGATGAGATCAATCAATTAGATTGGGATCAAAAAGAGAAAGAAATAGAGACCGTTAACTATATAAAAGGTTTAATTGCGATTCGTAAAGAGCATGGGGCATTCCGATTACAAAACGCAGACCTTATAAAAAAACATATGACTTTTTTACAAACATCTACAGAAGTACTTGCATATCACCTAGAGCATGCAGAATCGTTTGGGCCGTGGAAAGAGATTGTCGTTTTATTTAATAGCGGTTTAGAAGCTAAAACTGTGCAACTTCCGAAAGAAGAAACGTGGCATGTGATAGTAGACGAAAAGCAAGCGAAAATAGAGCCAATTTCTTCATTTAGAGGAAAGGAACTTAGGCTCGCTCCAATTAGCACGTATATATTGACGATAATGTGACAAATCGCTACTTGACGATGAGAATGTAATAAATGTAGAATTGACAAAGGTGACGATTTTGATAAGTTGTCATTCTATGACAGGTTTTGTAAAATAAAATAGAGAATTTTTGGCTGAGGCTAATTTTTCTTTTCATTTACAGTAAAATATATGAATCCACAACATGTGTAGAAATGTTGCGGTTTTTCTTTTCATAACTATAAAAGATAAGGATTTGTTAACGGGTAATGAATATGGAATGGTTGGAACAATTATTAGGAAAAGAGTGGAGTCTTGTACCGGCTGGTGGAGTAACGGGCGATGCATATATTGCGCAAAACGGACAACAGAAGTTATTTTTAAAGCGGAATACATCGCCCTTTTTAGCGGTATTGTCAGCAGAAGGAATTGTTCCAAAATTACTTTGGACAAGAAGGGTAACGAACGGTGATGTAATTTCTGCTCAAAAATGGCTTCCGGGACAGAAGTTAGAGCCAGAGGATATGAAACTAGAACGTGTTGCGAAACTTTTGAAGAAAATTCACTCCTCTAAAGCGCTTGTACAGATGATTCAAAGACTTGGGAAGCAACCGCTTCACGCACAAGAGTTATTACAACAACTGCAACTCGTTTTAAGAGGAGATATAAGGGATGATGAAACAATTCAGCAAGGCCTTCAATATTTAATGGATTCATTAAAAGCTATTGAATACAATGAATTCGTTGTATGCCATTGTGATGTAAACCATAACAACTGGATATTGTCGGATGAAGATGAGTTGTTTTTAATTGATTGGGATGGAGCTGTAATTGCTGACCCAGCTCTAGACCTTGGTATGTTATTATATTGGTACATTCCGCGCCAGGAGTGGAGTGAGTGGCTCGGTTTTTATGATATTGAAATGGATGAATCGCTGCTTAGGCGCATGAGATGGTATGTGATAGCACAAACGATTTTGTCTATTCAATGGCATACAACAAAAAAACAGCAAGCAGAAGCTGAATATTGGCATCAATATTTACAGCAACTACTTGCTTCAGAATAATACTTAAGAAAAATTGTCCATTCCAGCAATCCACTGAGTAAGTTGTTCTTGATTATTGGAAATATGGTTGTCCAAATTAGAGGAAGATTTACCCGATTGACTATAAGAATATACATCGTTTAGCATTGTTTTAGCGTCACTACTTATATTATCGTTTGCGAGTAACGATTGAATGAGGCGCTCTAATTGCTCGCATTCTGAAACTGTCCCGCAGCAATCACTTTGGTGGTTGACTAAAATATCTTTCAGCACTTCTAATTGATGTTGTTGATTAATTGGCATGAACGGATCATCCTTTCGATTGTTTTTCTCTTCAAATGTAAGAGAAAAAGCTGTTTCGTCATGGAATGTTTAATGCTGTATGTAGTTTTTATCAAAATGGTACATCTTATACTTGAAAGAAACGGACCGAGTGCTCGTACGTACTTGGTTTTTTGTTTGGTAGATTGATAAAAAAAAGAAAGAAGGAATTATTCCTTTAAAATAGTTTTGTAAAGAGAGGGAGACATCTATGCGTTTAAGACATAAACCATATGCAATGGATCGAATTAACGAGTATTCACATATCGTAATCGGAAACCCAGAGGAGCGCGCTGGTAACTGGAAAGAAGTATTTGGAAATGAACAACCAATTCATATTGAAGTAGGTACAGGTCGTGGCCGCTTTATGTATGATATGGCAAAAGCGAATCCACATATTAATTATATTGGAATTGAAAAATTCACAAGTGTTGTTGTAGATGCACTTGATAAATTAATTGAAGAAGAAGTGCCGAACTTAAAGTTAATTAATAAAGATGCTGAAGATTTAACAGTTTTCTTTGCAAAAGGTGAGATTGATCGCGTTTATTTAAACTTCTCAGATCCATGGCCAAAGAAGCGTCATACGAAGCGTCGTTTAACGTATAAAACGTTTTTACGCAATTATGAAGAAGTGTTAGTAGAAGGCGGAGAAATTCATTTCAAAACAGATAACCAAGGTTTATTTGAATATTCTCTTATGAGTATGGCTGAGTATGGTATGTTACTAACTTACTTAAGCTTAGATCTTCATAACAGCGACTTTGAAGGTAACATCATGACTGAATACGAAGAGAAATTCTCTAGTAAAGGTCATCGTATTTACCGAGTTGAAGCAAAATATCGTACAGAGCCTATGCAGTAATGCATAGGTTTTTTTATATCTAAAATAATCAGAATTTTATGTTAAGATTAATTGAAAGGGGGATGTGTAATGGAACAGTTACAAATTGGAGATATAAAAGTAACGTGGTTAAAAGGCGGAAATACACATTTAGATGGAGGGGCAATGTTTGGTGTTGTGCCGAAAGTACTTTGGTCACGTAAATATAAACATAATGACACAAATCATATTTACTTACGAACAGATCCGTTACTTTTACAAACGAAAGATGGAAATATGCTCATTGATTCAGGAATAGGAAACGGTAAGTTGGATGAGAAGATGAAACGAAATCAAGGTGTAACAGAAGAATCATCGGTTTATGAATCGTTAGAAAAACAGGGATTAAAGCCTGAAGATATTCAATATGTTTTAATGACACACCTTCATTTTGATCATGCATCTGGCCTAACAAAATGGGATGGGGATCACCTTGTACCAGCGTTTCCAAATGCGAAAGTTTACGTAAGTGAAACAGAGTGGAATGAAATGAGGAACCCAAATATTAGATCCCGTAATACATATTGGAAGGAAAATTGGGAACCGATTGTAGATCAAGTTGTTACGTTTCAGCAAGAAATAGAAATTACAGATGAAATCAAGATGGCACATACGGGTGGGCATAGTGATGGACATGCAGTCATCATTTTGGAGAGTCAAGGGGAAACGATGCTACATTTAGCAGATCTCTTGCCGACGCACGCGCATCAAAATGTATTATGGGTAATGGCATACGATGATTATCCGATGACCTCGATTGAAAATAAACAAAAATGGATGAAGTATGGTGCTGAAAAAGAGGCATGGTTTACGTTTTACCATGACGCATATTATCGCGCTGTGAAGTGGAATGAGGAAGGTCATATCGTAGAAAAAATAGAACGGAAAACGAGTATAGAAGCATAAAAATAGGAGGTTGTTCCATCATATTTATTGGAGCAGCTTCTTTTTTATTGTCGGGTTTTGTCGGTAAGTCGATATATTTAAAAAATCGCTGATATAATTTGAGTTGCGCTGATATATTTAAAAAATCGCCGATATAATTTGAGTTGCGCTGATATATTCGAAAAATCGCTGATATAATTTTAAGCAATACCCGCAATTTCAAAAAAATAAGAGGTTCACCTAATGGGAACCCTCCGTTTTATGCTGCTATAACCTCTAAAACAGTACCTGTTTTAGCATCAACTAAAAATTCAAATCGTTCTTGTATATCATCTAACATTGTTGTAAGACCGCCGCGATAAACTTCATATGCGACATCATATTTTTCAAATGTCTCTGGAACCATATGTACCCAAGAGCCAGTAATTTCACCTTTATGACTTAATGCTTGTTTCACCATTTTCAATGCTTTTTCTGAAGAAATATGGGATTGTTCTTGTACTTTGTTTGCAACGAGATAACCAGCTGCGAACCCAACGCCAAGACCTGCTACTAAACCTTTCCAGCTCATATATTCACCTCAATTCTATAAAATAAAAATAGTGTACCAATAATAATTATAAAGCAAATACAGCTAAAAAAGAAGAAACTAGAAACATTTCGAAAATTTCGTTACAATAAAAGAGGTATTCTACTAAGGTTTGAAAGAAGGGGACTTCGTGAATAAAGAGACATTGCAATTATTTCGTACGTTAACAGAATTACAAGGTGCATCAGGTTTTGAACATGATGTACGCCGTTTTATGAAACAAGAATTAAGCAAATATGCGGATGAAATTGTACAAGACGGTTTAGGTAGCGTATTTGGTCTGAAAAAAGGGGACGAAACTGGCCCGCGTGTTCTTGTAGCAGGTCATATGGATGAAGTAGGTTTCATGGTTACGCAAATTACGAAAAACGGAATGCTTCGTTTTCAAACGTTAGGCGGCTGGTGGAGCCAAGTTTTATTAGCGCAGCGTGTACAAGTTATGACGAAGAATGGTCCTGTTATTGGGGTTGTTGGTTCTATTCCTCCTCATTTATTAAGTGACGCGCAACGTGCAAAACCGATGGATATAAAAAATATGTTAATTGATATAGGTGCAGATAGTTATGAAGATGCGATTGAAATTGGTGTAAAACCAGGACAACAAATCGTGCCGATTTGCCCATTCACACCGATGGCAAATGAGAAGAAAATTATGGCGAAAGCTTGGGACAACCGTTACGGATGTGGTCTTGCAATCGAATTGTTAAAAGAATTAAAAGACGAAACATTACCAAATACATTATATTCTGGTGCTACTGTACAAGAAGAAGTAGGTCTTCGCGGAGCGCAAACCGCTGCAAATATGATTCAACCAGACATTTTCTATGCGCTTGATGCAAGTCCAGCAAACGATGCATCTGGTGACAAAACGCAGTTCGGTCAATTAGGAAAAGGTGCCCTTCTTCGTATTTACGATCGCACGATGGTAACACATAGAGGAATGCGCGAATTCATTTTAGATACAGCAGAAACAAACAACATTCCGTACCAATACTTTATTTCACAAGGTGGTACAGATGCTGGTCGTGTACATACAAGTAACTCTGGTATCCCATCAGCAGTAATTGGTGTTTGTGCACGCTACATTCATACACATGCTTCAATTTTACATGTTGATGATTATGCAGCGGCGAAAGAATTAATTACGAAGCTTGTAAGAACAACAGATAAAACGACGTTAGAGACAATTAAGAATAACGCGTAGAGAAGAAGGGCGAAAAACCCTTCTTTTTTTAGGTTGAATAGATGACCCAGCGATGAGTGGGAGCGGTCAGTGCTTAATTGGTGTTCGAATGATGTATGAAGACTCCAAGTAGGAAGTGAGAGGAAGGCTGTTTTTGTTTTCGAAGACGGTAATGTTGCTAGAAAAAACCTTCTTTTTTAGGCTGAATAGATGACTTGGTGATATGTGGTAGTGGTTGATGTTTAATTTGTAACTGAAGCGGATATTAGAATAGAATGATGAATTTTTATAGAGGTGAACGAAATGAAAGTAGTAGTTGGATCGAAGAATAAAACGAAGGTTGGCGCTGTGGAGAAGGTTTGGAAAGATGCTGAAATTACATCTTTTTCTGTTCCTTCAGGAGTAGCAAATCAGCCGTTTTCAGATGAAGAGACGATGCAAGGAGCGATTAATAGAGCGAAGCGAGCGCTAGAGGAAGGAGGAGCTCAAATTGGTATTGGGCTAGAAGGCGGCGTAATGAAAACGGAGTACGGTTTATTTATGTGTAATTGGGGCGCGCTAGCAACAAGTGATGGTAAAATATTTGTTGCCGGCGGGGCACGTATTACGTTACCGGATGATTTTTTAGCACCTCTTGAAGAGGGCAAGGAGTTAAGTGAAGTGATGGAAGAGTTTGTACAGAGAAAAGATATTCGTAGTCACGAAGGTGCAATCGGTATTTTTACAGATGATTATGTTGATCGCACGGAATTATTTGTACACGTTGTTAAGTTACTTGTTGGGCAATATAAGTATGACAAAAAGCAAGCATAAACCTTGCACCATGCGTGATGTATGGTAGTATAAAAGAAAGATTATAACATGAAAACATGCACTCGTTAGAGGAGGAAATATAGATGAAGTCATTAGAAAGCATGGAGCAATTCCAACAATTAAAAAATGAAGAGAATGTAGTCTTTATGTTCTCAGCAGAATGGTGCCCAGACTGCCGTTTTGTAGACCCATTTATGCCAGAAGTAGAAGAGAAATATAGTGATTTCTCATTTTACTATGTAGATCGTGATGAGTTTATTGATCTATGTGTAAAATTAGACGTATTTGGCATTCCGAGCTTTGTAGCGTACAATAAGGGTGAAGAAACTGGTCGCTATGTAAACAAAGATCGTAAAACACAAGAACAAATCGAAGAGTTCATTGAAGGTTTAAAATAAGGCAATTTGCCAATTGAATTGTAAAACAACCTCTACCTTCGCGGGGGAGGTTATTTTTTTGGAAGGGAGGAAAAAGAGATGAAGATGACAAGTAAAAAGATGAAAGACGAGTTAATGAAGAAATTATCTCGCCCAGAATGGGACTTTCAGTATGATAGCGAGAAAGAAGTTCTACGTATTGAACAGAAAGACTCTAAAAAAGGTATTAACGTATCGCTTCCAGGAGTTGTGGCAAAATGGGAAGTGAATAAAGAAAAAGCAATTGAAGAGGTTGCTTATTACGTACAAGAAGCGCTAATTGCGATGCATAAAGAAGAAAATAGCGGAGCGAAAATTTTACCTGTTATTCGCTCTACTTCTTTCCCGAAACAAGCAGAAGAAGGAAATCCGTTTATTATGACGGATCATACGGCGGAAACACGTATTTACTACGCGTTAGATTCTAATAAAACGTATCGACTAATCGATGAGCGTTTATTACAAAAGTTAGAGCTTACAGAACAACAAGTACGTGAAATGGCATTATTCAATGCTCGTTCATTAGGTTATGAATTTAAACAAGACACAGTAGCGGGTAATACATTCTACTTTTTAAACACAAATGATGGATATGACGCGACGCGTATTTTAAACGAATCGTTACTACAATCGATGCGTGAAAAGATTTCTGGTGACATGGTTGTTGCTGTTCCTCACCAAGATGTATTAATTATTGCTGATATCGTTAACGAAATCGGTTATGATATTATTGCACAAATGACAATGAAATTTTTTGCCGAAGGGCATGTTCCGATTACATCACTTTCATTCGTATATGAAGATGGAGACTTTGAACCAATCTTTATTTTAGCGAAGAATCGGAAGAAGACAGATGGAAAAGAGAAAGGATGAACGAAGTGAACGTTTTTTACAACCTTGAAGGAATTGGTGACACTTTAATTGTTGCCTTACAAGATATTACTTTAGAGAACCGTACTTTTGATCGCAAAGGAGATGTTGCTCGCGTTTATGATCGTGAAAGCAACGTAACGGGAGGATTCAACATCTTTAATGCATCTTCTTATTTAGAAGTAACAGAAACAGGTAACCTTACATTAACGAAAGAGCTTGTTGAGAAAATCAACGAAATTTTAGCGAAGAACGGCTTTGAAGAAACAGTAGAAGCAGATCTTTCTCCGAAATTTGTTGTAGGTTATGTAGCTGAAAAAGAAAAGCATCCAAATGCTGATAAGTTAAACATCTGTAAAGTAGAAATCGGTACAGAAACATTACAAATCGTATGTGGCGCACCAAACGTTGATGCAGGACAAAAAGTTGTCGTTGCAAAAATCGGTGCTGTAATGCCAAGCGGTATGTTAATCAAGCCAGCTGAGCTTCGCGGTGTTCCTTCTTCTGGAATGATCTGCTCTGCACGTGAATTAGAGCTTCCAGACGCTCCACAAGAAAAAGGTATTCTTGTATTAGAAGATAGTTTTGAAGTTGGACAAGAATTTAAATTTTAATTGATATAAGAAAAGAGAGGTTGTCCTTTTGGGCAGCCTCTCTTTTTTGTCATTTTTGTTGGTAAATCGAAATTTCGTGTTGAATCGTTGATATATTGAGAGTTGTGATAGATATACTCAAAAAATCGTAAATATGATCAGGGTGTCACCTTTTGTCTTAAAATCTATATTGTATTTTATAAACAAACTAGTTAAAATTTAGAAAAATAGAAGGGGATAGACGTATGAAACAACAACTAAAAATCGCAGAACTTCTAAAACGAATTGAAACTTCAAAACAGCAAGATGTTGAGCTAGGTACTTATGAAATATATGTGTTTAGTGAAAGGGAATTAGAAAAAGGACAAATCGGTTACCGATACGATAAACATAAAAATTCATTAATAAGTGAAGAAAACGGAAAGTGGCAAGAAGGATGGATTGCAATTGGATATGAAACGGATATGGGCGATCCAGTTTTCGTAAATATAGATGATGACGCTTATCCGGTTTATACTGCAGAACGTGGTACAGAAAAATGGCAGCCAGTTTATATTGGAAATATGGATGAGATTATAGGGCAATTATAAGAGAAACTTTGAATCCGGTGTAAAGTGATGGGAGAGAAGTATGAAGTATATAAAAATAATGAGCATGATTGTATTCATTGGAATATATATGGCCGGTTGTTCACAAGAGCAGCCGAAAAAAGAAACTACATCTTCTATACAAGAGAAAAACAAAGATACCAAAGAAGACGCACCGGTAGAAAAGCAGCAAGAACAAGAAAAGAATGAAGAATCACAAGTAGAACATAGGCAAGAGAAAGTATCAGCCGAGGAAAAGAAAGAAGAAACTACAACGGTGCAGCCAATTGAGCAACCAGTGCAAAATAATGAACAAAAAGTAGAGAGTAATGAAAAGCAAGGAAAGTTTCTCGTCGTTATTGATCCAGGGCATCAACAAAAAGCGAATTTAAATTTAGAGCCGATTGGACCAGGGGCAACAACGCAAAAATATAAAGTGACAGACGGTACAACAGGTGTTGTGACGAAAAAGAGAGAGGCTGTACTTGTATTAGAAATGGCTTTTTTATTAAAAGAAAAGCTTGAAGCAAAAGGGATACAAGTGTTAATGACGAGAATATCACAAGACGTTGATATAAGTAATAAAGAACGGGCGACATTCGCAAATAATCATAAGGCCAATTTATTTTTACGTCTTCATGCAGATGGTTCTGAAAATCCAAACCAAAGTGGATTTGCTGTATTGACGCCGGCAGAAGGAAGTCCATATACGAAAGAGATTTATGTGGAAAGTCTTCAAATCTCTCAAACGATAGTAAATAAAATGAGAGAAAATCAGCAAGTGAAAGTAAATGGAATTAAATTTAGGGATGACCTTTCTGGATTCAATTGGTCCAAAGTACCTGGCGTACTATTAGAACTTGGGTTTATGTCAAACCATGAAGAAGATAAAAAATTATCTGACCCGCAGTATGTAAATTCTTTATTGCAAAGTGTAACGGATAGTGTAGATGCATATCGGAAGAGTAAAGCTTAAGCGCAGTCTTACATGAAAGGCTGCGTTTTTCCATATGAAAACACTCGTAAATTAGAATATTGTGGATAAATATGACATGCTTAATTTTACCTGCACTTTTTGCCGAATGCTGATACAATAAAGGATGTTACTATTTAGTAGAAAGAGTGGTAAGCATGTTAGATTGGATGAAAAAGCTGTTTAACAAAGAGGAAGAACAAACAGCGATGAATAAAGAAGTACCAAAGCAAATTGAAAGTCAGCCGAAAATTCCTCGTGTAAACCACTACACTGAAGCAAGAGAAGCACAAATGGCAAGTAGGAATGCAGGTAAATGCCGTTTTCCTTTAGTACCGGATAATGGGTTCGATGAAGAGGATGAAAGCGAAGTAAATCGCTTTGAAGAACAACCTGTTCAAGGAGTAGCATATGAAGAACCGACTGCCCAAAGAGGAATAAAGGTGGAAAGAAGCAGACGACCGTATGTGGAAAAGGTTGTTTCTACATATGAAGAACCGGAAGTGCAATATGAACCGGTGCGGGAGTCTGTCGTTAAAAAGGCATCTGCACCTTCGCAAGAGAGTAACCGTAGACCATTTCGTCCAACAGAAATGATTTCGCCAATTTATGGATATAATCGTCCTTCAGTAGAGAAAAAGGTTGAAAAGCAGGAGGAAGTAAAAGAAAGAGAAGATCTTGAAATATCTGTAGAGGGAAAAGCAGTTGTTGATGCATGGTTAGAGAAAAAAGGATATAAATTATCTGATTTCTCAGAAGGGCAAGCAACGTCTTCTGCTCCAGGTGAAGTAGTTGAACAGAAAGGCCAACAGGGCAAAAAAGAAGAAAAATCAGTTGTTGATCAATGGCTAGAGAAAAACGGTTATGAAATTGAACGCCAAGTGCATTTAGTAGAAGAAAAAGAAGTGATTAAAGAAATGAGTACACCGCAGGAAGTTTCAGCGGATGAATTACTTCATAAAACAGTAGCTGAGCAGATGGAAAGTGTTAAGCTAGAAAAAGATGTAGTGGTGTTAAACGAAAACAATCTACAAGAAGAATTAGTAGCTTCTAAAGTAGAGCACGAGGATACAATATTATCAGAAGAAATTAAACGTAATACAGAAATAAAACAACCTACTATTGAAGTAGAAAAGCAAGCTCCAGAAGAATCAGTGATTGTCAAAGCAGAAGAAAAACTTGAAGAAACAATCATTGTGGAAATACCAGAAGAGCTAGAAGAAGTGGAAGTAATTACAGAAACAGAAGAGCTAGAAGAAGTAGAAGTAATTGCAGAAACAGAAGAGCCAGAAGAAGTAGAAGTAATTGCAGAAACAGAAGAAACAGAAGAATCAGAAGAAGTGGAAGTAATCGCAGAAACAGAAGAATCAGAAGAAGTGGAAGTAATTGCAGAAGCAGAAGAGCTAGAAGAAGTAGAAGTAATTGCAGAAACAGAAGAATCAGAAGAAGTGGAAGTAATCGCAGAAACAGAAGAATCAGAAGAAGTGGAAGTAATCGCAGAAACAGAAGAATCAGAAGAAGTAGAAGTGATTGCAGAAGCAGAAGAGCTAGAAGAAGTAGAAGTAATTGCAGAAACAGAAGAATCAGAAGAAGTGGAAGAAATTGCGGAAACAGAAGAATCAGAAGAAGTGGAAGTAATTGCAGAAGCGGAAGAGTCAGAAGAAGTGGAAGTAATTGCAGAAGCGGAAGAGTCAGAAGAAGTGGAAGTGATTGCGGAAACAGAAGAGCTAGAAGAAGTGGAAGTGATTGCGGAAACAGAAGAGCTAGAAGAAGTGGAAGTAATTGCGGAAACAGAAGAGCTAGAAGAAGTGGAAGTAATTGCGGAAACAGAAGAGCTAGAAGAAGTGGAAGTAATTGCGGAAACAGAAGAGCTAGAAGAAGTAGAAGTGATCGCAGAAACAAAAGCGCCTGTAGTAGAGACATTTGTAGCACTTGAGGAAATTCAGCAAGAAGATGAAGTAATTGAACAAAACAGTGAATTCATACATGTAGCTGAGGCTGATGAACAGACAAAGAACGATGTTCAAAGCTTTGCGAATGTTTTAATTGCAGAAACAGAAGAAAATAAACGAGTTGAAGAAGAAGCACCGGTCGTAGAAGAGCAATCAGTTGAAGAAGAAGCACCGGTCGTAGAAGAGCAATCAGTTGAAGAAGAAGCACCGGTCGTAGAAGAGCAATCAGTTGAAGAAGAAGTGCCGGTCGTAGAAGAACAACCCGTTGTAAAAAAAGAAGAACCAAAACGTGAGAAAAAGCGTCATGTACCATTTAATGTTGTTATGTTGAAACAAGATAGAACACGATTAATGGAAAGACATGCAGTTAGAGCAAATGCAATGCAGCCTTCTGCTAATGTACGAGTAGAGAATAAGCCAGTACAACAAGAGGTAGCAGAACCACAAGTGGAAGAAAGCCCAGTGCAGCAAGTAGTAGCAGAACCACAAGTGGAAGAAAGCCCAGTGCAGCAAGTAGTGGCAGAACCACAAGTGGAAGAAAGCCTAGAGCAACAGGTAGTAGTAGAACCACAAGTGGAAGAACAACCAATGCAGCAAGTAGTAGCAGAACCACAAGTGGAAGAGCAACCAATGCAGCAGGTGGTAGTAGAATCACAAGTGGAAGAAAGCCCAGTGCAGCAAGTAGTAGCAGAACCACAAGTGGAAGAACAACCAATGCAGCAGGTGGTAGTAGAATCACAAGTGGAAGAAAGCCCAATGCAGCAAGTAGTAGCAGAACCACAAGTGGAAGAACAACCAATGCAACAAGTAGTGGTAGAGCAAGTACAAAAGTCAATTTCAAGTACAGAACCAAAAGAGAAAGCATATGTTGTAAATCAAAGAGAGAACGATATGCGAAATGTATTGCACACACCACCGACATATACTGTTCCGCCATTAGCGTTGTTGTCAATTCCACAGCAATCAGCGCTAGATAATACAGAATGGTTAGATGAGCAAAAAGAATTATTAGATACAACGTTTAATAATTTTCATGTTGGAGCACATGTTATTAATGTATCGCAAGGGCCAGCAGTAACTCGTTTTGAAGTGCAACCAGACCCAGGCGTGAAAGTAAATAAAATTACAAATTTAAGTGATGATATTAAGTTAAGTTTAGCTGCGAAAGATATTCGTATTGAAGCGCCGATTCCAGGGAAGAGTGCAATTGGAATTGAAGTTCCAAATAAAGAAAGTAAGCCAGTATTTCTTCGCGAGATTTTAAGAAGTCCTGTATTCACAAAGAGTGAATCACCGCTTACTGTTGCGCTTGGACTTGATATTTCAGGGGATCCAATTGTAACGGATATTCGAAAAATGCCGCACGGACTTATTGCGGGTGCAACGGGTTCAGGTAAAAGTGTGTGTATTAACGCGATTTTAACGAGTATTTTATATAAAGCGAAACCACATGAAGTGAAGTTAATGTTAATTGATCCGAAGATGGTTGAGCTTGCACCATACAATTCTGTTCCGCATCTTGTAGCACCTGTTATTACGGATGTAAAAGCAGCGACAGCTGCGTTAAAGTGGGCAGTTGATGAGATGGAGCGTCGTTATGAATTGTTTGCGCATGCTGGTGCTCGTGATTTAACTCGCTATAATACAATTGTAAGTGAGCGAGATATTCCAGGTGAGACATTACCTTATATCGTTATCGTTATTGATGAGTTAGCCGATTTAATGATGGTAGCACCAGGTGATGTTGAGGAAGCAATTTGTCGTATTGCGCAAAAAGCACGTGCTTGTGGTATTCATTTATTAGTTGCGACGCAGCGTCCATCTGTAGATGTTATTACAGGGTTAATTAAATCAAATATTCCAACGCGTATTGCGTTTACTGTATCATCTCAAGTTGATTCACGTACGATTATCGATATTGGGGGCGCGGAAAAATTACTTGGCCGTGGTGATATGTTATTTTTAGGGAACGGTACATCTAAGCCAGTTCGTGTACAAGGTGTATATGTATCGGATGATGAGATTGAAAAAACAGTTGATCATGTGAGAAAGCAAATGAAGCCGAATTACTTATTTAAGCAAGAGGATTTATTAGCGAAAACAGAACAGGCTGAGTCGGAAGATGAGCTGTTCTTTGATGCATGTCAATTTGTTGTAGAACAAGGGGGAGCGTCCACATCTTCTGTACAGCGAAAATTCCGTATTGGTTATAATCGCGCAGCACGTCTCATTGAAGAGATGGAATCGCAAGGGATTATTTCTGAAGCGAGAGGAACTAAGCCGAGAGATGTCCTTATTTCTGAGGATGAATTTGCTGCTATGCAGGAAACCAATGTATAGTCCACGGTTTTGCTGTATACTAATAGAAAATGTTGGATAGTAAAGTAGGGAGTAAAGCGACATGAAAGAAATTGAATTAAAATTAAAAGGTGAAATAAATCGACTAACAAATAAAACATTTAAATTTGACGAACGCGTTGGGGAAGGTTGGTTCTCCGCCGTTTACTTTTTAAAAACTAGAGAAATTATTGAAGAATTTCGCCCAAAAAGTGTTGTAACGATGCAATTTTTCCAAAAAGAAAATGCAGTTCTTTGCGGAACAGATGAAGTAATTGCATTGCTGCAAACATTCGCTAAAAATCCTGAGGAACTTGAAATTAACTCTTTAAAAGATGGCGATAAAATTAGTCCATTTGAAACAGTGTTAACAATTCATGGTCCTTATGAGAATTTCGGATTTTTAGAAGGTGTTATTGATGGGATTTTAGCTCGTCGTACATCGGTTGCAACAAACGTATATAATGTTGTCCAAGCTGCACGTAGTGTAGATAAAGAAAAACCAGTTATTTTCATGGGAGATCGTGACGATCATTATACACAACAAGCTGGTGACGGTTATGCAGCATACATCGGAGGTATGAGCGCACAAGCGACGCATGCAATGAATGAATGGTGGGGCAGAAGTGGTATGGGAACAATGCCTCACGCATTAATTCAAATGTTTAATGGTGATGTTGTAGAAGCGGCAAAAGCATATCATAAGAAATTCCCAGAAGATGAATTAGTTGTACTAATTGATTACAATAATGATGTTATTACAGATGCACTTCGTGTAGCGCGTGAGTTTGGATCAACATTAAAAGGTGTGCGTGTAGATACGTCTCGCACAATGATTGATCAATACTTTATTCGCCATCCAGAAGTACTTGGAACATTCGATCCACGTGGTGTAAACCCATCGCTCGTATTTGCACTTCGCAAGGCGCTTGATGAAGAAGGATTCCAGCATGTAGACATCGTTGTAACTGGTGGATTTGATGAAAAACGTATTCGTGAATTTGAAGCTCAAAAGGTACCTGTTGACATATACGGGGTAGGAAGTAGCTTGTTAAAAATGAATATTGGCTTTACTGGTGATAATGTAGAATTAAATGGGAAACCAGAAGCAAAAGCTGGTCGTAAATATCGTCCAAACCCACGTTTAGAGCGTGTTCAATTAGAAAAAAGAGAAGATATGTAAAAGAGAGAAAAACTGATAGGTGATTGACCCTATCAGTTTTTCTGTTATCATAGTATAGCGGCTTCTTTTTTGCTATAATGGACTTGTTATGGACATATAAAGAAGTACGTACGAGTTTATCCTGATAAGTGAAGGGAAAGAATAACTTCACTACATCAAAAATGTATGATGATTACCAAAATAAGAAAAGATTCATATACTGTCTTATAGATAGGCCGTTGTATTAGTTCGAAATGTTGGAGGTTCTTTAAGATGACAGTTTACCATTTTGTAGGAATTAAAGGAACAGGAATGAGTTCATTAGCGCAAATTCTTCATGATATGAAGCATACTGTTCAAGGGTCTGATTATGAAAAGCGTTTCTTTACACAAACAGCGTTGGAAAAGCGTAGTATCTCGATCCTTCCTTTTGATAAGAATAATGTAGAAGAAGGACAAGTGATTATTGCAGGAAATGCATTTCCTGATACGCATGAAGAAATCGTAGCAGCAAAAGAATTAAACATCCCAGTCCATCGTTACCATCACTTCTTAGGTGACCTGATGAGCCAATACACAAGTGTTGCTGTAACTGGTGCACACGGAAAAACATCAACAACAGGTTTGTTAGCCCATGTAATGCAAGGTGCACACCCGACATCTTACCTTATTGGAGATGGAACAGGGCATGGGGTAGAAAATAGTAAGTATTTTGTATTTGAAGCTTGTGAGTATCGTCGTCATTTCTTGTCTTACAATCCAGACTATGCAATTATGACGAATATTGATTTTGATCATCCAGATTATTTTGCAGACATCAATGATGTATTCAGTGCATTCCAAGAGATGGCATTGCAAGTGAAAAAAGGCATTATTGCATGTGGAGATGATGAAGAACTTCAAAAAATTCAAGCGAAAGTACCTGTTATTTTCTATGGATTTGGAGAAGATAATGATTTCCAAGCACGTAACATTCAAAAGAGAACAGATGGCACGATATTCGATGTATTCGTTCGTAATACGTACTATGACACGTTCAAAATTACAGGATACGGCAACCATAGCGTATTAAATGCATTAGCAGTAATCGCGCTTTGTCATTATGAAAACGTTGATGTAGAAGCAGTAAAACATCAATTAACAACTTTTGAAGGCGTAAAACGTCGCTTTAATGAAAAGCCGATGGGAGAGCAAGTAATCATCGATGACTACGCACACCATCCGACAGAAATTAATGCAACGATTGAAGCTGCTCGTCAAAAACATCCAGAGCGTGAAGTTGTCGCTGTATTCCAGCCACATACATTCTCACGTACAGAAAAGTTCTTAGATGAGTTCGCAGAAAGCTTAAGCAAAGCTGACCAAGTATACTTATGTGATATTTTCGGATCAGCACGTGAAAACAAAGGTGAATTAACAATCGAAGATCTGCAAAAGCGTATTGACGGTGCAGAATTAATTACAGATACAACAACGGATGTATTAAAGAAACATAAAAACGGCGTTCTAATTTTCATGGGCGCAGGTGACATCCAAAAATTCGAAGCAGCTTACGTAAAAGAAGTTCAAGTTGCAGAGAAATAATAGAAAAGACGCATAGCTTGGCTGTGCGTCTTTTTTATGTTGTCGTGGTTGTGCTTTAATGTTGAAACGTCGATATATATGGAGTTGTGTTCGATATATTTCAAAAATCGTTGATATATTGGTACGCGTTTTGAAATATAAATGTTAGAATAATAAGAAAACTAAAAAGAGGACTAAAAAACATGTTCACACTCCGAGTAGATGACGAAATCGAACTACAATTACTAGAAAAACATCATAAAGAGGAATTATATCAATTATTAGATCAAAACCGTAATCATTTACGAAAATGGCTCCCTTGGGTAGATGGGACAAAATCTGCTGATGCTTATGATGAGATTTTTCCGATGTGGTTAAAGAAGTTTGCAGAGGGAGACGGTTTTGAAAGTGGTATACGTTACAAAGGAAAGCTCGTTGGGATGGTAGGCATTCATCCAGTGAGCTGGGGGAAGAAAGCCGCGAGTCTTGGGTATTACCTTGCAGAAGATGCTGGAGGAAAAGGCGTTATGACGCGTAGCGTGAAGGCTGTGCTTCAATATGCATTTGAGAATTTAAAATTAAATAAAATGGAAATCCGATGCGGTGTTGAAAATGTGAAAAGTCGCGCTATTCCAGAGCGTTTAGGGTTTAAGTTAGATGGTATTTTACGAGATGAAGAATGGCTATATGATCATTTTCATGATATCGCTGTATATAGTTTACTAGCTTCAGAATGGAAAGAGATTCGATGAACGAGAAGATTCGTATTGTTCCGTATGAAAGTACGTTTCAAGAGGAAGTAGTAGATCTTATCGTTCATATTCAGCAAAAAGAGTATAATGTTCCCATTACGAAAGAAGAGCAACCTGATTTACTTGAAATAGAAACATTCTATCAAAAGGATCACGGAAACTTTTGGGTAGCAATTTATGATGGTAAAGTAGTTGGAACAGTAGCTTTATTAGATATTGAGAATCATCAAGTAGCGCTAAGAAAAATGTTCGTACAAAAAGAGTTTCGCGGAAAAGAATGGGGCGCATCACATATGTTGCTTCAAACAGCAATTTCATGGGCTGAGGATAAAAAATTGAAAGATATTTACTTAGGAACAACAGTAAAATTTTTAGCGGCACATCGTTTTTATGAAAAGAATGGTTTTCAAAGTGTGAGTATAGACGAGTTGCCGAAAAACTTTCCGGTGCTACAGGTAGATAAGAAATTTTATAGGTACATTGTGTAAAAGGTCATTTAGAAATGGCCTTTTTCTATGAACCAAAATGGAAATAGTGGTATAATTTGGATTAGGGGGTGTAGGTATGAACTTTCCAATTCAAAGAAGTAAGTCAGTAGTCATTTTCGTTTGCCTTACGTTAGTTTTTATGTTTATATATCCAATTGTCATGCTTTTCACTAATAAAGCGCATTGGATGTCAGCGTTGATTGGGATGGGTTTATGCTTCATTGTAAATGTACCACTCGTTTGGGAAGTATTTATTAAAAAACATAAAGTAGAAAATGGCGTATTAAAGTACGGTATTTTAAATGATGATATTGTATTAAAAGATGTGAGAATTATACGTCAGGTCGGAAAGTCTCTTGAAATTACGACGAATGCATATAAAGTACATATGGTTGCGATGCCGCAAAATATGGATGAATTCTTGGCGCTTATAGAGAAAGAAAATCCACATGTGAAAATAGAAATGGTAGGAAAGAAATGAAATATGTAAAACCTTTGTTTTGTTTAGAAATATTATTTGTGCTTGTTGGTTGCACTAGAGTATATATGAAATGGGATCTTCCTTTATATGTTCCGATATCAATAGGTACTATCGCAGTGGCACTTTTATATTATTTTCATTTTCAGCAAACAAAAAGTAAGAACAGTAGCTCGATATAGAGTGAGGATAATAAAAAAATGCTCGGATATAATTCCGAGCATTTTTTATTATTTTAAGTTCTCGGGGTTTAAAGCTTCTAATTCAGGTACAACGAAGCGTCCGTCTTTACGGATTAGTACGTCGTCGAAGTAAATTTCACCGCCGCCGTATTCAGGGCGTTGGATGCATACTAAGTCCCAATGGATGTTCGAGTTGTTACCATTCCATGCATCGTCGTAAGCTTGTCCAGGAGTGAAGTGGAAGCTGCCATCGATTTTTTCATCGAATAGGATGTCTCCCATTGGATGTAAGATATATGGGTTTACGCCGATTGCGAACTCACCAACGTAGCGTGCGCCTTCGTCTGTATCGAAGATTTTATTAATGCGTTCTGAATCGTTTGCAGTTGCTTCAACGATTTGGCCGTTCTCGAACTTAAGTTGTACATTTTCAAATGTATAACCGTTGTAAGGAGATGGTGTGTTGTAAGAAACTGTACCGTTAACAGAGTCACGAACTGGTGCAGAGTATACTTCACCATCTGGAATGTTTAAATGACCTGAGCATTTAATTGCTGGAATGTCTTTAATAGAGAATGTTAAGTCAGTTCCAGGACCAGTTAAACGAACTTTATCTGTTTTATTCATTAATGTAACAAGGCTATCCATCGCCTTATCCATTTTACCGTAGTCTAAGTTACATACTTCAAAGTAGAAGTCTTCGAAAGCTTCTGTACTCATTTTAGCAAGCTGTGCCATAGAAGCATTTGGGTAGCGAAGAACAACCCAGCGTGTTTTTGGAACGCGAATGTCTCTATGAACTTTTTTGCCAACTGTTTGGCCATGAACTTTCATACGCTCACTTGGAACGTCAGCTTGTTCATTAATATTATCGCCAGAGCGAAGACCGATATAAGCGTCCATGTCTTTCATTACGCTTGCTTCATATGCAGCGATTTGTTCGAAATGTTCTTCAGTAGCACCCATTAATAAAGAGCGATCTACTTGATGATCTTTTAAAGAGACGAATGGGAAACCACCAGCTGCATATGCTTCTTTTACAAGTGCAGTTACAAGTTCTTTTTGTAAGCCAAAGTTTTCAATTAATACTTTTTCACCTTTTTGTAAGCGGATAGAGTAGTTAATTAAATTGTATGCTAACTTTTCAATACGTGGATCTTTCATATGTAAAGCCTCCCTACTAATTATGTATCCTCTCCTATTGTAACCTACTTAGTGGAATTTGTTGAATGATTTATGTTACAGTTAACGAATAAGTATGAAAATTCTAATGATGAGATAGGGATTAGAATGAAACGGAAAATGATTGTATAATAGGGGAAAGTATGAAAAAGATAAAGGAAGTGATGAAATGCAAGTTCTTTTATATGTAAGTGCGGCTATTATCGCGGTTGCTTTCGCAGTATTAGTAGTGTATGTATGCAGAACGTTGTTATCGGTTCAGAAGACGTTAGAAAACGTTGCAAGCACGTTAGAAGGTTTAGAAAAACAAATGCAAGGAATTAGCGTAGAGACAGAGCAATTATTACATAAAACGAATGCGTTAGCTGATGATATTCAACAGAAGTCACAGTCATTAAATAAAGTGGTAGCGGGTGTAGATGGGATTGGAACGACAATCCAATCTTTAAATACGAAGCTTCGTAATGTATCAGACTCTGTAACGGACGAAATTGAAAATAACGCTGATAAAGTAGCGCAAGTTGTACAGTGGAGCAGTGCGGCGATTGAAGTATACAATCATTACCGTGCGTCGAGACAAGAGAAGAAGGTTGAAAAAGAAGAGCGTAAATTAGAAAGAATTGAGAAAAACGCTGAAAAGAAAGAGAAGCGCTCTAGATTTCGTATGAGAGGTGAATCGTGATGAATATGACAAAGCTTGAAACAATTGAAGAGCTTGAAGTCTTAGTAGAAAAGAATGAGCCGTATGTTCTTTTTAAACATAGTACGACATGCCCGATTAGTCACGGTGCATACACAGAATTTCAAGCGTATTGCAGTGAAGAAAGAGAAGTGCCAGCGTATTACTTATACGTACAAGATGCAAGAGATGTGTCAAATCGTGTTGCAGAACAATACAGTATTAGACATGAATCACCGCAAGTGCTATACATAAAAGATGGGATGGTAGTATGGAATACATCTCATTGGAATATTAAAAAAGATGCTTTAGAAGAGAATATAAAGTAAAAAGAAGCAAGCTAAAGGTGCTTGCTTCTTTTTTTTGTTTTTGTTGAAATATATTTAATGGTACACTATTAATAGTTCAAACTAAATAACTAGATTGTTGAAAGTAGGTTTTAAGTAATGAAGAAAATGGCATTATCCTTCGCAGTCGTAAGTTTATTACTGGGAGCTTGTAGTAACAATAGTAATACGATTAGTAAGAAGGATGAAGTTATACAAAAAGATACAAAAGAAAAAAGTATGATTCCGAGAACTGCTGTTTCTAAAGATTATTATAGAACTGTTATTCCTTTAAAAGAACAAAAGGTTATTAATACAGCTAATATAAAAACAAATTCTAAATTAGATTTAGCAGAGTATGAAAATGGTTTAATAAATATTGCAACGCAGCAATTTGATACAGAGAGCCACGTACTGCAATTAAATCAGTATATTCCAGAGAAACTAGTTGATGAACTAGTTGCGAAAGTAGAAGCGCCAGTTTTGACGAATATTATAGAACAAGACTATTTCGGAAAACAGAATTCAAATGAATTAAGTTTATCTGGTGTTATGATTGGCTTAGCTATGTCTTCAAGTGTATCGAATGAAGAAGCTATGTCTAAAGGGTCTGAAGTTGCTAAACAACTTATTGAAGCTATTAACAAAAATGATAAATATAACAAATCTCCAATTACGTTTGCTATCTTTAAGCAAGAAAGTACAAGTTCTTTAAAAAATGGTACGTATATTGCTAGTGCTACTGTTCAAAAGAATGATACGAACCTTGGAAATTGGAGTACAATTGATGAAAAGTCGTATTCATATCCTTCTGATGAATTTACACAAGCACATGGAGAAGATAATACAAAAATAACTAACTTTGCTAAGGAAATAAAAGGTTTTTCTACTGGAGATTTTATTCCAGTCAACGCAAAAGTTTCTTATAAGAAAGATCAAATGGATACATTAAATATGAATATTGTTATTAAATATAACGGTAAAACAGAATTAATGGCTCTTACCCAATTGGCTGCGCAAGGTATGTTGGACAAATTGCCTAAAGATGCGAAAGTACAATTACAGATCAAGTCCGAGAGTAAAATTGAGGCCGTTATTATAAAAGAGAAAAACAGTGATAAACCGTTTGTTTCCTTCTTGTAAAAAAGACAGTATGTAAACTGTCTTTTTTTTATTTTAAATGAAAATATACAATGTTTTTTGATGATAATTCATTGCTGTATATCGTGTGACAATCGTATATGTATCAACTATAATAAGTTATCTTAAAAAAGTAATATATAGGAATTTGAAAGATGTGGCTTTTTTATGGCATCACAACAATTAGGTCGTTTAAGTTCTGAAATTGATCAACTTAATTTACAAATATTAGAGTTATTAAACGAAAGAGGTCGTCTCGTACAAGAAGTTGGTACTTTAAAAGAAGTATAAGGTGTGAAACGTTTTGATCCTGTACGTGAAAGAAATATGCTGGATTTAATTGTAGAGAATAATAATGGTCCATTTGAAACTTCGACTTTACAACATATTTTCAAACAAATTTTTCAAGTTGGTTTAGAGTTACAAGAAGAGGATCATCGTAAAGCACTACTTGTGTCTTGTAAGAAAAAATAGAAGATACGATTGTTGAAATTAATGCGTGGTGGTGCTTTCAAGCCACATACTTCACCGTATGATTTTCAAGGTCTTGGATTAGCAGGATTACAAATTTTACGCCAAGTAGCAGATAAATATGATTTGGCTGTTATTAGTGAAATTTTAAATCCAAATGATATTGAGATGTCATTAGATTACGTTGATGTTATTCAAATTGGCACTCACAATATGCAAAACTTTGATTTGCTAAGGGTAGCTGGTGCTGTAAATAAACCAGTATTATTAAAACGTGGTCTATCAGCAACGATTGAAGAATTCATTAATGCGGCAGAATATATTATGGCAAAGGGAAATGGGAACATTATTTTATGTGAAAGAGGTATTCGCACTTATGAAAGAGCGACGCGTAAGACGCTTGATATTTCCGCTGTACCGATTTTAAAGAAAGAAACACATTTACCTGTTGTTGTCGATGTAACGCATTCTACAGGGCGACGTGACCTTCTCTTATCAACTGCAAAAGCAGCGATGGCAATTGGTGCAGACGCAATTATGGCTGAAGTACATCCAAATCCCGCTGTAGCTTTATCAGATGAGGCGCAGCAAATGAATATTCCGCAGTTCAATGATTTTATGAATGAATTAAAATCATTTGGAAGTAAATTATAAAAACTTTTAATGAGCTGTTCCAATAAGGCGTTTTGGGGCATCTGTATAGAGACTGTCATTGTCGATTTTTGTTGGTAAGTTGATATATTAAAAAAATCGCTGATATAATTAGAGTTGTGGTAGATATATTTGGAAAATCGCTGATATATTTCAAGTTACGGTTCATATATTCGAAAAATCGTCGATATAAATTTCATTTACTATCGTACTGCTTAAAATAAGATTTCTACTTAGGAAACAACTATTTTTTTACAAAAAATGCTCTTTTTTCATAAAAAATACGAAAATACGAGAAAAGAAGCGAATTTTTTCGAAACTTTTGCGGGAAAATATTGTATGAGCCTGCGTTTTTATCGTATCATTAGTAAAAGGAAGAACTCGGGACGATTGGTGGCATCTGCAAATAGAGTTGATGTCTTTTTTTCATTCAAGTAACCGATACATAAAAATAGATAACAAAAATAGAAGGAGTGTGCGATGAGATGAACGTAACAATCTATGATGTAGCGCGCGAAGCGAACGTTTCAATGGCTACCGTATCACGCGTTGTGAACGGTAACCCAAATGTAAAGCCTACAACAAGAAAGAAAGTATTAGAAGCAATTGATCGTTTAGGGTACCGCCCAAATGCGGTAGCACGTGGACTAGCAAGTAAGAAGACAACTACAGTAGGTGTTATTATTCCTGATATCTCAAATACGTTTTATGCAGAACTTGCACGTGGAATTGAAGATATCGCAACAATGTACAAATATAACATCATTTTAAGTAACTCTGACCAAAACAAAGAGAAAGAGTTCCATTTATTAAATACGATGCTTGGAAAGCAAGTGGACGGAATTGTTTTCATGGGTGAAGATATTACAGACATTCACATTGAAGAATTTAAAAAATCTCCAGTACCAATTGTATTAGCAGCGTCATTCGATGAGCAAAATGAAACGCCATCAGTAAATATTGATTATACACAAGCAGCTTACGATGCAATGAAGCACTTTATTGAGCAAGGACATAAGCGTATCGGTTTCGTCTCTGGTCCATTCATTGATAAAGCGGGAAGCGCGAAGAAGTTACAAGGTTATAAAAAAGCTTTAGAAGAAGAAGGTATTTCATATGATGAAAATCTTGTAATCGATGGAGATTACACATATGACTCAGGTATCGAAGCATTCGAAAAGCTTTGGAGCAATGATGAAAAGCCAACAGCAATCTTCGTATCGTCTGATGAAATGGCACTAGGTGTAATCCACGCAGCACAAGACGCTGGATTAAACGTACCAACTGACGTAGAAGTACTTGGTTTCGATAATACACGCCTTGCATTAATGGTTCGTCCGCAACTTTCAACAGTTGTACAACCGATGTATGATATCGGTGCAGTAGCAATGCGTCTATTAACAAAGTATATGAACAAAGAAAAAGTGGAAGATCACACTGTTATCTTACCTCACCGTATCCAATTTAGAGATTCAACGAAGTAAGTATAAAAAAGCTCACAGCGATTGCTGTGAGCTTTTATTCATATTCAGGATAATATTTTTCAATTACTGTATCTACAGTTTCATTTTTCTTAACGTGTAAAAATCTTGCGTACAATTCTTTTCCAGTTTCAAATGGCGTATCGTCTAATTCAAACACATGTAACACTTTTCGGAACGTCCATGTGATTTGCTCATCATACATATTATCGTATGTGTGCTCCGATTGTATAGCTATATTTTCACCTAGTTCATGAGCTTCTTCTAAACTGTTTGCTTTAACAAGAATAATACTTTCTTCAAAAAGTGTATCGTGATTCTCTTCATAATGCTCATCAATTTTCGTAGGATCAGGCTCACCAGCATGAACAGACTCAAACAATAATTTTACAGCGTACACATTATGCTGCATGTTTCACTTTATAAATAATACTTGCGACAAGCGAAGCAGGTATTGTAAATACGTTACTTTGATAATGGTAATGCACTTGGGATTCTTCATAAGACATGTTGTCATATAGTTCGTTTTGTGAGACATTCATTTTTTTCTGTTTTTCTTTGAGCATTTTAATGTAGTTGTACTGTATTGGGACGAGAATGATGAAATAAGCTAATACGATTAGTGAAATCCAAATCATTATGAACACTCCCTTACAAAGAATATTTGTATATGGTAATTATATCGATTTATATGAAAAATATCCATATTTTCCTAGTGGTCAATTTCTTTTCCAAAATGCAAAAAGTTCTTCAGCGCTTCGTAAATTATGTTCAAGGCATGTTTGGGCAGTGCGTTTTAAAACTTTGTATTAACTGTTCTAATCTAGAAGGATCATATTGTTTCACATGGCCAGTAATAATGGTTTCATCTTTGTCTAAGTCAATTGTAATTTAATCGAATCGCTCTACTTGTTTAAAATATCCTACAATATCATCTTCCAATTGAAATTCTCCATAGTTTATAGCTTATTTAGAAGATTTCTCTATAAATTGTATGATTCCTTGTTATATGTCACATAAGTGCAAATTTACCTATTATAGGGCAATGTCATGTATAATAGAAAGAAAAGGCTTGTGAGGGGGGAGAAGAGATGATCGTTCTTTGGATAATTACGCTTTGTATGACTGCTATTTTTGCATATATGACGTTAAAACAAAATGGCTTAAAGCGATTTGTTCCAGGAAGTATTCTTGCAGGAATTGCCCTTATCACGTATGTAATTTCTATTTTTATTGAAAGTGTATCAGTAGATATGAGCACAAGTTTAATGTTTATTGGTATTACACTATTTGCAGGTAGCATTATGGTACTTATGGTTGCTGGTATTATTTTATTTATTCATATGAATTCGGAGACGTTATAACATATAGAAAAGGCATGTCCCGAGGGACATGCCTTTTTATCCGTTCAATTATGCTCTATCTTTAGAAGAGTTTTGCTGTTTTAGTAAGTCGCGAATTTCGCCAAGAAGTTCTTCTTCTTTTGTTGGTTCTGGAAGTTCTTCCTCTTTTTCTTCTTCTCTTTTAGATGTTAGTTTGTTGAAAACTTTAACAAACATAAAGATAGCAGCTGCAATAATTAAGAAATCAAAAATAGTTTGGATGAAGTTACCATACATAATAGATGATTTACCGAATGTAATTTTTAAATCTGTAAAGTCAACGCCACCTAATACCATACCAAGTAATGGTGTGATGATATCTTTTACTAAAGAACTAACGATTTTACCGAATGCAGCACCGATTACAACCCCGACAGCTAAATCGATTACATTACCTTTGAATGCGAATTTTTTAAACTCGTTCCACATGTGTTAATCCCATCCTTTCCACGATTCATTATGAAATTTATAATTCCTATCAACATATTCTATAGAAATTTACGAGAGAAATAAAGAGGAAATGGGAATGAAAGTAAATTCTGAAAAATGTATCCGTTTTAATTTTTGTTTACATCATCTAGTAAAGATTGTAGCATTTGCTGCGTTTTTAATCCTTCTAATCCATCTACAACAGGCTTTGTATCTCCTTGTACACATTCAATAAAATGATGAACAGCATCTTCAAAACCACGTTGTTTTAACGTTGTATCCCATGATGGGGAACCGCTTTGTGAAACTGAGTTTTCCTGTTCAATTTCAAATGTGTTCATATTTTTTACGCGAATGATTTTCCCTGGCGTTACAAGTTCAATTTGTTCTAAATTTGTACCGGCATGGCGATGCATTGCAGTAGAAAGTAACAGTCCACTTGGAGTTGTATATGTATGATGTCCGTAAAGAAGTTCATTCTTTTCATTGATTTGCATCATATTGTGAACGACGTTAAGGTCATTATTAGCTAACCAGCGAGCTGTATCTACAATGTGTAAATAATCATCTAACATAGTGAAATCGTACGTATATGGCCCGACTTTATTTGTGCGATGCTTTTCAATTCGAATCCATGAAATATCATTAGCCTGTTCTTTGGCAGCGACATACATAGGAACGAATCTGCGATTAAATCCGACCATTAATTTTCGGTTATATTTCTCGCTCAACTCGACTAGTTGCTCAGCTTGTTCCACTGTAGCTGCTAGCGGCTTATCAACATAAACGTCGATCCCTTTTTTCAGAAGTTCAGAAACGATTTCATAATGTGATGCAGTTGAACTATGCACGAAGATTGCATCGCATTCCGAAGCTAACATTTCAATAGAATGAAAGTCTTGAATCCGGTATTGCTGGCAAACTTGTTTTCTTTTTTCTGCGTTAGGTGTAAACGCCCCTACAAAATTCCAATCAGTTTCTTTTGTAAGTGTTGGAAGATAGGCCTTTTGCGCAATACTTCCAAGTCCAATCATCCCAATTTTAGGTTTGTTCATTTTTATTCCCACCCTATTAATATTAATGTAACGGCTTAAATGTAGCATAGGGTGGGGGAGGAAGGCAAAAATTAGCTTTTTACTTACGTCCTTCTAACAAAATCTTCTCTATCTCTTCAAAGTGATGAGCGCGAGCATGCTCTAACGGGGTAACACCATCATGGTCTGGAATATTTACATCTGCACCGTGCTCAATAAGAAGGCGAATGACTTGTTGCTGTGTTTCGTTTCCGTTATTTAGTACGATGGCTTCCATTAAAGCTGTCCATCCGAGGTTATTTACATGATTTACATCAATATTTGTTCGAGTGAGGAGTTCTTTTATAACTTCAATATAGCCATGTTCTGAGGCTGGGATAAGAGCTGTTCCACCGTAACGATTTGTAATCGTAGGATCTGCACCAGCATCAATTGTTAGCTTTAAAATGTCTAAGTAACCTTCCGCACCGGCGTATAGAAAGGGATTGTTTTTCATGTCATCTTGGATATTTACATCAGCACCAGATTCGATAAGCGCTTTTGCGGTTTTTACATCATTTTTGTATGTAGCAATCATAAGCGGAGTGCGTCCTTGATTATCCGTCGCATTTATATTTGCGCCTTGTTTTAGTAAAGATATAACAGTATTCGTTTCATTTTTTTCAGTAGCTGCTAGTAGTGCAGTCTCCATGTTTGTCATCTCCTTTTTTACTTCTTGTTCTTGCGAGCATCCTTGTAAAAAAATTACGCAACATATCATACTGAATGTTTTTTTGAACATGGAATTTCAACCTCCTAATTTCAACTGTAAAATAGGAACATTAAATTTTTATAAACTGACGCTAAAATTACTATAAAATCGCTTGAGTATTTGAACATATATTTTTATGCTTATGAATATGAAGGATGGGTAAAGTGAGGATGTAAATGATGTCTATTAAAACAAGGTTTTTATTTTCTTATATTGCTGTAATTCTCGTTTCTATTACGCTCATATTAGTCGCGGGATTTTTAATTGTTTTTTCGATAACAGGTGACTTGGAAGCAGTGAAAAATTTCTATAAAAGTTCTTACATTCAAAAGCCGCTTACACCAGAAGAAGAGAATGCCTATCTTGAATTAAAATTAGCGGCAAAGCAACATCAATCTCAATTATTAGATGAATCGTTCGTTTCATCAATTGAAAAAGAAGGCGTGAAAATAATTGTAAGAAAGGGAGAAAACATTTCTTATGCTACAAAGGGTTTTGAAAGTTCGACTTTAACAGAAGCCCTTCCGAAATTTGAAGCAGCAAATATTAATAGTCGTGGTACAACGGAACTAGGTGATACATTTTATCGATATGTAAAATTTGATTTTTATTTTGCACAGAAAGAAGAAGGGAGTATATTTGTACTAAAAAAGCAAAGTTCATTTGTAGATCTTACACAAAAATTATTTCCAATCTTATTCGTATCGCTTTTACTATTAGCTATTTTACTTATTGGGTTATTAAGTTATCTCGTTTCAAGAAGTGTAATAAAACCAATTTTTGTATTGAAAGGCGCAACAGAGAAAATTAAAGAAGGAAATTTAGATTTTCAAATGCCAGTTACATCGCACGATGAAATAGGTCAATTAAATCAAGGATTTGAGGAAATGAGGAAGAAGTTAAAAGAATCGATTGAAGTACAAACGCAGTATGAAGAAAATCGAAAAGAACTTATTTCAAACATATCGCATGATTTAAAAACACCGATTACATCTATTATCGGATATGTAGAGGGAATAAAGGACGGGGTAGCAAATACGCCAGAAAAAATGGATAAGTATTTAACGACAATTCACACGAAGGCAAAACATATGGACACACTCATTGATGAACTCTTTTTGTTTTCAAAGCTCGATTTGAATCGAGTTCCATTCCAATTTGAGACAGTTGAATTAAATACGTTTATGCAAGAATTAATAGAAGAGATGCAGATGGATTTAAGTGAAGAAGGTATAGAAGTTAACTTACAATTACATTCATCGCCATTATATGTAACGGCTGATTGCGAAAAGATAAATAGAGTTATATCAAATTTAATTCATAATAGTGTGAAGTACATGGATAAAGAAGAGAAGAAAATTACTGTAACAGTATCGAGTGATAACAATAAAGTTATTGTGAAAGTGATGGACAATGGATCAGGTATAGAATCTGATACGCTACCGTATATCTTTGAACGTTTTTATCGTGCAGAACAATCGCGAAATTCTAGCACAGGTGGAAGTGGACTTGGTTTAGCAATAGCGAAGCAAATTGTTGAAGAACATGGCGGGGAAATTTGGGCGGAAAGCGAGCTTGGTAAAGGCACAAGCATTTTCTTTTCATTGGAAAAAGTAGAGGAATGTGGTGAGTAAATTGAAAAGAATTTTATTAATAGAAGATGAAGTAAGTATTGCAGAATTACAGCGAGATTATTTAGAAATTAATGATTTCCAAGTTGATGTAGAGCATTCAGGAGAAATAGGTTTACAAATAGCCCTGCAAGAAGACTATGATTTAATTATTTTAGATATTATGCTCCCGAAAATGAACGGATTCGAAATTTGTAAACAAATACGTGCTGTAAAAGATATTCCGATTCTACTTGTTTCAGCAAAAAAAGAAGATATAGATAAAATTCGCGGACTCGGATTAGGAGCGGATGATTATATAACGAAACCGTTTAGTCCAAGCGAATTAGTTGCAAGAGTAAAAGCACATATTGCCCGTTATGAAAGATTATCAGGAAATGTAAGTAAGCAACGTGATACGTTATATATTCACGGAATTTCTATCGATCAACGAGCGAGGAAAGTTTTTATAAACAATGAAGAAGTGGCATTTACAACGAAGGAATTTGATTTATTAACATTCTTTGTAACACATCCAAACCAAGTATTAAATAAAGAACAGTTATTTGAACGCATTTGGGGATTAGATTCCGCTGGTGATTTAGCCACTGTTGTCGTCCACATTAGAAAGCTACGTGAAAAAATTGAAAGAGATCCTGCCCACCCGCAATATATTGAAACAGTATGGGGAGCTGGTTATCGTTTTAATGTGTAGGGAACCTGCCGAGTAATTGGCAGGTTTTTTGTATGTTATTCGAATGAAAAGGAAGGAATAGGTAATTTATGTTAAAATGTAAAGAGAAACAAAACAGAGGAGAGCATGAGGAGCGTGCTATATGTTGGGGGATATATTAAAAGATAATAAATCAAACAAGGCTTTAAAGATTGGAACTAATATCGTACTTATCTTATTGATTATTGGTGCAATACAAATGTTTTATGATGAAGATTCTACGAATGATCATTTTGGTTGGTTCTTTTTTGCGATCTTTTGGGTAATTAAAAGCATTTCTAGCTCTAAGGTAAGTTTAAAAGATAGAGATAAAAAGTCGGTATTACTTGATGTGGGTTTAGTTGTTATTTCTTGTATTTTTTTAGTTGTTTTTAGTGTGAAATATTTCTTTTGAAAAAAGCTCATAGTCTTATAGAGGCTGTGAGCTTTTTGTTGGAAAATTAGTTTGCGACCTTAACATACTATTTTAGAGTTCCTTGTTGCAATGATTTATAAAATGTTTGAGTAGTAGAAGTAAACTGAGTAGCCTCTTCTAAAAAAGGATAATGGTTGCTGTTTTCAAATGGAATGAAGATAGAATTACGTATCCCATCATGCATCTCGATAGAATACTGAATTGGGCACTGTACATCATATCTTCCGCATATAATAAGTGTCTTTGTTTGGATGGAAGGTAAATACTCTCTTAAATCAAATGAAGGATATTCATTGGCGAAAGCGTTCATCCGGCTAACGGACATTGTTTTTTTGATTGGTTTACAAAAATAAGAGTTGTAGTTTTCTGGTTTATACAATGATAATTTTGTTCTCTTAGTAGATAGTTCTTTCCGTTCTTCACTTGTAAGGTGAGGGATTTTTAAGTTTTCGATGAGCTCTTGCATATAATGAAAGTGTGAATGTTCGGGATGATAAATGCAAAATGGTGTTTCGGTATAGTTACTTGCTGCAGCTCCTGCTACGACTAATGATTGTAAGGGATTTGGATATGTAATCGCATATAAAAGTCCAAGCATACCACCTGTTGAATGACCAGCGAAATGCCATGTTGGAAGTTGTAATGCTTCTCGTATTGCTTCTAAGTCGTGGATTGTTTCAACCATGCTTAATTCGTTTTCTGACTGGGCGGTTACAGAGCGACCAGTATCTCGTAAATTAATGAGAAATACACGATGCGTAGCAGTAAAAACATCTGCAAAGTAATCACCAGTTTCATTAAATTGTGAATAGTGATGTGTAATACAAAGCGATTCGCCATCTCCTTTTGTAAAGAGTTCAAATGTACCACGTTTCGTGTGGATCATTTGTCGTTTCCACATAATATCACTACCTTTTCTCATAAAAGTTGGGCCAGGCTGTTATGAAATGAAAATATATCAGCGATTATTAAAATATATCGACTTACCGACAGAAACCGACAATAAATAAAAGGAGGCTATTCAAAAACGAGCCTCCTTTTCGTTTAGTACAAAGATTTTGTCATATTATTCCGAATAATTTCAAGGGATTTCGCTACAGTTAATGCATTTTTTTCTTCAATTTCTGGTTTACGGGGGATAGGTTTATACATGTTGTCTGGATCTTCCCATGTGAGGGGAAGTTCTGTTTCTGCTTGTCCTTTCCAAGCTTCAATCCATTCTGGAGGGAGATAACCTGAGATGTTTTGGATGTTGTTCATTTCGAGCCAAATGAGCGCCCATGCTCTTGGTACGACACGCCAATGGTCATAGCCGCCACCGCCGACAGCGATCCAGCGACCTTCGCAATATTCATTAGCAATTTCACGAGCGAGTTTCGGTATTTCGCGGTAAATATTCATTGTCGCACAAAGGTGTGTAAGTGGGTCGTAGTAATGTGCATCAGCACCATTTTGCGTTAAAATAATATCCGGTTTAAAGTATGCTGCAACTTCTTTTACAACAGTTCGATATGATTCTAAGAACGATTCATCTTCTGTAAAAGCATCGAGTGGAACGTTAAAAGAATAACTATAACCATTACCTTGTCCGCGTTCGTTTACAGCGCCAGTTCCAGGGAATAAATAGCGACCAGTTTCATGTAATGAAATGGTGCATACGTTAGGGTCATCATAAAATGACCACTGTACACCATCACCGTGATGAGCGTCTGTATCAATATATAGGACGCGTAAACCGTATTTCTTCTGAATATACTTCATTGCGATAGAACTGTCGTTATAAATACAAAAGCCAGATGCTTTACCACGGAAGCCATGATGTAAGCCGCCTCCTAAGTTAAGCGCGTGTTTTACTTTTCCGGAAAGAACAGCATCGACAGCTGTTAATGTACCACCAACGAGCAATGCGCTTGCTTCGTGCATATTTGGAAACATCGGTGTATCTTCTGTTCCAAGTCCATATGTCATCGCAATTGATTTTTCTAAATTTCCTTCTCCAGCACGTTTTACCGCATTTATGTACTCCTCTGTATGAACGTAGGCAATCTCTTCATCTGTAGCCATCCGTGGTGAGATGATTTGAGAGGGAGAGATGAAACCGCCCTTTTGTAATAAATCATACGTAAGTGTGACGCGCAGTTGGTTAAAAGGATGATCAGGGCTAAATGAATAGCCCCGAAAGTCATCCGAATAAATAAACGCGCTACTCATGCTTGCATCCCCATGATGTTTGGCCATAATACGCGGTAGCCTTCTGCTTCAAGTGCATCAATCACTTTTAGAGGATTCATCGTTTGAATGCGGAAAACGAGTACTTTATCATTCTCGTCTTTTGCTGGATAGACGAGAACGCTCACGATATTTATTTGTAAATCACTAAAAATAGCAACGACTTTTCCAAGAATACCAGGTTCGTTTTTTACTTGAATTTCAATTTGCGAACTCGGTTGATGTGCTCCTGTTAATTTTACTAACGTGTGTAATACTGTAGATTCAGAAATGATTCCAACTAACTTCCCGGCCTTTGTAACAGGAAGGCAGCCAATTTTATTTTCAAAAAATAAAGTAGCAATTTCCTCAACGAAATCGAGAGGGTGACAAGTCATTACAGGATGTTTCATAATAAGTTCAAGCGGTTGCTGTAGCATATCGAGTGAAACTTGTTCATCTAGAATAGACGGACTTGCATCTCTTACATCCCGATCAGAAATAATGCCTACGACGTGATTATTTTGATCGACAATTGGAATGTGCCGAATGCCTTTCGTGCGAATCGTTCGGATTGCTGTTTCGATTGTATCGTTTGGATGTAGTGTAACTACATTTTGATTCATAATTTCTTCTACAATCATTCCAGTTGCCCCCTTTATTAATACATAAAACGATTGTGAAAACGTAGACGATCAAAAGCTTGAATAGAATCCGTATCAACGCGTTTACCGATGCGGACCATTAAACAGTTGGCGGGATGTGAACAAATTTCAGGATCGTCTGTAGCCATCCATTGTAACCCGCCGGCATTCATCATCTTTTCCATTACTTTTCGGTATTCCCACACATTCAATCCTGTTTGTTTCAAATCCCAGTGCCAATAATATTCAGTCGTCAATATAATGTAATCTTCCATATAATCGTCCATCATAGAAACCTCTAGTAAGTTCTTTCCGACAGAACTCCCGCGGAAGGCTGGGACTACTTCTATTGCCCCAAGCTCAATTAAGTTTTCCATTTTTCCTTCTGACCATCGTTCAAGTGGATCAGGATATAAATATGTAACATATCCAACAATCATTTGGTCATGTCTAGCAATAATGAGTCGAGCTTCTGGTAATTTAGAAATTTCGACAATTGCTTTATATTGCTGTTCAGCAGGACGAAATGCAACTAAATCTGGATGAAATTCATACATTTCAAGATTATGTGTAGAGACAGGACCTTCAATAATTAAAGTGCCTTTCGCTGTTTTTAAGTTTCTAGCATTGTATATTTTTTTATGAATCAATGTATTGCTCACCACCTTGAGGGTTTGTGAATCTATTAATATCGTACTTTATAATATATGCGATGTGAATCGAATTTTGTCATTAAAAATTTGTCTAAAAATCAACAAATATACTGAAAATTTTAAATAATATCATTATAATAGATAATAGAATACATAGGAGGGGGATGTAAAGTATGAAAGTAGAAACGCTTCCTGTCATTAAAGGAGAAAATAATTTGCCGAATTATGATGAGGCATACGCGAATTTTAACTGGGAAGAGGTTAATAAAAACTTTACTTGGAATGAAACAGGCCGAGTAAATATGGCGTATGAGGCAATTGATAAGCATGCGAAATCCGATCGAAAGAATAAAGTAGCTCTTTATTATCAAGATGGATCGCGAAAAGAGAAATATACATTTAAGGAAATGAAGGATTTTTCTAATAAAGCAGGGAATGTCCTGAAAAATTATGGCGATGTAGAAAAAGGCGATCGCGTTTTTATTTTTATGCCACGTTCTCCAGAGTTATATTTCGCACTTTTAGGTGCAGTGAAATTAGGAGCAATTGTTGGACCGTTATTTGAAGCATTTATGGAAGGTGCGGTTCGCGATCGTTTAGAAGATAGTGAAGCGAAGGTGTTAATTACAACGCCTGAGTTATTAGAGCGTGTACCATTAAATGATTTACCTGCTTTAAAAACAGTTTTCCTTGTTGGAGATAATGTAGAAGAAGGCGGTAAAACGGTAGCGTTCAATCCTTTATTTGAACAAGCTTCAAAAGAATTACATATTGAATGGTTAGGCCGTGAAGATGGTTTAATTCTTCACTATACGTCTGGTTCTACTGGTAAGCCAAAGGGTGTGCTTCATGCGCAAAATGCAATGGTTCAGCACTATCAAACGGCGAAATGGGTATTAGATTTAAAAGAAGATGACGTATATTGGTGCACAGCTGACCCGGGCTGGGTAACGGGAACTGCTTACGGTATTTTCGCACCGTGGTTAGTTGGAGCGTCAAATGTTATTTTAGGTGGACGCTTTAGTCCAGAAGCTTGGTATGAAGCACTGCAAGATTACGGTGTGACGGTTTGGTACAGCGCACCAACAGCGTTCCGTATGTTAATGGGAGCTGGACAAGACGCAATTAAAAAATACGACTTATCACAAGTTCGTCACGTATTAAGCGTTGGTGAGCCGTTAAATCCAGAAGTAATTCGCTGGGGTATGAATGCATTTGGACTTCGTATTCATGATACGTGGTGGATGACAGAAACAGGTGGACAAGTTATTTGTAACTACCCTTGTATGGAAATTCGCCCAGGCTCAATGGGTAAACCAATTCCAGGTGTGAAAGCAGCGATTGTTGATAATGAAGGAAATGAAGTTCCTCCATACACAATGGGTAACTTAGCAATTGCGAAAGGTTGGCCATCTATGATGCGCGGGATCTGGAATAACCAGCAAAAGTATGAATCTTATTTCATGCCGGGAGATTGGTACGTATCAGGTGACTCTGCCTATATGGATGAAGATGGATACTTCTGGTTCCAAGGACGTATTGACGATGTAATTATGACGTCAGGTGAGCGCGTTGGTCCGTTTGAAGTAGAAAGTAAATTAATCGAGCATGCTGCTGTTGCAGAAGCAGGTGTAATTGGTATTCCTGATCCAGTGCGCGGCGAAATTATTAAAGCATTTATCGCACTTCGAGCAGGATACGAACCATCTGATGAATTAAAAGAAGAAATTCGTCAATTTGTAAAGAAAGGCCTAGCAGCTCATGCAGCGCCAAGGCAAATTGAATTTAGAGATAAATTACCGAAAACGAGAAGTGGTAAAATTATGCGCCGCGTATTAAAAGCGTGGGAGTTAAACTTACCAACAGGTGACTTATCAACGATGGAAGATTAAGAGAGGAAGGTCTGAACGAAAAATGTTCAGGCCTTTTTTTATGTTATTATTAACTTATATATATAAGTTAAAGGGGGAGTATGATGAAAACAGAAAAAGAAAAGATGATACTAGGAGAAATGTACATACCGACTGATCCAGTTTTAGTACAAGAAAGAGAGCAAGCACGTATATTAACGAGAAAATTAAATGATACGCCAGAAGAGCAATTGAAAGAGCGTAGCGAAATCGTAAAAGAATTATTTGGAACGACAGGAGATAATATTCATCTTGAATCTTCTTTTAGATGTGATTACGGTTATAACATTCACGTTGGCGAAAATTTTTACGCGAACTTTGACTGTACGATTTTAGACGTATGCCCGGTAACAATCGGAGTGAACTGTATGTTAGCTCCAGGTGTTCACATTTATACAGCAACACACCCGCTTGATCCAGTAGAGCGCATAAGCGGATCAGAATACGGAAAACCAGTTACAATTGGCGATAACGTATGGATTGGCGGAAGAGCAATTATTAATCCAGGTGTAACAATTGGAGACAATGCGGTAATCGCATCTGGTGCTGTCGTAACGAGAGATGTACCTAATAATGTAGTAGTTGGCGGGAATCCCGCAAAGATTATAAAAAAATTAAAATAATATTTGAACGAAGTGTCTTCCTCGTCTGTATACATTTGTGAAAGAATAGATGAGGGAGGCTTTTTTATGTCTAATAAATTACTTCTTGCTTTTGCTTTAATTGGAATTATAGTTGTATTTTCTTGTGGTCTTTTCTTACCGATACCAATTGGATATAGAGTATCAATGCTTACAGCTGGAGCTATAATGGGTGTTCTGTTTTCAATAATTATTCCATTTGATAGAAAACATATAGTACGGAAAAATGGATATAAAATTGATTTTACAAAAACAAAAGTGTATTTTCGCTGGAATGTATTTGATACTATTTCTGTCTGCCTTGCGTTGTATGCATGCATATGTGTGCAAGCGTTAAATATTTTAGTTGCAATGGGATTTACGATTCAAAACCCATATGTGCAATTTTTTACAAATCAATCACAATTGTGGATTTTTATTGCGATTGCATATTTAATTTCCCGTATTTCATTAACGTTAAAAGGAATAAAGGAGATCAAAAATCATGGCGCAGATTGGGATTGAGGAGGAGCTCATGCTTGCTTATCAAAGTGGAGATAAACAAGCGGGAGAAAGACTATATATTTTAATCAAACCAGCGCTATACACATTTTTATATCGATTTAACCGAGATGAACAATTAAGTATCGATCTTGTGCAAGATACGTTTTTGACGCTAGAGCGTAAGAAACATATGTATGAAATTGAAAAAGGTAAAATAAAAACGTATTTATTTCAAATTGGTTATCGTCTTATGATTAATAAATTGAATAGGAGAAAAAAGTGGCGTACGCTTTTGCCATTTTTAGTGCCGATTCCGGAAAAAGAATTTTCTCACGAAGATCGGCTCACAGTAAGAGAAGCAATTTTGAAAGTTCCAGAAGAGCAAAGAGCGGTCCTAATCCTTTCTTATTATCATGATATGCAGCAAAAAGAAATTGCAGAAATATTAAACATTCCGATTGGAACAGTGAAATCGAGACTTCATAATGGAATAAAGAAATTGAAACAATTGCTGGAGGTGGATGAAATTGAGCGAAAATCCCTTTAAGAGTGAATATAAGTTAAAGCAACATTTAGATAGTGATCATGTAGAAATACCAGACTTTCCAAAAACGGTAAGTCGATTCGATCGATTAATCGGGTTTCTTGGTTCCCCGGCGAAAGATCCTGTGGAGGCGACCATTGGAAATGATTTATCGGTTGTGTTTCATGTATCGTTGTTAGTTGGGGTTCCAATTCTTTCTCTTATTACGATACTCTTTATGGCGTTGTAAAGGATTGGAAAGAAGAGAAATTCCACCTCTATTTGACACGCCTATATAAATGATGGTATAAAGAAAAGTATATGAATAATTGAGCGTGGAAAGGGAGAAGTAGTGATCATTTCCCTGTTTTAGAGAGCTGATGGTCGGTGAAAATCAGCACATAGATGATCGCGAATTACGCCCCTAGAGCATCTTTTTTCGATTGAATTGTATTCAAAAGGGAAAAGACGGTGCTAAGCCGTTATGTAAATAAGGTGGTAGGCTTTTTGGCCTGCAACTAGGGTGGTAACGCGATAATCAAAATCGTCCCTTATTTGAAGGGGCGATTTTTTTATGTTTTCAACCTTCACGCCAGTAATGAACTTAAAGGAGAGTATGTAGGATATGGGTATTTTACAAGATCTTGAATTTCGCGGTCTAATTAATCAGCAAACAGATGCTGAGGGCCTTGAGCAATTATTAGAAAAAGAAAGCGTTAAATTATACTGTGGTTTCGATCCGACAGCAGATAGCTTACACATCGGTCATATGTTACCAGTATTAATGTTACGTCGTTTCCAATTAGCTGGTCACCAACCAATCGCACTTGTTGGTGGTGGTACTGGTATGATCGGTGACCCAAGTGGTAAAAAAGCAGAGCGTACATTAAATACGAAAGATACAGTTGCTTACTACACAGAAAGCATTAAAAACCAACTTTCAAACTTCTTAGAGTTCGAAAACGTGGACAACCCAGCAACAATGGCTAACAACTATGACTGGCTTGGTAACTTAGATGTAATTTCATTCTTACGCGATATCGGTAAAAACTTCGGTTTAAACTATATGTTAGCAAAAGATACAGTAGCATCTCGTTTAGAAACTGGTATTTCATTCACTGAGTTCAGTTACATGATTTTACAATCATACGACTTCTTAAACTTATACCAACACCATAATTGTCGCCTACAAATCGGTGGTAGTGACCAATGGGGTAACATTACAGCTGGTCTTGAATTAATCCGTAAATCAGAAGAAGATGCGAAAGCATTCGGTTTAACAATTCCACTTGTTACAAAATCAGACGGTACGAAGTTTGGTAAAACAGAAGGCGGCGCAATTTGGTTAGACCCAGAGAAAACAACTCCTTACGAGTTCTACCAATTCTGGATCAACACAGATGACCGCGACGTTGTTAAATACTTAAAATACTTCACATTCTTATCTCATGAAGAAATTCTTGAGCTTGAAAAGCAAGTAGCTGAAGCACCAGAAAAACGTGCAGCACAAAAAGCATTAGGTTCTGAAATGACAAAACTTGTTCACGGCGAAGAAGCATTAGAGCAAGCGATTAAAATTTCAGCTGCATTATTTAGCGGTTCTGTAGCAGAACTAACTGCAAGCGAAATCGAGCAAGGATTCAAAGACGTACCATCTGTAGAACGTACTGCAGAAGATACAGTATTAATCGACTTACTTGTAGAAAGCAAAATCTCTCCATCAAAACGTCAAGCACGTGAAGATGTAACGAACGGCGCAATCTACGTAAACGGTGAGCGTACACAAGCATTAGACTACGTTGTAACAGAAAACGACCGCATCGAAGGTAAATTCACAATCATTCGCCGCGGTAAGAAGAAATATTTCTTAATTCGTTACTAATTAGAAACGAATATAAACAAATAATACCCCGAATTATAGGCTGAAAAGTTTATGATTCGGGGTTTTTTATGTATGGATTTAAATCGCCAGATCTTTTTTTGAAAATAGAATATAAAGAATTAATATGAGCATATAAAGTAAACTAACTAGCATAACGATAAATGCTGTTGGATAAAATTTTGCTGCATATATAAAGAAATCAATTTGATAAATATCTTGGTAATTTGAAACGGTGCCTTTGAAGTAATTCGTAAACTTAGCGCTATATTTCCATTCATCAGGATTATCTATTAAATTACTCCCCTGATACCAACTCATCAGTGCTGAAGTAATAAACAACATAAATGAACTTCCGAGTTGAACCATTTGGTTTATTGTCAAAAAGAATCCACCTCCTATTTTATGGTTATTATAGCGTGCATTCATATGCTTGTAACCATTTTGTTGTAATCTCCTTTTCGAGTTCATACGGAAATCACATGTAAGCGGTATGATAAATGTATAACAAATAGAAAGGAGTGGTAAAATAAAATGTCACTAGAAGCGCTCATTATTTTTTCTTTGCTAAATGCGGGTCAGCTTGCAGAGAATTCGAAGGTGGATGTACATAAAGAGCAGAAAGATGCTTATGTATATGTTCAAAAAGAGGAAAATAAATAATTTTATTTTATATATAAACGAAAAAAGCCAATCCACAGGATTGGCTTTTTGTCATTAACGAGAGTAGAACTCTACGATTAATGCTTCGTTGATTTCAGCTGGTAACTCAGCACGCTCAGCGTGACGAGTGTAAGTAGCTTCTAATTTGTCAGCATCGAAAGTTAAGTATTCTGGTACGAAGTTGTTAACTTCGATCGCTTCTTTAACAACAACAAGGCTGTTAGATTTTTCGCGAACGCTGATAGTTTGACCAGGTTTTACACGGTAAGATGGGATATCTACGCGAGCGCCATCAACCATGATGTGACCGTGGTTTACTAATTGGCGAGCTGCACGACGAGTGCGAGCTAAGCCCATACGGTAAACTAAGTTGTCAAGACGAGCTTCAAGAAGGATCATGAAGTTTTCGCCGTGCTTACCAGGCATTTTACCTGCTTGGTCAAATGTGCGACGGAATTGACGCTCAGTCATGCCGTACATGTGACGAAGTTTTTGTTTCTCTTGTAATTGTAAACCGTATTCTGAAAGTTTCTTACGTTGGTTAGGACCGTGAGGACCTGGTGCGTAAGGGCGTTTTTCTAATTCTTTTCCTGTGCCGCTTAGAGAGATTCCAAGACGACGAGACAGTTTCCAAGCTGGACCTGTATAACGAGCCATAGTTGACTCCTCCTTTAAAAATGTTTTTATTTACGTAAAATAAAAACAGACGTAATCGATATTTACGGGCATTTTGTTTTCATGTACCTTCGCTCCAGCAGCAGGGAGTTACGAGATACACCTCCGTAGAGGAACAAAATACAAACGATAAACTCACATTACAAGGCTGCCTTTTTATTTTACACAAACGCTATTATATCTTTTACCCAGAGTTTCGTCAAGCGAGTACGTTTTTGTTTTATGCATATAAATTTTGGAAATTAATATAAGAAGGAATTTAAAACAATATAAAAGAAGAGATAGAAACACAAATAAAACGCTTACATAAAATGTAGTAAAAACGTTCATCAGTTTTTTACTGGTGAATATGCGGTAATAAAAACATAAAGGGGATGTTTTTATGAAAAAGAAGCATATGGAGACAGCGTTAATTCATCACGGTTATACACCTGAGGAACATAAAGGAAGTTTAACACCACCTTTATTTCAAACCTCTACGTTTACATTTGAGACTGCGCAGCAAGGAGAGGCGAGTTTTGCGGGAGTGGATCCATCTTATATTTACTCAAGGCTTGGAAATCCGACTGTGAAATTATTTGAAGAACGTATGGCGGTGTTAGAAGGAGGAGAAGAAGCACTTGCCTTCGGATCTGGTATGGCAGCTATTTCAGCAACTTTAATCGGTTTTTTAAAGGCTGGAGATCATATTATTTGTTCAAATGGATTATATGGGTGTACGTACGGTTTTTTAGAAGTGTTAGAAGAAAAATTTATGATTACGCATTCGTTTTGTGAGATGGAGACAGAGATTGATATTGAAAATAAAATTCGTCCAAATACAAAGCTTATTTTCGTTGAAACACCGATTAATCCGACAATGAAATTAATCGATTTAAAACAAGTTATTCAGGTTGCGAAGCAAAATGGTTTACTTGTCATTGTTGATAATACGTTTTGTTCACCTTATTTACAAAGACCGCTTGAGCTTGGCTGTGACGCTGTTGTGCATAGTGCGACAAAATATATTGGTGGCCATGGTGACGTTGTAGCGGGTGTAACAATTTGTAAAACGAAAGCGTTAGCTGAAAAGATTCGCCCGATGCGAAAAGATATCGGCGGCATTATGGCGCCGTTTGATGCGTGGTTATTATTACGCGGGTTAAAGACGTTAGCGGTAAGAATGGATCGTCATTGTGATAATGCAGAAAAAATTGTATCGTTCTTAAGAAAACATGATGCGGTAGAAGGTGTTTGGTATCCAGAAGGGGAATTAGCATCTCGTCAAATGAAGCGCGGGGGCGGTGTTATTTCTTTTTCAGTAAAAGGCGGAAAAGAAGAGACGCAAGCATTTATTAATGACCTCCACTTTATTACAATTGCGGTGAGTTTAGGAGATACAGAAACGTTAATTCAGCATCCAGCAACGATGACGCACGCTGCGATTCCAGCTGAACTAAGAAAAGAAATGGGCATTTTCGATAATTTAATACGCTTATCGGTTGGTTTAGAATCTTGGGAGGATATCGTTTCTGATTTAGAGCAAGCATTAAAGAAAATATCTACTGTTAATCAATAAAAAAAGAGTGAGCTATCGGTTTTGTACAGGACGTACTAAATCGATAACTCGCTCTTTTCTTTTTACATATGTTTTAGGAGTGTTTCCACAAACTTTTCTAAATAGCACTGATCTACTTCATCAAAACGATTCTTTTCAGGACTATCAATGTCAAGTACACCAATGACAGCTCCTTCTTTCACAATCGGTACAACGATTTCTGAATTAGAAGCACTATCGCAAGCGATGTGACCTGGGAATTGGTGAACGTCCGCTACAAGCTGCGTTGTTTTCGTTTCAGCTGCTACGCCGCAAACGCCTCGTCCAAATGGAATGCGTACGCAAGCAGGCATTCCTTGGAACGGTCCAAGGACAAGCTGATTTCCTTCTGTTACGTAAAAGCCAACCCAATTAACGCGATCTAAAAATTGGTTTAATAATGCGGACGCATTTGATAAGTTTGCGACTACGTTTGATTCGCCAGTTAATAACGCATCCAGTTGTTTAATTACTGTCTCATATTGCTGCACACGAGATCCTGCATAACTTTCTTTAGTAAACATGGAAACAGCTCCTTTTTTATCGAGATGTGTAAAATATTAGCAAAATACGATGTATTTCACATGACTTTGTCGATAGAAAATTAAAGGAATTTGTCTTAAAAGTCAAGAAATTTAAACTATAGCTGTTCATTGAGAGGAAGTGAGCGCATGAAGCAGACGAAACAAAAAGTAATTGATGCGGCAATATCGTTGTTTAATACGAAAGGTTATGATGGAACGTCGGTGCGAGACATTGCAAAGCGAGCGGATGTGAATGTAGCGAATATTTCATATTATTTTGCTGGGAAGCAAGGTTTATTAGAACAGCTTATTACTGATTTTTTAGAAGGGTATATTCATGTGATTGAAATTTCGTTTGAACAGAGAGAGTATTTGTCGGCTAAAGATGTGATGGTGCAAATGGTGCGTGGGATGTTACGATATCAATTTGAAAATAGAGAACTAACACGTTTCTTCTACCGAGAGCTTTCGCTTGATACGACATTAATTCGTGAAGTAATGACCGTTTATTTTTCTAAAGAAAGATATTATATAGAGCAAATTATTAGACAAGGACAAATGAAACAAGAATTTCAGAAAGTATCATTTACAATGTTTATGACGCAATTAAAAGGTATGATAAATATGCCGTTTTTATATCCACAATATATATCAGAAGTACTGCATTCTTTCCCGTCTGAGACATTTTTCATAGAAATGTATACGAAAGAGATTGAGCAATGGATGGAACAAGCATTATGTAAAGCAAATATGTACCATGAATGGCCAAGAGCTGTTCATATGTGAAGAATCCCCACCTAACGAACTGAGGTGGGGATTTTTATGTTTACTTTTCTTTGCCATAAATTGTTACATAATAGAGCGATAATTGTTAATGCAGCTCCAGCGATTTCAATTTTATCGACTGTATAACCTCGAAAGATAGAACCGATCAGGGCAAGGATAGGAACTAAATTCATAAATAATATGCCGTTAATAGATGAAATATAGCGATTTCCCATATTCCAGCAAAATACAGCGATAACTCCTGCGATAATCGACATATAAAAGAGCTCAAAACGAACGCTCACAACTGTACGCAGTGACGGCATAGTAACTATATTTGTATACGTTAAGAAAGTAACAATAACGATGAGTGAAATGGAGCCAAATAAACAAGTTAATGTCGTATATCGAAGTGGTGACCAAGATTGAAAACGAGCACCCCCGTTTGTATAAATGACCCAGCAAGTAACGCCGCATAGCATCAATATATTTGTCGATAAGTGGCTTGCAGCTCCAAATAATAAGTGAATATTTCCTTTTGAAATGACAAGCATAACACCGAGTAATGCAACGAACATACAAAGGAATGTGTAGTTTTGTGGGCGCTTGTTTTTTGTTATCCATTGTAATGATAAGGCAATTAGTGGCATGAGAGACTGAATCATCGCTGCATGGATTGCTCCAGAAGGCCCGGCAAGTTGTTGTCCGTAGAAAACGAGAAAACCATATCCTGCGAAACCGACTGTCCCGTAAAAGAACAGAGAAAGTGTTCTTTTTTCTAAGTGGAGTGAAGTCTTCCCTTCAGTAATTAATAGCAAAATAAGAAAAATAATAGCTGCTGATCCATAGCGAATCGTTGTGAAGAAGAACGGATCGATAAATTGCAGGGCATTTGCCATTACAGGAAACATAAATCCCCAGGCAGTTACGGCGAGTAAGCATAGAAAGGATCCGAGTAGCATTTGTTTTTTGTTCAAGAGTATCTTTCCCCTTTACATTTCGTTATAGTAAGTTGATGAAATAAGTATAAAGAGTAATTGTTTATAGGAGGAAATATCGATTTCTTATAACGGTTATAACTTTTTGTTAGAGGTGTGTACGATGGATTTGGAGGCAGTACGATCGTTTATCGAAGTGAAGCATACGCGAAGTTTATCAAAGGCAAGTAAGATTTTACATATATCTCAACCAGCGCTTAGTAAGCAAATTCAAAAGTTAGAAGCGGATTTAGAGGTTACTTTACTTAAGCGTTCTGCGCAAGGAGTGGAGTTAACGGAGGCAGGAGAGTTATTTATAAAAAGAATGCTACCGATTTTGGAACAAATAAATGAAGCAAAAACAGAAATGAGGGGGTATCAAGAGAACCGAAAGTTTTCAATTGGTATACTACCGAGTTTAGCAGAACATTATATATTAGAATGTAAAGATGTATTAGGTGATGAGTTCGAAGTAGAGTGGCAAATCGGACATACGGAAGTATTAAGAGATTTATTTAAAGCGCGGGAGATTGAAGCGATGTTCATCGATTCAGTAGTAGAAGGTGCTACGTATATAAAAGAAGTGCAACAAGAGAAAATTGTTTGTGCCGTTTCAAATAATCATCCGTATAAAGAGAAGAAAGTCATTCAAATAGAAGAGCTGCAAAATGAAAAATTAATTGTATATCCAGAAATATGCGATGTAAGGAAAATGATTATGAACATGTTTCATGAGATAGATGTAAAACCAACTATAGCTGTGGAAACATCTTACGCAGAACCGATGCTTGCAATGGTAAAAGCTGGCCTTGGCATCACTTTACTTCCAGAAAGGGCAGTAGAGCAGTCTGTAAGGCAGGGAAATGTACATGGAATTTCTGTTGAACCACCACTCATGCGGAAAATTTATTTCGTATCTCATACGAAAGATTGTTTGTTATTACAATCATTTGAGGATAGGTAGTGAGGTAGGCGGAATATTGAGAAAGATTACAATCGCATTGAAAGAAACATGAAATTTTAAAAAAAACTAGGTCAAAAACAAGCCATTACATGGTATGATTAGTACATTGTTAGTTGTTAAATATAGGGGAATTCCCTTTTTATACATAATGCCTTCCATTTCATAAACGGAACGGACAAAAAAAGAGATATAACTAGGAGGCTTTTTTGCATGGATTCTATCCTGACGATCGTTATCATTGTAGTAAGCTCTATTCTAGTGCTGCTCATGATAGAGCTTGTGATAAGAAATCGTTCATATAAAGATATTGAAGCACTGGAGCAGTGGAAACAAGAGATAAAAGATAAACCTGTGGCAGATGAACTAAAACGGGTAAAAGATTTAAACATGACGGGTCAAACAGAAGAACTGTTTGGTAAATGGCGTGAAGAATGGGATGAAATTGTATCAACAACCCTTCCGAAAGCTGACAAAGATTTAGCGCAAGCGCGAAAATTCGCCTCGCAATTCTCCTTCCGAAAAGCAAAGCATGCGATGAACGAATCCATAAGTGGTTTAGATGACGCTGATAATCGTATTACAGGTGTTTTAAATGAATTACAGCAATTGTTAGAAAGCCATGAGAAAAATAGCTCGGAAATTGAAGGGTTACGTGATACATATCGTAGTATGAAAAAGAGTGTTCTTGCTCATAGACATATGTATGGAGCAGCAGAGCAGAAAATCGAAGAGATGCTAGACGCTGAATCTAATAAATTTAAAAGCTTTGAAGAAGCAACAGATAATGGTGACTACTTAAAAGCGAGAGAAATTGTTATTAGTTTAGAAGAAGGTTTAGCAAGTTTAGAAATCATTATTCACCAAATTCCAGATTTATTAGTAGAGTGTCAAGCGACGCTACCAGTTCAACTGGAAGATTTATTACAGGGTCATAATGATATGGTAAGACAAGGTTATGTATTAGAGTATTTGGAAATCCCTAAAGAAGTTCGTGATATGACGACACAACTAAACACATGTTTAATGGATATACAGGAGCTTCATATAACAGAAGCGGCTGAAAAAGTGGAAGACTTAAAAACTCGTTTAGATGGTTTCTATGATCAACTTGAGCAAGAGGTGCATGCGAGACATTATGTGGAGCAAAAAACACTTTCTGTTTATGAAGACTTAGAAGAAATACGTATCGAAACGATTGAAACGAAAACAGAAACACAACTTGTGAAACAAAGCTATCAATTGCAAGATAAGGATATTGAATCTCAAAAAGTAATTGAAAAGCAAATGCACATTTTAACGAAACGTTTTGAAATGCTACAATTACGCGTTGCTGAACAAGATATTGCCTTCTCTATTATTCGTGAGGAACTAGAAGAGGTTTATGAGCAATGTGAAACGTTAAAAGTACTTCATGCAGAATATAAAGAAATGCTGCAAACGATGCGTAAAGAAGAATTTGAAGCGCGTGAGAAGTTACAAGAAATGCGAAATACTATTTTCGAAACGAAACGCTTTATGCAAAAGTCGAATTTGCCAGGTCTCCCAGAGAGTATTATGGAAGATTTAAAAAGAGGGCAAATTGCAATGCAAGCTGTATATGAACAATTAGAAGTGAAGCCGTTAAATATGAACGCTGTAAATAGCAGTTTAGAAGAAGCATACACAACTGTGAACGGTGTAGCTGAAATGACAGAAGAATTAATTGGACAAGCGTATTTAGTTGAAAAATTAATTCAATACGGTAACCGTTACCGCAGTCATGATGAAAGCCTTGCAGAAAGCTTAAATTATGCGGAGAAATTATTCCGTGAATATCAATACGATGCAGCTTTAGAACAAGCCGCTTCTGTACTAGAGCAACTTGAACCTGGTGTTGTTCAAAAAATAGCTGAATATGTAGACAATGAACAAACCCTTTCATAAAAGGGTTTGTTTTTTTGTGTAATTTTGCAGGCGATGTTGCTATAATGAATAGCGGAATACAGTAAGGTTATTCGTTTCAAAATAAAGTGAAACTGTAATCAGTGGGGGTATCTCACTAATTATTATTATTCACTAATCGGGATAAAACGGAACCTTTGCGTAGTCTTAGCGTAATGACACGTATTTATGATATGATTATATGATGTGATAGCGCTGAAAGGGGAAGAACGATGATCTATTTTGATAATAGTGCGACGACGAAGCCATATCCAGAAGCTCTTCAATCGTACGTGACGGTTGCTGGGAAATATTTTGGTAATCCTTCTTCTATTCATTCGCTTGGAGGAGAGGCAGAGCGTCTATTAACACAATCAAGAACGATTGCAGCGCAGCTTCTTCACGTTAAACCTTCTGAAATTATTTTCACATCAGGTGGAACGGAAGGGAACAACCTTGCGATTAAAGGGATAGCGATGAGGAATCGTTCGCGCGGCAAACATATCATTACAACAAATATTGAACACGCGTCTGTGTTTGAGGCATATAAGCAATTAGAAGAACTCGGATTTGATGTAACATATTTACCGGTTAACGAGCACGGTGTCGTATCGGTAGAGGATGTAAAACGAGCACTTCGTGAAGATACGATTCTTGTGTCAATTATTCATGTGAACAACGAAACTGGAGCAATTCAGCCCGTTGCTGAAATTGGAACGTTATTATCGAATCATCCGAAAATAAGATTCCATGTAGATCATGTACAAGGGATAGGAAAAGTACCGCTTGATTTATATGCTTCTCATATTGATCTTTGCTCAATATCTGGACATAAATTCCACAGTGTAAAAGGAACGGGTCTTCTTTATATACGTGATGGTGTAAGATTAGATCCGATTTTATCAGGTGGTCAACAAGAGCTTAAGTATCGCTCTGGTACAGAGAATTTACCTGGCATTGTAGCGATGGTGAAAGCTCTTCGCATGACAATGGAACAAGTGAAAGAAAAGGTAGCTCATTTGCAAAGTTTACAAGCAGAGCTTGTCAGCTTCTTTAAAGAGATGGAAGATGTGACAATTAATACATCGCTTGCATATGCAGCACCGCACATTTTAAATGTATCATTTGTTGGTTTAAAACCAGAAGTAGTCGTTCATGCTTTAGAAGAGCACGGTGTATATGTATCGACGAAGTCTGCTTGTTCTTCAAAAGCAAATGAAGTAAGCAGAGTGTTAGTGTCGATGGGAGTGCCGCATGCAGCAGCTGCAAGCGCTATTCGTATTAGTTTGGCACCAGACAACACGATGGAAGAAGTAAAACAATTTGAAGGTATTGTAAAAGAGACAATGCCAAAATTATATGAAGTGATGAGGTAAAGAAATATGATGACATATGAATATATTTTAGTGCGTTACGGAGAAATGACGACAAAAGGTAAAAACCGTTCTAAATTTGTAAGCACATTAAAAGATAACGTGAAGTTCAAACTGAAAAAGTTCCCAAATATTAAAATTGATGCAACGCATGACCGTATGTACATCCAGTTAAATGGTGAAGATCATGAAGCAATCTCTGAAAGATTGAAAGACGTATTTGGTATTCATAAGTTTAACTTAGCGATGAAAGTACCATCAGAATTAGAAGACATTAAAAAAGGTGCATTAGCAGCGTTCTTACAAGTAAAAGATGATGTGAAAACATTTAAAATTACAGTGCACCGTTCTGATAAGCGCTTCCCAATGAAGACGATGGAGTTACTTCCAGAAATCGGTGGGCACATTTTAGAAAATACAGAGGATATCACAGTAGACGTCCATAATCCAGATGTGAATGTACGTGTAGAAATTCGCAGTGGTTACAGCTATATTATGTGTGGTGAGCACATGGGAGCTGGCGGTTTACCAGTTGGCGTTGGCGGAAAAGTAATGGTACTTCTTTCTGGTGGTATTGATAGCCCAGTAGCAGCGTACTTAACGATGAAACGCGGCGTATCTGTGGAAGCAGTTCACTTCCATAGCCCACCTTTCACAAGTGAGCGTGCAAAACAAAAAGTAATCGATTTAGCACAAGAGTTAACGAAATACTGTAAACGTGTAACGCTTCACCTTATTCCGTTTACAGAAGTGCAAAAAACGATTAATAAAGAAATCCCATCTAGCTATTCAATGACGGTTATGCGCCGTATGATGATGCGTATTACAGAGCAGATTGCTGAGGAGCGTAATGCACTTGCAATCACAACTGGTGAAAGTCTTGGACAAGTAGCAAGCCAAACATTAGATAGCATGCATACGATTAACGAAGTAACAAACTACCCAGTTATTCGTCCGCTTATTACGATGGATAAATTAGAAATTATTAAAATTGCTGAAGAAATCGGCACGTATGATATTTCAATTCGTCCATACGAAGATTGCTGTACAGTATTCACACCAGCTAGCCCGGCGACGAAGCCGAAGCGTGAAAAAGCAAATCGATTTGAAGCGAAATACGATTTCACACCGTTAATCGAACAAGCTGTAGCGAACAAAGAAACAATGGTATTACAAACAGTTGAAGTAGTGGCGGAAGAAGAAAAATTCGAAGAACTTTTCTAAAACCATAAATTACCATATCTAAAATGTGTATGAAGTCATGTTATTTATCACACTCTATACTCACAAGGAGGTGATATAACATGGCACGTAGCACAAATAAATTAGCGGTTCCTGGTGCTGAATCAGCATTAGACCAAATGAAATACGAAATCGCTCAAGAGTTTGGTGTTCAACTTGGAGCGGATGCAACATCTCGCGCTAACGGTTCTGTTGGTGGCGAAATTACAAAACGTCTAGTTTCACTAGCTGAGCAACAATTAGGCGGTTTCCAAAAATAATCCCATATACGATGGCTTAGAAAGGGCGGGTTTTCCCGCTCTTTCTTTTTGTTGTTCAAATTAGTATAAATTCATTTCGACAAAAGCATAAAAAAATTGTCAAAAGAAGAGGGTTCAAAATTTACTGAAAATTCTTTATTATATAAGGGAGGCATAAAGAAAAAGGAGGATGTTTATGAAGAGAGAGGAATTGTTGGCACCACCATCTTATAATTTAGTTTCAGAAATAGAGAAATATACAGACGATAAAGAGAAGCTTGCTTTAATTTGGCAAGATGATAAAGGGAATAGACGAGAAGTTACATATTTTGAATTAATGCAAGGTGCAAATAAAATTGGAAACGCTTTTATAAAAAGTGGCTTACAAAAAGGGGACAAGCTCCTTATTATGATGCCGCGCTTAATTGAAGCATACATGACGTATATCGCTGCGATTAAAGCAGGATTTGTTGTAATTCCGAGTTCGGAAATGTTGCGTAAAAAAGATATCGAATATCGAATTGGACATGGCGAAGTAAAAGCGATAGTAAGCTATGAGCCGTACATTGGACAGTTTGATGATATAGAAGCAATGGAATCTCTTCAAAAATTCGTCCTGAGCGAGCAGTCAGTAGACGGATGGGTCAATTTAAAAACAGCATTAGAAACAGAAAGTGACATGTTAGAAATGGCGAAAACAGATAAAGAAGATATGGTCTTTTTATCTTACACGTCAGGGACGACAGGAAACCCGAAAGGTGTCGTTCATACGCACGCGTGGGCATACGCTCATTTACGTACAAGCGCCCCAAATTGGCTCGGAATTGAAGAGAATGACGTTGTATGGGCAACGGCTAGTCCAGGGTGGCAAAAGTGGATTTGGAGCCCGTTTTTAGCAACTCTCGGTTCAGGGGCAACAGGATTTGTATACAACAGTAAGTTTGAACCGAAAACGTATTTAAATTTATTAGGCGATAATAAGGTGAATGTGCTTTGTTGTACACCGACTGAGTATAGATTAATGGCAAAGGTAGAAGATTTAAGCGAGTACAATTTAGAGGCGTTACATAGCGCTGTATCCGCAGGTGAGCCGTTAAATAGAGAAGTCATTGGAACATTCCAAAAGCACTTTGATATTACAGTAAGAGACGGCTATGGGCAAACGGAAAATACACTACTTGTTGGTGTAATGAAAGGGATGGATATTAGACCAGGATCAATGGGGAAACCAACGCCAGGTAACCACGTCGATATCGTAAATGAGGAAGGTATTCCAGTTAAAGTAGGCGAAGTTGGTGATATTGCAGTTCACATTGAAACGCCGGCACTCTTTAAACAATATTATAAAGACGATGAGCGTACAGCGATGCAATTCCGCGGTGATTATTATATTACAGGTGATAAAGCGAAGAAAGATGAAGACGGCTACTTCTGGTTTGAAGGGCGCGGTGATGATATCATTATTAGCTCTGGTTATACAATCGGGCCGTTTGAAGTAGAGGATGCGCTTGTAAAACATCCTTACGTAAGAGAATGTGCGGTTGTCGCAAGTCCTGATGAAATTCGCGGAAGTGTCGTGAAGGCATTTATCGTATTAAGAGAGAATATAGAAAAGAACGAAGAAATATTAATTCCAACACTCCAACAACACGTCAAAGAACTTACTGCACCATATAAATACCCTCGCAAAATTGAATTTGTAGATGAACTACCAAAAACGATTTCTGGAAAAATTCGCCGTATTGAACTTAGAAAACAAGAGATGGAGATTCCGTCAAAATAATTTTGAAAACAGTGAAGTAAATAGTTGAACGAAATGCAAAACAATGATAATATAAAAACGAACACAAGTTCGATTTTATAAACTTAAAAAAGAGGTGTCCGTATGATTTTAGGTATTAATCCGTACTTAGTTTTAGATGGTAGTGGGCAAGAAGCTGTACAGTTTTATAAAGAGGCTTTAGATGCAAAAGTAGAAGTCATGCAAACTTTTGGTGACATGCCTGAAAATCCAGAATACCCGATTCCAGCTGAAGCGAAAGAGCGCGTTTTACACGCTACTTTAAAAGTTGGTAATACGGATCTTATGATTTCTGATACATTCCCAGGTCAAGGGCATGCAATCGGATCTCAAGTAACAATCGCAATTCAAATTAGTAATGCAGAAAAAGCAAAAGAAGTATTCGATAAGTTACAAGAAGGTGGAGAAGTTATCATGCCACTTCAAGAAACATTCTGGAGCCCAGCATACGGACAAGTAAAAGATAAATTTAATATTGAATGGCAAGTTACAACGTCTACTACTGAACAAAAGTAATTTTTAGAAAAGCACCATGTTTTGAAATGGTGCTTTTTTTTATACAATAAAAAATAAAGGAGATGGGATATATGGGAGAAATTTGGTATGGCGGCACCATTTACACAATGAGAGAAGAAAATGAAAAAGTGGACGCTGTTTACGTTGAAAACGGTACAATCGTTGATTTTGGAAGTAAAGAAGAGTTAGGAAACCAATATGCCGCGGTTACATTGCACGATTTAAAAGGCAAAACAATGATCCCAGGCCTCGTTGATAGCCATATGCATCTTATTGGGCATGGAGAGAGATTACTCCGTCTAGATTTATCAAATTGTACATCTTATGGTGAAGTGCTTACTCTTGTTCAGAAGCGAGTGAAAGAAGCTCCAAAGGGCTCTTGGATTATTGGAGAAGGATGGAATGAAAATAACTTTACAGATACGAAAGATGTTCACGCGCGTGATTTAGATGAAATTTCGAAAGAACACCCCATTTTATTAAAGCGAGTTTGTCGTCACGTTACATGGGTGAATTCATACATATTGCAAGAAGCGAACATAACAGAAGCGACGCAAAATCCAAAAGGCGGGAAAATCGGTAGGGATTCATCAAATAAGTTAACAGGACTTTTATATGAACAAGGACAAGAATTAATTAAACATGTTCAGCCTGAAATTGATGAAGCGTATTTACAAAGAGCTTTGCAAACAGCGATTAAAGATTGCTGGAAATACGGACTTGTAGGCGGGCATACGGAAGATTTAAATTACTACGGTGGTTTTAGAAAAACATATAATGCGTTTTCTCACGTTATAAAAGAAATGCCATTTAAAGCACATTTGCTCGTTCACCATGAAGTAGCACATGAACGAAAAGAATATGAAAATGAACATTATATTGAATTTGGGGCAATGAAAATTTTTTCTGACGGTTCTTTTGGAGGAAGAACAGCATTATTAAGTGAACCGTATGAAGATGCAAAGAAAACGAATGGGGTTGCAATTTTCACGCGTGAAGAACTTGCAGAATTAGTGAAGAAAGCACGAGACTTACATATGCCAGTTGCGATTCATACTATCGGTGACTTGTCGCTTGAATATGTTATTGATGCACTCGAATTATATCCACCAGCAGAAGGGTTACGTGACCGTATTATTCATTGTCAGCTTGCTCGTGAAGAGTTGATAGAAAGAATGAAAAACTTGCAAGCCATTATCGATATACAGCCAGTCTTTCTTTCATCAGATTTTCCATCAGTCATTGAAAAACTGGGAGAACACCGTCTTCGTTATGCGTATGCTTGGAAGACATTACTGGAAGCAGGACTACATTGTAATGGTGGTTCAGATGCTCCTATTGAACAAGTAAATCCGTTTCTAGGCATATATAGCGCTGTTACACGTAGAAGTTTTATTGACGGTGTATGCTATATGCCTGAGGAAAGATTAACGGTATATGAGGCTGTTTCTTTATTTACAACAGGAAGTGCCTATGCAATCGGAAAAGAAGCGAAACGAGGGCAAATTACAAAAGGATATGAAGCAGACTTTACAATATTAGACCACAATATTTTTGAAATTGAGGCAGAAGAAATAAAAGAAGTACAAGCAGAAATGACTGTAATAGATGGCCGAGTTGTCTATAGAAAAGATGTGTAAAAATATATCAGCGATTTTCGGAATATATCGACCGTAACTCGAAATATATGAGCGATTATTAAAATATATAGATTTACCGACAAAAACTGACAAGAATAACGGCCGGATAGTAAGAGATTATTGTTCGCGTCAATCGGGGTAAATAAATAACCGCAGAATTATGGAATTCCATAATTCTGCGGTTATTTTAATCCTATAAAAACGTTCTCTGTACTTTTTCCCAGAACGAATTATTTTTTAATTTAACTGTTTTAATTTGTTTATCGCTTAAGCGTACAACAGCTTTTTCCACTTGTTTAATGCTAAGCGCTTCGTTATCCATGCCGATAACAGGATAATCGTTACCGTCTGGTCTTAGTTTTAAAGTTAATGTACGTTCGTGATTTAAAATGAACGGTGAACCGAGCGTACGGTAAGTGTTGTTGTTTAAAGATGCTAGTTCGCTTACTTGGAAACATGGAATAAGTGGGTCAACAACTGCACCATGCAATGATTTATTGTAAGCTGTACTTCCTGTTGGGGTAGAAACTACTAAACCGTCCCCTCTAAATGTTTCGAAATATAAATCATCAACGTGAACATCTACAACGAATGTTTTAATAATGCTAGAACGTAATGAGAACTCATTTAAACAATAGAAAGATGTACCATGATCTACATCTACCTGAATTGTTGGGTATTTTCGCACTTCAATTTCATTTTTTGTAATTTCTTGAAGGGCTGTATCAACGTGATCAATGTGAAAATCGCAGTAGAACGAAGTTTCATCTTTCGTAGAAATCCCTGCGTATAAGCAATCTTCTCTAAAACCAGTTTTACGAACGGCTTGTAAGAAGGTTGCATCATCTCCAACACTGACGATAGCGTTTGCATTTTTTGGATGATCTAATATGGTAAATCCATTCTCTTCTAAAATACGATAGATTGGTTTCATTTTTTCAACGAGCGTTGCTTTGTCATCACCATAAAAGAAAAATAAATTGCGACGATCTGCCATTATGTATCCCTCCACTGCAGTTAAATTTTCTGTTTTTCGTGCTACATATCATTAGAGTCCGTTCCCTGATGATATGTTCAAATAATATATTTCGATACAAATTGTCAAAACACCTTTTTATTTTTAGAAAAATTTTTATATTCAATCTTATGGAACTCTGTTTAATGATGAATAAAGTTGTCGATAATGGGTACGGAGTGAAAGGATGATACGTATGAAGTGGCTCGTAATTGGAATAATAATTCTTCTCCTATTTATTTTGCTTATACTATTGTCGAAAATATCGCTTAAGGTGACATTTTTATATTCAGAAATGGAAAAGCAATGTTTATTTCAAGTGAAAATATGGATGATTCGATATACATTTGATGTATTGGAAAGAATTGAAAAACAGCAGAAAAAAACAGGACAGAAAATCGAAAAAGCTGAAGAGGACGGCGGACTAGATAATAAAATTATGGCGCAACTTGACAGTATTGGGGAACTGATAAAAAGGCTTCAAAAAGTTCATACTATCGTTAAAGATTTTCTCAAACGAGTGAAAATCAATGGTTGGAAATGGCATACGCAAATTGGAGCAGGCGACGCAGCTAGTACTGGAATTGTCACTGGATATGCATGGGGGACAAAAGGAATGGCTGCTGGAGTTGTCGGACAATATATGCATATTGTCGATGTACCAGAATTTGAAATTACTCCTGTTTTTCAAGGGAAAGGATTTGCATCGAGATGCGAGTTAACAGCATCTTTTCGTATATTTCGTACTATAAAAACAGCGGTGAAATTGCTCATATTTATGAGGCAGCAAAAATCTGGTATGACAGAAAAATCTGTTCAAGCATAGGGGGGATATAGAATGGACCATCCAATTCAAGGTTTAATGACAACCGCAATGCAGCATTTAAAACAAATGACTGATGTAAATACAATTGTTGGTGACCCAATTAAAGCGGCAGATGGAAGTGTAATTCTTACTGTTTCGAAAGTAAGTTTCGGATTTGCTGCTGGTGGAAGTGAATTTGGTAGGGTAGAACATTCAGGCCGTCATCCATTTGGCGGAGGAAGTGGAGGAGGAGTTTCTATTAATCCTGTTGCCTTTCTTGTTATAAATGGAGATGGTGTGAAAGTATTACATTTAGATAAGCAAACGCATGTCATCGATAAAATAATTGAATTAGCGCCACAAGCTGTTGATAAAGTGAAAGAAATGATGGATAAACGAAAAGAAGATGATCCTGAATTTCAAATTTAACGAATAAAGAAGCTAATCAATAGGTTAGCTTCTTTTATTTTTTTGTAAATAAAGCGATTTTATTTGCATTATCGATAGGGACAAACTATCATTTACATTGTACATATTTTGTTTAAATAAGGGAGGATTTTCAAGTGGCAAACGTAACTTTTAAAGGTAATCCAATGACTTTAGTTGGAACAGAAGTTAAAGTTGGCGATCAAGCGCCAAACTTCCAAGTATTAGCAAACGACTTATCTCCAGTAAGTTTAGAAACATACAAAGGCGAAGTAAAATTAATTAGTGTTGTACCTTCAATCGACACAGGTGTGTGTGATGCACAAACACGTCGTTTTAACCAAGATGCAGCAGGTATTGAAAACGCAAAAGTATTAACAATTAGCGCTGATTTACCATTCGCTCAAAAACGCTGGTGTGCAGCAAACGGTTTAGAAAATGTTGTAACACTTTCTGACCACCGTGACCTTTCATTCGGTGAAGCTTACGGCTTAGTAATGAAAGAACTTCGTTTACTTGCTCGTGCAGTATTCGTAGTAGATAGCAACGACAAAGTAGTTTACGTAGAATACGTAGGCGAAGGTACAAGCCATCCAAACTATGAAGCAGCATTAGAAGCAGCTAAATCTGCAAAGTAATGTGAAGGAAATGACCTCTTATAAAGAGGTCGTTTTTTCTCATATATCGCTGCGTAACGGTGCCGATATATGAGAAAAAACGTTATATCATATATAACTTGAGAGGGAGCTCTTTACAGGAGGTCGCTTTTTCTTTTTGGAAAAAATCACTTTGTGGTATGATATAAGTTATGTGTAAAAGAGAGAAGGAGGAATGTACGTGAGTCAGACAGTGGAAACATTATTTTCTATTTTTGATTCTTCTGCGGTAGTTTTACGTAAAGAATTAGATGTGACATATTTAGAGGCGCTTGTAGAAACAGGTGATAACTTGTTTGAGGGAGCGATTTTACAAGAGGAATTATCCGAATCAGCAATTGAAAGGCTGAATCGTGAATATAGTACGTTTAATGAAGAAACATATAAAGGTGAAGAAATTCGTAAAGCATTTCAGTTAGCCATCTTAAAAGGAATGAAAGAAGGCGTACAAGCGAATCATGAAATGACGCCTGATGCAGTTGGGATGTTCATGAGTTACTTATTCCATAAATTTATGCAAGGTCAAAACGAAATTACAGTTTTAGATCCTGCAATTGGAACAGGAAATTTAATGACTACAGTGTTTAATAGCGCCAAAGAAGGACTAACAATGAGTGGATTTGGTGTAGAAGTGGATGAAGTGCTAATTAAACTTGCTTTAGTAAATGCAAATTTACAGAAGCATGCAATCGAATTCTTCCATCAAGATGGACTAGCACCACTTTATATCGATCCAGTTGATGCAGTCGTTTCAGACTTACCGATTGGTTACTATCCAAACGAAATCGGTGCCAGTGAATATAAATTAAAAGCAGATGAAGGAATGTCGTATGCTCATCACTTATTTATTGAACAAAGTGTGAAACATACGAAAGAGGGCGGGTACTTATTCTTCTTAGTACCAAACTTCATTTTTGAAAGTGACCAGGCACCAAAATTACATGCATTTATTAAAGAAACATGCTTTATTCAAGGGTTATTACAGCTACCTGTTTCCATGTTTAAAAACGAGAAAAATGCAAAAAGTATATTTGTTCTCCAAAAGAAAGGCTCTAATGTAACAATGCCAAAACAGGCGTTATTAGTGGAGTTGCCTAAATTCTCTAACATGAAGGCGATGGAGAACATTATGGATCAATTAAATACTTGGTTTGCAACACATAAATAAAGCTGGGTATATGTAACAGAGTTAGTGATTCATGTAGTACAGTTTTATATAATATGTCATATTTTTAAATATATACTAGATTTAACTGAATTTTTTTGAAATCTGTAATATATATTTTTTCTTGGTGTTACAATTTTTTCACTTGAAATATATGTCGGACGATGTTTAAATTAAAATCGTGAGTATAAAATTTGCTAATGATGAAACGTTTTCATATTTAGTAAATTTGATTAGATAAAATCGAGCGGTTTGTGGAAACATCCACACAACTACCAAGAGAAAAAGGGGCGAAAGACTAGATGTCAAAAATCATCGCGATTAACGCAGGAAGCTCTTCCTTAAAATTCCAATTATTTGAAATGCCAAGTGAAACAGTATTAACAAAAGGTTTAGTAGAACGTATCGGTTTAGAAGATAGTATCTTCACTATTACTGTAGATGGCGAAAAACAAAAAGAAATTACAAACATTCCAGATCACGCAGTAGCAGTTAATATGCTTCTTAAAAAATTAACTGAAAACGGAATCGTTAAATCTCTAGATGAGATTGGCGGTATCGGTCACCGTGTTGTTCACGGCGGCGAAAAATTTGCTGACTCTGTTTTAATTACTGATGAAGTATTAGCTGATATCGAAGAATTAAGCGATTTAGCACCACTTCATAACCCAGCAAACGTTGTTGGTATTAAAGCATTCCAAGAAGTATTACCAAACGTACCAGCAGTAGCAGTATTCGATACAGCATTCCACCAAACAATGCCGGAATCTGCATTCCTATACAGCTTACCATATGAGTACTATGAAAAATTCGGCATCCGTAAATACGGTTTCCACGGAACTTCTCATAAATATGTAACTGAGCGTGCGGCTGAATTATTAGGTCGTCCAATTGAAAGCTTAAGCTTACTTTCTTGTCACTTAGGTAACGGTGCAAGTATCGCAGCAGTAGAAGGCGGTAAATCTATCGATACTTCTATGGGCTTCACTCCACTTGCTGGTGTAACAATGGGTACACGTTCTGGTAACCTTGACCCTGCGTTAATTCCATACATCATGGAAAAAACAGGCCAAACAGTAGAAGAAGTAGTTAACGTATTAAACAAGAAGAGTGGTATGTTAGGTCTTACTGGTTACTCTAGTGACCTACGTGACATCATTGCGAAAGAAGAAGAAGGCGACCACCGTGCGAAAGTAGCACTTGATGTATTCGTAAGCCGTATCCACAAATACATCGGTTCTTACACAGCTCGTATGAAAGGTGTAGACGCAATCATCTTTACAGCTGGTGTAGGTGAGAACAGTGCGATTATTCGTGAGCGCGTATTAGAAGGCCTTGAGTACATGGGCGTATACTTCGATGTAAAACGTAATAACGTATTCGGTGAAGAAGCATTCATCAGCTTCCCACACTCTCCAGTAAAAATTATCGTAATTCCAACTGACGAAGAAGTTATGATTGCTCGTGACGTACTACGTCTTGGAGATATTGGTTAATATATGAAAAGAAAGACGAGATCTTATAGGATCTCGTCTTTTTTCTTTTGGATATATTTTAAAATTCCATCCGGATATAATATTTTTTCTTTCTGAATGAATGCCGTAATAGGAATCCATTTCGCATACGCTACTGTTTGCTCATCTTGTATATTTAATATTTTCATTTCATATAGTGATGTGTCTAATAAACGCAAAGAATATAGTTGAATGATTTCATGACCAATGCCCCCATCTAGATGAAAGACATTTTCTAAACAACCTAAATAATTGATGATTTCTATCTCCGTATGAAGCTCTTCTGTAAACTCCCGAATAACAGTATGTGCTGATTTTTCACCAAGTTCAATGGAACCGCCAAGAGGACGATAATATGTTTCGCCTTCTGTATGATATTCTTGTACGAGAAGGCGATCTTGATGTACAGCAAGACCGAAAGCTTTTGCACGTGGATACATATAGAATCACTCCTTATTTGTTTCGTATAAGGACGATTATAATGTATGGTGTGATAAAAGTATCGTGTATTTAAGTGTGTGGTCTAACTGTAATTCCATCAAATAAGTCTTTCCAAAATGCTTCATTGTATTGGTATACATCCATAATAGGACATTTCATAACGCAAGTACGTTGTAATCCCCAATCTTCTTGGGTGATAGTTGGTATATCGGCAGGAATTAGTAATAGGACAGAGAATGTATGTGTAACGATTTGAGATAAAATTTGTTCTAGGGAACATGCTTCTTCATATGTTCCTCCAGTTCGAATAAACAATATGGATTCTGCCGTTTCAATTGTAGTTAGAAAACGATTAATTCGATGTTCATAGTTTAACTTAATTTCTGTATAAGAAGGCCAATAATTTGGTGTGTTTACATCTGTTTTAAAGTCATGACAGGAGTCAATTTCATAAAGGTTGTCCCTTAATCTTAATTTGGCATCATCATCCCAAAATGAGATGAAGGATAGATTTTCGGAATTTAAAAAACGGTCAAATCGATTTTGTAATAATAAATTTACTTTCGTTAATGAAGGACTTAGCATAAAATCAATAACGCCAAAAAATGGTGATAATTCTAATTGATATAATGCCCAAGCAGGCCAACAGTTTTGTCCTAAGCTGAATACTGCGTTATAGTTTTGTTTTAGATTGGATAGATTCATGTGAAGTATCTCATCCTTTTTGCTATTATTTTATGTCACTCATAAAGGGTATGTGAAAAGAGATATACAAGCATATTTGTAAAGAATAAGCAGAAATATGTTACAATAGAAAAAAATCGAACGAGGTGGTTGTTACGATGCGATCGAAGCGAGAACAAGCCATTTTAGACAATATAAAAGAATGGGAAGCGCAATTAGTTGAGCAAGAAGCGACCGATTTTCAAAAAGTGTTTGATAAATGGTTACATACTACAGTTGCGAAATTACCTGAGAAAAAGCGAAAAGAATTCTTCACGAAAGCAGATGGATGGCTCTTTCATTTGCATGCATTTATTCAAAGTTCACAAGCACAGTTAGACGCACGTAATCGGATTTTAGGAACATCGAGATTATTTGATGAATCGATTGAACAGCTTGAAGATTTGAAAGCATTATCTATTGATCAGTTAACATACATAGCAGAGCAGCAAACAGCACGTCATCGTCTATATTCATTTGTGCAAGGCGGGGCGACAGGTGCTGGAGGTTTATTATTATTAACGGCGGATTTTCCGGTTATGATCGCGTTAAATGTGAAGGCGGTCCAACTTATTGCAACATCATTTGGACATGATGTGAACAAGCCATATGAAATGATGCTTGCGTTAAAGGTGTTTCACGCGTCATTACTACCAGGAAGACTTCAGCAATACGCATGGTACAATTTATTGCAAGAGCTGGAACAAGAAGATTCGTTCTTTTATGAAGGAGACGAAGCAGTGTTACAAACAGCTTCTACTGAAGTTGTGTTAAAACAAATTTTGAAGACATTTTCGATTTATGCTCTTCGTCGTAAATTATTCCAAGGTATTCCGGTAATTGGAATGGCAATTGGATCTACAGTGAATTATCGTTTAACAAGAAACGTTACTGAATTTGCAAATAGATTTTATCAAGTGCGCCATATAGTCGAGAAAGAAAAAAGAGCATAAAAAAAAGCGAGAGGCCGAAGCCTTTCGCTTTTTTAATTTGTTGCATGTTTTTTGGACATTGGAACAGATACTGGCTGTTTTTCTGCTGTTTTTTCTGTTTTTGGATAATAAATTAAATCCAATGTTTTTGCCTGTACGGCAATCGAAAGAATAGTAAAAGCAATTTCAGTCCAATTTAAATAATATAATGAAAGCGCAAGAACAATCGCGTCAAAGACGAAGAAAATTTGCCCAATTGTAAAACGAGTTCGTTTACTTAATACAATTGTTAAAATATCGTCTCCACCGGTTGCACCGCCAAATCGCAATATAAAACCGAGTCCAATACCAGCTAACGCACCGCCAACTACTGCAGCTATAAATAAGTTATTTGATAAATCTACCGTAAATGGAGAATAATTTTCCATAAAGGAATAAAATACTCCGAATGAAATTGAACCTAAGAATGAATAGCCAACCATTTTTTTACCTAAAAATGAAGCACACAGTAAAATAATTGGGATATCCATTAATACAGTTGAAATAGATGGTGAAATATCATAAAAGTTTTGAATGAATAGTGCAATTCCTACAAATCCACCTTCTGTTAAGTGGTTTTGAAAGTGAATATGATATAGCGCTGCTGCTAAAATAAATGAACCGATTAAAACCATAAAAATTTCTTTAATAATTTGCCGACTTTGGATGTTCCTCATCGTTATTCCTTCTTTCCGTAGTTAGTAGTCCTTTTTGTGTTGTAAACTAACTACGAGCTCACATGTAGCTTTCAGTTAGTTTACGAAAAAACTAACTACGCTATATGTCGCTGAAGAAATAACGAATAATCCTCTCGTCCATCAATTCTCCCTACCTTCGTTTTAGTTTAAGTCTTAAAACGACTAAACAAAACGTGGAGTAGGATTCGTCATTTAGCAATCCTGCTCTTCTTTGTTTTGTTTAGTTAGTAACAATTAAGTCCTAAACAAAACGCTATGTGTAAGAAGAGTCTTTTTTTTGCCAAATTATCCTTCGGGCAATCATAATTTCCCCACTCTCGTATTTTTTTCGCTAGACTAAAGTATCTGAGCTAAAAAATACGCTACGTGTATGATTCGTCAATACGATGCCACATGCTCCTTCGAGCGATCATGATATCAAAATCCCTTCCTTCAAGATTTATACTATTATATCATACTTTTAAAAAATGTATGCGGATGGAAACCGACAATAAACGGAGGGAATCTACAAAAAATGTTATGTTTAAATATTTTTGTAGAAAAGCCTAAGTTATTTCGGAGGATTGGACAGTTTGTAACGGTTTGTCCAATAAGTAAGAAAAAAAGGGTTTTATTCAGTTGTATTCTTTTCATCACTTTTATCTTTAAAAAACGCATCCCAACTAATCACACTTAAAAAAGTTAAAGCGATAATAACGAAAGCACGCATAAGCTTTAGACCCCCCTTTGTACATAGTATATGAATCATTCGATTCGGAATGTGTCATTTTTTTACAAGTCTTAACTATTATGAGAGTATATTAATATAGATAGATGAAGGGGAGAGTGAAGATATGCTAAAAGACATGTTCAAAAGAAAAGAATTAATATGCATTTCATGTCAGAAAAAAATTCAATATGAAGAAGAGCTTGTTGCTTTTGTAAAGTTGCCGAAAGAAAGAAGTATATTAGTTGGTCCATTCGATGTATGTTTGGCAAAAACAGCACAAGAAATATATTGTAAATCATGTTACGACAAAAAAGCATGACCCAAAGTAATTGAGGGGCATGCTTTTTTCATTGGTGTGCTTTCCCCTCAGATACATTTTGAGTGAGTCGATACCAAAGCCAAAGGTCATTAATGATAGAAGCAAGATCGGCAATTTCTGAATTTAGTTTACAAGAAACTTCGAAGTCTTCTTCGTTATTTAAATAATGTTGTTTTGTATTAATATAGTGCTCAAGTTCTTTTATACGATCAGGAATTTTCCCGCGAACTTGTTCCCATTTTAGTAAAATAGCATGTTGCATTTTTTCGGGGATTTCTTCCCAGTCTTCTTGTAAATGTGGAATTTCAATTCCTAGATGTTCATCGTATAAGAAATACTTTTCCATAAGTTCACCCCCGTTTTCCTGCTTATATTGTACAGAAAAACAGAAAGAAGTTCGACGAAATTGTTTGAAAAAATTTGAAAATGACTCTTGATACATTTTGTGAAAGGTGGTAAAGTGTGAATTATTATAAAAGAAAATGAATATTTATTCTTTAGGGGGATGCAAAATGGAGAAGAAAAAAGTTGTATTAGCATATTCCGGAGGTCTTGATACTTCCGTTGCAATTAAATGGTTACAAGAGAAGAATTATGATATTATCGCGCTTTGTTTAGACTTAGGGGAAGGAAAAGACTTAGGGTTTGTGAAAGAAAAGGCACTTTCAGTAGGTGCAATTAAATCATATATGGTGGATGTCCAAGAAGAATTTGCGAATGAATATGCATTGATGGCGATGCAAGCACACACATTATACGAAGGGAAATACCCTCTTGTCTCTGCATTATCTCGTCCGCTTATTGCGAAGAAATTAGTAGAAATCGCAGAACAAGAAGGTGCAACTGCAGTTGCACACGGATGTACAGGGAAAGGAAATGACCAAGTTCGTTTTGAAGTTTCTATCCAAGCATTAAATCCTTACTTAGAAGTGATTGCGCCTGTACGTGAATGGAAATGGTCACGTGAAGAAGAAATTGCATATGCAAAAGAAAACGATGTACCAATTCCGATTAATTTAGATAGCCCGTTTTCAATCGATCAAAACTTATGGGGACGCAGCAACGAATGTGGAATTTTAGAAGATCCATGGGCAGCGCCGCCAGAAGATGCATATGAGATGACATTGGCATTAGAAGATACACCGAATAAACCAGAGTTTGTAGAAATCGGATTTGAAGCAGGAGTACCGACTACTTTAAATGGCACTGCATATTCACTTGCAGAATTAATTAAAACGTTAAATGCGCTTGCTGGAAAACACGGCGTTGGACGTATTGATCACGTAGAAAATCGTCTTGTCGGTATTAAATCTCGTGAAGTATACGAATGCCCAGCAGCAATGACGTTAATCACTGCGCATAAAGAGTTGGAAGATTTAACACACGTAAAAGAAGTAGCACATTTTAAACCAGTGATTGAACAGAAAATAACAGAACTTATTTATAATGGTTTATGGTTCTCGCCTTTAAAACAAGCGCTTCATGCATTTTTACAAGAAACGCAAAAGAATGTAACAGGTACAGTGCGTGTGAAATTATTTAAAGGTCATGCGATTGTAGAAGGACGTAAATCTGAATACTCTTTATACGATGAAAAATTAGCAACATATACTGCTCAAGATGAATTTAATCATGATGCAGCAGTTGGATTCATTTCATTATTCGGTTTACCGACGAAAGTATACAGCCAAGTGAATCAAAAGAAGGTGGAAGCGTGAGCAAACTTTGGGGTGGACGTTTTACAGAAGAAGCGGAAGCGTGGGTTGAAGAGTTCGGAGCATCCATCTCTTTCGATCAACAATTAGTAAATCAAGATATAAAAGGAAGTATTGCACACGTAACGATGCTAGCAAAGCAAGGCATCGTTACGAAAGAAGAGGCAGAGAAAATAAAGATAGGTCTTCAATATTTATTAGAAGAAGCGAAACAAAATAAATTGCATTTTTCGGTTGAAGCTGAAGATATTCATTTAAATATTGAAAAGATGTTAATTGAAAAAATCGGTGAAGTAGGAGGGAAACTTCATACAGGCCGAAGTCGTAACGATCAAGTGGCCACAGATATGCATTTGTATTTAAAAGAAAAGGTAGAACATATTATAAAAGCTACAAAACAATTGCAAACTGTTCTTGTTCATCAAGCAGAAAATAACATTGAGACAATTATGCCGGGCTATACGCACTTGCAGCGTGCCCAGCCGATTTCATTTGCTCATCATATTCTTGCTTACTTTTGGATGTTAGAGCGTGATGTGAATCGTTATGAAGATTCATTAAAGCGTATTAATATCTCCCCATTAGGAGCAGGAGCGCTAGCTGGGACGACATTCCCGATCGACCGAGAATATAGTGCGGAACTTCTTGGGTTTAATGGAATCTATGAAAATAGTTTAGATGCAGTAAGTGATCGTGATTTCATACTGGAGTTTTTAAGTAACTCATCTATGCTTATGATGCACTTATCACGCTTTTGTGAAGAACTTATTTTATGGAGTAGCCAAGAGTTTCAATTTATTGAAATGAGCGATCAATACGCGACAGGAAGCAGCATTATGCCGCAAAAGAAAAATCCGGATATGGCGGAACTAATCCGTGGTAAAACAGGCAGAGTATACGGTAATTTATTCAGTTTACTTACAGTAATGAAAGGATTACCACTCGCTTACAATAAAGACTTACAAGAAGATAAAGAAGGAATGTTTGATACAGTCAAAACAGTAGAAGGATGCCTTCATATTATGGCGGGCATGCTTGAAACGATGACTGTAAACAAAGAAAAAATGGGGCAAGCTGTGACGCAAGATTTCTCCAACGCAACAGAAATTGCCGACTACTTAGCAAACAAAGGACTACCATTCCGTCAAGCTCATGAAATTGTTGGGAAGTTAGTGCTACATTGCACACAAAAAGGAATTTATTTATTAGATGTCCCGCTTGAAACATATCAAGAAATGAGCTCTTTATTTGAAGAAGATTTGTATGAAGTTCTTTCACCATATGCGGCTGTAAAGCGTCGTAATAGTGCTGGTGGGACAGGGTTTGAACAAATCAAAAACGCTTTGGAGAAGGCGAAGGGGTTAACGAAAGAAGTTATTAGGAATTGAGTTGGAAAGTACGCTAGTCTGTTAAAGTCTAGCGTACTTTCTTTTTATCGGCATTAAAGTTATGATATAGTCAAAGATTACAATTAAAGGTCAGGGGAATCTATGAAAAAAATAATATTTATAGTCGTACTATTAATCAGCTTACTTGCAAATGCTAAAGTATTTCTCTTGGACAAATATTTGTCTGTTGGTGAAAAAGAGAAGCAAGAGGAAGCGATTATCGCAACGATGTGGCATTTGCAAGAGAAAGGATATAAAGAAAGTGATATTTTATATATAAAACCGGCCTTTTATAGCAAAATGGATTCGTATGGAATGAATGTGCAGTTTAAGGATGAACCAAATGAATCATATACATATAGAGTTTTAAAAGATGCGAAAACAAATAAACTAACTGTACACCAAGATAGCAATGAGCCAGGTGGTATGGGCGGGAAGCATCAAGAGCTTAAATAAAGAAAGAAAACGACTGATGGCATTCGCCTGCAGTCGTTTTTCTTTTAATCATACTTATGTCGATCTTCCGTAATTCGAATATACTCAATATCCATCAAATCACGAAGCAATGCACCATTACTTAGTTCAACGCCATGTTTCTCTTTAAAATGAGTGCGAATTGTATCTAGCATTTCAATTTCTTTTCCGTTCACGTCTAAAATAATGCGTTCAGAATCATCCATATAGCATCCTCCTTTTTTACACATATATATATTTTGTCCGTCTATTTCTAAAAAATGTATGTTAACGTAATGTTAGGAAATAAGAAAGGGATGAAAAATGAGACGTATTTATTTTATAGGGCTAATTTTGTACACGCTAATTGTATTGCATGTTGCATTCCCAAATATCTTTTCATTTGAGGATTTAGAAACAGTACACGTTGCGATATTTATTTTTGCTCTATTTGTAGTAGATTGCTTTATTTCTATATGGCTTTCGAAAAGAAAAGATATACAAGGCAAAAAAGAAATGGAACGGAAAAAGAGAAAACGTTCATTTTGGATGATGACATACTGTTTGTCTGTAGTGCTTACTGCTGCTTTTTTTAGTGAACATATTCCATTAGAAAGAGTGAATATTGGATTTGGAGCATTCGTATTCGCATACTATTTTTTTATGCACTTTCTTCCTTATATGAAAGAAAAGCGAGGCGAAGGGGAAAATCCGCTTGTAGAAGAAGCGAAAGAACAAGAGCATAAGAGAATAGAAGAAGATATAAAGAAACTTGGAGAACAAAAGTGGTATTTAAAATCAAAAATCATATACGTTCTTTGCTTTATTACGCCACCAATTGGTTATTTGTACGTTTTCTTATTTCGTAAAAAAATGACAGAAGGTGCAAGACGAACGTACTTAACGGTTGCGACGATTATGATGGCATTATGGTCTTTGAAGTTTCTTCCGCCCTATGTGTTGGCAATTACCGTTGTTGTCGTAGCATGTCTTGTGTTTATAGTGAAGTTGATAAAATGAAAAACACCAAGCCTATGTGGACTTGGTGTTTTATCTGTAAATTAAAGATCACCTTGCTCCTCATCACCACGAACAACAAGGACATCGCATTTCGCATAGCGAATAATATGTTCAGAGACGCTACCGATTAGGAAGCGTTCAACAGCATTTAAACCAGTCGCACCACACATAATTAAATCTACTTTATGGTTTGGAGCGATTTCTTTTGAAATTTTAGATTTAGGATTACCAAATTCTAATACAGTTTCAATTTTTTCAAGACCAGCTTCAAGCGCAGTTTTTTTGTAGTCTTCTAATAAGTCTTCTGCAAATAGATTTGCACGTTCAGCAATTGCACGGCTATAAGCCTCTACTGCTGAGTACGCTTTTACATCAACGATATGAGCGATTGTTAATGTTGCATTGTTGCGCTTTGCGACTTGAATTGCTTTTTTAAAGGCTTTTTCTGCTTCTTTAGAACCATCCACCGCGATTAAAATATTTGTATATGTATTATTCATAGTAAATTCCTCCCAATCTGTTTTATAACTGTTTACAACTTAATTATAAAACAAATTTTGGTAACGTGCTTGCCAGAAACGTTACAGAATTTTGAAAACTCTGTTTCAATTCATTTTAGTTGTAATTGGAGCGAGAACTTGTTACATATGAAGTATAGCAATTTAAAAGGGGGCAGTTTTGTGAGACATGCGCTCATTACAGCCGGTACGAAAGGTTTAGGAAAGCAAGTAACAGAAAAGTTATTGGCTAAAGGCTATTCAGTAACAGTAACGTACCATAGCGATATCACCGCTATGGAAACGATGAAAGAAACATATAAAGATGTGGAAGAGCGTCTACAATTCGTGCAAGCAGATGTCACGAAGAAGGAAGATTTACATAAAATAGTAGAAGAAGCGATGAGCTGTTTTGGCAAAATTGACTTTTTAATTAATAATGCTGGTCCATATGTATTTGAACGAAAAAAGTTAGTTGATTATGAAGAAGATGAATGGAATGAAATGATTCAGGGAAATTTAACAGCGGTATTTCATTTATTAAAACTTGTCGTTCCGGTCATGAGAAAACAGAACTTTGGCCGTATTATTAATTACGGATTTCAAGGGGCGGATAGTGCACCGGGATGGATTTATCGTTCAGCTTTTGCAGCGGCGAAAGTAGGACTTGTTTCATTAACGAAAACAGTTGCTTATGAAGAAGCGGAGTATGGTATTACTGCGAACATGGTATGTCCTGGTGATATTATTGGCGATATGAAAGAGGCGACTATTCAAGAAGCACGTCAGCTAAAAGAGCATAACACACCGATTGGTAGATCTGGAACAGGTGAAGATATTGCAAGAACCATTTCGTTTTTATGTGAGGACGATTCCGATATGATTACCGGTACAATTATTGAAGTGACTGGTGCAGTGGATGTTATTCATAGACATCGATAGAATAAAATAAGATGAAGTTTCAAATAATTGGACAGTTTATCCATTGTGCTGAGAGGTGCGGATAATACTGTCTTTTAATATAAAATTAAATCTATCGGAAAACTTGTATTATTTTTTGTCAAATATTGAGATATTATGTTAAAATATAAGAGCGTAGAAAGCGCTTTAAAAAATGATTCAGGGGTCATTTCATAACTCAAGGGGGAACTAATCATGCGTATCGGTATTCCAACAGAAATTAAAAACAATGAAAACCGTGTGGCAATGACGCCAGCGGGAGCAGTACATTTAGTACAAAATGGTCATGAAGTTTTTGTTCAAAAAGGAGCAGGTTTAGGATCTGGTTTTACGGATGAAGAATACGTACAAGCTGGTGCGAAACTTGTAGAAACTGCTGAAGAAGCATGGAATCAAGATATGGTTATGAAGGTAAAAGAGCCAGTAGCAAGTGAATACGGCTATTTCCGCGAAGGTTTAATTTTATTCACATACTTACACTTAGCTCCAGAACCAGAATTAACGAAAGCATTAATCGATAACAAAGTTGCATCAATCGCATACGAAACAGTACAATTAGACAATCGTTCTTTACCATTACTTGCACCTATGAGTGAAGTAGCTGGTCGTATGTCTGCACAAATCGGTGCACAATTCCTTGAGAAAAACAAAGGCGGTAAAGGTATTTTACTTGCAGGCGTTCCAGGGGTAAAACGCGGCAAAGTAACAATCATCGGCGGTGGTCAAGCTGGTACAAACGCAGCTAAGATTGCAGTAGGTTTAGGTGCAGATGTAACAATCATTGACTTAAGTGCAGAACGTCTTCGTCAATTAGATGATATTTTCGGTAACCAAGTAAAAACATTAATGTCTAATCCATACAACATTGCAGAAGCTGTTAAAGAATCTGACCTTGTTATTGGAGCAGTATTAATTCCAGGTGCAAAAGCGCCAAAACTTGTAACTGAAGAAATGATTCAATCAATGGAACCAGGTTCTGTCGTTGTAGATATTGCGATTGACCAAGGTGGTATTTTCGAAACAACTGATCGTATTACAACTCATGACAACCCAACTTACGAAAAACATGGCGTTGTTCATTATGCAGTTGCTAATATGCCAGGTGCGGTTCCACGTACGTCAACTCTTGCATTAACAAACGTAACAGTACCATATGCAGTACAAATTGCGAACAAAGGCTATAAAGATGCTTGCCTAGGCAACTCTGCATTATTAAAAGGTATTAACACATTAGATGGATATGTAACATTCGAAGCAGTTGCAGAAGCTCACGGCTTACAATACGCTGATGCGAAAGAGCTACTTGAAAAAGCTCCTGCTTTATCATAATAGAAATACATTTGAGACCTTCCTTTTCATAAGGAGGGTCTTTTTTATATGGGGAAATAACATGTGAATAATTGTTATTTATTGGTGTAAATCGATTTTTATTATGATAATTTAGAATTATATAATAAAAGAGGGGATTCAATGGGGAGTAAAAAAAGGAAGCAAAAGCAAGCTAAAAGACAAAAGTACATAAAGAAAAAACAGGAACAGAACATACCTTTTTCACAAAAAGTAGTAGTTATGATAGAAAAAACATTCCGGTATATTTGTATGGCTCTGTATGTAATTTTGTGTATGTATTCATTTGGAGTGTTTTACAGTTTTGGGATAACTCCCAATATTATTGAGAGCATTCTAGAATTTATACTTGTTGTAATAGAATTAGCCTTATTCGTTATACTCTTTGCTACAGTATGGCCTAGTCATGAAAGTAAAAAAGATAGAAAAAGAAGCAAAAAATCTTCATACGCTTCAAGCTCATCAAGTGGATTCGGTCACTACAGTAGCAGTGATTGTAGTAGCTCAAGTGATGGTGGAGGAGATTGCGGAGGTGGTGGAGATTAAGTTAATTTTTCAGAAGAACGACTAACGAAAGGATGGGATGAAATATGGAAACTGTGAACTTAATAGAATTAACAAAAGACATTCAAGATCAACATAAAAACTTCGTCGTTTCAAATATAAACAGTCATTGTTTACGAATCGCTGTATTTACTGGTGAATATGATTGGCACTATCATTCTAATTCGGATGAATTATTTATTGTGCTAGAGGGAGAATTACTTATTGATTTTGAAGATGGAGAAACAGCGGTTTTAAAGCCAAATGATTCTATTTTAATTCCAGCATGTACGATTCATAGAACGAGAGCATTAAAGAGAACGGTAAATCTTTGTTTTGAACATATAGAGGCTGATACGATTAAAGTGGAGCAATTATGAAAAAATTATCTGTAGCCGATTATAGAAAAGTTCTTCCGGTTTTAGAAGGTAATACAAGAACGACGACGTTTGCTTATGCGGTATGTGATCAAATGATAGATGGCGAGGTTTTTATAAACGGGCAATTAACAGCAGGATTAATTATTACAGCTAACGGTATCTATTATTTATTTGGTGATACGGATGATCAAAATTATAACGAAGAGTTATTTTCATATTTAAAAACGGCTATTGAAAAAACAGAGAAGAGATTTACACTGTTCACTTCGAGTGAAGAGTGGGAAATGATGATAGAAGAGCGTTTTAGTAATGTACTTCGGGACATCCCGCGAATGAAATTTCAAAGCGTAACCTTTGAAGAGAGTCAACGAGATTTTAACAAAAATACATATGAAGTGAAGCGTATTGATAGAAGAGATATAGAGCGCAGCAGTGAATTTAAAGAGGAGTACTACAAAGAGTATTGGGGATCAAAAGAAACGTTTTTGAACAGTGGTTTTGGATTTTGTATAGAACAAGATGGGATAATTGTAGCTGAATGTGTCTCAATATTTAGCGGGAATGGTTTTGCTGAAATAGATATTGCAACACATGAAGCACATCAAGGGAAAGGATTAGCTCAAGCTGTTGCAACAAGGTTCATTGAACATTGCATGCAAAATGACATTATACCGAGCTGGGATTGTTATGTAGACAATATTCCTTCGCGAAAATTAGCTAGTAAATTAAGTTTTTATCATCCAATAGAATATAGTTTGTTTGTACGTAAGAAAACGGGGGAATAAAAATGAATGTAGAATTAACAAGATTTAAAGTTAAGCCTGGTAAGAGTCATCGAGTAGATGAATGGATGCAGCTTCTTAATGACAATTTGAAAGAAGTGCTTTTGACATTAAACGACGAAAAAATGTACGTTGAGACAATTTTCCGGGAAATAAGAGATGGAGAAGAGTACTTATATTGGTATTCTGTGCAAGGAGAAGGTGGTATTTTTGTCGAAAATTCGCATCATGAAATTGATAAAAAGCACTTAGCATTTTGGTATGAATGTATCGATGAAGAAGCACCGTCTATTGATATGAAAACAGAAGTTGTTATGATTCAAGATGTTGTGAAGGAAGCGATGAAATAATAGATTGTTATTTTATAACCGTAAAATGATCTTCTTTTTTGTTGGAATATATATTATTGGAGATGCTGTAGGATGAAAATTAGTAATAAATATATCACTCTCGGTGAAATAGAAATAATAAGAGAACCTTTAAATAAATTGCATGAATATCATAATAATAAATCAAAACATTTTTCTGGTGATTATCCAAGAATGACATTTGAGGAACGTATTGAAAATTATAAACAGAATTCAAATTACGGAGAATATAGAATTGAATTATTAGTTGAGGCGGAAACAGATGATATATTAGGGTTTTGTATAGCGTATAGTAAAAGTGTAAGCGGAAAGATTGAAGTTTTATTCGTTGATGAAAAATACCGAAGAAACGGATTTGGCTTAAAATTAATGAATAGTGCAGTGGAATGGTTTAAAGCGAAGAAGATAGATGAAATTGAATTAACAGTAGTGTATGGAAATGAAGCTGTATCGTTTTATGAAAAGTTGGGGTTCTATCCTCGTTCAATTATTATGGCAACTAAGTCATAACGATAGTATGGGGAGAGAGGAGTGGGAGTTTTTGCTTCAAAAAAATGATTCATATTTTACTAAAATATATGTGAAAAGCGCATCAAAATGGATGTGCTTTTTATTATGAAACAATTTATAAAAGCTGCATTTGGATGTCTTTAAGTGAAAATAAAGAGGGATACTGAGAATATTTTAGGATAAACTATAAAGTGAAACTTTAATCAGTGTGGGGTTCATCCCCCATCTAACTTCTTGCTTCCGCTGAATTTTGATGTGAGGTCTTACTGCCCGTTAATGCGGGATAAAGAAATAAAAAAACACCAAACCAAAAGACTTACCAATATACGGTATAGTCGTAACAGGAAAAACAGAGGATTTACAAAGTTTACAAGGGTCACCGTATATTAAGGCTGCTGTAAGAGGTGTAACAGTTGAGAAATATTGATTACAAGTAATTAATGTGAATAATCAGAAAATTTATGTTATAATATGGGAAAAGGAGGTTTATATGAGGCAAATACATGGAGCAATTTATATTTACATAACAATGTTTTTCGTGGCGATATCCTATGGGTTGGGGCACGTGTATTCGCATCCTATACTAACTTTTTTAAGTGGAGCATGTATGGCGTTTGCGCTTCTTGTCCACCTTTTCTCAGTTTGGATCGTGAAATTTCAATTAAATATTAGTGAAATAGAAGAAGGCACTTTTTGAGTAGCCTTCTTTTTTAATAATATTTTGGAAGCTCTTGTAGCAATTTTTCAATTTCGAATTCGGTTTCTTCACATATAGAAAGTGTGCGTAGTCTGAAAAATAAGCTACGTAAGAAAGGTTTTGTATTTCCATATAAAAACTCGTACGATTCAATAGGTAGTGCTTGTTTTTGGACCGGTAATTGAGCTACTAAGTCACGAAGGGCTAATATGAGTATTTCTTCTTTCAGGCCATTTTGCAGCATTGCGACAATCGGATAAACGAGACGCTCGTCTTCTTCGTATTTATAGTAAATAGAATGGACAAAAACTTTGTTTAACAAAGTTTTTAATATCTCTTCGTAATGTAAAGTTTCTAATTTAGGACTATGAACAAGCGCCTCAAATGTATCGGAAGCATGTGCGATACTATGTGCCCAGCCGTGGTCTTGCACATATCCGCGGAAATCATGTTCATTGTTCATATATAGAATTAATTGATCTTTTACAGTTAAAATATCATTCTGTGATAAGAAATTATGAGTTGTATCTGCATCTATAATGAGCGCAATTAATAAGGTCGTAAATGCACGAGTAAATACAGCATCTTCATCATCTGAATGAATCTTATACAATAAATATTTTTCACCGATGCTTTCTAATAATAGTTTCTGTAATTGTGTGTGTGAAAGGTAGTCCTTCTTGATGAGATGAGAAAAAGTAGAGTAGATGAGTTTGTCCCTTAAGTAGCTATCAGTAACACCGATATGTTCAAGCATACTGGAACTTAAAGAATCAATATGAAGTGTGTTATCTATGATGTAATTATTATTACGAATTTTTTCTAACTGTTGTTGTAACATATAAACCTCCTGTTTTAGAAAATTCTGTATTTTTATAATATAATAAGAGGAAGAAATAGACAATAAATAAGTGCATTTGAATGGAGAGGGCATTATGAAGAGAGCATTATTCTTTTTTATTAGTATTTTCTTTTTAGGAAGCTGTTCCATTTCGTATGTTAATTTTTCTAGCGAGAGCCAAAGTTGGACTGGACAATATAAAGGGCATATTAAGGATGACAGTGAAGATGGAATGTTTACGTTTCAATATAAGGGTGGGGATGGAAAGACAGAATTTAAAAACTTAGAGATTGCTATTAATGGAGCCTTTAGTACAATGACACAAACGTCAGAAGTTCATAAAGGAGCAAGGGTTGAAATAAAATCTTCTTGTGTAAGTTGTGCACCTCTATCTAAAGATGAACCGATAGAAGTTGTAATTAAATGGGATGATAAGTATGAGGAGAAGATGGTGTTAAATTTGAAATAGCCTAAAGTAAGGAGTTAAAAATGAATAGGCATGTGAAAATTGTTATGTTTTTAAGTGTATTTCTAGTCATATTATCAGCTTGTACTACAAAACAAGTAGAGCAGGTAACGGTAAAAGAAGTCCCTAAAGAAGGGTATATCATATTAAGAAATGACACGGTATTTTTTGTCGATGATAAAACGTTTAACACAAAAGTAGAGTTGCAAAATTATATAGAACAACAAATGAATAAAGAGCATCCATCACATATAGTCTTGAGCTTTAAGGACAAAGACGCATATAAACAGTTAAAAACAGGGGATAAAATAAAAGTATGGTTTTCTCAAATACTTGAAAGCTATCCAGCAAGAATGATTGTAGAGAAATTTGAAATAGTAGAGAAATAAAAAAAGGCAGCATTCACGCTGCCTTTTTATTATTTTACAAATTGTAATTCTTTCGGGAATTTCGTTAAAATTTCTGATCCGTCTTTTGTGATGTAAATATCATCTTCAATACGAACGCCACCTACGTTTGGTACGTAAATACCAGGTTCGATTGTGAAGACCATACCTTCTTTTAATGGAGACTCGTTACCAGCTTTTACATCTGGATATTCGTGTACGCTAATTCCAAGTCCATGACCAAGTCGGTGCGGGAAGAAGTCTCCGTAACCTGCATCTGCGATAACAGAACGAGCAGCGTTATCGATTGCGCCAAGTGTAACACCTGGTTTACATGCTTCAACTGCTTGTAGTTGTCCAGCAAGTACAGTGTTGTAAATGCGAGTTTGCTCTTCAGAAATCTCACCGAATGCTACTGTACGTGTAATATCAGAGCAATAACCTTCAATGATTACACCTAAATCAAATAGTACGAAATCACCGCGCTTCATTTTGTTTGCGCCAGGAATACCGTGTGGAAGAGCAGAGTTTGCACCCGCTAATACCATCGTATCAAATGACATCTTATGTATGCCTTTTGTTTTTAATTCGTGTTCAATAATTGCTAATACTTCTAGCTCGCTACGGTTTTCTTTAATTGCATTTACACCAACTTCAACAGCGTAGTCCGCCATTTTAGCTGCTTCGCGTAAAATAGAAAGTTCTTTTTCATCTTTAATTAAACGAAGTTCGCGAACTTTCTCCTCAGCTGATTTGAAAGCTGCATTTGGGAATAATTTCGTTAATTCTTCGTAGCGCTCTACGTTTAAATGTTCTTTTTCAATTGCAACTGCATTTGCATTGATGCCGCGGTCTTTAATTGCTTTTGCAATCATATCCCATGGTCTGTCAGTATCAGTAAATCCGATAATTTCATGTGCCCAGCCAGCGTTACGTGCTTGACCTTCTTCCATTTTAGGACAAATTAAAATAGGTTCTTTTTCTTGGAATACAAACATACCAAGTAATCTTTCATGCGGTTCACAGTGGAAGTTCGTCATGTAGAAGACGTTCGGTGTAGAAGTTAAGAACGCAGCTTCTACGTTTTTTTCTTTTAGCCATTGCATTAAATTTTCTAATCTAGCATTCATCGATTGGCACCCCCGAGATATTTAATTACAAATATAACTTTAACTCGGAAGAAAGCGTTATGACAAGTAAATAGATGTTAGAAAAGACAGGGAATTGAAAAATCATGTAGAATAAAAAGTGAGAATGTGAATAGGGGAGGAATGTAATAATGAAAGTATCTTATCATGGGCATTCAGTTGTGAAAATTGAGGCGAATGGAAAAGTTATTTTAATTGACCCGTTTTTAACAGGTAATCCGAAAACAGATTTAAAAGCTGAAGATGTAAAAGTGGATGCAATCCTTTTATCGCATGGACACGGTGATCATGTTGGAGATACAGTAGAACTTGCGAAGAAAAATAATGCAGTTGTTGTAGCGCCATTTGAACTAGCAACATTTTTAAGTTGGCAAGGTGTAAATACACATCCGATGCATATTGGTGGTTCACATGAATTTGACTTCGGAAAAGTGAAGTTTACACAAGCATTCCACGGCTCTAGTTATATTGATGAAGCAAATAAGACGATTACATATACAGGTATGCCAGCAGGTATTTTATTTACAGCAGAAGAGAAAACAGTGTACCACGCAGGAGATACTGCACTATTCTCTGATATGAAGTTAATTGGGGAATTAAATAAAGTTGATCTAGCATTTTTACCAATTGGTGATAATTTCACAATGGGACCAGAAGATGCTGTACTAGCGGCAAAATGGATTAATGCGAAAACTGTTGTACCGATGCATTACAATACGTTCCCAGTTATTGAACAAGATCCATATCAATTTGTAGAAAAGCTACAAAATTGTACAGGGAAAGTATTAGAAGCTGGAGAAAGTATTACACTATAGAAAAGAAACCCTTCATTTGAAAAGAAAAGTGAAGGGTTTTTACGTGTGTAGAACAGCTTTTAATGCTTGTATTTGTTTTGGTGATTCTTTTCTTTTGGTACGTGGTTGTTCAGGTGTTTCATTCAATTCCATTGCAACTTTTTTCCCATCTACGAAAGCTAAAAATACAGCACCTACAACCTCTAAAAGTTTTTTCATCATGTGTTCGCTCCTTTGTTTTATTTCTTGTCTTCATTGTATAGGGAATCAAGTGGGCGAACTATCGAATGAGATGACAATAGCATTACATTGTTGTAATAGAATGACTGGTGGAATGTAAGAGTCATTTTGTTATAAAAAAAATAGTACAGGTATGCAAAGAGAGAGTGTAACAGTTTTGAAAATATAGTATACTGAAAGTACAACACATGAAGAATTTAGGGAAAAGAAAGTATGGTGAAACCATTTGGCTACCAAGCATAACCAAATTTTAGAACATATTAATAGCCTGCCAGTAGGCCATAAAATTTCTGTAAGACAAATTGCGAAAGATTTGAGTGTAAGTGAAGGGACAGCTTACCGTGCAATTAAAGATGCAGAAAATAAAGGGTATGTTAGTACAATTGAACGTGTCGGAACAATTCGAATTGAACAAAAGAAGAAAGAAAATATCGAAAAACTGACATATGCAGAAGTCGTTAACATTGTCGACGGTCAAGTACTTGGGGGCAGAGAAGGACTACATAAAACATTAAATAAATTCGTAATCGGAGCTATGAAATTAGAAGCGATGATGCGCTATACAGAAGCTGGGAATTTACTCATTATTGGTAACCGTACGAATGCACATCAATTAGCGCTAGAAACTGGAGCCGCTGTATTAATTACGGGCGGATTTGATACGGAAGATCATGTGAAGAAATTAGCAGACGAATTAAAGCTGCCAATTATTTCAAGTAGCTACGATACATTTACGGTTGCAACGTTAATTAACCGTGCAATTTATGACCAACTTATTAAGAAAGAAATTGTACTCGTTGAAGATATTTTAACGCCAATTGAAGAAACGTTATATTTGAAGCCAAATGATACTGTACAGCAATGGCATGCATATAACGAAGAGACAATGCACGGAAGATATCCAATTGTTGATGAAAATAAAAAGGTGCTAGGAATCGTAACTTCAAAAGATATGATCGGTGTAGCGAAAGAAACATCAATTGATAAAGTAATGACAAAACACCCAATTACAGTGAACGGTAAAATGTCTGTCGCAGCTGCGGCACGTATGATGGTGTGGGAAGGAATTGAATTACTTCCTGTCGTTGAGGAAGGAAATAAACTGCAAGGTATTATTAGCCGTCAAGATGTACTTCAGGCACTGCAAATGATTCAACGTCAGCCACAAGTTGGAGAAACAATTGATGATATTGTAACGAATCAATTTATGACGCCAAAAGAAGCGAAGAATGAGCATCTATATCAATTTTCGGTGACGCCGCAAATGACGAACTCAATCGGAACGTTATCGTACGGTGTATTTGCAACAATTGTAACAGAAGCGACAAATCGCGTCATTCGTGCGCAAAAGAAAAGCGATTTAATTGTTGAAAACTTAACGATTTATTTCGTAAAACCAGTTCAAATTGATAATGTTGTATCCGTTCATCCGAAAGTATTAGAAATTGGACGTAAATTTGGTAAGGTTGATGTAGAAGTGCATCATGAAGGTAATGTTGTTGGAAAAGCATTACTTATGGTGCAGTTAATCGATAAATAAAAAGATGGAACAAATCGTTTTGATTTGTTCCATCTTTTTTGTTGTTTTAAATTTGAAAGGCATGATTTTAGATGAGAGTTTTAGTGAAATATGTATGGGGTGGAGTGGAAAAGTAACGCAAGAAAAGACAGAATAGTAATTCAATTTGGTTGTATATTGTGTTATGATTATATTGTAAGAAAATGGATTTATGGAAGGTGGTATACATTATGTCGTCAGCCGTACTCTTTTTTGGTAGTATCGCACTATTTTACTTTCTTGTAATGATACCGATCCAATATTTATATTTACAAGGTTTACATGAAAAAAAGGAAAAGACAGGATTATCTCAGCGAGAGCTATACGAAAAAATGTCTTTTGGAGAAGAACAATTACATTTTCACGTACAAGGTAACCCATTTAATATACCATCTGCGTTTGTCGCATATATGATTTTAAAAGTTAGAGGACGTAAAAAAGCATCACAATTTTGATGCTTTTTTACGTTGTTTCATAGACTTCTGCTTCTTTAACTGCTAATGGTAAGAAATGTTTGTATTGGCGAAATCCATTAAATACACTTGCACTACCAAATAGAACGAATAAGATACCAACGATAATACGAGCGGTTGAAAGTTCTAAAAAGAATTGGTTTATCCCGAAGAATAAGACGAATGAACCGAGTGCCATTGCGGATTTTCCAGAGAGCCAACCTTTCTCCATTGGGCGGTTTGTACGAAAGTATTTTGTTTTGTAGAAGAGATACAACATAAATGAGACGATAATACAGAAGACTAATACTGGCATAATGAACACTCCCATCGTTTTATGAAAAAAATAGTGGAGAAAAAAGAAATATCTAAACTTTCTAACTTTTATTATAAAGCAATTGTTCGCATGTATGAAATACTTTCCGTTATAATGAGAGATAAAGTGAAGAAGTTGATTAAAAAGGAGATTATACATATGCATGAGCAAATTTTAGGAGCAATTAAAGAGTTTGATACAATTATTATTCATCGCCACGTGCGTCCGGATCCAGATGCATTAGGTTCACAGGGTGGCCTTGGTACAATTCTAAAAGAATCGTTTCCAGAGAAAAATATTTATACGGTTGGGTACAATGAACCGTCGTTAGCATACTTACGAGTAATGGATGATATTGAAGATAGTATATACGAAAATGCGCTTGTTATTGTTTGTGATACTGCGAATCAAGAACGTGTTGACGATCAACGCTATACAAAAGGGAAGATGTTAATTAAAATTGATCATCACCCAAATGAAGATCCATATGGAGATATTACGTGGGTAGATACGACAGCGAGTTCGACAAGTGAAATGATTTATGAGTTTTATAACTATGGAAAAGATAAAGGATTAAAAATAACAAAAGAAGCAGCCCGCCTTATTTTAGCAGGAATTGTTGGAGATACAGGTCGTTACTTATTCCCAAATACGACAGCAAAAACACTTCGTTACGTAAGTGAGCTTGTTGACATGGGTGTGAAATTCACAGATTTATACAATGAAATGTATAAGACAAAAGAAAAAATTGCTCGTTTAAACGGTTATATTTTACAAAACTTTACGATGGTAGAAGAAGGAGCAGCTTACATTAAATTAACGAAAGAAGTATTAGAAGAATTTGATGTACTTCCTTCTGAAGCATCTGGTGTTGTTGGAGCGCTTGGCAATATTGATGGATTAAAGGCGTGGGTTCTATTTTTAGAGGAAGACGACGTAATTCGTGTTCGTCTTCGTTCAAAAGGACCAGTTATAAACAAATTGGCAATGCAATATAACGGCGGAGGACATCCGATGGCTTCTGGTGCCAAGGCATCTTCTTGGGAAGAAGCGGATCGTCTTTTTGCTGATTTACGTGAGATTTGTAAATAAGGGACTATATGTTAGAACGAAAAGAAGGAGCGGCGCTAAAGCCCTCCTTCTTTATTTTTCCTTTTCTATAGTAATGCTAATTTCAAGCACTGTATCAAAAGATATTGTATCGACTTTAAAACGGTATAGTCGATCGTAATGTTTGTACGTTTTGTTTTCGATTACCTTTTTGAGTAGATCTTTATTTTTTGCGATACTTTGAATGTTTTTCGTTAAAAGATGCTGGAGATCATTATGGATAGATGTAGTCATATTTTCGAGTGTAAGATTGTCTAAATCGTATTTTTCTCGATTGATAAGTTTTATTTTAATCTCTTGAATGGTTAAGAGCCGTTTATTTTCAGTGTTCAATTTTTCTTGATCTTCGAGAAGGACGTGGAGTTTTGCTTCTTGTTTTTCTATAATTTCTCTTTGTTCTGCTATTTTACTAGCTTGTTCTTCTTGAAAAACACCGTATATGTACAAAAAAATAAACCAGCTCAACACGCCTCCAACAGCAGCACCAGCTAATACTAAGTACCATCTTTTTGCTGTATTGGCACTTGGTACTCTCATACATGTTCCTGCGTTAGCCATTTAATAATAATGAGACCTGTTTGCATACCACCAGTCGCGAAAAAAATAAGGAGAATTTGTTTTACGATATCTTTCATATCTCCGCCAAAGAAACTTCTTTCAAAGCTATAAAAGGTATCGAATGTTCCACCAATTGCTGCAACGAGTGCCCAAATTCTTAAATTTTGGGCGAATTGATTAATGTAAGTTAGAGCTGGTTTTCCGATAAGAAACGCACCAAATCCACCAATTAATGAACCGCCAAGTATAACCCCAAAGGCAATAAAATAACTAATAATAAGCAGAGAGAAAAAAGTATGTTCTCTTACATCCATCGTCATTCCCCTTTCTTCTTCATATATATGGACAAAGTATAAGAAGTATGTTTTGATTTCCGCTTTCCTCATCACCTATAATAAAAGTAGTCAAATAGGTAAAGAGAGGGTACAACAGTGAAGTTTGTGCATTTACAATGTCAAACCGTTTTTAGTTTATTAAAAAGTGCTTGTAAAATTGATGAGCTTGTAGTCAGGGCGAAAGAACTTGGTTTTTCATCGCTGGCTATTACGGATGAAAATGTTATGTATGGCGTTATTCCGTTTTATAAAGCATGTAAGAAACATGGTATACAGCCTGTTATTGGATTAACCGCTTCTATTTTTAGTGAAGAAGAAGAAAGGTCTTATCCGCTTGTATTACTTGCTGAGAATGAAATAGGCTACCAAAATTTATTAAAGATTTCTAGCAGTATTATGACAAAATCTAAAGAAGGTATTCCTAAGAAGTGGCTTGCGCATTATGCGAAAGGATTAATTGCTATTTCACCAGGTAAAGATGGCGAAATTGAGCAATTATTACTAGAAGACAATGAGAGTCAGGCTGAAGAAGTAGCTCGCACATATCAAAATATGTTCGGCCATTTTTATATGAGTTTGCAGCATCATGCGATTCAAGATGAGTTGCTTTTACAAGAGAAACTACCTGAATTTATTAGTAGGGTTAATATTCCAGTCGTTGCAACAAACGATGTGCGCTATATCAATCAAAGTGACGCACTTGTTCACGAATGTTTACTATCTGTTGAAAGTGGAACGAAAATGACTGATCCAGATAGGCCGAGGCTGAAAACAGATCAATATTATTTAAAGTCATCGGATGAAATGGAAGCACTATTTTCCCATGCGCCGGAAGCAATCCAAAATACAATGAAAATTGCAGAGCGTTGCCAAGTAGAAATACCGTTCCATGTAAATCAACTTCCGAAGTTTCCTGTTTCGTCTAATGAAACGAGTGATATATACTTGCGTCGTGTTTGTGAAGAAGGTTTACGGAAACGATATGGTGCGCCGAAAGAAGTGCATATAAAGCGTTTAAATCATGAATTAAATGTTATTTCTCGTATGGGATTTAGTGATTATTTCCTCATCGTATGGGATTTTATGAAGTATGCACATGAAAATCATATTTTAACAGGACCAGGTCGTGGATCGGCAGCTGGTTCACTCGTCTCATACGTATTAGAAATTACAGATATTGATCCGATTGAATACGATCTATTATTTGAAAGGTTTTTAAATCCTGAACGTGTGACGCTTCCCGATATTGATATTGATTTTCCAGACGTAAGACGTGATGAGATGATTCGCTATGTGAAAGATAAATACGGTCAGCTCCGTGTTGCGCAAATTGTAACGTTTGGTACGCTTGCAGCAAAAGCGGCAATTAGAGACATTGCCCGCGTAATGGGGCTTCCGCCGCGAGATATTGATATATTTTCAAAACTTATCCCATCAAAGCTTGGTATAACGTTAAAAGATGCATATGAAGAATCACAATCACTTCGTGAGTTTATACAAGGGAATCTTCTGCATGAGCGTGTGTTTGAAATCGCAAAACGTGTAGAAGGTTTACCACGTCATACGTCTATTCATGCGGCTGGCGTTATTATGAGTCAAGAACCGCTAACAGGCAGTGTAGCAATTCAAGAAGGACATAACGATGTTTATGTTACGCAATATCCAGCCGATGCGCTAGAAGAACTTGGGTTGCTTAAGATGGACTTTTTAGGATTACGTAATTTAACGTTACTTGAAAATATTATAAAATTTATCGCGAACAAAACAGGGAAAGAAATCGATATAAGAAACTTACCTCTTCAAGATGAAAAGACGTTCCAATTATTAGGGAGAGGGGATACAACAGGTGTATTCCAGCTTGAGTCAGGTGGTATGCGAAATGTACTTCGCGGGTTAAAACCGAATGAGTTTGAAGATATCGTAGCTGTTAACTCATTATACAGACCGGGACCGATGGAACAGATACCGACCTTTATTGAATCGAAACATGGAAAAAGAAAAATTGAATATTTACATCCGGATTTAAAGCCAATTTTAGAAAGAACATACGGCGTCATTGTATACCAAGAACAAATTATGCAAATTGCATCGAAGTTAGCAGGGTTTTCGCTTGGTGAAGCAGATTTACTGCGCCGTGCAGTGAGTAAAAAGAATCGTGATATTTTAGATCAGGAACGTAAGCATTTTGTCCAAGGTTGTTTGCAAAATGGTTACGATGAGACGTCTGCTGAGAAAATTTACGATTTAATTGTAAGATTTGCGAATTACGGTTTTAACCGAAGTCACGCTGTAGCTTACAGTATGATCGGATATCAACTTGCCTACTTAAAAGCGAACTATACGCTGGAATTTATGACGGCACTATTATCAAGTGCAATTGGAAATGAAGATAAAATTGTACAGTATATACGAGAAACGAAGCGAAAAGGTTTTCATGTTTTGCCGCCGTCTCTTCAAAAAAGTGGTTACAACTTCCAAATAGAGGGGAATGCGATACGTTACAGTTTACTTTCGATTCGAAATATTGGAATGGCTACAGTGACGGCATTATTAGAAGAACGAGAGAAAAAAATGTTCGAAGATTTGTTTGAATTTTGTCTCCGTTTGCCGTCAAAGTTTGTAACGGAGCGCAATTTAGAAGCTTTCGTCTGGTCGGGATGTTTTGATGATTTTGGTGTTTCGAGAACGAATTTATGGAAAAGTATTAAAGGGGCATTAGAGTACGCAAATCTCGCACGTGATTTAGGAGATGCTGTTCCAAAATCAAAATACGTACAAGGAGAAGAGCTATCTTTTATTGAACAACTAAATAAAGAGAAAGAAGCACTTGGCTTTTATTTATCAAGTTATCCGACAGCGCAGTATGTAAAGTTAGCAAAAGAATTAGAAATTCCATCTCTCGCTCAGGCGATGCGACACAAGAAAAAAGTACAAAGAGCTATTGTGTATATAACAAGTGTGAGAGTGATTCGTACGAAAAAGTTTCAAAAGATGGCATTTATTACATTTTGTGATCAAAATGATGAAATGGAAGCGGTCCTCTTCCCGGAAACGTATATACATTTCTCGGATAAGTTACAAGAAGGAGCAATTGTTTTAGTTGACGGCATGATTGAGCTAAGAAATCATAAGCTGCAATGGATTGTAAATGGGCTATATCCGCTAGAGGAAATGGATGTTTATGAAGAAAAGAAAGACGCATCTGTTTACGTGAAATTGCCGTCTCAGTATGAGAAAAAGCTTTTAAATCAGGTTACGAAAATATTGTTCGACTATTCAGGTTTTGCGAAAGTACTAATTTATTATGAAAAGGAACATAAAATGGTACAATTATCTCGAAGTTTATCGATTCATCCAAGTGAAGAATGTTTAGGAGCACTTCGTGAAATTGTCGGGGAAGAAAATGTAGTTGTGAAAATATAATGGACAATTTCCCTACACTTCGATTATTATAGTAGTAGTGTTCGTGGTCAGACCACTTGGAGAAATTGATATCAGCAAGAATAATTTGAGGAGAGTGGATAGTTTGTCAACACTTCGTGAAGAAGCACTTCACATGCATAAAGTGCATCAAGGAAAATTAGAAACTGTATCAAAAGTAAAAGTAGAAAATGCAAAAGATTTAAGTCTTGCATATTCTCCAGGGGTTGCAGAACCTTGTAAAGAAATTTATGACGATAAAAGTAAGGTATATGAATATACGATGAAGGGAAATATGGTAGCAGTTGTGACAGATGGAACGGCTGTACTTGGTCTTGGTAACATTGGACCTGAAGCATCTCTTCCAGTAATGGAAGGTAAAGCTGTATTATTCAAGAGCTTTGCTGGTGTAGATGCATTCCCGATTGCCTTAAATACAAACGATGTAGATAAAATTGTTGAAACTGTAAAATTAATGGAGCCAACTTTTGGCGGCGTTAACTTAGAAGATATCGCAGCACCAAACTGCTTCATTATTGAAGAGCGTTTGAAAAAAGAAACAAATATTCCTATCTTCCATGATGATCAACACGGAACAGCTATCGTAACAGTAGCAGGTCTTGTAAATGCACTGAAATTAGTTGGAAAGAAAATGTCTGACATTAAAGTTGTCGCAAATGGCGCAGGTGCAGCAGGTATTGCAATTATTAAACTTTTATATCGCTATGGTGTACGCGACATTATTATGTGTGACCGTAAAGGGGCAATCTATGATGGTCGTCCTACAGGTATGAATCCGGTGAAGGATGAAGTTGCAAAATATACAAATAAGAATCGTATAGAAGGTTCTTTAGCTGATGTTGTACAAGGTGCGGACGTATTCATTGGTGTATCTGCAGAAGGTGCATTAACAGAAGAGATGGTTCGTACAATGAATGACAATGCGATTATTTTTGCAATGGCAAATCCAGTTCCAGAAATTATGCCAGAATTGGCAAAAGCAGCGGGCGCAGCTGTTGTTGGAACAGGTCGTTCTGACTTCCCGAACCAAGTAAATAATGTACTGGCGTTCCCTGGTATTTTCCGCGGTGCACTTGACGTACATGCGACACAAATTAACGAAGAAATGAAGATGGCAGCTGTACAGGCTATTGCTGAGCTTGTAGCAGAAGATGAGTTGAATGCAGACTATATCATTCCAGCACCATTTGACGCGCGTGTAGCGCCTCAAGTAGCGGCTTACGTTGCAAAAGCAGCAATGGAGACAGGAGTAGCTCGCCGTCAAGTAGATCCAAATGAGATCGCTGAAAAAACAAAACAATTAGCGCTGATTGGTAAAGAATAAGCGAGGAATTTCCATTGACATCATCAAATACAAAAGTATATCTCGAAATTGTAAAAAAAATTCGTTCCATTATGGAAGAGGATGGATTGGTAGCGGGGGATCGTTTGCCGTCTGAGCGCGAGTTAAGTTCACGTTTAAACGTAGGACGTTCCTCTGTAAGAGAAGCATTGCGTGCTTTAGAACTGGTAGGATTGATTGAAACGAGACGTGGTGAAGGGACGTTTATTCGAAACTTTTATGATAACGGTCTTGTACAATTAATTGCTCCGTTCTTACTGCAAGATGAGAAAACAATTCGTGATTTATTACAAACAAAACGATTGCTTGAGAAAGATATGATTCGAATTGTATGTAATTTACCGAAAGAAACGTTTTCTAAAGTACTAAGTAGATTACACCAAGTACTTGAAGAAAATGAAAGCTCAATCCCAACGCTTCATCAAACGTTCTTTAAAACACTTATTGAACAAGTCGATAATTATTTACTATATCGCATTTGGATGATCGTAAATGATTACGTAGCAACTCTTTCTTGTAAAGTTTCAAGAGATTCTATTGATATGTATAGAAAGCTTTATGCTACTTTGGAAGAAAAACAAGAAAATGATGCACTAAAAATTTACGATGAATTAGTAGAGAATATACAGTTTCACTCGTAATGTATAAAATTTGTCGAAATGACCATGACACGTTATGACAAACATTCTACCGCGTAGCGGTTAAAGTTAAACGTAAAGAGTGAGGTTATTAGACAGATTGAGAAGATAAGGCTAACATCAAACTTTGGTGTTAGCCCCATTTTCTTCTTACGCTAACCTTAGCTCTCAACGAAGGGGGTCAAATTGTGCTAAGAGATTTATTCGTGAAAAAGAAAAAGTACGCTGCAATACCTTCAGAACAAGTACGAAAAGATGTGCCAGATGGCGTTATGACAAAATGTCCGGAATGTAAAAAAATCATGTATACGAAAGAACTTCTAAAAAATTTAAAAGTATGTGTGAATTGTGGATATCATCATCCTATGAATGCATGGGAACGTCTTGATAGTATATTGGACGAAGGGTCATTCCGTGAGTATGACAAAGAAATGGTTTCATTAAATCCACTCGAGTTTCCAGGTTATGAAGAGAAACTAGAGAGCGATCGTAAGAAGACTGAATTGAACGAAGCGGTTGTAACTGGTGAAGGAACAATTGATGACATGCTTGTTGTTGTTGCAGTAATGGATTCTCGTTTTCGAATGGGGAGCATGGGCTCTGTAGTAGGAGAAAAAATCGCCCGTGCGGTTGAAAAGGCGTACGACTTACAAGTTCCATTTATTATCTTTACTGCTTCGGGTGGTGCCCGTATGCAAGAAGGGATATTAAGTTTAATGCAAATGGCAAAAACAAGCGTAGCTTTGAAAAAGCATAGTAATGCAGGAGGGTTATTTATTTCTGTTATGACTCACCCAACGACGGGCGGGGTTTCAGCGAGTTTCGCTTCACTTGGTGATTATAATCTTGCAGAACCAGGTGCACTTATCGGATTTGCTGGTAGACGTGTAATTGAACAAACGGTGCGTGAGAAACTACCGGAAGATTTCCAAACGGCAGAATTCTTACTAGATCATGGTCAATTAGATGCGGTGGTGCATCGTGATGATATGAGAGAATCGCTTCGCAAGATTTTAGAAGTTCATCAAGGAGGGGAAATGGCTGTATGGCAGAGCTAGAATTTGAAAAACCAGTTGTTGAGCTAAGAAATAAGATTCGTGAACTGAAAGACTATACGAAAAACAGCCAGATGGACTTCAGTGAGGAGATTCGTATTTTGGAAGAAAAGCTAGAAAATTTAGAGGAAGATATATACGGCAATCTAAAAGTATGGGACCGTGTTCAAATTGCTCGTCATGCAGAACGACCGACAACGCTCGATTATATTGAGCACTTATTTACTGATTTTTTCGAATGTCATGGAGATCGTCTATTTGGCGATGATGCAGCGATTGTCGGCGGCATTGCGAAATATAAAGGGATGCCTGTAACTGTAATTGGGCATCAGCGCGGAAAAGATACGAAAGAAAATATTCGCCGTAACTTTGGAATGCCTCATCCAGAAGGATATCGAAAAGCACTGCGTCTCATGAAACAAGCGGAAAAGTTTAATCGTCCTATTATTTGTTTCATCGATACGAAGGGAGCTTATCCTGGTAAAGCAGCTGAAGAACGTGGACAAAGTGAAGCTATTGCCCGCAACCTATTTGAGATGGCAGGTTTAACGGTACCAGTTATTTGTATCGTTATCGGTGAAGGCGGTAGTGGTGGTGCGCTAGGTCTTGGAGTAGGAGATTACATTCATATGCTAGAAAATTCCACTTATTCTGTTATTACACCAGAGGGTGCAGCGGCAATTCTTTGGAAAGATGCAGGAAAAGCAAAGGAAGCTGCAGAAGCAATGAAAATTACAGCAGCAGATTTGAAAGAATTAGGTGTAATTGATGAAATTATTCCAGAGGCAAAAGGTGGAGCTCACCGTAATCTTTTAAAACAGTCAGAAAATATAGACTTAATGATTAGAAAAACTTTTGAACAATTAAACGGAATTTCGAAAGATGAATTAATCGAAAAACGTTATGAAAAATATATGAAAATTGGGCAAGTTTCGTTTTCAAACGCTTCCATTGGGATAAAATAAGAAAAGCGTGCGTTCCTCTTCGCGAATGCACGTTTTTATTATGAAAAGACACATCTTCTCCATTGTGTTTTTATATTTTTTCGTGTTATTTTATTATAAGGCAAATAATCTTTATGAGGTGAGTACAAATGAAACGTATTGGTGTATTAACAAGTGGTGGAGATTCACCTGGTATGAATGCTGCCATTCGTGCAGTTGTTCGTAAAGCGATTTTCCATGATATTGAAGTATATGGTATTTACCATGGATACGCTGGATTAATTTCTGGTCACATTGAAAAATTAGAACTTGGTTCTGTTGGCGATATTATCCACCGCGGTGGTACGAAATTATATACAGCAAGATGTCCTGAGTTTAAAGACCCAGAAGTACGACTAAAAGGTATCGAGCAATTAAAGAAACATGGTATCGAAGGACTTGTTGTTATTGGTGGAGATGGTTCTTACCAAGGCGCTAAAAAATTAACTGAACAAGGATTCCCATGTGTTGGTGTACCAGGTACAATCGACAATGATATCCCTGGAACAGACTTCACAATTGGTTTCGATACAGCTTTAAACACTGTTATTGATGCAATTGATAAAATCCGTGACACAGCTACATCTCATGAACGTACATATGTTATCGAAGTAATGGGACGTCACGCTGGTGATATCGCATTATGGGCTGGTTTAGCTGATGGTGCAGAAACAATCTTAATTCCAGAAGAAGAGTATGACATGGATGATGTTATCGCTCGTCTGAAGCGCGGTAGTGAACGTGGTAAAAAACACAGTATTATCGTTGTAGCTGAAGGTGTTGGAAGTGCAATTGACATCGGTAAGCACATTGAAGAAGCAACAAACTTTGATACTCGTGTAACTGTATTAGGTCACGTACAACGTGGCGGATCACCAAGTGCACAAGACCGTGTATTAGCAAGTCGTCTTGGCGCAAGAGCAGTTGAATTATTAATTGCTGGTAGAGGTGGACGTTGTGTAGGTATTCAAGATAACAAACTTGTTGATCATGATATTATCGAAGCGTTAGCTCAAAAGCATACAATCGATAAAGATATGTATCAATTATCTAAAGAATTATCCATCTAATCGGCGTAATGTCAGATATTTGGGAACGGTTTCATAATTTTCGGAGGTGCAATATGCGTAAAACTAAAATTGTATGTACTATAGGTCCTGCTAGTGAAAGTATTGAAAAATTAGAGCAATTAATCGAAGCAGGTATGAACGTTGCTCGTTTAAACTTCTCTCATGGTAGCCATGAAGAGCACGGAGCTCGTATTAAAAACATTCGTGAAGCTTCAAAGAAAACTGGTAAAACAGTTGGTATCTTACTTGATACAAAAGGTCCAGAAATCCGTACTCACGACTTCGTAGACGGACAAGCTGAGCTTGTAACAGGTGCAGAAGTAGTTCTTTCTACTGAGCAAGTATTAGGTACTGCAGAGAAGTTCTCTGTATCTTATGCTGGTCTTTATGACGATGTAGACCCAGGTTCTCGCATTCTAATCGATGACGGTCTTATCGAACTAGAAGTAATCGAAAAAGCTGATGGAAACATCCGTACAAAAGTTCTTAACAGCGGAACTGTAAAAAATAAAAAAGGTGTTAACGTACCAAACGTAAGCATTAAGCTTCCTGGTATCACTGAAAAAGACGTAAAAGATATCATCTTCGGTATCGAGCAAAAAGTTGATTTCATCGCAGCTTCATTCGTACGTAAAGCGTCTGACGTATTAGAAATCCGTGAATTATTAGAAGAGCATGGCGCTCAATACATCCAAATCGTACCGAAAATCGAAAACCAAGAAGGTATCGACAACATCGATTCAATCTTAGAAGTTTCTGACGGTTTAATGGTAGCTCGTGGTGATATGGGTGTAGAAATTCCACCAGAAGAAGTACCATTAGTACAAAAACGTCTAATCAAAAAATGTAACGTGTTAGGTAAACCAGTTATTACTGCGACACAAATGTTAGACTCTATGCAACGTAACCCACGTCCAACTCGTGCTGAAGCAAGTGACGTAGCTAACGCAATCTTCGATGGTACAGATGCAATCATGCTTTCAGGTGAAACAGCTGCTGGTCAATATCCGGTAGAAGCAGTAACAATGATGGCTAACATTGCAGTACGTGTTGAAAAATCATTACAATACGAAGATATGTTCAAAAAACGTATTAAAGAGTTCACTCCAACAATTACAGATGCAATTAGCCAATCTGTTGCGCATACAGCACTTGCTCTTGATGTAGCTGCAATCGTAGCTCCAACAGAAAGTGGACATACTGCGAAAATGATCTCTAAATACCGTCCAAAATCTCCAATCGTAGCTGTAACATCTGACGAGCAAGTAGGACGTCGTCTTGCACTTGTTTGGGGTGTACAAGCATTTATGGCTGAGAAGCGCGCAGCTTCAACTGACGAAATGTTAGATACAGCAATTCAAACAGGTATGGATGCAGGTCTAATCGGCCTTGGAGATACTGTAGTAATTACTGCTGGTGTTCCAGTTGCTGAAACTGGTACAACAAACTTAATGAAAATCCACGTTGTTGGTGAAGAAGTTGCTAAAGGACAAGGAATCGGTCGTAAAGCTGCAAAAGGTAAAGTAGTTGTAGCAAAAACAGCTGCTGAAGCTGTAGCGAACGTAAACGAAGGTGATATCCTTGTTACAACAAGCACTGATAAAGATATGATTCCTGCAATCGAAAAAGCTGCTGCTTTAGTTGTAGAAGAAGGTGGCTTAACAAGCCATGCTGCTGTTGTAGGCGTATCAATCGGTATTCCTGTTATCGTTGGTGTAAACGGCGTAACAGCAACTTTAAAAAATGGCCAAGAAGTAACAGTTGATGCAGCACGCGGAATTGTTTATAATGGACATGCGGAAGTGCTATAAGTAATACGGAGAGAAGGATCGGAGTCCTTCTCTTTTTTTTTACACAAAAACGAGATAGAGTTAGCTTAAAACGCCTAGAATTGCTTTTAAAAGCTGTTTGTTATGGGTTTTAATATGAAAGGGTATTATATTTCATATGATGTATATAGGCGTTGTGAGGGCGTTAAAAGTGAGTTGTGAGAGAGGTGTAGAACTATGAAGTGGTTACTATTCTTGTTTATTTTAATACCGGCGATTGAGATTACGGTCTTAATCGGATCAAGTCATGTAATAGGTTTATGGTCTACGTTCGCTATGATTGTATTTACAGGTGTAGTAGGTGTGTATTTGGCGAAAAGACAAGGATTTAAAGTGCTTGGAGAGATTCAATCTAAGTTGAATAGAGGGGAAATGCCAGGTGAGGCAGTACTAGATGGTATTTTTGTATTTGTAGGAGGTATTCTCTTAGTGCTTCCTGGTTATGTGACAGATGTGCTAGGGTTTATCTGCGTGATCCCTATTACGAGAGCTTTATTGAAGCCGCTTGTTATGAAGTGGATGGAATGGAAGTTTAGAAAGAACTCTACTATTATCATTCAGAAGTAGCGCTTAGATTATAACGATCTAAGTGCTATTTTTTTGTCTTGTAAGAGGAGGGGAGCTTTCTGATTGAGGCTTTGCTTTACCGCACTATTTGTGGGGGGATGATGAGTGGGGATGAACAAAATGTCCGCTTATTATATTTGCTATATAATTTTCGTTTGAACTCTTGTTGTGCTTCGATTAAACGTGTGATTTTTTAGTGCTATTAATTTGGATGAATAAGATGGTGCGAAATGCAGCCAAATTAAAGTTTTGCTTTTGTATATAAAGGAGCGATTGGTGTAAAGAATTCATATAAAAGGTGGTGATTGTTAGTTGAAGCCTTATTTTATGCCATTTTGTATATTTATTCATTTACATAAAAAGTAATAAATGTAAGTAATAATTATAGATAAAATAGAATAAAAATGTATTTTTAGCTAGAATATGTGTTTTTTTATGCAAAAAAACAAGAGGATTATCCTGTTTCTGGGTAATGCTCTTGTTGCGTGTGAGTAGTGTGAAAAATAGGTGAAAGGAATAATCAGTGGGAATTTCCCACTGATTATAGCTTGATTTTTTGTATGAATTAGAAACTGTTATTTTGAAGGTGAACCTTTAATATATTTCCACAAGTCATGGAAGACATTAGCTTTGTGTAATGTATTAAGTAGTACTAAGGTGACTGGACCGATGATTAATCCTAAAAAGCCAAAAAGTTTAAAGCCGACAAATAGAGCGACGAGTGTTGCTAATGGATCGAGACCGATGTTAGATGAAAGTACTTTCGGTTCCATAATTTGTCTTTGGACAATCACGACGATGTATAAAATGAGAAGACCAATGGCGAATGCGGTATCGCCAGTGAAAAATACGTATATAACCCATGGAACGAAGACTGCGCCTGTTCCTAAATATGGTAGTAAATCTACAACTCCTGTAATAATCGCAATAGTAATGGCGTATGGTACGCGTAATATTAAAAGTCCGATCAGTACAATAACGGTTGTCATAGATACGAGTGTAAGTTGTGCTTTCACAAAACCAAATAAAGCTTTTTTTAAGTCGACAAAAATAGTTTTTCCGTAGCCATGTACACGATTTGGTAGTAATTTTCTTGCTTTTTGAGCAAGACGGTGCCAATCGTAACTAATGAAGAAAGTGGCTAATAAAATGAATACAAGGACAGTTAAAGTTGTTGGCAGTGCACTAATGAAATTCGTTAACCCGCTTATAATGGCGGTTAAAATTTCTTTCATTTGTGTTGTTGCCTCTGTTCCTAAGTTTTGAATGTTTTGTGTAATTGTATAGCGCTGTGGTTCTCCAAGATGATTAAATTTAGAGATTAAATCATCGTAGAGAGGCATAATATGATTAAGTGCAAATTGCTGAGCGAATGTAACGATATCTGGAAACTTTACTGTAACAAGTTGTAGTAAGTATGTTGTGGCAGATATTGCTTCAGTCACAAGATATGTAACAAGTCCAACGATAGCTCCAAATACGAGAATTAAGCTAACGAGTACTGCTAGTGCGCGAGGAAATTGTAGTTTTTGATTAAGGAAATTGACGACAGGATTAATCAAATAAGCAAATGCAAAAGCGATAATAAAAGGATAGATAAGCCCTGACATGTATAGTAATACATAGAACCCAGCTACCGTTGCTACAATGACAAATATGAGTCGCAATATCATATATAGTAAGTTTCGGTTCAAAGATGTATACCTCCCATTCCAATTTGGATTATCCTAATTCGTTCAACTTATAACGAGTGTGCCCCACTGATTAAAGTTTCACTTTACCCCGCATTAACGGGCAGTAAATCTCCTACCCGAAGTGCGGCTGGATCAAAGGAGTTAGATGGAGATAAACTGCCCGTAAAAGCCCGATTGGTTCAACTAATAATCAGTGGAAAATGCCCCACTGATTAAAGTTTCACTTTATGTTATAGTGGAATGATGGATTTTTCCTGCTTTTTCAGTATGTGAGTGACTGTGAAAGCTTGGTGTTGATGCTTCTACTATATGGTAAAAACTTCATTTTCTCTTCTTTTTATTTTACCTGTTTCTAATTAGAAAAGAAAGAAGAGACGCCTGTTTTTTAAAATGTATACATGCTTAAATTTTTATGGTGAAAGTCTCAATTTATCATTTTAAAATACATAAAAAATGAAGTGATTCATGTTGAATAGGCATCGATATATCATGTATAACGATAGGTTTAAAGGTATTTTTGTTTGGAAATGAGTTCATTATTTTCAGAAAGGAAGTGCAAACATGATTAGTCAGTCAACGTTATTTTTATTCATACTACTTATTATAGGACTTATTGCTAAAAACCAATCGCTTACTGTAGCAATTGGTGTGTTATTTTTATTGAAGTTTACGTTTTTAGGAGATAAGGTCTTTCCTTATTTACAAACGAAAGGAATTAACCTAGGTGTAACAGTCATTACAATAGCGGTGCTCGTACCGATTGCGACGGGGGAAATAGGTTTTAAACAACTTGGAGAAGCGGCAAAATCTTATTATGCGTGGATTGCTTTAGCTTCAGGTGTAGCGGTCGCTTTGTTAGCGAAAGGCGGCGTACAATTGTTGACAACGGATCCTCACATTACAACTGCGCTTGTTTTTGGGACAATTATAGCGGTTGCGCTATTTAATGGGGTTGCTGTTGGTCCGTTAATTGGGGCTGGAATTGCCTATGCGGTTATGAGTATTATACAAATGTTTAAATAAGGAATTTTATAGTAATATAAAATTTTTGAATTCTTTCTGTTCACAAAAGTCAGATAATTGTTTATAATAGGATTAGAAACTTTGAAAAGTTACATAACAGCAGAGACTTTACACCAGATAAAATAAAAACAACATAAAACAATTTTATAATGATATTGTTTTATGTTGTTTTTATCATAAAACTCTTCGGAATGTATTTTCCTCACTAACTTGTTGTTTTGAGCGTGAGGATTCGGGGAGACATTCACGCTCATGCTTTCCATGTAAACAATGGACAATAAGAGGGGAACATCGCAACAAATTTGCATGATCGTGCATTTTGCTTGCCTAAAGAGTGAACGGGCGTTCATAATTCATAAGGGGAGCAAATAGATATAAGGAGCAAGGTTGGGAGAATTTTCAGGAAAAGGAGAGAATGTCATGACTGTTATTCGAGGTTTAGAAGGGGTAGTAGCAACAACATCATCTGTGAGCTCTATTATTGATGATACATTAACTTATGTTGGGTATAATATTGATGATTTAGCTGAGAATGCTACGTTTGAAGAAGTAGTGTACTTATTATGGCACCGCAAGCTTCCTAATGAAAAAGAACTAGCGGAATTTAATGAAATTGTATCTGAATACTATAAAGTTCCAGGTGAGATTTTAACATATTTGAAACAAGTAGATTTAAAAATTGCACATCCGATGTCTGTTTTACGAACTGCAATTTCCATGCTATCATTATACGATGAGAGCGCTGAAATTATGGATGAAAAGTCTAATTATTTGAAAGCGGTTAAATTACAGGCTCAAGTGGGAACTTTAGTTGCTGCTTACGCGAGAATCCGTAAAGGTTTAGATATTGTTGAGCCAAGAAAAGATTTATCATTAGCTGCAAACTTCTTGTACATGTTAAATGATCGCGAGCCAAATGAAGTTGAAATTGAAGCTTTTGATAAGGCGCTTGTACTTCATGCGGATCATGAGTTAAACGCTTCTACATTTACTGCACGTGTTTGCGTGGCTACACTTTCAGATGTATATTCTGGTATTACAGCAGCAATCGGTGCATTGAAAGGTCCTCTTCACGGTGGGGCGAATGAAAATGTAATGAAGATGTTAACTGAAATTGGCGAAGAAGAAAATGTAGAATCATATATTCATAATGCTCTTCAAAATAAAGTGAAAATCATGGGCTTTGGTCACCGTGTGTATGAGCAAGGTGATCCGCGTGCAAAACACTTACGTGAAATGTCTAAGAGATTATGCGTGCTTTTAGGAGAAGACAAATGGTATAATATGTCTATCAAAATTGAAGACATTGTAACAAAAGAAAAAGGTCTTCCACCAAATGTCGATTTCTATTCAGCTTCTGTATACCATTGTTTAGGAATTGACCATGACTTATTTACACCTATTTTTGCAATTAGCCGTATGTCAGGCTGGTTAGCTCATATTCTAGAACAATATGAAAATAACCGTTTAATCCGTCCGCGTGCTGATTATAATGGACCAACGCATCAAGTGTATGTTCCAATCGCACAACGATAAGCGAAAAACACTATTTCGATAGTGAAAATACGCTTTCAAAAGTCTGATTTTTTCGGAAAGATGTAATGATTAGAATATTTTAATTTGACTAACGGTTTGAACTGAGGGGTTATTCCCTCAGTTTCATACATATGAAATTTCAAACATGGGGGTTATCACATTGACGACAGGTGAAAAAATTACTGTAACTAATGGTGTTATGAATGTACCGAACAATCCGATTATTCCATTTATTGAAGGAGATGGAATTGGTCCTGATATTTGGGCAGCTGCATCTCGCGTAATAGAAGCAGCAGTTGAAAAAGCTTATGATGGTGAGAAGAAAATCGTTTGGAAAGAAGTGCTTGCAGGGGAAAAAGCATTCAACCAAACAGGCGAGTGGTTACCAGAAGAAACTTTAAATTTAATTCGCGAATATTTAATCGCAATTAAAGGTCCACTTACAACTCCAGTTGGCGGTGGTATTCGTTCTCTAAACGTAGCACTTCGTCAAGAATTAGATCTATATGTATGTCTACGTCCAGTTCGTTATTTTGAAGGTGTTCCTTCACCTGTAAAACGTCCGGAAGATACTGATATGGTTATTTTCCGTGAAAATACAGAAGACATTTATGCTGGAATTGAATATGCACAAGGATCTCCAGAAGCAGAAAAAGTTCTTGCTTTCTTAAAAGAAGCAATGGGTGTTAATAAAATCCGCTTCCCAGAAACATCTGGTATTGGTATTAAACCAATCTCAGAAGAAGGGACAAAGCGTCTTGTTCGTGCTGCAATTCAATATGCAATTAATGAAAAACGCTCTTCTGTTACATTAGTTCATAAAGGAAACATTATGAAATTTACAGAAGGTGCTTTCAAAAACTGGGGTTACGAAGTAGCGGAACAAGAATTCGGCGACAAAGTATTTACTTGGGCTGAATATGATCGCATTGTTGAAAAAGATGGTAAAGATGCAGCAAATAAAGCGATGGCAGACGCTGAAGTGGCTGGAAAAATCATCGTAAAAGATTCTATTGCAGACATCTTCTTACAACAAATTTTAACTCGTCCACGTGAGTTCGATGTTGTTGCAACAATGAACTTAAATGGTGACTATATCTCTGATGCACTTGCTGCACAAGTAGGTGGAATTGGTATTGCACCTGGTGCAAACATTAACTATGTGACTGGACATGCTATCTTTGAAGCTACACACGGTACAGCTCCAAAATATGCAGGTTTAGATAAAGTAAACCCATCTTCAGTTCTTCTTTCAGGTGTATTATTATTAGAACACCTAGGATGGAATGAAGCAGCGAAATTAGTAACAGATTCAGTTGAGAAAACAATTGCATCAAAAGTAGTAACATATGACTTCGCTCGCCTAATGGAAGGCGCAACAGAAGTGAAGTGTTCTGAGTTTGCTAATGAGCTTATTAAAAACATGGATGTAGCGATAATCAAAAACGCATAATTAAAGCGGGGGGGTAAATTATGACAATCAAACGCAAGAAAGTTTCAGTCATCGGTGCAGGATTTACAGGAGCAACAACGGCATTCTTATTAGCACAAAAAGAACTTGCAGATGTTGTATTAGTGGACATTCCACAACTGGAAAATCCAACAAAAGGGAAAGCGTTAGATATGTTAGAAGCGAGCCCAGTACAAGGTTTTGATGCTAACATTATTGGAACATCTGATTACGCAGATACTGCTGATTCTGACGTTGTCGTTATTACAGCAGGTATTGCACGTAAGCCTGGTATGAGCCGTGATGACTTAGTAGCAACGAACTCTAAAATTATGAAAAGTATTACGCGCGACATTGCAAAACATTCACCAAATGCAATTATTGTTGTGTTAACAAATCCAGTTGATGCAATGACATATTCTGTATTTAAAGAAGCAGGATTCCCGAAAGAGCGTGTAATTGGCCAATCGGGCGTATTAGATACAGCTCGTTTCCGTACATTCATCGCACAAGAATTAAATCTTTCTGTGAAAGACATTACAGGATTTGTTCTTGGTGGACACGGTGACGACATGGTACCTCTTGTGCGTTATTCTTATGCAGGCGGTATTCCGTTAGAAACGTTAATTCCGAAAGAGCGTTTAGAAGCAATCGTAGAACGTACACGTAAAGGTGGCGGTGAGATTGTAGGCTTATTAGGAAACGGTAGTGCATATTACGCACCAGCAGCTTCTTTAGTTGAAATGACAGAAGCAATCTTAAAAGATCAACGCCGTGTATTACCAGCTATTGCGTACCTTGAAGGTGAGTATGGTTATAGTGACCTTTACTTAGGGGTACCAGTAATTCTAGGTGGTAACGGAATTGAAAAAATTATTGAATTAGAACTTCTTGCAGATGAAAAAGAAGCGTTAGATCGCTCTGTAGAATCTGTACGTAACGTAATGAAAGTTCTTGTTTAATAATTGAATAGTAGTGAAAAAGATTCGGGATTCCGAATCTTTTTCTACTATTTACCGAATTGTTTTTTTGAAATAATATGAAAACGCTATCATTTGTAGTATCCTATAATGAAACTATAGATTTATACTATACATTGCCCTCATCATAGTAAATTTCGGATAAGGTATCGCTTTTAGTAGGATAATAAGGTGAAAAAATCGGAGGGGGTTGTAACATGTTAAAGAAAAAAGTTCAAATTGGTCGTAAAATGGATGAAATTACAGTAGGAGAGAAATTATCTATCACTGAAAAAATTGAGGATAAAGATTTGTTATTGTACTTAGGGTTAACGAATGATGCCAATCCATTATATATTCAGCATGATTACGCATCCCAAACTCCGTATGAAAAGCCGATTGTACCAAGTATTATGCTAACGGGAATGATTACAACGGCAGTTACGAAATATTTACCGGGTCCAGGAAGTCATATTACTAGGAAGGACCTTACGTTCGTGAAGCATGTTCACCATTATGAAACGTTACAAATCCACTTTGAAGTTGTGGCTGTTTCTGAGGAGGAACATACAATTGATATGCTTGTATCTGCTCATGATGAAAAAGGAGAAACTGTTGTAAAAGGTTCATTAACAGTCACGCCGCCTTTTAAATCTGTTTCCATTATGGAAAAAGCATTAGATAATTTTTAAAAGATGAAAATATGAATAGCGCTAGCATACCTTGAATAAGGATGCTAGCGCTATTTTTAGTTGAAAAATCCTTCTTTGAATCCTTCAGCAAATTCTGAGCACCCCGTTTTAATCGTATCCCAGCTCGGTACGTTAAAAGTAAGGAAACATGTTACTACTAAAGTTAAAATAGGTAGTAATAGTCGCATAATAGACCCCTTTTTATATTCGGATTATTGGATTAACAATATTTACTATATTATAATTTGATAATTTAAGTCAATGGAAGGAATGATTCTTTAAGATGAGGTGGAAAGGAGAAAACGTTATCTTTGAAACGGTAAGAGAAGCTGAAGTGTGGGCAGACGGGGTTGCGAATGAAATGTACGGGAGAGTATTTGATGGATATGAAACACCGGATTATAAAATAGCGTATGCTCTTTCGTTTTTCCTAGCACAAAATCAAGATTTTATAGTTCATACGGAAGTGAGCTTTAAAGAAGAGAGAGTAATCTATAAAGTTTGGCAAAATTCTGTGTAGTTGCAGGTGAATCGTAATTACGTCTATTTTCTCAATTCTACACAAACGATCTCCATGAATAGACAATTATATTGAGAGGGACCTTGTTTTCTAGTATGATGAGAATAACGGGGAAAATACTAGGATGAAGAAGGTTTCAAGTCTATAACTTGGAGGAAAAGAATGAACAATCGTATTTTAGTAGTTGATGATGAGGAATTTATCTTAACTTTAATCGAATTTAATTTACAACAAGCTGGGTTTGAAGTTATAACAGCGATGGATGGAGAAATGGCGCTTCAAAAAGCGACAACAGAACGCCCAGATTTAATTATATTAGATTTAATGCTTCCGAAAATGGATGGTATGGAAGTGTGTAAAGAATTACGATTGCAGCGCGTTATGACGCCGATTTTAATGTTAACGGCAAAAGATGATGAGTTTGATAAGGTGCTAGGCCTTGAACTTGGGGCAGATGATTATATGACGAAGCCATTTAGTCCAAGGGAAGTTGTTGCTCGTGTGAAGGCGATTTTGCGCCGCACGAAATTACAACAAGAAGAACAAGTTGCAGAAGCGCCAGATGAAGATAGCATCACAATTGCAGAACTTAAAATTTTACCGGAGTTTTATGAGGCTTATTTCCAAGGAAGAAAGCTTGAATTAACACCAAAAGAATTTGAACTACTTGTGTATCTTGCGAAAAATAAAAGTCGCGTGTTGACGCGTGATCAATTATTAAGTGCTGTATGGAATTACGATTTTGCTGGTGATACACGAATTGTTGATGTTCATATTAGCCATTTGCGCGATAAAATTGAACAAAATACGAAAAAACCGACGTACATTAAAACGATACGTGGTTTAGGATATAAATTAGAGGAGCCAAAAGGGAATGAATAAATTTCGTTCCAGGCTTCTTTTTACATTTGTTTCTCTTATTGTATTTATTTTAGTTGGACTAGGTTTATTGCTAGAAACTGTGTTTGAAAACTACTATATAGATCATGCTAAAGAGAGAATGGTCAAAGAGACGGAGTATGTTGCGGCGTTAGCAGAAGAGCAAGGTTTTGATAATGTCTTAAAAAATCCATACGTATTTGAAAAGTTAGAAGAAAAAATACCAGCTTCTATCGTATTTGTGGATGAAAAAAAGAAAGTTCAATATAGAAAAGGACAAGAATTGGCATTTAGTCCAGAGACGATTAAAGAACTTACTTCGGAATTGGCAAAACAACGAAGTAAAGTGATTACGAAAGAGACAGATCGAAAGAATGAATTTTATCATGCGGTGTTCGTTCAAGATGTAGAAGGAAAACAAGGATACGTTTTGGTGAAAAGTACAATCGATCCTTTAAAAGACGTACATCAAAAAACGTGGGGATTATTAATTATCGGATTTGTTATTGCTTGTCTCGTAGTTGTATTTTTAGGTATGAAAATTACAGGGCAATATATTAGGCCGATTGAATCGGTTACAAAAGTTGCAATTGAATTGGCAAAGGGTAATTATAAAGCACGTGCATACGAAAGTCATTCGGATGAAACAGGAATGCTGAGTAAAGCGATTAATATTTTAGCTCGTAACTTACAAGAGATGACACTTGAACAAGAAATGCAGCAAGATCGTCTGCATACGTTAATTGAAAATATGGGAAGCGGAATGATTTTAATTGATAGCCGCGGGTATATAAACCTTGTAAACCGCTCTTATAAGGAAACTTTCCACGTAACAGATGAAGAATATTTAGATCGCTTATATTATGAATCGTTTCATCATACAGAAATTATTGAGCTTGTAGAAGAAATCTTTATGACAGAAGTGAAAGTGCGTAAACAAATGTTATTGCCACTTGGAATTGAGCGGAAGCATTTCGAAGTATATGGAGCGCCGATTATCGGGACAAACCATGAATGGAAAGGGATTGTTCTTGTATTCCATGACATAACAGAGTTAAAGAAATTAGAACAAATGAGAAAAGACTTTTTAGCGAATGTTTCTCATGAATTAAAGACACCGATTACTTCTATTAAAGGTTTTTCAGAAACACTCTTAGACGGAGCGATGGATAATAAAAAATTCTGCGAACATTTCTTGCACATTATTTTAAAAGAAAGTGAGCGCATGCAAGGATTAATTGAAGATTTATTAGATTTGTCAAAGATCGAACAACAAGGATTTAAATTAAATATGGGAACCGTTGACATGAAGGGGCTGCTTGAAGATATTCATATGGTGCTTGATAATAAAGCAGGAGAAAAAGAAATCTCTTTACAAGTGAATGTATTAAAACGTGCTTCTGTTATTGGAGATCCAAGTCGTTTGAAACAAATCTTTATTAATTTAATGAATAACGCGATCGTATATACACCGGCTGGAGGCGTTGTTTCAGTAGAGCTAGCGGAAGATAAGTATAATGCTTATATAAAAGTATCGGATACTGGAATTGGTATTAGTAAAGAGGAAATTCCGCGTATTTTTGAACGCTTTTACCGAGTGGATAAAGCGAGAAGTAGAAATACTGGTGGTACAGGCCTCGGATTATCAATTGTAAAGCATTTAGTAGAGGCGCATCACGGTACAATTACAGTGGATAGTGAAGTTGGGGAAGGGACAACATTTACAGTTGTTTTACCAAAATCAGCAACTGAAAAATAGGATGAAGGATGTTTACAATATATTAACAATGGCTTAATTAAATATTAATAAAGCTCTGTTAATATAATACATGAAAACCCCTTCATCCAAGGAGTAATTTTGGACGAGAATAGTTAAGCTGTTCTCGTCACTTCCCTTTATGCCAATATAAGTCTGTTTTATATATGAAAGAAAATAACCGTTATTTTTCTTCTCTCTATTAGTCATGTTAATATAGAGAGAGGAAAGGAACGGTTTTTTTCTGTGAAAAAAATCATTTCAAATTTGTATGGGGAGGTTTCAATTTTGGAAAAAAAGGTCGTATTAGTAGATGGTAATAATATCGCGTATCGTGCTTTCTTTGCACTACCGCTTTTAAATAACGACAAAGGTATACATACGAACGCAATTTACGGTTTTACAATGATGTTAATGAGAATATTAGAGGAAGAAAAGCCAACTCATATGTTAGTGGCGTTTGATGCAGGCAAAACAACCTTCCGTCATAAAACGTATAGTGAGTATAAAGGAGGACGTCAAAAGACTCCACCTGAATTATCAGAGCAGTTCCCGTTTATTCGTGAGATGCTGGATGCATTCAACGTACCGCGTTATGAATTAGAAAATTATGAAGCGGATGATATTATGGGAACGCTAGCAAAAGAAGCGAGTGAACAAGGAGCAAGTGTAAAAGTTATTTCAGGAGATAAAGATTTACTTCAACTTGTTTCTGATAACACGCTTGTATGTATTCCGCGAAAAGGGATTACGGAAGTAGATGAATATACGAAAGAAGCTTTATTTGAAAAATATAGCTTATCACCAAAGCAAATTATCGATATGAAAGGTTTAATGGGAGACCAATCAGATAATATTCCGGGTGTACCAGGAGTTGGTGAAAAAACGGCGATTAAATTGTTAACACAGTTTGGAACGGTTGAAGAAGTGTATGAAAATCTAGATCAAGTAAGCGGGAAGAAATTAAAAGAAAAACTAGAAGAAAATAAAGAACAAGCTCTTATGAGTAAAGATCTTGCGACTATTATTACAGATGCACCGATTACAGTTCATGTGGATGATATGGCGTATAAAGGATATGAAGCAAGTGATGTGATTCCAATGTTCGAGAGTTTAGGATTTACATCTCTTTTAAATAAATTAGGCGTTACGCCAGAAGAAACAGCTCCAGCTGAATTAGATGATATTACATTTGATATTGTGGAAGAAGTTACAGAAGAAATGCTTCAGCAAGATAGTGCGCTTATCGTAGAAGTGCAAGAAGATAATTATCATAAGGCGGACATTCAAGGCTTTGGTATTCAAAATGAAAATGGTTGCTACTTTATTCAGAAGGATATTGCTCTTGCATCGGATGCATTTAAAGCATGGCTTGCAAATGGAGAAATGAGAAAGCATACATTTGATGCGAAGCGAGCAATCGTTGCACTGAAATGGAATGGGATAGATATGCAAGGGATTGACTTTGATCTATTAATCGCTGCTTATTTACTTGACCCGGCTGATACAGATAAAGATTTCCGTACTGTAGCGAAAATGAAAGAAACGCATGCTGTGAAATCAGATGAAGAAGTTTACGGAAAAGGTGCGAAGCGTGCTGTTCCAGAGTTAGAAGTAGTAGCGGAGCATGTGGCTCGTAAAGTGCATGTATTATATGATGTAAAGCAAACATTCGTTGAAGAGTTAAAGAAGAATGAGCAATATGAACTGTTTACAGAGTTAGAATTGCCACTTGCGCGTGTATTAGCTGATATGGAAGTAAAAGGTGTAAAAGTTGATACGGAGCGTCTTCGTAATATGGGAGAAGAACTCGCAGGTAGATTAAAGGAAATGGAACAGGAAATTTATAAGCTTGCGGGAACAGAATTTAATATTAATTCACCGAAGCAGCTTGGTGTAATTCTGTTTGAGAACTTAAACTTACCGATTATTAAAAAGACGAAAACAGGTTATTCTACGTCAGCTGATGTATTAGACAAGCTTATGGATCGCCATGAAATTATTCCAAACATTTTACATTATCGTCAATTAGGGAAGCTAAATTCAACTTATATTGAAGGTTTACTGAAAGTTGTACATGAAGATTCATCTAAAATTCATACTCGCTTTAATCAAGTGTTAACGCAAACAGGTCGATTAAGTTCAACGGATCCGAACTTGCAAAATATCCCGATTCGATTAGAAGAAGGAAGAAAGATTCGTCAGGCATTTGTTCCATCAGAAGAAGGTTGGATTATGTATGCGGCTGACTATTCACAAATCGAACTGCGTGTATTAGCTCATATTGCAAATGATAAAGGGCTAGTTGAAGCATTCCAGCATGACATGGATATTCACACGAAAACAGCTATGGATGTATTTGGCGTTGAAAAAGATGAAGTCACTTCAAATATGAGACGACAAGCGAAAGCTGTTAACTTCGGAATTGTGTATGGTATTAGTGATTATGGTCTTTCACAAAACTTAGGGATTACAAGAAAAGCAGCAGCGGAATTTATTGAAAAGTATTTAGAAAGTTTCCCTGGTGTACAAGAATATATGGAGGACATCGTAAAAGATGCGAAACAAAAAGGATATGTGGCTACATTATTAAATCGTCGCCGTTATATTCCAGAAATTACGAGTCGTAATTTCAATTTACGTAGCTTTGCTGAGCGTACAGCGATGAATACACCAATTCAAGGTACTGCAGCAGATATTATTAAAAAAGCGATGATTATTATGGCAGATCGTTTAGAAGAAGAAGGATTACAAGCGCGTCTTCTTCTGCAAGTACACGATGAATTAATATTTGAAGCACCAAAAGAAGAAATTGAAAAATTAGAGCAGCTTGTACCTGAAGTAATGGAGCATGCGATTGAACTCGCAGTTCCGCTGAAAGTTGATTATTCTTACGGTCCAACTTGGTACGACGCAAAATAAGGAAGTGATGAAATGCCTGAATTACCAGAGGTTGAAAACGTCAGACGGACACTTGAAAATCTTGTAACAGGAAAAACGATTGAAGATGTTATTGTTACTTATCCAAAAATAGTGAAACGACCGGATGATGCAGAAATCTTTAAAGAAATGCTAAAAGGCGAGAAGATTGAAAATATAAAGCGAAGAGGAAAGTTTTTGCTTCTATATGTAACAAATTATGTTATTGTTTCACATTTGCGTATGGAAGGTAAGTTTTTACTACATCAAGAGGATGAGCCGATTGATAAACATACGCACGTCCGTTTCTTATTTACAGATGGAACTGAATTACATTATAAAGATGTGAGAAAGTTTGGTACGATGCATCTCTTTAAGAAAGGTGAAGAGATGAACCAAATGCCTCTTGCTGACTTAGGGCCGGAGCCGTTTGATGCTGAATTGACACCACAGTATTTACAAGAAAGATTGCAAAAGACAAATCGTAAAATAAAAGTTGTGCTATTGGATCAGCGTCTTTTAGTAGGGCTTGGAAATATATATGTGGATGAAGTTTTATTCCGTTCTCAAATTCATCCGGAACGAGAAGCGTCGTCTTTGACAAAAGAAGAAATTGAGCGAATTTATGAGGCTACGGTTACAACGCTAGGAGAAGCAGTGAAGCGTGGCGGAAGTACAATTCGAACGTATATCAACTCACAAGGGCAAATTGGTTCGTTCCAAGAACTCCTAAATGTATACGGAAAAAAAGGAGAACCGTGTGTAACTTGCGGTACGATATTAGAAAAAACAGTTGTTGGCGGGCGAGGAACGCATTACTGCCCAATTTGTCAGCCAAGAATATAGAAAAGAGATAACATCGGATAGGCATTTGTCATATACATACAGCAGAGCTATGTATAAGGGAGGAGCTTACCGATGTACCTTTATTTATCTCTTATTTTATTAGCTTTTACATTAAGCTTAGATAGCTGTAGTGTAGGGCTAACATATGGTTTAAGAAGCGTAAGAATTCCACTAAGATCAATTATAATTATCGGAATGTGTTCAGCGGCTGTTATGCTTGTTTCAATGGGAATTGGACATATGATCGCGAAAGTATTTTCACCTGTTATCGCAACGCGTATCGGTGGGCTTGTTCTTATTGGAATAGGGATTTGGGTATTGTATCAATTTTTTCGAAGTGAGAAAAAAGAAGAACCGAAGCAAGAGGAGAAGGTCTGGAAATTAGAGATTGCCTCGCTAGGGCTAGTGATTCAAATTTTACGGAAACCGACTGTAGCAGATTTTGATAAATCAGGCACCATTTCTGCAGGAGAGGCATTGCTTCTTGGTATCGCTCTTTCTGTAGACTCATTTGGTGCCGGAATTGGTGCATCTTTATTAGGGTATGCACCCGCTATGATGGCGATATTAGTTGCAATTATGAGTTCTTTGTTTTTATTTATTGGAATGAAACTTGGAACGGTTTTATCGAATATGAAGTGGTTACAAAAATTTACATTCCTGCCTGGAGTATTACTCATCATTATTGGAATTTGGAAAATGTAAGTATGGGCGTGGAACATTAGTTTCGCGCCTTTTATTATGAGGAGGCTTATTATGACAGTAGTAATTGGATTAACAGGAGGCATTGCAAGTGGAAAAAGTACAGTATCTCAAATGTTTCGTGAACTGAGCATACCGGTTATTGATGCAGATATTATTGCACGAGAAGTTGTAGAGCAAGGAAAACCAGCATATAACAAAATAGTAGAAGTATTTGGAACGGAAGTGTTACAAGAAGATGGAGAACTAGATCGTCCAAAACTGGGAAGTGTCGTTTTCTATAATGAAGAAAAACGATTGCAGTTAAATAAAATTGTTCATCCTGCAGTGCGTGAGGAAATGAATAGGCAAAAGGAAATGTACATAAAAGAAGATATGCAAGCGGTTGTGTTAGATATTCCTCTCTTATTTGAAAGCAAATTAACAAGTCTTGTTGACCGCGTTTTAGTTGTAGCAGTTAGGCCGCATACGCAATTAGAGCGTTTAATGAAACGAAATAACTTTTCAGAAGAAGAAGCAACAGCTCGTATTCAATCTCAAATGCCGTTAGAAGAAAAAGTGAAAAATGCAGATGAAGTGATAAATAATGATGGCACAATTATGGGAACGAAAACACAATTGCAGGTAATTTTAAAGAAGTGGAACATTATTGACTAAAAAATTGTGAAATTAATGAAAATGCTTAGTGACATATCTCCTTTTTGTGTTATACTATTATTGGGATTGGAGATAAATAGTATAACGCATTCAAGGGGGATAACATATTATGACTCGTGTGGCAATTAATGGATTTGGACGTATTGGGAGAATGGTATTTCGTCAAGCAATAAAAGAAAGCGCATTCGAAATTGTAGCAATCAATGCAAGCTATCCATCTGAAACGTTAGCACACTTAATTAAATATGATACAGTTCATGGCAAGTTTGACGGAACAGTAGAAGCATTTGAAGATCACTTATTAGTTGATGGAAAAATGATTCGCCTTTTAAACAACCGCGATCCAAAGGAATTGCCTTGGACAGATTTAGGTGTTGAAGTTGTAATTGAAGCAACTGGTAAATTTAATTCAAAAGAAAAAGCAATTCTTCACGTTGAAGCTGGAGCGAAAAAAGTTATTTTAACAGCGCCTGGTAAAAATGAAGATGTAACAATTGTAGTTGGTGTGAACGAAGACCAATTAGATATTACAAAACATACTGTTATTTCAAATGCATCTTGTACAACAAACTGTTTAGCGCCTGTTGTGAAGGTGTTAGATGAGCAGTTTGGAATTGAAAACGGTTTAATGACGACAGTTCACGCTTATACAAATGACCAAAAAAATATTGATAACCCACATAAAGATTTAAGAAGAGCACGTGCTTGCGGACAATCAATCATTCCGACAACGACAGGTGCTGCGAAAGCGCTAGCAAAAGTTCTTCCGCACTTAAACGGAAAACTTCATGGTATGGCACTTCGTGTACCAACACCAAACGTGTCTCTTGTTGACTTAGTAGTAGATGTAAAACGCGATGTGACAGTTGAAGCTATTAACGATGCATTCAAAACTGTTGCAAACGGTGCTTTAAAAGGTATTGTAGAATTCAGCGAAGAGCCTTTAGTATCTATCGACTTTAATACAAATACACATTCAGCTATTATCGATGGTTTATCTACAATGGTAATGGGTGATCGTAAAGTGAAAGTACTTGCTTGGTATGATAACGAGTGGGGCTACTCTCGTCGTGTTGTAGATCTTGTAACGTTAGTTGTTGAAGAGTTAGCGAAACAAGAAAATGTGCAACACATTTAAGTGAATAAGGGAGGAGAGGGCAAGGCAATATTTGCCCTCTTTTTTTATTTTTTTCTGAAAAGGAAAAAAATTATATAAGTATATTTTAAAAAGTGGACATACCACGAAACGTTGTGATTACTGCATTTGTGAATCGTTTATTTTTTTTAGGGAAAAGTAAAGAGGAAAATATGACAGAAAATCGAAAAAACTGTTGTTGCAAAATGAAAATAAACAAAGTATACTAACACTCGTAAACTTAAGAGCTGAGGTACGTAGTCACTACTTAAAGGGTTAGGACCTCTCTGGACTAACTTTCCCCCGTGGTAGTGGAGCAAGCCAAATTGCAAATTAGTTTTCAATTCGAACAGTTAGAATAAATTTACAAGGGGGAACTGTAGAATGGATACTATGGATACGATGGGTCGTCACGTGATCGCTGAACTTTGGGATTGCGATTTCGACAAGCTTAATGACATGCCGTATATTGAACAATTATTTGTGGATGCAGCACTAAGAGCTGGTGCTGAAGTGCGTGAGGTTGCTTTCCATAAATTTGCACCACAAGGTGTAAGTGGAGTAGTAATTATCTCAGAATCACATTTAACAATTCATAGCTTTCCGGAGCACGGTTACGCAAGTATTGATGTTTATACTTGTGGGGATCGTATTGATCCAAATGTTGCTGCAGAATATATTGCAGAAGGTTTAAACGCGAAAACGCGTGAGAGCATCGAGCTTCCTCGAGGCACTGGTAGCTTCGAAATTAAGCAGAGAGAAACAAAAGCTCTTTAAAAAAGAACATAATTGATTTAAAATGTAAAGAGGTGTATAATGCACCTCTTTTTTAGTTTATAAAAAAGGAAAAATATAACGTACTCGTTAGTTGAATACATTGGACTCTTGCAAATGAGGTAGTGCCCTATATGCCATCTTATTTTTAAGTATGAGATGATAAAGTGATGCGCTGAAACTTAAAGTGGTAAGAGAGTTAGAATGAGTTATATAATATTGTATATATATTTTAGGTGAATTGAGTAGAGAAAAATAAAGAGTATAGTGTAAAGGAGTGAATGAATTGCGTTGTCCATCCTGTTCTCATAATGGTACAAGAGTGTTAGATTCGCGTCCGGTAGACGAGGGGCGCTCTATTCGAAGAAGAAGAGAGTGTGAAAGTTGTTTAAGTCGCTTTACGACCTTTGAAAGGGTAGAAGAGTCACCTCTTATCGTTGTTAAAAAAGAAGGCACACGAGAAGAGTTTAATAAAGAAAAGATTTTACGCGGTTTAATTAAAGCGTGTGAAAAAAGACCAGTATCTTTAAGACAATTAGAAGAAGTAACACAAAGCGTGGAACGTGAACTGCGTAATTTAGGTATATCAGAAGTGAAAAGTGATATGATTGGTGAAATTGTTATGGAAGAACTTCGCGATATTGATGATGTTGCTTATGTACGTTTTGCTTCTGTATATCGTCAATTTAAAGATTTAAATGTATTTATTGAAGAATTAAAAGATATACTGCAAAAAGAAAGAGAGTAGAAGTTGTATTTTATTCTCTTTACATACCGTAAGTAATAGGATAAGAGAGCTAGAAGCGAAAGCTAATAGCTCTTTTTCACTAAGAATTTATATAATGAAGATAGAAGGAATGAAGTAGAGGATAGATTGGATGAGAGAAAGGAAAAGCAAGAATGGAAAAACAGTCATGGATGGAGCTATTGCCGATTGATCGTTATAAAGTAAGTGCGAAAGGGCTACTGCATAATTACGACCGAAAAGTATTGACGATGTTGTATCAGCCGTTAATAGGTAGTAGAGCTTTTAGCTTATACATGACACTATGGGGGGAGCTAGAGCAAGATCGTGTATTTGGAAAAGAGAATACACATCATTCCCTTATGGTGACTATGCAAATGCAACTTCCTGAAATATATGAGGAACGAGTAAAGTTAGAGGCAATTGGGCTTTTGAAGGTATATATTAAGAAAGAAAAAGATATTCGAATGTTCATATATGAGTTGCAACCACCTTTATCTCCGAAGCAGTTTTTTGATGATATTGTTTTAAGTATCTTTTTATACAATCGATTGAGTCGGACAAAATATAATCAAGTAAAGCAATATTTCTTAGAAGAAGAATTTGATTTTGCTTCTTATGAAAATGTTACGCGCTCTTTCAATGATGTGTTTGGTTCGTTTAATCCAGGACAGCTTGAGCATGCGCAAGAAGACCTTCGTATTCCAAAAACGACAACTATGCCAAGTAACGAGAAGGGAGACGCTCCGAAAGTTTGGAATGATTTCTTTGATTTCTCTTTATTTGTAGATGGATTGTCCGCTCTTGTTCCTAAAAAGGCGATTACAGATCAAGTAAGAGACTGCGTTATAACACTTGCTTACGTGTATGGTGTAGATGTGTTATCGATGCAAAATATCGTTCTTGGTGCGGTGACGGAGATGCAAACAATTGATATGGAAAGGCTTAGAAAAGGAGCGCGCGATTGGTATCAATTTGAAAATGGTCAAGCATTACCGGTACTAAGTGAAAGAGTACAGCCTCATGCTGCACGTACGATGAAAGAGAAAGAGCCTTCATCACAAGAGGAGATGTTAATAAAGCAGCTAGAGGAAATCTCGCCAAAACAACTATTGAAAGAGATTTCTGGTGGTGCAGAGGCAACGAAAGCGGACTTGCAAATCGTTGAAGATGTCATGATTAATCAAAAATTGACACCAGGAGTTGTGAATGTACTTATTTATTACGTTATGCTACGCTCAGATATGAAACTTGCGAAAACGTATGTCGAGAAGATTGCTGGGCATTGGGCACGTAAAAAGGTCGGTACAGTAGCGGACGCGATGGCGTTAGCGAAAGAAGAGAACCGTCAATATCAAGAGTGGGCTGAGACGAAGAAAAAAGGCCGTACGGCGAAGAAAACGGTACGAAAAGAAATGGTGCCAGATTGGCTTAAGGAAGAAGAGCCGAAAGAACAAGAGAAAGAAACGGCGAAGAAAGATGTAAGTGTAGAAAAAGATGCATGTACGCTAGAAGATGAACGAAAACGATTAGAAGAAGTGTTAAAAAAATATAAGCGTGATTAATAGAAGAGAATGAACGCTCTTTGAGGTGAGAAAATGGAGCATATTCAAAATTCATTTACAAAATTAATGGAAAATGAAAACTTTAAAAATAGATATGAAGTATTAAAGGCAGAAGTAATGGCGCACCCGCGTGTGAAAGAATTTATAGACGAACATAAAGGTGAAGTAACGACTTCTATGATTGAGCGCAGTCTGGTGAAGTTATATGAATATATTGGACAAAGTGTAGGTTGCGTGGATTGTCCGGATTTAGGTGCATGTAAAAATATGCTGCAAGGATACGAGCCAAAGCTTGTTATTCAAGGGAAGATGATTGATATTCAATACGATCGTTGCGTTAGAAAAGTAGCATATGACGAGAGAAAGAAATATGAAAAACTCGTTCAAAGTGTATATATGCCAACGGATATTTTACAGGCAACTATGGAAAACTTAGACCCTTCTGACTTAAATGCACGTATCGATGCAATTGGCGCAGCGAATGAATTTTTAAGTACATATGAACCAGGTAAAAAAGCACAAGGTTTATATTTGTACGGTAAATTTGGTGTAGGAAAAACGTACCTTTTAGGAGCAATTGCGAACGAGCTTGCTCGAAAGAAAATAAGTTCGATGCTCGTATACTTCCCGGAATTTTTACGTGAAATTAAAAGTTCGATTCAAGATAATTCGATTGGCGAAAAGATTGATGCGGTTAAACGCGTGCAAGTTTTAATGTTAGATGATATCGGGGCAGAAGCGATGTCGAGCTTTGTGCGTGACGATGTGCTTGGTGCAATCTTGCAATTCCGTATGTTAGAAAACTTACCGACGTTCTTTACGTCTAATTTTGATTTTAAACAATTGGAACATCATTTAACGTATACACAACGTGGTGAGGCTGAAGAAATGAAGGCAGCACGTATTATGGAACGAATTAAATATTTAGCGAAACCAATTCCAATTGGTGGGAAAAACCGTCGTCATAAGTAAAAGAGCAAGCTGAGAAGCTTGCTCTTTTGTATTATAGTGATATTTTCTTTTCAAATATGAGATCGAAATATTCAGGTTGTCCAGAACTGCCAATCGTAGGGGCAACAATCTGTACGAACCTCCAGTCATCTTTAGCATGTTCTTGAATAATTTCTTGGTAGTCTTCAGCTAGTTTTGAGCGAGTGAGCCCCCAATGAAATTCGACTTTTACGAATTTATATTCAAACATTCATATACCTCACTTTAGTAATGAATAAAGTATACAATAAAAAAATTCATAGTAGCTTGTATCATTTTTTTCTCCCTCCCTTAATATATATAAAATTAGCAAGCCATATTGAGTGGATTTTCTAACGATAGGAAATGTAATTCTACTAAGAGTGAACTTCACGCGGGACGGACTCTTATAGGATTTGTAACGTATAGATACAGTCCTTTAGAGCAGGGATAAAAGGGGGGACAAAAGTGATTGAAATTTGCTTCGAAGAAAAAAATGATGCTATGCACGTATATAGACAATTGCTGAAAAGAGCGGAAGTATTATATAAGGAAACGAGTGTGTATTTACAGGAACAAAAAGTGGTGATTCACATACCAGTACGTGAATCAAATTATATTGAAAAGATCTTATTGCCGGTAATGGTGTATTTTATTGTGAATGTGAAACAAAATGAGTGGATTTATACGATCTTAAAAGAAAAGTTTTTTTATGAAGAACAAGAAGAGTGTCATCAAATATTGCACATGGCACATGAGATTTTAAAGGGAAGAAGAAAAGGTGTAGCTCAGGATTTAACGCGTAACGCATTTGAGTCATATATTAAGTCTTCTTTAAATAATTGGCTTTGTGATCCGCTCTCATTCTCGTTTTCATCATATATCCGTTTTCGTCTTCGTACATATAGGGAAATGGTGGCTAAACTTGCGGAAGTGGCAATTGATGAATATAAGATGGAGCAAGAATACCAAATGTTCATTGAGACGCTTCGGCAACAAGTAAGTAGCCGTAAATCACGCTTGTCCTGCGTGCATCTTATTTTTGATGAAAGCTTTATCTTTTATGATGATAAAGGTAGACGTTTAAAACAGGAGAAGTTGGTCCAATATATAGATGAGGAATTGTTAAAGCAAAATGATGTATATATTGATACGAAAGTAATTGCGCCGCTTCTTTCTATTTCGCCCAAAAAGATTTATTTATATACGAAAGAACAAGACCATAATATGATTATTACTTTGCGAAATGTGTTTCAAGAACGGGTCCAATTACATGGATTACATGATTTTGAGCGCAATGTGAAAAATTTAAAAAATAAAGGTAACGCCCTTGATTTTCTAAGTTTTTGAGCATATAATTACCTACATAAATGAAATATATCGAAATGTTATGATGAGGACATGAGTAGTTTTCTACGATTTTCAGAGAGGGAAGCCTTAGGGTGTGAGCTTCCTAGTACGGGATTATTACTTACCACCTCTAAACTTTAGCAGTGAACGGTTTTTCTAGTAATTGCTAACGGACAACACCGTTATGTTGAACTTGAGCAATTAACAATTATGTTAATTGGAACAAGGGTGGAACCACGAATTCAACACTCGTCCCTTTTTACGGGATGAGTGTTTTTTATTTTGAGAAAAAGAGGAGTGACCAGTGATGGCAGATGTAGTTAAAATTACTTTCCCTGATGGAGCTGTGAAGGAGTTTCCAAAAGGCGTAACAACTGAAGAAATCGCAGCTTCTATTAGCCCAGGCTTAAAGAAAAAAGCTGTAGCTGGAAAATTAAACGATGAGATGATCGATCTTGTTACACCAATCGAAGAAGATGGTGCAGTTTCTATTATTACATTAGATTCTGAAGATGGCTTATATATTTTACGCCATTCAACAGCCCACCTTTTAGCACAAGCGTTAAAACGTTTATATAAAGATGTTAAGCTTGAGCTTGGCATTGGTCCAGTAATTGAAAATGGCTTCTATTACGATATCGATATGGAAGAAGCAATTACAGTTGAAGACTTCAAGAAAATCGAAAAAGAAATGCAAAAAATCGTGAACGAAAACTTAGAAATCGTTCGTCATGAAGTACCACGTGCAGAAGCACTTCGTCGCTTTGAAGAAATTGGTGATGAGTTAAAATTAGATTTAATTAACGATCTTCCAGAGGATGCAGTTATTTCAATCTATGAGCAAGGCGAATTCTTCGACCTTTGCCGTGGTGTTCACCTTCCATCTACAGGGAAAATTAAAGTGTTTAAATTATTAAGCGTTGCAGGTGCTTACTGGCGCGGCGATAGCAATAATAAAATGTTACAACGTATTTACGGTACTGCATTCGTTAAGAAAGCAGAATTAGATGAGCACTTACGTATGCTTGAAGAAGCGAAAGAGCGCGATCACCGTAAATTAGGTAAAGAATTAAAACTATTTACTAATAGCCAAAAAGTAGGACAAGGTTTACCACTTTGGTTACCAAAGGGTGCAACAATTCGTCGTATTATCGAGCGTTACATCGTTGATAAAGAAGCAAGCTTAGGCTATGATCACGTATACACTCCAGTATTAGGAAGTAGAGAGTTATATGAAACTTCTGGTCACTGGAATCACTACCGTGATGGCATGTTCCCATCAATGGAAATGGATAATGAAGAATTAGTTCTTCGTCCAATGAACTGTCCTCACCATATGATGGTTTATAAAAATGATATTCACAGCTACCGTGAATTACCAATCCGTATTGCGGAACTTGGAACAATGCACCGTTATGAAATGTCAGGTGCGTTATCTGGGTTACAACGTGTACGCGGAATGACTTTAAACGATGCGCACATTTTCGTTCGTCCAGATCAAATTAAAGAAGAGTTAAAACGTGTTGTAAACTTAACTCTAGAAGTGTACAAAGATTTCGGTTTAGAGAACTACTCATTCCGTCTATCTTATCGTGATCCAGCAGATACTAAAAAGTATTATGCGGATGATGAGATGTGGGAAAAAGCACAAGGTATGTTAAAAGAAGCTATGGATGAAATGGGTCTTGATTACTATGAAGCTGAAGGTGAAGCAGCATTCTACGGTCCAAAACTTGATGTTCAAGTTCGTACTGCTCTTGGAAAAGACGAAACACTTTCAACTGTACAATTAGACTTCTTACTTCCAGAACGCTTTGAATTAACTTATGTTGGCGAAGACGGTAAGCAACATCGTCCAGTTGTAATTCACCGTGGTGTTGTATCAACTATGGAACGCTTCGTAGCCTTCTTAATTGAAGAATACAAAGGTGCATTCCCAACTTGGTTAGCTCCAGTTCAAGTACAAGTAATTCCAGTTTCTCCGCAAGTACATTTAGACTATGCGAAGAAAGTACAAGACGAATTGCGTCGTGCTGGTATCCGTGTTGAATTAGACACTCGTGAAGAGAAGATCGGTTACAAAATCCGTGAAGCACAAATGCAAAAAATTCCGTACATGCTTGTAGTAGGTGACAATGAAGTAACTGAAAACGGCGTAAACGTACGTAAATATGGTGAACAAAAATCAGAAACAATCGCATTAGATGCTTTTGTTGATATGATTAAAGTAGAAGGAAAACGATAAGAAAAAGCCGCGGTATACCGCGGCTTTTCTTTGTAATATAAAAGAGAAAAACTAGAAAAAATAACCATGTAACACTTATCATAAAAAAGTATTGCAAGTATGTTAGTTGTTTGTTACAATATTTCTTGTTGTTAGTAAAACACATCGCGTCTTCTTGACAGACGTCATGTCCTATGATAAACTCATCAAGGATAATAGAATATTGTTTTGTGGAACAAGTAGAAGCACCCGCTTCTCACCTGATGGACGCATTCGCAGTTAGCAGGTAAATGTATTTCTTACTTAAGATTTTACAAGTGTGGGTGTCGTATGCCCGCACTTTTTTTGTCGGGTTCTATGACTACAAAATATGTTCTGAGAAAACCTTGGAGGTGGCTTACTATTAGCAAGGATATGATGATTAACGAGCAAATTCGTGCACGTGAAGTACGTTTAGTTGGCGCAAATGGCGATCAACTTGGAATCAAGTCTCGTAATGACGCTTTAGACTTAGCTGCAAATCTTAATCTTGATTTAGTATTAGTTGCTCCAAATGCGAAACCGCCAGTATGCCGCATTATGGACTACGGTAAATTCCGCTTTGAGCAACAGAAGAAAGAAAAAGAGCAGCGCAAAAATCAAAAAGTAATTAGCATGAAAGAAGTTCGTTTAAGTCCAACAATTGATGAACACGACTTTAACACAAAACTTCGTAATGCTATCAAGTTTTTAGAGAAAGGCGACAAGGTTAAAGCGTCAATTCGCTTTAAAGGACGTGCCATTACTCATAAAGAAATCGGTCAACGTGTTTTAGATCGCTTCTCAGAAGCTTGTGCTGAAGTTAGTACAGTTGAATCTAAGCCTAAAATGGAAGGACGCAGTATGTTCTTAGTTTTAGCACCGAAAAACGATAAGTAATAGATAGAGGAGGAAATACCTATGCCTAAACAAAAAACTCATCGCGGCGCTGCAAAGCGTTTCAAAAAGACTGGATCAGGTAAACTGAAACGTTCTCACGCTTACACAAGCCATTTATTCGCTAACAAATCTACAAAAGCTAAACGTAAACTACGTAAAGCTGGTGTAGTAAGCGCTGGTGACTTCAAACGCATTCGTCAAATGCTTGACAACTTAAAATAAGTTCGGCTGATATATAGAACAATTAGGAGGTAATATTATGCCAAGAGTAAAAGGTGGTACAGTTACTCGTCAACGTCGTAAAAAAGTAATTAAATTAGCAAAAGGTTACTACGGTTCAAAAAATACATTATTCAAGGTTGCTAACCAACAGGTTATGAAATCTCTAATGTATGCATTCCGTGACCGCCGTCAAAAGAAACGTGACTTCCGTAAATTATGGATTACACGTATCAACGCAGCAGCTCGTATGAATGGTCTTTCTTACAGCCGCTTAATGCACGGTCTTAAAAATGCTGGCATCGAAGTTAACCGCAAGATGCTTGCTGACTTAGCTGTTCATGACGAAAAAGCTTTCGCTGAATTAGCAACAGTTGCAAAAAACAACATTAACTAATTAATTAGTTGAAACCTTAGAAGAATTTTCTTCTAAGGTTTTTTTGTTTGTGTTCAGAGAGAAGTTTGAAGTTCTAAAGATTAACGGATGTGTTGTTATCGATATGACAAAATCAACATAAAAACTATAGTGATATAGAAGAATATATATATGAAGTCAGGAGAATCCTCCTGGCTTTTTTTAATTATGCACGTTTGGAAAGAAGAGTATCTTTCCTAGCCGAAACGACACTGCTATAATGGAAAGATGATATGGAACTTTCATCAGATGAACAATTTAAGAGTGATGACTGAAACGTATTTGCAAATTAAGGACAAGCTATTTTATAAAGAGGTAGATAGCTGACTTATTCATAAGAACTGAAACATAATAATGAACTTTGAGATGAAACAACATTGTTGCGTAAAATGCGATGTTGGAGGAGGACAATAGAATGGACTTACTACAACTATTTAAATTACAAAAAGAATTAGATGACCGTATTGCAAAAGAACATGACTTACAACCGAAAAAATTGTTAAAAGAAAAAATGTTAGCTCTTCTTGTAGAAATTGGTGAACTTGCAAATGAAACACGTTGTTTTAAATATTGGAGCAACAAACCAGCTTCGGAACGTGAAGTAATATTAGAAGAATACGTAGATGGTTTGCATTTTATTTTATCAATCGGAATTGATTTAGGTATTGATAAAAACTTCTTATTCTATAAATGTGCACAAACGAATAAAACACAAGTGGAAATTTTCTTAGACACATATGCGAAAGTAATTCGTTTTACAGATCAACCATCTATTACAAACTATATTGAATTATTTACAAGCTATCTTCGACTTGGACAAGCACTTGAATTTGAGCAAGAAGAGATTGAAAAAGCATATTTAGATAAAAATGAGGTAAATCATCAGCGTCAAACACAAGGATACTAATTTAATTTTTGAATATTTCAATTTAATTATTGTATAATGAATTGACTGAAGAAAAAGGAGGGTGTTGGCAATGACAAAATTAGACGCGACATTGACAATGCTAAAAGAATTAACGGATGCACGTGGTATTGCTGGTAACGAACGTGAACCACGTGAAGTAATGAAGAAATATATCGAGCCGTTTGCGGACGAACTTTCTACTGATAATTTAGGGAGTTTAGTTGCGAAAAAAGTAGGGGAAGAAAACGGTCCGAAAATTATGGTTGCAGGTCATTTAGATGAAGTTGGATTTATGATTACACAAATCGATGACAAAGGTTTCCTTCGCTTCCAAACGGTTGGTGGCTGGTGGTCACAAGTTATGCTTGCACAGCGCGTGACGATTGTAACGCGTAAAGGAGATGTAACAGGTGTAATTGGTTCAAAACCACCGCACATTTTACCTCCAGAAGCTCGTAAAAAGCCAGTTGAAATTAAAGACATGTTCATCGATATCGGTGCTTCTAGCCAAGAAGAAGCGATGGAGTGGGGCGTACGACCAGGAGATCAAGTTGTACCGTACTTTGAATTCCAAGTGATGAAGAATGAAAAAATGTTACTTGCAAAAGCGTGGGATAACCGAATCGGTTGTGCAATTGCAATTGACGTATTAAAACAACTAAAAGATGAAAAGCATCCAAACGTTGTATACGGCGTTGGAACTGTACAAGAAGAAGTTGGTCTTCGTGGTGCAAAAACATCTGCGAATTATATTAAACCAGATATCGCGTTCGCAGTAGATGTTGGTATCGCTGGAGATACACCGGGTGTAACGTCAAAAGAAGCGCAAAGTAAAATGGGCGATGGACCACAAATCATTTTATATGATGCTTCTGTTATTGGACATACAGGTTTACGTGATTTCGTAGTTGATGTTGCTGATGAATTACAAATCCCGTATCAATATGATTCAGTAGCGGGCGGAGGAACGGATGCGGGTGCGATTCACATTGCTGTAAATGGTATTCCTTCTATGGCAATTACAATTGCAACGCGCTATATCCATTCTCATGCGGCAATGTTACATCGTGATGATTATGAAAATGCAGTGAAGTTAATTGTAGAAGTTATTAAACGTCTTGATAAAGAGGCTGTACATAACATTACATTTAATTAATAGAAAAAGCGAAGGAGATTCTCCTTCGCTTTTTTATGTTTTAAAAAGGCCGTTCTAATCCCGCTGCAGTATGAGCGCCTAAAATAATTAAACGAGTTAATTGCATCGCCATAAAATGCGGGGTATATATCATTCCTCTTTTAAGCCATGACATAATCATCCCTAGATGGGCACCAGTAACATAACTAATGAGAATATCGCGTGGAACCATTAGTTTTTCATCGTTAGGTTGTGAAATAGAGAGGCTTAATGTTAAATGCGTTTGAATTGCTTTCATCATCTTATACGTATAGTTTCCGGCAGCTTTATCACCAAGCATGACGTTATAGAAGTTAGTGTTTTCTGCAATATGTTCGAACAAGGCCAAAAAACTTGGATGTGGCGAATCAAATGTTAGTTGGAAATCTTCTTTATTTCTATTTCTCGGTTTAATTACTTCAGTTAGCTTTTCTAACATTTCTTCAATGCTTTTGTCTAGTAAGTCATATTTATCGTGGTAATGGCTATAAAATGTAGCGCGGTTTACAGGAGCGCGTTCTGCAATATGTTGAACAGTAACATTTTCAAAACCTTTTTCGCCTACTAAAGCGACAAAAGCATCCTGTATGAGTTGTCTCGTCCGTTTTACACGTGGATCATTTGTATTTTTAATAGACATTTTTATTTCCCCTCGTTTAATTTTCTGTACTTAAACAACATATTGGTATTATATTGTTGTTTAAACGACATTTCATACGTAAATTGTCGGTTGTAGATTCAAAATAATTATTTATAATTATAAACGATAGTCCTTCAGAAATCAGCACCGCTCGCAGGTAGATAAATTTCGATTTACGCTGCAGATGGTGTGATTTTTTTGTTAAAAGGTTAATATAATTAACAATTAAACAATCTAAACAATAAGGACATAAATAGTTTAGAAAAAAATTATATGCGATATAAGGAGAGGAATGCAATGAATCAGTTTCGAAGAATGGTAATTATCAACATTATCACATTAATTGTACTAGTTGGCGGCGGTATTGGCGGTTATTACTATTACAATCAAACGGAAAATTACTTAAAAACAGACAATGCAAAGATTGATGGAAAGGTAATTCCGGTTGCTTCACCAGTAGCAGGTAAACTAACTGACTGGAAAGCTGAAGTAGGAAAAAATTATAATGAGAACGATAAATTAGGTACTGTTACTGTAGCGGCAGCTAATGGAGAACAAACAGTAGATGTAACAATTCCACAAAATGCAACAGTTGTACAATCAAACGCAACAACAAATGCTTTCGTTGGAGCAGGTAGCCCGATTGCTTATGCATTTGATATGAACAATTTATGGGTAACAGCAAACATTGAAGAAACAGATGTTGATGATGTTCAAAAAGGTCAAGATGTAGATGTGTATGTAGATGCATACCCAGATACAACGTTAACAGGAAAAGTAGAACAAGTTGGCTTAACAACAGCGAATACATTCTCTATGTTGCCATCAAGCAACGCAACAGCGAACTATACGAAAGTAACACAAGTAGTACCAGTTAAAATTTCTTTAGATCATAGCAAATCAGTAAATATTGTTCCTGGCATGAATGTGACAGTTCGTATTCATAAGTAAGGGGGAGATGAGATGTCCTCAATTGTAATTGCAGGATATGCACTATTTTGTATAATCGTCTTCTTCCTTGTAAATCGTCTTTTACGAAAGAAAAAAACGAAAATGGGAGAAGAACAAGTCCCAGCCGTAAGTAAAATAGAAGTAAGTAAAGTTGAAACAGAAGAGAAAGAAATTGAACGAAAGCAAGAATCGGAAATTTCTAATGTAGTTGAGTTAGAAACAGGAAAGCAAGAAGAAGTAAAACAAGAAAAAGAAGTGCCGAAAAAACAAATGTCTATGCCTGTAGAGAATGTGAACGTAAAAGCAGTTGTAGCTGTATTAATTCTCGGCATGTTCGTTTCTATTTTAAACCAAACAATCATTAACGTTGCATTACCTCCGTTAATGAATGAATTTAATGTATCAACTTCAACAGCACAATGGTTAATTACAGGCTTCATGCTTGTAAATGGTATTTTAGTACCGATTAGTGCCTTTTTAGTTTCACGATTTACGTATCGTAAATTATTCGTAGCAGCAATGTTATTCTTCACGGTAGGATCTATCATTTGTGCTACTTCAGGAAACTTTACAATGATGATGACAGGTCGCGTAATTCAAGCAGTTGGTGCGGGTATTTTAATGCCGGTTGGTATGAATATCTTTATGACGTTATTCCCGCCTCATAAACGCGGAGCGGCGATGGGATTACTAGGTGTAGCGATGATTTTAGCGCCAGCTATCGGACCAACTGTAACAGGTTGGGTGATTGAAAACTATAGCTGGAACTTAATGTTCTATGCGATGTTTATTATTGGTTTAATTATTACGTTCCTATCTTTAAAATTCTTTACACTAGCTCAGCCAGTGTCTAAAACGAAATTAGATATATTCGGTGTGGTTAGTTCAAGTATTGGACTAGGAAGCTTATTGTACGGATTTAGTGAAGCTGGAAATAATAGTTGGACTAGTGCAGAAGTCATTATTTCACTTGTTATCGGTGTAATTGGTTTAGCGTTATTTATTTGGAGAGAGTTAACAACGGACAATAAAATGCTTGATTTACAAGTATTTAAATATCCAGTATTTACTTTTACTTTAGTAATTAACGCAATCGTTACGATGGCATTATTCGGAGGTATGTTATTGCTTCCAGTATATCTGCAAAACATTCGTGGCTTTACGCCAATTGAATCTGGTTTACTACTTCTTCCAGGATCATTAATTATGGGGATCATGGGACCAGTAGCGGGTAAATTATTCGATAAATATGGCATTCGTCCATTAGCGATAATTGGATTGGCAATTACGACGTATGCGACATATGAATTTACAAAATTATCGATGGATACACCGTATAGCGTTATTATGACGGATTATATTATACGTTCAATTGGTATGTCATTCATTATGATGCCAATTATGACAGCTGGTATGAACGCGCTACCGATGAAATTAATTTCTCACGGTACAGCAACGCAAAATACGTCAAGACAAGTAGCTGGTTCAATCGGAACAGCGATTTTAATCACACTTATGACGCAACAAACGACTGCTCACGTAGCAGATTACGGCAACATGTTAACAACATCAAACCCAATTTTAGTTGATAAAATACACGGCATGGGGCAAAGTTTAGCGGCCTTAGCTGGATCAGCTCAAGCAGGAGACGCGATGAGCACACAACTATTATATGGACAAATTTCAAAGCTATCTGCAATTAACGGTATTAACGATGCCTTCTTAATTGCAACGATACTCGCAGGGATTGCTTGGGTGTTATCGTTCTTCTTACCATCAGGCAATAAACCAAATAAAAAAGCAGGGAATTAAATTCCCTGCTTTTTTGTGTTCTTTATGCAGTTAAATATAAAAGCTGGTAACCAGCTACGGAGCACAGCCCTGTTATAAACAAAATTGTTCCCATAGCACGAATACTTGATATTTGTCTGCCGCTTATAATAGCTAATAGTCCAGCTAAAGAGAAGAGACCCCAATATAAAGTTCCTGAAATTGGAATCATCCCCTCTAAATCTATTCCAGAACCTATACAAACGATAGGAACAACGATAAGCGATATGCTAATGAAACCAGCTATAATGGTAAGTGATTTACGACATTTAATACCAAAAATAATTAAAAAAATGCCAACGATGAATTCGCATACCATTAAAGTAAGAGTTAAAATCATCCAAGTTAATATTCCGAACACTTCTGTGTTACCTCCGATTTGTGAGTTTCAAAAAATATTATATATAGTATGAATCACCCACAGTCATGAGTAACCAGAAGATAACTCCTAATATACCAGCGATAAAAATAATGAATCCCATATTACGGATACTTTTAATCTTTGCTTGTAATCCACTTAATCCAGCTAATAATCCAGTTAAAGAAAATAGGGTCCAGTAAAGAGCAGTTGGAATGGGGAAGATTGTATCCATATTAATTCCTATACTTAAAAAAACAAAAGGTAGTGTGACAAAGGATAGGCTAAGTAGCCCCATTAAACCAACGAGTAATTTCCGATATTTAATTCCTGTTACTATTAAAAAAATACCACCAGCAATCCCGCATAGTAAGAGAAGTGGCGTGAAAAGCATCCAAATAATACTGAACATATGTAAACTCCTTTATGTGAATTAAGTTATATTTTACTACATGAGGTTTATTTTGGATATTATTAATGAGTATATATAAATTGAAGGAAATGGGTAATAACGATACGGATTATCAAAAACGCTAACCGCAGAAGAGTTTGAAGTTATGATAAAAGAGTAAAGAGAGGTATCGCGATGATACCTCTTTTTAACTCAAGAATGCCAACATGTTATTCATAATATGAAATAACATAGCTGGAATAATGGACTTTGTTTTTTTACATAAAATGGCCATTAATAATCCCATAAAGAAAGTAATTACCATTACCCCAAGTGAGTATGTATGAGCGATACCGAAGAAGAAACTTGTTACGATGGCTGCAATCCAAAATGGAAAGCGTTCTGAGAAGAAGCGAAGTATAAAACCACGGAAAATAAGTTCTTCAAAAATGGGTGTGAGTATTGCAAAGCTGAGAAGTAATAATATTTGATATTGCTTAAAGACGTCTAAGCTTAGTGCGGAAGATTGCTGCTTTGTTGCGTCTTGGAACACATAATTTAACAAGATGTAATTGAGTATGATGTTGATAACGAAGAAAAGAAGTAAGTATACGTATGTGCGCCATTCTTTCAGTGTTTTAAAGTTAAAAGATTTTAGTAGTAATTTTTTTGCGGGTTCGAATTTAAAAATGAAGAATAACAATACAGCTAGTTGTAATACGGTACTTGCAGTATTTGCAATAGATTCATACAGGGCAACTTGTTTTTTATCTGTAAGACCTGCTGTATAAATTGTTAATGGCATTGCGAGGAACACAGTAATAAGTCCAGTTCCAAAAAAGGCGAATAAAACAGAGCTAATAAATTGTCCCCATGACATCGAGTGTTTTTGTTCATTAGAAAGCTGTGTAGCGGGTTGCATTTGTAAAATCACCTCTTTTATATTTGTATATTTAATTATAAAGTAAAATGTTTTTGAATGTAACATTTAAATATTACATATAAAGTGAAACTTTAATCATTGGGGAGGTTCATCCCCCACTGATTATCAGCCCTCACCAATCGGGCTTTTACGGGCAGTTGATTCCCCACCTAACTTCCTCGTCTTTGCTGAATTTCGAGGTGGGGGTCTTACTGCCCGTTAATGCGGGATAAAGGTTTATTTTCCATAAAATAACAAAAGAGGTATCACCCTGTAGTGATGCCTCTTTCTCATTGATAACTATGTTCTGCCTTGTTATTCAATTTTGCTTGCTCTATTTGCAATTCACGCTCTACCAATCGATCTAATTGCTGAATAGCTTTAAGTGCTTTTTCATAAGAAATCGTTCTATAATGATGAGCTCCGCCTGGTTCTTCATCTGCTTCGTCTGCCCATTTAATAATGTTTTGAAGAGATGTTCTTTCAATTTCTTGTTCTACTAAGAAAGAATCTGTATGAAGAAGAATTGCGATAGAAATTTCTTTTGCTAGTTTTGGATGTTCTCCCAATCTAATAAGCAATTTATGTGCTCTTTCAGCACCTTTAATTGCATGGATATCATTCTTTTTATATAAGTCATAGTCCCATTCGCCGCCTGTGTACCACGTATGATGTCCGATATCATGAAGGAAACCGGCTTTTGTCGCAGCATCGACTGAGGCGTGATGCTTTTTGGCTAGGTGAAACGCATGGTAAGCGACAGCGATCGCGTGGACCATTCCAGAACGGTTTACGTATTTTTGTGTAATGTGATGTTTAAAAACTTGTTCAAGCGTAATACGGTGCATAAAACATTCACTCCTTTTATCTAATGATGTATACGAAGAAAAATCGATCGGTTTAAATGTATTTTGAACATTGTACTCCATCATAGTTCGTTAGTAAAGTAGAAATGTTTAGGAGAAGAAAAATTTTTTTCGTAAAAAAATCACCTTAGCTTATGCGAAGGTGATTTTCAAATTGCTTATTTTTTTAATCCTTGCTCTAGTGTTTCTAACATTTCGTGCTTTTCATTTTCATCAGCGTTTTTCCAAATGACTTCAAATAAAACGCCAAGACCTGGAAGCATTTTTTCTTCACCGCTTTGAATTGCATCGACAATTGTTTCTTGTAATTGATCTTGTGAATTACCAGATACATTCGCTAATACGGCACCGCGTAAATTAAAACTCATTGCTTTCACCTCTTCTTCAGAATTGAAACTGACGTTAGTTTTTGTTCTTTTTTATGTAAATATGTATGAAAAATAGGCTATAATGATAAGACAAGAAGAGAGGGAAATACATATTATGAAAAACATTGATTCAGTACAAAATCCGCGTGTAAAGCAGTGGAAAAAGCTGCAAACGAAAAAAGAACGCGATAAAAAAGGTTTATTTTTTGTAGAAGGATTTCACTTAGTCGAGGAAGCTCTGAAGGCAGGAATTGTAACAGAACTTATCGTTTCAGATCAGACAGACCTTCCGAAAGATTGGACAGTTAATGATGTGGAAATGTATATCGTGCCTGAGGCGATTGTAAAAATACTTCGTGAAACAGAAACGACGCAAGGTGTATTTGCTGTTTGTGAGAAGCATGAGAAAGAAGTAGCTCTTACTGATGGGAAATTCCTTTTATTAGATGGCCTGCAAGACCCAGGTAATTTAGGAACAATTATTCGTACAGCTGATGCAGCTGGTATTCACGCCGTTGTGCTTGGAGAAGGTTGTGTTGATGTTTACAATAGTAAAGTACTCCGCTCTACACAAGGCTCTATTTTCCACTTACCAGTTGTAAAAGGGAACTTAGAAGAATGGGTAGATAAGTTAAAAGAAAATAACGTTCTTGTATATGGAACAGCTCTTGAAAATGGAGTTCCGTATGGTGAAGTAACGCCGGCCGGAAGTTTTGCATTAATTGTTGGAAATGAAGGAAATGGCGTACGCCAAGAAATTCTTGCAAAAACGGATCAAAACTTGTATATTCCGATTTACGGCGGGGCAGAATCATTAAATGTTGCGGTTGCAGCAGGGATTTTAACGTATTATTTGCAAAGCCCGGTTGCGAACAAATAAAAAACTTCTTATAATAAGTTGAAGTACATTATATTAAAAGTTAAATAACGAAAAACGTTGATAGAGAAGAGTAGCTTACAAAATCGCCGTATAGGGAGAGAATGCCGTAGACTGAAAGCATTCTTATGGTAGACGGAAGTGAATTCACCTCTGGAGTTGACGCCAGGACCATGTATATGTAAAGGCGTTCCGGTCAGAATTGATCGTTATAACTAATGAGTGGGCAGACTTGTTCTGTCAATTTAGGGTGGTACCGCGAATTTACCTCGTCCCTTTTTGGGAGCGAGGTTTTTTTATTTTTAAAATTAGGAGGGTTCCAAAATGGAAGCACGTTTAAAAGAGCTAAAGCAAAAAGCGTTAGAGCTTATTGAAGAAGCGAAAGAGCTAAAGGGCTTAAACGACGTACGCGTAGCGTATTTAGGAAAAAAAGGTCCAATTACAGAAGTATTACGCGGCATGGGAAAATTATCAGCAGAAGAGCGTCCACGTATGGGAGCATTAGTAAATGAAGTACGTGAAGCGATTCAAACGCGTCTAGAAGACAAAATTGGTAACTTAGAAAAAGCAGTAATTGAAGCGAAATTAGCTACGGAAACAATTGATGTTACATTACCAGGTCGTCCTGTTGAAACAGGTTGTCACCATCCGTTAACAGCTGTTGTTGAACAAATTGAAGATGTATTCATCGGTATGGGTTATGAAGTAGCTGAAGGAACAGAAGTAGAAAAAGACTACTACAACTTCGAAGCACTAAACTTACCGAAAGATCACCCAGCACGTGACATGCAAGATACATTCTACATTACAGAAGAAACGTTACTACGTACACATACATCTTCTGTGCAAGCACGTACGATGGAAAATAATAAAGAAAAAGGCCCAATCAAAATTATCTGTCCTGGTAAAGTGTATCGCCGCGATGATGATGATGCGACGCATTCACATCAGTTCATGCAAATTGAAGGTCTTGTAATTGATAAAAACATTCGTATGAGTGACTTAAAAGGTACACTGCAAGTATTCGTGAAAAAGATGTTCGGTGAAGATCGTGAAATCCGTCTTCGTCCAAGTTTCTTCCCATTCACAGAGCCATCTGTAGAGATGGATATTTCTTGTATGATGTGTCATGGCAAAGGTTGCGGCACTTGTAAAGGAACTGGCTGGATTGAAATTTTAGGCGCAGGTATGGTTCACCCGAACGTACTTGAAATGGCTGGTTATGATTCAAAAGAATATCAAGGTTTCGCATTCGGTATGGGCGCAGAGCGTATCGCAATGTTGAAATACGGCGTAGATGACATTCGTCATTTCTATACAAATGATGTACGTTTCTTACAACAATTCAAACGAGCGTAAGGGAAGGAGAGGATAAATATGTTCGTATCATATCGTTGGTTACAAGAGTATGTAGATATTAAAGATGTAACAGCACAAGAACTAGCAGACAAAATCACGAAAAGTGGTATTGAAGTAGAAGGCGTTGAAGTATTAAATAAAGGTGTAAAAGGTGTTGTAGTTGGTCACGTATTAGAATGTGAAAAACACCCAGAAGCTGATAAATTAAGCAAATGCTTAATCGATATCGGTGAAGAAGAGCCAGTTCAAATTATTTGTGGAGCTGCTAATATTGCAAAAGGTTTAAAAGTACCAGTTGCAAAAGTTGGTGCTGTACTTCCTGGTAACTTCAAAATTAAAAAAGCAAAACTACGTGGTGAAGCTTCTCACGGTATGGTTTGTGCTCTTCAAGAGCTTGGCATTGATGGAAAGTTAGTTTCAAAAGAATATGCAGATGGTATCTTCATCTTCCCAAGTGACGCTGAAGTTGGTGCAGATGCACTTGAAATTTTAAACTTACACGATGAAGTACTTGAGCTTGGTTTAACACCAAACCGTGCAGATTGCTTAAACATGTTAGGTGTTGCATATGAAGTGGCTGCTATTTACGGCCGAGAAGTAAAACTTCCAGCTATCGAATTACAAGAAATAGCAGAAAAAACTTCTGATTATATTTCTGTAAATGTAGAAGCGAAAGAAGAAAACCCATTATACATTGCAAAAATGGTTAAAAACGTAAAGATTGGTCCATCACCAATGTGGATGCAAACTCGCCTTATGGCAGCTGGCATTCGTCCAATTAGCAACGTAGTTGATATTACAAACTACATTTTAATGGAATACGGTCAACCGTTACATGCATTCGATTACGATAAATTAGGTTCAAAAGAAATCGTTGTTCGTCTTGCAAAAGAAGGCGAAAAAATTGAAACGTTAGATGATCAAGAGCGTACATTACAAAGCCACCACCTTGTAATTACAAACGGAACAAAAGCTTTAGCTGTTGCTGGTGTAATGGGCGGAGCGGATTCTGAAGTTACAAATGAGACAGTAAACGTTCTAATTGAGTCTGCATACTTTGCAGGTCAAACAGTGCGTCGTACATCAAAAGACTTAGGTCTTCGTAGTGAATCAAGTGCACGTTTCGAAAAAGGAATCGACCCAACACGTACATTTGAAGCAATTCAACACGCAGCTGCTTTAATGGCGAAATATGCTGGCGGTGAAGCGCTTGAAGGGGTAGTAGAAGCTGACAACTTACAAGTACAAGAGCGTACAGTATCTGTTACTGCTGAAAAAGTAAACCGTGTATTAGGTACAAATATTTCTGCGAGTGAGATGGGTACAATGTTCACAAACTTGAAATTCCCATTCACAGAAGTAGAAGGAACATTCCATGTAAATGTACCAGCACGTCGTCCTGATATTACAATTTCCGAAGACTTAGTAGAAGAAGTGGGCCGTCTATACGGTTATGACCACATTCCAGTTACATTACCTTCTGGAACGATGACTCGTGGTAAATTAACATCAGCACAAACGAAACGTCGTAAAGTACGTCGCTTCTTAGAGGGTGCTGGTTTATATGAAGCAATTACGTATTCATTAACAAGCGCTGACAAAGCGAAACAATACATGGTTGAGCCAAACGAAAAAGCACCTGTAAACCTTGCGCTTCCAATGAGCGAAGAGCGTAGCCAACTTCGTTTAAGCTTAGTGCCGCAATTGCTAGAAGCAGTTTCATACAATGTTGCTCGTAAAAACGACAGCGTTGCTTTATACGAAGTAGGTTCTATCTTCTTACCAACAGAAGCAGGAGAACTTCCGAAAGAAGAACAACACCTTGCAGGTGTTATGACAGGTCTTGCTCTTCACCATGCATGGCAAGGTGAGAAGAAAGTAGTAGACTTCTTCGTTATGAAAGGTGTACTAGAAGGACTATTCGACGTACTTGGCGTTTCAAACCAAATCACATATGCACCAGCAAAACGTGAAGGTATGCATCCAGGCCGTACAGCTGATATCGTATTAGATGGCGAAGTAATTGGTTTCATCGGTCAATTGCACCCAGAAGCAGAAAAACAATTAGATGTGAAAAATACATTCGTATTTGAACTATCTCTTGTAAAAGTATTCGGTGCAGACGCTGAAGAAACTTACTACTCATCAATTCCACGTTTCCCATCTATGACACGTGACATGGCTGTTGTGGTAACAAAAGAAACAAAAGCTGGTGAAATGAAGCAAGTCATTGCTGAAGCTGGCGGAGAACTTCTGAAAGACGTAACACTATTCGACTTATACGAAGGTGAAAAAATGGAAGAAGGCAAGAAATCACTTGCATTCTCTATGACTTACTTCGATGCAGAACGTACGTTAACAGATGAAGAAGTAACAGAAGCGCATAACCGTGTATTAACAACGGTAGAAGAGAAATTTGGTGCGGAGTTACGTAAGTAATTAGAAAATTGCCGGATTCATTCCGGCAATTTTTTTTATTGCACAATCGTCGAAAGATGTCGGTAAGTCGATATATTACAAAAATCGCTTATATATTTTCTGGCATCTTGCATCTTTCTCTCGAATGTAGTACATTAATTTTAGTTTAACAAAATGAAAGACGATGATAAGGAAAAGTAGTATATACTATAATCCAAAGCGAGTCAGGGGCGGTGAGAGCCTGATGAGGCGGTATATGTGAAGAACACCTTGGAGTTGCTAACCGAAATTGAATTTTGTATTCAAGAGTAGACTTAGACGGGAATCCGGCCTGTTACAAACCGGGAAGTATGTATTACATACGAGTTAAAGTTGGTCTTTATGACAAATTGGGTGGTACCGCGAAGTTTAACCTTTCGTCCCTTTATGGATGAAAGGTTTTTTTGTATTTAAATATATCAGCAAAGGAGAATTTCACTATGGAAAACACATTAGTAAAAAGTCTGTATAGAGATACAGAAAAGTATGCAGGTCAAACAGTACAAGTATCAGGGTGGATTCGTAACTTACGTGATTCAAAAGCATTTGGTTTCATCGAATTAAACGACGGTAGCTTCTTCAAAAGCGTTCAAATCGTTTTCGATACAGAATTAGAGAACTTTAAAGAAATTGCAAAGCTTCCACTTAGCTCTTCAGTGAAAGTAGAAGGTAAAGTAATTGCAACGCCTGGGGCGAAGCAACCATTTGAAATTAAAGCAGAAAAAATTGATATCGAGGGCTTATCAGATTCTGATTACCCACTTCAAAAGAAGCGTCATACGTTTGAATACTTACGTACAATCGCTCACTTACGTCCAAGAACAAATGCATTCTCTGCAACGTTCCGCGTACGTTCTATCGCAGCATTTGCGATTCACCAGTTCTTCCAAGAGCGTGGATTTGTACATGTTCACACACCAATCATCACTGGTAGTGATACAGAAGGTGCTGGCGAAATGTTCCGCGTAACAACACAAGATTTAAACAACGTACCAAAAGGTGAAGACGGACAAGTTGATGAATCAAAAGACTTCTTCGGTAAAGAAACAAACTTAACAGTAAGTGGACAGCTGAACGCTGAAGCGTATGCATTAGCATTCCGTGATGTATATACATTCGGACCTACATTCCGTGCGGAAAACTCAAACACAACTCGCCACGCTGCTGAGTTCTGGATGGTTGAGCCTGAGATTGCATTCGCTGAGTTAGGCGATGTAATGGATCTTACAGAAGATATGCTGAAATATGCAATGAAATATGTATTAGAGCATGCACCAGAAGAAATGGACTTCTTCAACAGTTTCGTTGATAAAACAGTTCTAGAGCGTATGAACAACGTGATTAACTCTGACTTCGGTCGCATCACATATACAGAAGCAATTAAAGTACTTCAAGAATCAGGTGCTGACTTCAAATACCCAGTAGAATGGGGTATTGACTTACAAACAGAGCATGAAAGATACTTATCAGAAGAGATCTTCAAACGCCCTGTATTCGTAACTGACTACCCGAAAGACATTAAAGCGTTCTACATGCGTATGAATGAAGATGGAAAAACAGTAGCTGCTACTGACCTTCTAGTTCCTGGCATCGGCGAATTAATCGGCGGAAGTCAACGTGAAGAAAGAATGGACGTTTTAGTAGACAGAATTAAAGAATTAGGTATGAACGAAGAGGACTACTGGTGGTACTTAGAACTTAGAAAATACGGCGGTACAAAACACGCTGGATTCGGTCTAGGTTTCGAGCGCTTCCTAATGTACATCACTGGTATGGCTAACATCCGTGACGTAATTCCATTCCCAAGAACTCCAGGTTCTTCTGAGTTCTAAAATATGAAAAAGCGAGAGGATTTCCTCTCGCTTTTTTGTTTGCATAGTTTATGACCCTGTAGCAAAAAGTAACGCGAAGGGGTGAATATAAATGAGTAAAAAAGTGAAAAAAGATCATTCAAGGTCAAGCCTTGGTTCTCCAGAAGTAGAAGGACAAGGAACGACGACGCATGAAACAGGTTCACATAAAGTACCTTCATCAAATAAGAAGCAGAAACGAAGCTAACATAAAAAAGGAGAGTCTTGGCGACTCTCCTTTTTTCATGTATTACATCTTCTTATCGTTAATTTCTTTTGTAATGTTATCGACATCTTTGTCTAATCGATTGAAATAGAAAAACCACAGTAAACTTATGAACACGTAATAGATGGCCATCACGCCAAGATTATCAGATATATTTTCAAATGTAGATTTAGTAGTGAAAAAAGCTCCCCAAACAGTAGAAATAATGAAGTAAGAAAGTGGACCTACGAGGTGTATGAAAACATATAATAATTTTTTAACTTTCACAGCGTCCATATGAATTCCCTCCTTATGTAAACAATCCTTTTCTTCTAATCATGAATTCAAATTCCTCACAGAAGTGTTGTAGCTTGTTGTGCATCGTGTTTCACGATAAATTTTCGAATCCGAAAATTTAATAGGAATGATCTACCATATCTTTCGATTAAATTTTGGAACTCCTGTTGCTCACTTAATAGTTGGATATTCTCCCTAATTTTGAATTGTCTTTCATGGGATTACCTAGTAAGATGTTTAGAATCATTTATAGAAATAGTAATAGGAATTATCTTCTTTAATTTTAATAATATGTATATTTATGTTGTGACATAATTACAAGGACAATAGTAGGGTGAAACAAAAAACAGGAGTTTGTAGGCTCCTGTTTTTGTCGATACTATTTTAATAAGCGAAACGCCTTCTCTGTATTAGCAAAATGCAGTTTCACAAACTCAGGTAATCGTTCTTTACCAAGCTTTTGAATTAATTTAGCAGCGGCGATATCAACTTGTTTACCAGCACCTTTTGGAAGTGGCATACCAGCTTTTTTACTTAGTTCGTCAAACTGTTTTACGAATGAGTAGCGAGCTAAAATAGAAGCAGCGGCTACTGCTAAATGGACGCTTTCACCTTTCGTAGCGAAATAAACATTTTCACGCTGTACCTGTTTTTGTTTTGCTAAATATTTATAGTATGTATCAGGTTGTGTGAATTGATCGATTAAGACGCCTTCAGGTTTTGTAGGTGCCATTTTAGCTAATAAGTTTGTAATAGCTTTATTGTGTAGTAAAGCTTTTAACTTACCTTGATTGTTTCCTTTATCAAATAGCTCGTTATATTTTTCATTATGAAGGACAAGAGAGCTGTAAGGAACAACGTGTAGAAGTTGTTTCGCAATGGCAGTAATTTGATCGTCATTTAAGTTTTTAGAGTCTTTTACACCAAGTTCTTTTAGCAGTGGGATTTGCTTTGCATCCACATATACAGCAACGACTGTCATCGGTCCAAAGAAATCTCCCGTACCAACTTCATCAGACCCTACAATAGACATTGTACCGATGGAAGCGGGCGGCGCATAACGATGGGAATCGACAGATTTTTTTACAGCTGTTTTCGGTGTTTGAGAGACAGTTTGCCAACGAGAAGCTTCTGCTTCAGCGCGGCCTCCTTGGAACATTACTTTTCCAGATTTATACGCTGTAATTGTGCAAGATGGTACCTTTGCCATGAAGATTCCGCCTTGTGGAATTTTTGGGCTAAGCGAATGTTTATATTGTTGTTTCATGTCTTCAATTACTGTAGAATTTGTTTGAATTACGATAGAATTTGACATAATGGTCGCCCCTTTTTTTATATTGTTATTTTTATCATATCGGATTGTTCTTTCTGTTTCCATATTATGAAGGTTCATGGTATGATAAACTTTAGGATTCTGTACGTGATTGGAGGCCGGTGAGTTGTCACAACAAAAGGGAAAGAAAAGTCGAATTAATGTAGAAATCTATGGTCAGCAATATTCAGTTGTTGGCGATGAAAGTACAAGTCATATCCGCATGGTAGCAGCGATTGTGGATGATAAAATGCGCGAACTCAATGCCAAGAATCCTTCGCTTGACACGAGTAGACTAGCGGTATTGACGGCGGTAAACGTCATACACGATTACATAAAATTAAAAGAAGAACATGAGAAATTGAAAGAAAGTATGACAAAAAAAGGAATGGAATAACATGATTGATATTATTATCATTTTACTGCTTGTTATGGGATTTTTCCTCGGCTTACGCAGAGGGTTTATTCTGCAACTTGTAAAGTTAACAAGCTTTATTATCGCATACCTTGTTGCATACTGGTACTGTAAAGATTTAGCGCCAGCACTTGCGAAATTTATTCCGTATCCATTTGATAAAAACGTATCTGTTCCAGAATGGATTGATGCAAATAATATTGAGACAGTATTTTATCAAGCGCTTGCGTTTATCATATTGTTTATTATCACTAAAATTGCACTTTCATTACTTGGTAATTTGTTAAATATGTTTGCAGAAATACCGGTTTTAAAGCAAGTAAATGCGTTTGCGGGGGCAATCCTTGGATTTTTAGAAGTATATATTATTTTGTTTGTCTTAATTATCATTGGAAATATTCTTCCGATTGAACAAGTACAAACACCATTACAAAAATCATCAATTAGCAAAATAATTGTAGACGATACACCGATTCTATCTGAAAAGGTGAAGGAACTATGGCAGACAGGTAGCAGAGTATAACTTCTCTTTTTTCGGAAAGAGAAGTTTTTTTCTATGAAAGAAAGGCGGGGCAATGATGAAAGTAAATAAAAAACAAGTTATCAAATTATTAGAGACAATCGGGCTTTTTATGGAACTAAAGGGTGCGAATCCATTTAAAATATCTGCATTTCGTAAAGCGGCAGCAGCATTAGAAAGTGACGATCGTAGTCTTTCTGAAATTGAAGATTTCACAAAGATTCCAGGAATCGGAAAAGGAACAGCAGCCGTTATTCAAGAATATATAGAATCGGGAACATCTGAAGTATTGCAAGAACTTGAGAAAGAAGTACCAAGTAGCTTATTGCCGTTATTAAAACTACCAGGACTTGGTGGTAAAAAGGTGGCTAAGTTATATAAAGAACTTGGTGTTGTTGATATGGAATCGCTAAAAGCTGTTTGTGAGGAAAATAAAGTACAGGCTTTAGCAGGTTTCGGTAAGAAGACAGAAGAGAAAATATTAGAAGCAATCGATCAAGTAGGCTCTCGTCCAGAGCGTTTACCAATTGCGATGGTATTGCCTATTGCCGGGGAAATAGAGGAGAAATTGTCGAATATTGCTGAAGTAATTCGTTTCTCTCGCGCTGGTAGCTTACGCCGTGTTCGTGAGACAGTGAAAGATTTAGATTTTATCATTGCAACGACAGAACCAGCAGCGGTACGTGAGCATTTACTACAATTCGATAACATGATTGAAGTAATCGCGAGTGGAGATACGAAAGTTTCTGTCCGTCTTCAATATGAATATGATATTTCAATTGATTTTCGTTTAGTAAAACCAGAAGAGTTTATTACAACTCTTCACCATTTCACAGGATCAAAGGACCATAACGTAAAAATGCGTCAAATCGCAAAAGATAAAGGCGAGAAAATTAGTGAATACGGTGTAGAGAACTTGGAAACAGGTGAAGTGAAAACATTTGAGACTGAAGAAGACTTCTTCGCTCATTTCGGTCTGCCATTTATTCCGCCAGAAGTGCGTGAAGATGGAAAAGAAATTGAATTAATTAAAGAGTATCCGAACTTAATTCAGTTTTCCGATATACAAGGTGATTTACATATGCATACAACTTGGAGTGACGGTGCTTTTTCTATTGAAGAAATGGTACAAGCGTGCCGTGCTCGTGGATACAAGTTTATGGCGATTACTGATCACTCGCAATATTTGAAAGTAGCGAATGGTTTAACGAAAGAGCGTCTTCGTGAGCAAGCGAAAGAAATTGAACGTATGAATGAAAAGTATCCAGACATTACAATTTTACGCGGAATTGAAATGGACATTTTACCAGATGCCTCTCTTGATTTTGATGATGAAGTATTAGAAGAATTAGACTATGTCATTGGAGCGATTCACTCTAGCTTCTCACAAGACCGTGAAACGATTATGAAGCGTCTGCGTACTGCACTTGAGAATAAACATGTCACAATGATTGCCCATCCGACAGGACGTCTTCTCGGGCGCCGTGAGGGTTATGATGTAGATACAGATTTATTAATTGAACTCGCAAAAGAGACAAATACAGTTTTAGAATTAAATGCGAATCCGAACCGTCTAGATTTAAGCGCGAAATTATTAAAACAAGCACAAGATGCTGGTGTAAAAGTAGCGATTAATACGGATGCTCATACACTTGAAATGTTAGAGGATATGGAAACAGGTGTAGCTGCAGCACGTAAAGGTTGGATTCAAAAAGATAACGTGATTAACACATGGGATATTGAACGTTTATTAGACTATATTAAACGTAATAAGTAACACAAGGGGGACCTGCAACATGTTAGAAAGAACGTTGCGTGTATTAGAATACAATAAAGTAAAAGAACAATTACTTGAACATACAGCCTCTTCACTTGGCCGTGATAAAGTGAAGAATTTAGTGCCGAGCACTGATTTTGAAGAAATTGTAGAAATGCAAGATACAACGGATGAAGCAGCGAAAGTCATTCGTTTAAAAGGTAGTGCACCATTAGGTGGCATTACGGATATTCGCTCGAATGTGAAGCGTGCAAAGATTGGAAGTATGTTAAGCCCGAATGAACTACTTGATATTGCGAATACGATGTATGGTAGTCGTAATATGAAACGTTTCATTGAAGATATGGCTGATAACGGTGTCGAGCTTCCGATTTTAGAAACTCATGTCGCTCAAATTGTATCTTTATATGAGTTAGAAAAGAAAATTACAAATTGCATCGGTGATGGCGGTGAAGTAGTCGATAGTGCGAGTGATAAACTGCGTGGTATTCGTACTCAAATTCGTACTGCGGAAAGCCGTATTCGTGAAAAGTTAGAAAATATGACGCGTTCTTCAAACGCGCAAAAGATGCTGTCTGACTCGATTGTAACAATTCGTAATGAACGTTACGTAATCCCAGTAAAACAAGAATACCGCGGCGTATATGGCGGTATTGTTCACGACCAATCTGCTTCTGGACAAACATTATTTATTGAACCACAAGTAATTGTAGAATTAAATAATGCACTACAAGAAGCACGAGTGAAAGAAAAACAAGAAATTGAACGCATCTTATTAATGTTAACAGAAGAAGTGGCAGTAGAAGCCGATATCGTTTTATCAAACGTAGAAGTAGTTGCAAATCTTGATTTCATCTTTGCGAAAGCTTTTTATGCGAAACGAATTAAAGCAACGAAACCAATAGTAAATAACGAGCGTTATATGGATTTAAGACAAGCTCGTCATCCACTAATCGATCCAGAAATTATTGTGCCAAATAACATTATGCTAGGTAAAGATTTCACAACAATTGTTATTACAGGACCGAATACAGGTGGTAAAACAGTTACGCTGAAAACAGTTGGTATTTGTGTATTAATGGCGCAATCTGGCCTTCACATTCCAGTAATGGATGAGTCAGAGATTTGTGTATTTAAAAATATCTTTGCTGATATCGGTGATGAGCAGTCGATTGAACAAAGCTTAAGTACGTTCTCCTCACATATGGTGAACATTGTAGATATTTTAGAAAAAGCTGATTTTGAAAGCTTAGTTTTATTTGATGAATTAGGTGCTGGAACAGACCCGCAAGAAGGTGCTGCACTAGCAATTTCGATTTTAGATGAAGTATGTAACCGCGGTGCTCGCGTTGTTGCTACGACGCATTACCCAGAATTAAAAGCGTACGGATATAACCGTGAGCAAGTTATTAATGCGAGTGTTGAGTTCGATGTGAACACATTAAGCCCAACGTATAAATTATTAATCGGTGTACCAGGTCGTAGTAACGCCTTTGAAATTTCGAAGCGCCTTGGATTATCTGATCGCGTTATTGACCAAGCACGTAACCACATTAGTACAGATACAAACAAAATTGAGAATATGATTGCGAAGTTAGAAGAAAGTCAAAAGAATGCAGAGCGTGACTGGAACGAAGCAGAGGCACTTCGCAAACAATCTGAGAAACTTCATCGTGAGTTGCAACGTCAAATTATTGAGTTTAACGATGAGCGTGATGAAAAACTATTAAAAGCGCAAAAAGAAGGGGAAGAAAAAGTCGAAGCTGCGAAGAAAGAAGCAGAAGGTATTATTCAAGAACTTCGTCAATTGCGTAAAGCACAGCTTGTAAATGTGAAAGACCATGAGCTTATTGAAGCGAAGAGCCGTCTAGAAGGAACAGCGCCAGAGCTTGTGAAGAAACAAAAAGTAAACGTGAAAAACACTGCGCCGAAACAACAGTTACGCGCAGGTGATGAAGTAAAAGTATTAACGTTCGGTCAAAAGGGTCAATTACTTGAAAAAGTAAGTGATACAGAGTGGAGCGTACAAATCGGTATTCTGAAGATGAAAGTAAAAGAATCTAACATGGAATACATTAACACACCGAAGCAAACAGAGAAAAAAGCAGTCGCAAGTGTGAAGGGTAGAGATTACCACGTTTCATTGGAACTTGATCTTCGCGGTGAACGTTATGAAGATGCAATGATGCGCGTTGAAAAATATTTAGACGATGCCCAGCTTGCAAGTTATCCTCGTGTATCAATCATTCACGGTAAAGGAACAGGAGCGCTTCGCCAAGGTGTACAAGATTACTTGAAGAAGCATCGCGGCGTGAAGAATTACCGTTACGGTGACATGGGCGAGGGAGGCCTAGGCGTAACAGTTGTCGAATTAAAATAGCAAACAACGAAACAAAGGGGAAACCATTATATGTTTATGGACAAACTTGCAAAAGTATTGTTAGCTTGTTGTGGAATATTTTTGGTGATTGGGGTTATTTATTTAGTTGTTTTTGCGAAGTGAAAAAGCGTCAATCGTGGCATAATGATATTGCCATAGATTGACGTTTTTATTATATATGAAAAGGAATAAAACATGAAAATCAACCAATACATAAGCGAAGCAAAATCATGCTCAAGACGTGAAACAGACCGCCTTATTAAAGCTGGACGCGTGGCTATTAATGGCGAAATATGTACGCACGGTGCACTTGTGAGCGATGGTGATGTTGTAACGATTGATGGACAGGTTATTGCGAAAGAAGAGAAAGAAAAGGTGTATATCGCATTCCATAAACCAGTCGGAATTACTTGTACAGCAGCTGATCATATTGAAGATAATATTATTGATTATATCAATTACCCAGAGCGAATCTTTCCAGTTGGGCGATTAGATAAAGCATCGGAAGGACTTATTTTATTAACGAATGATGGCGCGATTGCCAATCAAATTTTACACGGTGATCACGAACGCGAGAAAGAATATGTTGTCACAGTCGATAAACCTTTTACGGACTGGTTTATTGATGAGATGTCTAGCGGTGTAAAGATTAAAGATGGTATGACGAAGCCGTGCAAAGTGACGAGAGTCGATCAATCAACATTTCGTATCGTTTTAACGCAAGGAATGAACAGGCAAATTCGTAGAATGAGTCGTGCTTTCGGATTTACTGTAATAAAGCTAAAGCGAGTGCGCATTATGAATATAGAGCTAAATGAGCTTGGAGTAGGAAAATGGCGGAACATTGCAACTGAGGAATTAGAGATATTAAAAGGGCAGTTATAGGGAGGAAAAATTTTCTCCCTATATTTTTTTGTCAGAAAAAATAAAACTATTGATTTTTTAAAAAATAGCCCATATAATAAAAAACAACAAGTTTCGACAAGATATTTTATAAAAGTAATGATGAGGACATGAGTTGTATTTTACGATTCTCAGAGAGGGGAGCCTTAGGCTGTGAGCTTCCTAATACGAAAAGACAAGCTTACCACCTCTAAACTTCAAGAGTGAACTGCATGCATGATGCATTGTAATTCTTGACGGATAAAACCGTTATCAATTTACACGAGCTATAAAATGAGCTTATTTTGCTATAAATTCATTTTATTAGAATAAGGGTGGAACCACGATTTCAACACTCGTCCCTTTGTTAGGGACGGGTGTTTTTTGCGTTCTTTTTACGGGGAAGTATGCTTGAAAGAGGATATGTGACGGATTTCGATTCAGAATATTTTGTCAATTGATTATTTTAGGAGGTTAGTAGAAATGAAATCATCTTTAAAGTTTTCAGAGATGTTTGCAATAAGTTTAATGTTATTTGCACTGTTTTTTGGTGCAGGCAATATGATTTTTCCACCAGCGTTAGGGCAAGGTGCTGGAACGGACGTATGGATCGCGCTGTTTGGTTTTATCGTAACAGGGGTTGGACTACCTTTATTAGGAGTAATTGTTATAGCTTTAAAGGGAGATATTAATGAGCTAGCAGGACGTGTACATCCTATATTCGCACTTGTTTTTATCACTGCAATTTATTTATGTTTAGGCGTATTCGTAAGTGTGCCGCGTACAGGAACAGTAGCTTATGAGATGAGTGTTGCACCGTTTTTACCAAGTGAGATAGCTGGTCAGTCATATCCACTTGTTATCTTTACACTTATTTTCTTTGCAGTCACTTTCTATTTAGCTTTAAATCCTTCGAAATTAGTGGGGCGTATTGGTAAAGTACTAACTCCAATATTATTAGCAGTTATTGCAATTATCGTAGGTAAAGCACTTATTACACCAATTGGAGAATTTGGTGCACCGACAGAAGCGTATAGTGCTCCTCTCTTCAAAGGATTTATTGATGGATATTTAACTTTAGATGGACTTGCAGCACTTGTTTTCGGAAATGTTGTAATTCATGCGTTAAAAGAAAAAGGCATTACAAATAAAAATAGTATTGCAAAAGTAACAATCTTTGCAGGATTTATTGCAGCACTTGGTTTACTACTTGTATATTTAGCGCTTGCGTATCTTGGAGCTTCTAGTGTATCGCTTGGAATGGGCGCAAACGGAGGAATTATTTTAACAAATGTCGTGAATCATTTATTTGGTAGCTACGGAACTTTATTACTAGGGATCGCAATTACAGCAGCATGTTTAACAACTTCTGTAGGTATTGTTGCAGCTTGTGGTGATTACTTCTCTTCCTTATTACCAAAGCTTTCTTATCAAAAAGTCGTTTTCATTTTCTGTGTATTAGCATTTATGGTAGCAAACCTTGGATTAACTCAGTTAAATGCATTAGCATTACCAATCTTAATCGCCATTTATCCAATTGGAATCGTACTTATCGTATTATCACTTGTTGAAAACTACGTTCGTCTTCCATTAGCGATGTATGTGGGCGGGATTGTAGGAGCATTTGCAATAAGTTTCTTTGATGGGTTACACAATGCAAACCTTCAAATTGCAGCGCTAGCACCTATTTTAGATAAGATTCCATTATATAGTGTAGGAATTGGTTGGTTAGTTCCAGGCATAATCGGTATAGGATTTGGTTATATAGTTTCTAAGTTTCAAAAGCAGGAAATTGCTGTAGAAAAATAGAGAAAAGAGGCTTTCTATAATAGAAAGTCTCTTTTTTTGTAGAAAAAGCCACATATAGAGAAATTCAGATATTAAAAATTTTATACGTAATATAGTTGACAAAAAATTTATGAGTAGGCTAAGATTGACTTAGTTGTGGAAATATTGGAAGGGAAGTGAGGGAAAAGGGGTTTCTATAACTAAAGTGTTGTTAGGGGGAAGAGGTGAAAGAAGAGGTGAAGAGATAGTTTATTTTTTTTGATTTATATTGAGAATGATAATCAATAAATAAGTTTTGTAATTTTTTCTCAGTGTCTATGCCTTCATATAAGGAATAGGGTGAGATATTATTTTTAACATTCAATGAGAATGATAATCAATAATGCTTATGTTACATAAAAGAATGCTAATTAAATAATAGGTAGAAGAGATTATTTTTTTCTTATATATTGAGAATAATTATCATTTTCAAAAAGTGAAGTGAAAGATAACCAAGGAGGAAACAAGAAAAATGAAAAAGGTTTCTGTATTACCCGCTTTTATTATAACGTTCGTATGTATGCTAGCTTTTCTTGTAATGCCATACGGGAATGCTTCAGCAAAACTAGCTGATGGTACTTACGATATTAATTACGTAATTCAAAAAGCGGAAAATGATTCAGCTTCAATGGCAAATGACTATTTTGAAAAGCCAGCAAAATTAATAGTGAAAAACGGTGAGATGAGAGTACAAGTTCCGATGAATCATAGTGCTTGGATTACAGAATTTAAAGCACCAGAGAACGGGAATTTTGTTGATGCGAAAGTTGTTAGTAAAGATGAATCGGCAGATAAAAGAACAGTAGAGTTTAAAGTAGATGATTTATCCAAACCAGCAGCTGTAAAAATTCATGTTGTTGTACCAAATGCAAACTATGACCACCACTACACAATTCGTTTTGCTTTTGATGCAAATGTAAAAGCTGTAGGTGGCGATAACGGCGTAGCTGCTACAACAAAAAATAATGATCAAGCGAAAACAGATACACAAGTAAAAGAAGAGAAAACAAAAGTAGAGAGTAAGGAAACAGCTAAAGAAGCGAACAAAGAAACAAAAAATGAAAATGGAAAAGCTGAAAAAACAGATAACCCAAAAACAGGCGATGAAGCACGTATTGGATTGTTTGCAGCGTTAATTCTTATTTCAGGTGCTTTCTTAATTCGTAAAGTGAAATTGAGTAAATAAATCTTTTGAAGGGTGATGAATATATGTTTAAACAATTTAAAATGATTATTGCCGTATTTGCTGTTTTATTTACATTTATCGCAACACTAGGTTTACAAGATGCAAAGGCTGCTACAAAACTAGCTGATGGAAAATATAATATTGCTTTTACTGTATGGAAAGGCGATAAAGATGAATCGTCTAGAATGAATAGTTATTTTGAAAGCCCAGCAACATTAACAGTTAAAAATGGAAAACAATATGTTTCATTTAAAGTGAAAGATAGTGCTTCTATTAAAAGTTTCCAAGTAGAAAAAGATGGTCAATTTGTAGAAACAACCGTGTTAAGTGAAAACAAAAAAGATAATACTAGAGTTGTAGAATTTGAAGTTGCTGACTTGTCAAAAAAACTAAATGGCAAGGTGAAAATTAATATTCCAATTATTAATTATAATGCTTCGTATGATATTCGCTTTGTATTTGATGGGAACAGTATTAAATAATTTTCAAAAGGGAGAGTCGTTCCATTGAACAGGTATACAAAAATTATTGTTGCTATGTTTTTAATGATATTTACATTCGTATCAACATTACAACCACTTGCAGTTCAAGCAGCTACCAAGTTGGCTGACGGTGAATATTCAATTGGCTTCAAAGTTTTAAAAGATACATCAGATGAAGAATCGATGATGAATCAATATTCAGTAAGCCCGGGAACTTTAAAAGTGAAGGATGGGAAAAAGAAAGTATCCTTTACATTAACGAATAGTTCATGGATTACGAAGTTTGAAACAGAAAAAGCAGGTAAGCTAGTTGCGACAAATGTAATTAGTGAAGATAAAGAAAAAGACACAAGAGTAGTAGAATTTGATGTAGAAGATGTAGAGAAGGTATTAAATGCAAAAGTAAAAGTAGATATTGATTTTTTAAATTATCATCATGAGTACGACGTTCGTATTGCATTTGATCAAAATAGCATTACACCAATTCATGTAGAAAAACCAAATGAAAAAGAGGACCCAGCTAATAAGCCAGATCCAAATGAAACTACCGATCCAGGTCAGAAGCCCGACCAAAAGCCTGACCCAGATCAACAACCAAATTCTAACACAATTACAGATGGTGCGTACAGCATTCCATTTAAAGTATTAAAAGATCAAACAGATGAAGAATCTAAGATGAATACTTACATGGTAAATCCAGGAGTATTAAAAGTAGAAAACGGTAAGAAAAAAGCAATTGTAACACTAAAAAGTAGCTCATTAATTAAAAATTTCCAAACGGAAAAAGATGGCGCATTTGTTGATGCAAAAGTAGTGAGTGAGGATAAGGAAAAAGATACAAGAGTAGTAGAGTTTGAAGTAAACGATTTATCTAAAAAACTAAATACAAAAGTATTTATCGAAATGGCATCAAGAAATTATAAGCAAACGCATGATGTACAACTTTTATTTGAACAAGATAAACTTGAACAAATTAAAAATGAAGAGAAACAACCAGAAGTAGAAAAACCAGAAGTAGAAAAACCAGAAGTAGAAAAACCAGAAGTAGAAAAACCAGAAGTAGAAAAA